>JAYUED010000061.1:0-1933 GCA_043739385.1 Betaproteobacteria bacterium | reverse complement strand
CACCATATATCGCTGGGCATGAAGAGTATTGAAGGAGTTCCTTGGGCCACTCAGTTTCTTCCTTCGCTCTATCCATGACCATGTCTCGGTGACCGTTGTAGCAGAAGTTTTCCCACCTACATTCTTCCTCTTCCTTTGAGCCGAAAGTTGAATCATCCACCCGCCGTTGTTGATCGTCACTCAACTCGACATAAGGCTTGCCGAATAGGGACGCTGCAAGATGATCCTCCAGAGTGTGGAGAGCCTTATCGGCCTTGTCTGCATCAATAGCAAAATTAGTTTCAAATTGCGTTTGCCAAACCAGTGTGCTGACCAACTTGGTCAACCCCTGAACGTACAGCCGGTGCCAATCAGTCTTTCCATACCTGAGAAGATTGCCAAAGGCTGCGTCGGCATGTGAGATGCGAATTAGTGGAATGCCATAGTGCGCAAGAACAGCGTCTTTCAGACGGTCCTTCCGTTGCTGTTTCGGATCGTCATGGTGCGGTCCATCGAACTCAACTGCCAAAAGCGGTTGGCTCAGTGGCGGTGGTGCATGCACCAGAATATCTACTGATGAGGTCATGCGAATCTGATCTTCGTCAGATGTGAGCAGGCTGCCGATCAAATTACTGACGCAAATTCTGTGAAGTGCGACTTCGTGTAAAAGCTTCATGCTCTTACTTTCAAAATGGCGATGCATCTCCTGCTTTGCGGGTTCATCGACGAACAACCGTTCGTATTCGATGATCCGAACGCCATTGCGCAACGACTCTCCCACATCATTTTCAGAGGGATTTATGAGGGATTTTGCTGACGCAGACGATTGAAACTGGAAATCAATTTCGTCCAGAATTATTTTGGCAAAGTCTCCATCGTTCAATAGTGCGTTGTATGCGATATGTGGAACTTCAAGTCTGTCCAAGCAACGATGCATCGCGTCGCTAGCAGTGTCCAAGACCAACAGGCGTACCGCGCCGCGTGGCGCCATTGTTACAACTGCAAAAAGGACCGAACTGCGCCAAAGCGCGTCTGGCATCGGATGAAGTATTGGATCAATAATTGCTGTCAACGGCACACCGGCCAGTATTGTCAGTCCACGGGTTGCAAGCTCTCGCTTCAGCTCAATGAATATCGACCATTGACGATCTGACATGACCGAATTAGCCATGAACTCACGGACGTTGGTTTTTCTAACTTCGTCTTCCATCCTCACCAACGCTTTGGCGAAGTCAACATCGCTCAATTTGCCTTTTTTTTGTCCCGAGTTTGGCGCGCTGCTCATCTGGTTCCCCTGAATTCATTATTGCGGTAGAGCGTACACCAGCATTTTGCGAAACAGATTTACCCCTCCAGCAACTTGTGCAGGAAACCCAGCTTGCGGCCAATGTCATGCAAGCTGACTTGCACCAAAGCATCGTGGCGGCTTTTGAGCCGCTGGTAGGTCGTCCAGTGCATGCCTTTGGGTTTGCTACCGTTGCCATTCAAGATGCCCGCCTGCCAGCCCAGGCGTTTGCGCAGCTTGTCGGCTTTGCTGGATGCCCGGTCGCCAGCGCCTTCTTTTTGCGTGGCATAGGCCAGACCGCCACAGTGACGACAGGCAAAGTACCGACCCGGCGCGTAGAGCACCACCACCCGCTTGCTGCACTGGGGGCAGGTGAACCAGTGGCGCTGGCCGCCCAGGTGGCAGGGTGAGGTTTGTGTTTGTATCCGTTGCTCGACTACTTCGCCGGTGCTTTTCATGCGGTAAGACAGCACCAGGCTTTGCCAATCCACGCGGATGCTGATGCCCGCCACCTGACGGTCGTTCACCGTCCACTGCCAGCTAAAGCTAGTTCCCTGCACCAGCAAGCCCTTGCGCGTGATCTTGCGGATGTCCAGCGGCGTGGAATCATTGGTCTCTGGTTTGCCGCTGTAGCTGCTGCGCCGCCCACTTCCGCGTCCACCCATTTTT
>JAYUED010000060.1:0-5916 GCA_043739385.1 Betaproteobacteria bacterium | reverse complement strand
AGCTTGCAGGCGTTGATGACCGTCAACTTGCTCAAACGCCTGGAAAGTTCAGTCGCGTCATTCCGGCTCACCTTGCAGAGCCTGCAAACCAACCACCAAAACGCGCTGGACAAGATCACCGCGTTCAAGAAGTCGGGCCGGGCGGTCAGCTTCACCGACCAGGCATCCGCGTTTGAAGACGCTGATTTTGATGATGAGACGCTGCCAGATTTTGATGACACGGGCGAGAACAGCACGGGCGGCAAGGTGCAGATTGACCTGGGTGACATGGACTTGCCATCTTGGGAATACGACCTCAGCGCCGACCTGGACGTGATTGAGGCGCTTTTGGCCGAGATGGCCAAAATCACCCCCGCAGAGGACGCCAAGCTCCAACACCTCAAAGCCCAAATTGAGCACAAGCTGGCCAACCCCATCAATCCCGGCAACCGCAAGCTGCTGATATTCACCGCCTTTGCCGACACCGCCCACTATCTATATGAGAACCTGGCGGCGGGCTTGTTCCAGAAGCACGGCATCCACACCGGCAAAGTCACCGGTTCGTCTGAGCCCAAGACCACACTCCGTTTGGCGGCCAACCCACGCCAAGGCGTGGATTTCCAGACCATGCTCACGCTCTTTGCGCCGCGCGCCAAAGAAAAGGCGTTGACCATGCCCCATGAACCGGGTGAGATTGACGTGTTGATCGGCACTGACTGCATCTCCGAAGGTCAGAACTTGCAGGACTGCGACACCGTCATCAATTACGACATCCACTGGAACCCCGTGCGCATCATCCAGCGCTTTGGTCGGGTGGACCGCATTGGCTCACCCAATGCGCGCATCCAGTTGGTCAACTACTGGCCCGATATCAGCCTGGACGAGTACATCCGCCTGAAAGAGCGGGTTGAAAGTCGCATGATGATTGCCGACGTGACCGCCACGGGCGATGACAACGTCTTGTCTGCCCAGTCCAATGACGTGGCCTACCGCAAGGAGCAATTGCGCCGCCTGCAAGAAGAAGTCATCGAAATGGAAGACCTCAAAACCGGGGTGTCCATCACCGACTTGGGGCTTAACGACTTCCGCATGGACCTGCTGAACTACGTCAAAGCCAATGGCGACCTGTCCCGCCTGCCCAATGGCTTGCATGCCGTGGTGCCCGCCAATGTGGAAAAGGGCCTGTTGCCCGGCGTGATTTTTACGCTGCGTAACCGTGTTTTGAGTGGGACGGCGGGCGCTTCGTCATTACCCATCCATCAAAAAAACCGGCTGCACCCGTACTACCTTGTCTATATCGGCATGGACGGCACCATGATTGCCGACCACACCGAAGTCAAGAGCCTGTTGGACCTGGCCCGTGCGGCGTGCAAAGGACGGGTTAACCCGGTGCCCGCCGTGTTTGAGCCCTTCAACAAAGCCACTGACGATGGCCGCAATATGAAGGTGTACTCCTCATTGCTGGATCAGGCCATCCACTCCATGATTGAGCGCCAGCAAGAGCAGGAGGTGGACAGCCTGTTTTCGCCGGGCAAAACCAGTGCGTTGACCCAGAATCTGACCGGCATTGAAGACTTCGAACTGGTCAGCTTTTTGGTGATTCAGGCCCCATGACGGCGACTTTGGTCACTGTGCCGGTTGCGTTGTTCGCCTGGCCATCGCAGGCCGCAGTGGCCCGGCCCGTGGCCAAAGCCAAAATTTACGCGCACGCCAAGCCCATGGCCGCCTTGCGTACGCTGTTTGTGGAGCAGGTCGAGAGCATCACATGGGCCCACAAACTGGCCCCGGAGACCATCAACCTGCCCGCCAAGCCGGACGTGCCCGAGATTGAGGTGTTCGAAATTGCCTTGAAGCTGCCGGATGTCAATCATGCTGTGCTTCGGTGCATCGACAAGGCCATCCCTTTCCCCATTCTGTTTGTCCTGCGGTTTGAAGGTCACAGCCAGCCCATTGCGGCCTACAAACGCCCCAGTGACGCGGCCAGCGGCCAATGGGTCGTGGGTGATTACCACGCCGCACCGTGGCAAAAAGATGATTCACCGCGCCCCGGCTTGCCAGTGGCGCTGGATTTGCAGGGCCTGTACGAGCAGCTTTTGCGCCAACACCTTGCCGTTCCGGCCCGCCCTGGCGAGTCTTTACGCGACCAACTTGATCGGCTGTCGATCTTGTGCGCCAAGCAGGCGGCAGCGGCCAAGCTGGAATCCCGCCTTGCCCAAGAAAAACAGTTCAACCGCAAAGTCGAAATCAACGCCCAGTTGCGTACCATTCGCACCGAGCTTCACGCGCTGGCCTCATGAAGAAAACCAATATTAGCAATTGCTATAAATTTAATAGCTTCTTACGCATATTCTGCGGGGGCTACAAGCCAATTTGGCCATGAATAAACTAAAAATGCACAGCCCCGACCTGACACAGGCCAACATCGACAAGCTGGCCCAGCTTTTCCCGAACTGTGTGGCCGAAGCCCGTGGTACTGATGGCGTGGTGAAACGCAGCATCGACTTTGACCAGTTGCGCCAAGAGCTTTCCACATCCATCGTGGAAGGCCCGCAAGAGCGTTACCAACTCAATTGGCCCGGCAAGCGGGAGGCGTTGCTGACCGCGAATGCACCCATTGCCAAGACGCTGCGCCCCTGCCGCGCGGAGAGCGTGGACTTTGACACCACGAAGAACCTGTTCATTGAGGGTGACAACCTCGATGCGCTGAAATTGCTACAAGAGACCTACCTTAACAAGGTCAAGATGATTTACATCGACCCGCCTTACAACACGGGCAATGATTTTATTTATGAAGACGATTTTGCGGTTAATAGTGAAAGCTATAAATTTCAATCAACCCAAGAGGATGCCGTAGGAAATAGGCTAGTGGCAAACACTGAGGTCAACGGGAGGTTTCATTCAGCATGGCTGAGCATGATCTACTCGCGGCTCAAACTATCTCGCAATTTGTTGAGTGATGACGGTGTTATCTTTATTTCAATAGACGACTCAGAGGCATCTGGCCTGAAGAAAATTTGCGACGAGATTTTCGGGCCAAAAAACTTTATCTGTACCTTGATCTGGAATAAGCAGCACTCACAGCAGCAAGGTCTATTCAAGAAGTACCATGAGTACGTACTTTTATATGCAAGAAATTCAGGTGTTCACACAAACATATCTGGTGGTGAAGGTCAAATTGACGCAGGCGCACTTAAAAAAATATCAAGGGCCAATCCTGCGAGCACATTCACGTTCCCGGCTGGTGTTCGCTTTGAAGCGGTCGATGGAACAGTGCTGACTGGAACATTTGGTGAATCTGAAAAAGTTACTGTCATAGAAGGTCAATTGATAGCTCAAAATGGGAAAACACTTGAACCAGTGACATTGTCTGCTGGATGGACTCAAAAAGACCAGATGAAGGCGTACTTTGAGGGTAAAGCTGTTATTGACACTAAAGGACAAAAAGTCGTTGAGTTTTACTTTAGTTCTACCGGAAAACTGAAGTGCTTGAAAGAGCGTTCAAAAATTACGCCATCCACATTTTTGCCACCGTACGGGATGGTCAGTGAGCAAACTGCATACCTAGCTTCTGTATTGGGTGCCTCTGTGTTTGATAACCCCAAGCCCGTAAAAATGATTGGCGATTTTCTAAGTTGGTTTGTTAGTGATGGTGACATTGTTCTGGACTTTTTTGCGGGTAGTGCGACTACATGCGAGGCCGTGCTTTCACAGGTACCTGGCGCCCGTTACATTGCGATTCAAATCCCGAGCGATGTTGATCCAAATACTGAGTCTGGCAAAGCAGCAAAGTCTGTGGGACTTAATACGATTTGTGAGATCGGGAAAGAGCGGATTAGGCGAGTCGGGGCAAGTTTAAAAAAAGCAATTCAGGATGAAGGGCGGACTCAGGATATTGATATAGGTTTCCGCGTCCTCAAAATCGACAGCTCCAACATGAAGGAGGTGTTCTACACCCCCGATGCCGTGTCGCAAGACCTGCTGTCTGATCAGATCAACAACATCCGCGAAGACCGTACGCCCGAAGACCTGTTGTTTCAGGTGCTGCTGGACTGGGGCGTTGACTTGGCGTTGCCCATCACGCAGGAAACCATTGCAGACAAGACCGTGTACTTTGTCGATGGCAACGCGCTGGCCGCGTGCTTTGAAGAGGGCGTCAGCGAGGAATTCGTCAAGCTGCTGGCCAAGCGGGAGCCACTGCGCGCGGTGTTCCGCGATGCAGGCTTTGCCAGCGACAGCGTCAAGATTAACGTCGAACAAATCTTCAAGCTGATGAGCCCCGGCACCGAAGTCAAAACGATTTAAGGCAGCGACCATGAGCGAAATCACCAGACATGACGACTATCGGCAAGCCCTGGCCGATATCAAGCTGCGCATTCAATCGGCCCAAGTGCGGGCGGTGTTTGCGGTCAATAGCGAAATGTTGGCCTTGTATTGGGATATCGGGCGCAGGTTGTTGCTGTGGCAAAGCGAGCAGGGTTGGGGGGCGGCAGTCGTGGAGCAAATGGCAAGTGACTTGCACGCAACCTATCCTCAAATGAAGGGCTTTTCACGTTCAAGCCTGTTTGCCATGCGCCAGATGGTTACGTTTTTCAGCCCGCAGTTTGAATTTGTCCCACAGCCTGTGGGACAAATGCCCTGGGGCCACGTTCGCATCCTGTTGACCAAGGTGAAGACCGTGGACACGGCCTTGCTGTATGCCCAAAACTGCATCGAAAATGGTTGGAGCCGATCCGTGTTGGAGTGGCAGATTGAGCAGCGTTTTCATGAGCGCGCAGGCAAAGCCATTGGCAACTTCACCAAAACACTGCCCGCGCCGCAGTCGGAGTTGGTGCAGCAAAGCCTGAAAGACCCGTATGTTTTCGACTTTTTGACACTAACGCCACAGGCGGTCGAGCGCGATATTGAAAACCAGTTGGTGGCGCAAATCACCCGTTTCTTGCTGGAACTGGGCAAGGGTTTTGCATTCTTGGGGCGGCAATATCCGCTGGCGGTGAATGGCAAGGATTACTTTTTGGACTTGCTTTTCTATCACACACGTCTCAAATGCTACGTGGTGATTGAGTTGAAAGCCGGAGAGTTCAAACCGGAATACATCGGCAAGCTCAATTTCTACCTGTCAGCGGTGGACGACCAATTGCGCACCCCGGATGACCAGCCCACCATTGGCCTGATTTTGTGCAAAGACAAAGACAAGCTGGATGTGGAATACGCCTTGCGTGACATCAATAAGCCGATGGGCGTGAGTTCGTTCATTGGCAAGGACATTCCGCTATCGGTGCAGTCGCAACTGCCCAGCGTGGAAGACATTGAAATTGAGTTGGCTGCCCAGGTGCGCCACGATAACGGGGTTGCTCAATGAAGCTGAAATTCAAAAAACAGGGCTACCAGACCAATGCCGTTGAAGCCGTGGCGGATTGCTTTGCCGGGCAACCCAAGCGCGAGGGCCTGAATTACCGCATGGACCCAGGCCGCGCGGTGGATGCTGGTGGCCAGGTGGTGACGCCGTTGGAGTCAGCTGGTTTCAAAAATGCTGATCTGGCTTTGACCCCCGGCCAGATGTTGGAAAACATCCATGCCGTTCAGCGCAGGCAAAACCTGCCCCTGTCCGCCGCACTGGTCAAAACCAAGGTGTGCGACATCAATCTGGACGTGGAAATGGAGACCGGCACGGGCAAGACGTATTGCTACGTCAAGAGCATGTTCGAGCTGAACGCCCGTTTTGGATGGAGTAAGTTCATTGTGGTGGTGCCGAGCATTGCCATTCGTGAAGGCGTGCACAAGTCGCTGGAAATCACGGCAGAGCACTTTCTGGACGACTACAAAAAGCGCGTCCGGTTTTTCATCTACAACTCCAAGCAGTTGCACAATTTGGAGAGCTTTTCCAGTGACGCGGGCATCAACGTCATGGTGATTAACGTGCAGGCCTTCAATGCCACG
>JAYUED010000059.1:0-118639 GCA_043739385.1 Betaproteobacteria bacterium | reverse complement strand
GATTGAGCTTCAAGTTGGCTTGTTTCATGGGCTGTATTTTCTCAGGCCGGGCTTACTGCAAGCACACAGGTGCCGGAGTTATGCAGAGCTTCCTTAAGAATTGCCATGTTACAAGCCCTGCTTTAGTGGCTTCGTCCATCTTTGTACATCCCACTCGCCCGTCGCAATGACCCACTCGCCGCCGCTAACCTTGCCATCGCTTGCCCTGCATGGGCGTGGGTAATAGCTAAACCCAAAGCGTCTGCTGCATCTGTACCAGGAAGGCCAGGAAGCTTAAGTAGGCGTTGCACCATATCTTGTACCTGCGTCTTGGCAGCTCGCCCATAACCCACCACGGCTTTTTTCATCTGTAACGCGGTGTATTCGGATACAGGCAAATCGCGTGTTACCAGCGCAGTGAGGCAAGCTCCACGGGCTTGTCCCAGTAATAACGTGGACTGCGGATTCACATTCACAAATACGATCTCCACTGCAGCCACCTCGGGTTGGTAACGTGCAATGACTTCATGAATGCCATCAAACAATACTTTAAGGCGTGCTGGCAAGTTACCTAGCTCTAGATGCGTTGTTTTGATGGTGCCGCTTGCGACGTAACTTAATGCCTGACCTTGTGCATCAATTACTCCAAAACCTGTGGTTCCCAAGCCAGGATCAATACCAAGAATTCTCATTTCAGTTCTTCAATTACTAGCTTTAACAAGTCTAGGTTGGCTGTGCGGGCGAGCATAGTTACGATGATACTGATCTGGATTGTCAACCGGCATCAGGCGGTCAGCGTTGTAGTAAGGTCAAGGAAATAAAACCATGTTTGCTATTACCTCATTTGCTATCTACGCCAAAACCAGTCTACCCAGTTTGTGGCCAGAAGACGAGCGCGACCGTCGCCGTTAAATTATTAAATCTGAGCTGTAGTAGTTTTACGGCAACTCAGCGTCTCGCATCCGTGCCACTATCGTTTGAGCCCGACTACTGAGATAGCCAGAGTTGGGCAGTTTCTCAAAATACCGCGGCCTTGGCAGCATCACCGCGAGCCGGGCCGCCTCAAAGGCGCTCAGCTGTATAGCGCTTTTGCGGTAATAGTGTTGTGAGGCCGCTTCTGCGCCGAACACGCCCTCTCCCCACTCCACATGGTTCAGGTACAGCTCTAAGATACGGCGTTTGTCCAGCAACGCTTCAAGCAGCAATGTCAGTACAAATTCCTGGCCTTTGCGAAGCAAAGTTCGCTCGCCAGAGAGGAATAAATTTTTCGCCAGTTGCTGAGTGATGGTTGAGCCACCTACGATTTTGGGTGGCTTTGGCAGCTTATTCTGGAGCGTTAGTTGTGCTGATTTACTGGTGATCACGGATTTTAGTGCTAGCTTTTGTACTAATTTTTGTGCCTGACTTTGTGCCTTTTCTTCCGCCTTGGCGTTCTTTTGCCACGCTTTCTCCATAGCTTCCCACTCCACACCGTCATGGTTCACGAAGGCACCATCTTCAGAGGCTATCACGGCGTGTTTCAAATGGTCCGACAGTTGTGCATAGGGAACCCACTGCTGACGCCAGCGCAAGCTGCCAGTTTCTGTGACTAAGCGCCATGCCTCTGATCGCTCAAAGCTGGAAGATTTCGGATCAGCCCAAGCCATCAAGGCGATACGGCCTACAAAGTAGAGTTGCAACACCAAAAAGGCGGTAATCACCAGTACAGCCCAGCGCACCAGGTCACTCCAACGAGAGACTACTTTCATCGCTAACTTGTGTTGATGTTTAAGCAGCTGCTAGCAGTACTTGTAGTTCAACCAGTACTTTTGCAGTTGGCGGTCGAATGCCGCGCCAAATTTCAAATGCTTCACCGGCCTGCTCAACCAGCATACCCAATCCGTCGCGACCCTGTGCGCCATGCTCAGCAGCCCAGATCAAGAAGCCCTGGCTTGCGGGGCCGTACATCAGGTCATACGCAAGGCTGCCCGGTCGTAGGCAAGAGGATGGTACGGGAATTCCACCACCACTAAGACTGCTGGCTGTACCGTTAATCACAAGATCAAAATTAGTACCCGATGCTTGTAGCGTATGCGCATGCAGTTCTACTTTTTGATGTAGGGCCAAGGTGGCATGGTTACCTACTAGTGCCTGTGCCTTACTCAGCGTACGGTTGGCAACGACGACACGGCGAGGATGGCATTCCAGCAACGGCCCTAGGACGCCAGCCGCAGCACCCCCAGCACCAATAAGCAAAATATCGCGGCCCCTCAAGTCAAATCCAGCGTTGAGGGTGATGTCACGAACTAAGCCTATGCCATCGCTGTTGTCAGCGTGGATCTGGCCATCCACAAAATGCAGCACATTGCAAGCACCGGCCAGAGTGGCTCGCGTGCTGATCTGGTCCGCCAGCGCCACAGCTTGCAGTTTGAATGGAACAGTGACGTTGCAGCCACGCCCGCCTTCTGTGCGGAAGTCACTCAGAGCTTGGGCAAAGCCGTCGAGCGGGGCAAGACGCTTTCTGTAGCCTACAGCTTCGCCGGTAAGCTCGGCAAAGCGAGTGTGAATCCAAGGGGAGCGGCTGTGGGCAATTGGGTTGCCAAAGACGCAGTAATGGTCGAATGAAGTTTCCAGCGTGGATGTATTCATGGCGGTTTCTAAGGTTGACGCTGGCTGACTTTGGTTTCCAGCGTTTCGTCACGTGTGAAGCGAAATTGTGCCACCAGTACCAGTTGATCAGCCTGTTGCCGCATTTCAGTGTTGAAAGCACTAAATGGCCCAGCCCCTTTGGCAATGGCTTGGGCGCGGCGATCGAGTGCCGTATTGCCAGACGATTGCACAATCTGGGCGTCCAATACCCGTCCGTCATGGTTAACGGTTAGGGTCATCGTTAGATTGCCATAAAGCTTATTCCCGGCAATTTGAGGAAAGTTCTCAGTACCTCGGTCTTCAATTTTGCGACGCATATTGTCGTAATACACCGCATAGGCTTTTTCTTGCGTAGCCGGGCTGATGTAGCGCTTCTTGGGGCGGGCATTTTCTTCATTAATACGACGCTCTATCTCGGCCAGCAGCTTGGTCAGCTGGCGGCGGCGTTCGTCCCGTGCGATTTGTTGTGCAGTTTGGGCCGGCTTGGTCTCTTTTGGTGGCAATGCGGCCAACTGGTTGCGGATTTTGGCCAGTAGCAGAGTTTGCTGCTCTTGCAGGGCTTCGACTTGGCGCTGTGTATCTTCAGCCGAATCGCCCTCAGCAATCAACGCAGAGGGAGGGAGCGGTGAGGTCGCACGCCCCATGTCGAGTTCGCCACCACCCGCTAGATTGGCCTGGGCAATAGCCTGAGCCTTTTCAGGGCGCTCATTACCTTTGGCATTAACTAAAATAACCTCTAATGGTGTGTCCTCAAACACCCGATTGAAGCTCTCTGGGTCGACAAACCGTACCGTCAGAAGCACGGCATGTGCGGCAACTGAAGCACCCAAAGCCCACTGCAAGGTGCTCAAAGTACGAAGCTTCCGCCAGTTCACGGTGTCACGGACTCCGGTGCGCCGTCAGTAAGTACGGTATTGTCTTCGGTGCTGTCACCATCTCCCATATCCACGGCAATGGTTAATGGCATACCGTTGTCGCCATCATCGTCATCTTCAGACGATTCTTCTGCTGCTGAGTCTGCGTCGGAGTCGCCAGTGTGGTCCTCGATGTCCAGTCGCTCGATCACGGTGCCACCGATGTCAAGTGTGATTTCGTCCACCTCACCGAGTTTGACGCGCAGGTGGGCGTTGCGCGGTGCGTCGCCTGCACCCATCACGGGCAACACCAGTGGGATGTCATCAGCGCGTACCAAGCCCTCTTTAAACAATGTGCCGGTCAGCTCGGTAATGCCTTGTTGTTGCACGTACTTAAGCGTCCAGAAGCGCTCCATGCCATTTTGGTAGCTGTTGTAGGCACTGTAGGCGGCATCAAAGCCCGAGATGATGGCGAATAGCGCCACATCTTTCGGCTTGAACGGCGCGGCCAGTGCCGCCGTCTTGCCGTGTTTGGCGCAGGCGATGATTTGCCACTGGTTGACCAAATCGGTGTAACGGCGCAATGGGGAGGTACACCATGCGTAGCTTTTCACACCAATACCGGCATGCGGCAAGGCCTTGGTGCCCATACGCACTTTCACGCCGGGAGCCATGGACGCTTGGCTGCGGTAAATGCCAGGTACACCGTGCTCGGCCAGCCAGTTGCCCCAGGTGCTGTTAGCTAGGATCATGGCCTCAGCGACGATCAAGTCCAGTGGTGCACCCCTGCGGCGCACGGTGATTTGCACGGTTTCGTTACCTATCGGCTCGGTACCGTCTAGGCTGGGGTCTTCGCGCAGCAAGCGAAAGTTGTAATCGGGGCGATTGAAGTTCTCCGGTTTGCCACGTACCACTTCACGCCCAGCCTTCAAATTTCGCGCTAATCGCCACAAAAATGACAGTGTCTCACGACCAATTGGTAAGCGTAAGGCTGTGTTTTGATGCTCAATATCGTCGTGAACGTAGCTGGTGTCTTCCAACCACACCTCGGTAACGATAGCGTCGAGTTGGTCATGCCGGAGGTTGGCCGCAATGGACACGCGCTCCAGCTTGGTTTCTGTGGACTGGATGGTGAGCGTGGCCTCGTCCATCGTCACATAAAGCGACACAGCGGGGCAATCGCGGCCCTCGGCCAGCGTGTAATTCTGCACCACGGAATCGGGCAGCATGGTGACTTTGTAACCCGGCATATAGACCGTGGAGAGCCGTGTGCGGCCTAACTGGTCAATGGCACTGCCAGGTTCAAAGGCTAATGCTGGTGCCGCGATGTGGATGCCCAGCACCACAGTGCCAGTGCCCAAACCTTGTACCGAGAGTGCGTCATCAATTTCGGTTGTTTGCGAGTCGTCAATCGAATAAGCCTGCACGCTGGCCAGTGGCAAATCATCC
Organism: Betaproteobacteria bacterium; assembly: GCA_043739385.1. GTDB lineage: Bacteria > Pseudomonadota > Gammaproteobacteria > Burkholderiales > Burkholderiaceae_C > Defluviibacillus. The sequence goes on along the minus strand of JAYUED010000059.1, from coordinate 113,729 downwards.
TTGATTGGCGGTGCTTCCAAGGCTGGGAAGCCGGTGCCTTTGGGGAAATTGTCGAACAAAAACCGCTGCCAATGGAACTGGTAGGGTGAAGCGATAGCGCCAGCGCGTTGCAGTAAATCCAGCGGTGCGGTTTGTGTGGCGCGAGACGCATCGACTACGGCTTTGTATTCGGGCGCGTTCTTGTCAGGCCTGAACAAAATTTTGTAGAGCTGCTCACGGATGGGTTCGGGGCATTCGCCGGCACCCAGTGTGGTCGCCCAATCGGTAATTTGCTGAGCGATTTGTTTTTTCTTTTCAATCGCGGCTAAGGCTTGCTGCAAAATTTCAGCTGAGGCTTTACGAAATCGACCTTTTCCGGCACGTCGAAAGTAATGGGGTGCGTCGTAGAGTCGCAACAACGCAGCCGCTTGCTCAGTCAAGGTCGCCTTTTCGCTGAAATAGTCACGGGCTAAATCAGCGAAGCCGAACTCGTCTTCGGGCGCAAATTCCCAAGCGAGTTCTAGCTCTATGCCCGCGCTGGTAGCTTGCGCTGTGGCCAAAAACTCAGCCGGAGCAGGTTTTTCAAATTTCAACATCAGGTTGATGGCTTTGACTTTGACTCTTTTGCCACTGTCAAGCTCAACCTGTGCGGAGGAATCGGTCTCTGACAAGACCCGACCGGCAAGAAACTTGCCGCTTTCTTCAAACATTGCGTACATAGGCCGTATTGTCCCATCCCGCGAGGGCGACCCTGACCGCGCGCTGCTAAAGACCGATTACGACCGGCGCTGAAGCAATGAAGACGCCAGCTGGACCAGTGCTTGTGTGTGGGCGTTGTCAGGCAATAGACGAATGGCGTCAATCGCCCGCTGGGCCTCTACGGCAGCCGCATCCCGGGTAGCTTGCAGTGCGCCAGTGCTTTTGACAATCGCAATGATTTCGTCAAGTTGGGTTACTGTGCCGGTTTCAATAGCCTCGCGGATGGCTTGGGCTTGAGCGGGGGTGCCGCGTTGCATGGCAACGATCAACGGGAGTGTGGTTTTGCCTTCCCGCAAATCATCACCCAGATTTTTACCCATCTCGGTGGTGTCGCCGTCGTAGTCCAGTGCGTCGTCAATCACCTGGAATGCGGTACCCAGTGCTTGGCCATAATCGGCACAGGCGCGCTCGATAGCAGGGCTTTGGCCAGTCAGAACAGCAGCCAGTTGGGTGCTAGCCTCGAACAATTTGGCCGTTTTGGATCGAATAACGCGCAGGTAGCCTGCCTCATCGAGGGATGCGTCGTGGATGTTCATCAGCTGCATCACCTCGCCCTCGGCAATCACATTGGTGCCTTCAGACAGGATCTGCATCACACGCATGTCTTGCACCTCCACCATCATCTGGAAAGCGCGGGAATAAAGGAAGTCCCCCACAAGCACGCTGGCCGGGTTGCCGAAAATCTCGTTCGCCGTGGGACGACCACGGCGCAGAGCAGAGTCGTCCACCACATCGTCGTGCAGCAGAGTGGCGGTGTGGATGAACTCCACCACTGCTGCTAGGTTGTAATGTTGTGTCCCTTGGTAGCCCAAAGCACCGGCACACAGCAACAGCAGAGAAGGGCGAACGCGCTTGCCGCCGGCTGAGATGATGTAGCGTGCCACCTCCCCAACCAGAGGCACACCAGAGGCGAGGCGCTGGCCTATAACCTTGTCCACCTCGGCAAGGTCGTGGGCGATCAATGAAAGCGCGGCGTTAAGGTCGGAGTGGGTGGCAGGCAAGTTAGACAATCTTAATTTGCTCGGATTATAGAAAATTTAGCACCGGCTCCAGAGGGTTTCACGATTTAGCATCAAACAGTGCTAGGCGAAAACATGAACCATGTTAAACTCATGGGTTCTGTGGAATTGGCTACAGAAAATTCACTTTACGGGTTTATCCGTTATGGCTTGCCAACCCGCTAGCCGCAACAGCAGAGCCCGGGGTCTAAAAGGTTATACATGTACGCGGTCATAAAAACCGGTGGCAAACAATATCGTGTTGCTGCTGGTGAAAAAATTAAAGTAGAACAGATTGCTGCGGACGTAGGCCAAGAGATCGTGTTTGACCAAGTTTTGGCAGTCGGTAACGGCGCTGAAATTAGAGTTGGCACGCCCTTGGTGTCCGGTGCAACAGTTACGGTTACGGTGCTTTCGCACGGTAAGCACGACAAAGTGCGCATTTTCAAAATGCGCCGTCGTAAGCATTACCAGAAGCATCAAGGTCATCGTCAGCAGTTCACCGAACTGCAAATTGGTGCGATCGTCGGTTGATCCCGTCTTTCAACACACAAGCACCAATTAACAGGAGTTATCCAAAATGGCACAGAAAAAAGGCGGCGGCTCAACGCGAAATGGGCGCGATTCCAAGCCCAAAATGCTCGGCGTGAAAATGTTTGGCGGTCAATTGATCGGCGCAGGCGCGATCATCGTGCGTCAGCGTGGAACCCGTTTCCACCCTGGCACCAATGTCGGTATCGGCAAGGATCACACCTTGTACGCACTGACACCAGGTCATGTGAACTTTTCCATCAAAGGCAGCATGAACAAGCATATGGTTAACGTGATTCCGGCTTAAGCCTTTCACTTTGATCCCTGCTCAAAGCCCCGCCCAGTCGGGGCTTTGTTATTTTTGGGCACGCTAAGGCGGCCCTGTGTTGTTTCCAACAACAACCCTGAGAGTGAGCTCCTATGAAATTCGTTGATGAAGCCTATATCGACATTGCAGGTGGCGATGGCGGGAACGGCTGCGTCTCGTTCCGGCATGAGAAGTACAAAGAATTCGGCGGCCCAAATGGCGGCGACGGTGGGCGCGGTGGCCACGTTTTTGCAGTTGCTGATGCCAACCTGAACACGCTAGTTGATTTTCGTTTTTCGCGCCGCCACGAAGCCAAGCGCGGTCAGCACGGCATGGGCTCGGACATGTTCGGCGTGGCTGCAGACGACATCACGCTCAAAATGCCAGTGGGCACCATCATCACTGACGCTGAAACTGGCGACGTGCTCTATGAGTTGCTTGTCCCTGGTGAAGTCATCACCATCGCCAAAGGCGGTGATGGTGGCTTTGGCAATATGCGCTTCAAAAGCTCGATCAACCGTGCGCCGCGTCAAAAAACTCCGGGCTGGCCTGGTGAAGTCAAAAAACTGAAGTTGGAGCTCAAAGTGTTGGCCGATGTCGGTTTGTTGGGTATGCCCAACGCCGGTAAATCCACGCTGATTGCTGCCATCTCTAACGCCCGTCCAAAAATTGCGGATTACCCTTTCACCACCTTGCACCCTAATTTGGGTGTGGTGCGTGTTGCGCCTGAGCAGAGTTTTGTGGTGGCGGACATTCCCGGTTTGATCGAGGGAGCGTCTGAAGGTGCAGGTCTGGGCCATTTGTTCTTGCGCCATTTGCAACGCACCCGTTTGCTGCTGCATGTGATTGACATTGCGCCGTTTGACGAAGGTGTAGACCCCGTTGTGCAGGCCAAAGCCATCGTCAAAGAGCTGAAGAAGTACGACGAAGCGCTGCATAAAAAACCGCGCTGGGTAGTGCTTAACAAGCTCGACATGGTGCCCAGCGACGAGCGCACAGCGAAAGTGGCAGATTTTGTCAAACGCTTCAAGTTCAAAGCGCCCGTGTTTGAAATTTCTGCGCTGACCCGCGAAGGCTGTGAGTTCTTGATCAAAGCCATCTACAAGCATGTGAAGGCCCAGCAAGTGCTGGAGCAAGCCCCACCTGAAATTGATCAGCGCTTTGTGGAGCTCCCGCCCGAGTAAATGACTCCAAGAGTAATTCCTAGAGTTTGCTATTTATTTGATAGCTGCATGTGATTATGCAGATTGCGCTATAGCCTGATATGACTGAAAAACCCTTGTCTACCGTCTTAAAGGATGCCAAGCGCATCGTCGTCAAAGTAGGCTCCAGCCTCGTCACCAACGAAGGCCGTGGGTTGGACGAGGGTGCTATCGGCGAATGGTGCCGTCAACTCGCCACTCTGGTGCGCGGTAGCGACGCCACAGGCGCGCCACGTGAGGTCATCATGGTATCTAGCGGTGCGATTGCTGAGGGCATGAAGCGTCTGGGTTGGACGACGCGCCCGCACGAGATTAACGAACTCCAGGCTGCTGCTGCTGTGGGGCAAATGGGTTTAGTGCAAATGTACGAAACCAAACTGCGCGAGCAAGGCCTGGGCAGCGCCCAAGTCCTGCTGACCCATGCTGATTTGGCCGACCGCGAGCGATACTTGAATGCACGCTCTACCTTGCTGACGCTGCTGCGCCTAGGCGTAGTGCCGGTCATTAACGAGAACGATACTGTCGTTAACGACGAAATCAAGTTCGGGGACAACGACACGCTGGGTGCGCTGGTGGCGAATTTGGTCGAGGCGGATGCACTGGTTATTCTCACGGACCAAAAAGGCCTGTTCACTGCTGATCCGCGCAAAGACCCCGCTGCCACTTTTGTGTTTGAGGCCAAAGCGGGTGACCCAGCTTTAGAGGAAATGGCCGGTGGGGCCGGTTCCAGCATTGGCCGAGGCGGCATGATTACTAAAATCTTGGCGGCTAAACGTGCAGCAGGCTCAGGAGCCTCTACCGTCATCGCCTATGGCCGCGAAACAGATGCCCTGTTGCGCTTGGCGCAGGGCGAGTCGATTGGCACTTTGCTCGTGGCGCAAACCCGTAAAACACAAGCCCGTAAGCAGTGGATTGCCGATCACTTGCAAATGCGTGGTTCTGTGGTTGTGGACGCGGGGGCGGTTGCCAAACTGCTGGGGGATGGTAAAAGTCTACTGCCTATCGGCATGACCAGCGTGGAAGGTGATTTTTCACGTGGTGACGTGATTGCTATCCGCAGCCCGCAAGGCGTTGAGATTGCACGCGGCCTCGCTAACTACGCAAGCGCCGAAGCCCGGCTAATTTGCCGTAAGCCGTCAACTGAGTTTGAGCGCTTGTTGGGGTATGTCGCAGAGCCAGAAATGGTGCATCGCGATAATTTAGTACTGCGCTGAGCCACAGCGTGCTGTGGTTCGAGTCTAAATCGTTAAATTCCGGTGGCAAGCATCGGATCTGTGTCTGCCGACCCATTCGAGCGGTCTGCAAACTGTGGATCAGGCTCAAACGAGCCCCCAGGTGGTAACTCAAACGACGCGCTCAGCATCATTTCGTGGCCATTTTGGCCTTCTTGTTCGTTCGAGCGAAGACCCACCCGCAAGTACCTATTACGGCTTTCGTGGTGACGTGGCAAATAGCGGGCTAGCTCGGTCAACGCCAACTCATACACCCCGCGTTTGAACTCCACCACCACATCCAGTGGGACCCAATAATCGTTCCAGCGCCAAGCATCAAACTCAGGGTGGTCAGTAGCTCGCAGGTTTAAATCCCAGTCGTGACCCGTCAACTGGAGCAAAAACCAGATTTGTTTTTGGCCTTTGTAATGGCCACGCGCGTCGCGTCGGATAAACCGGTCTGGCACCTCATAGCGCAACCAATCACGGGTACGGGCCACAATGCGAACATGGTCGGGCTGTAGCCCGACTTCTTCGTGCAGCTCACGGAACATGGCTTGTTCAGGGGTCTCGCCCCGGTCAATACCACCCTGCGGAAACTGCCAACTGTGGGTGCGAATTCGCTTACCCCAAAATACCTGATTTCTTTGGTTGAGCAGGACGATGCCGACGTTGGGTCTGAACCCCTCTCGGTCAAGCATAATCAAACCTCAAATTTTTAAACTGAGTTCATTATGCACGCCGTGTGCTGTGCATCAAGGGGCTAAGCCCCTACTCGCCTCTTTTAGCGGATTTTGGGTCGTCAAGTGGCCCTAACTTCTCCTAACTTTCCCCAAAGCACCTCATAGATACCTTTGCCCGATGAAAGCCTCTCAATTCCTCATCTCCACCCTCAAAGACGCCCCCGCCGACGCTGAAGTCGCTAGCCACAAGCTGATGATGCGCGCAGGCATGGTCAAAAAGCTCGGTGTCGGCATCTTCACCTACATGCCTATGGGTTTGCGTGTGATCCGCAAGGTGGAAGCCATCGTGCGCGAGGAAATGAACCGGGCAGGTGGCATTGAACTCACGATGCCCGTAGTTCAGCCTGCTGAGTTCTGGCAGGAAACTGGTCGCTTCGAGAAAATGGGCCCTGAGCTGCTGCGCATCAAAGACCGCCATGACCGTGATTACGTTATTCAGCCTACCAGCGAAGAAGTGGTCACTGACATTGCTCGCCAGGAATTCCGCAGTTACAAACAGCTGCCTAAGAACCTTTATCAAATCCAGACTAAGTTTCGTGACGAGCGCCGCCCTCGCTTTGGCCTCATGCGCGGGCGCGAGTTCATCATGAAAGACGCGTACAGCTTTGACCGTGACGCCGACACCGCCAAAGCCAGCTACCAGGTTATGGCCAGCGCCTACAGGCGTATTTTTGACCGCTTCGGCCTGCGTTACCGCGCTGTAGCGGCTGACAGCGGTGCGATTGGTGGCGATCTGAGTGAAGAGTTCCAGGTGATTGCTGCGACGGGTGAAGACGCCATCGTCTATTGCCCCACCAGCGACTACGCCGCCAACATGGAGAAGGCTGAGGCTTTGGCCCCTCAAGCTGAGCGTGGTGTCGCCAAGCAGACCATGACCCCTACGCCGACGCCCGGCAAAAGCACCTGTGCTGATGTGGCTGAACTGCTCAGCGTACCGCTCGCTAACACGGTTAAATCCCTGGTGCTTGCTACGGAGCAAACCAGCGACAAAGGTGAAATCGTTAAAACCCAGGTCTGGCTCTTGCTGCTGCGTGGCGACCACGATATGAACGAGGTCAAAGTCGCCAAACTCCCTGGCCTAGAGGGTTTCCGCTTTGCGACTGTTCCCGAAATCGAAGCTCACTTCGGCTGTAAACCGGGTTACTTAGGTCCTCTTAGTCTCAAACTCCCGCTCAAAGTCATTGCCGATCGCGATGTAGCGATCATGGCCGACTGGATTTGCGGTGCCAACCAACCCGATGTTCACCTCACCGGCGTGAACTGGGGCCGTGATCTGCCCGAACCTGATTTGATTGCTGACCTGCGCAATATCGTTGAAGGTGACGCATCTCCTGATGGCCAGGGCGTGCTGGCTATCGAGCGCGGTATCGAAATCGGTCACATCTTTTACCTTGGCAACAAGTACAGCAAGGCGATGAACGCCAGCTTCTTGGATTCCAATGGTAAGCCCCAGTTCTTCGAGATGGGCTGCTATGGCATCGGCGTCACCCGCCTGCCTGCCGCCGCTATTGAGCAAAACCACGACGAGCGCGGCATCATCTGGCCCGATGCAATTGCGCCGTTCACTGTGGTGATTTGCCCCATTGGAGCTGACCGCAGCGCCGACGTGAAAGCCGCATCTGACAAGCTCTATGCCGATTTGCTTGCCTTGGGCGTGGACGTGTTGTTGGATGACCGGGGCGAGCGCCCTGGTGCGATGTTTGCTGACTGGGAGTTGATTGGCGTGCCGCACCGAATCACAGTGGGCGATAAAGGCTTGAAAGACGGTCAAGTCGAATACCAGCACCGTCGCGATACCGCCGCCAGCAAAATGCCTGTGACTGAAGTCGCAAGCTTCGTCCACGCTAAATTGCAGGCGCCTGCCCAAGTATGACGCGAGGGGTCATTGAAAACACGGTTGATGCGCCTGTTCGCAGGCTAATAAGTAGGCGAAATACCCTTCTTCGCATATCCTTTGGTCTTACTTCGCTCTCATTTCAGGAGTATTCGCAGGCCGGAGCGCAAATCGAAGAGCCGCTGGTCGACTCGGTACGCACGGCGCTGCATTCTGCTGTAGCTAACCAGGCGCCACCGATTCCCGAGTTTCCCGATACCGAATCGCGTCTCAGATACCTGCGCTGGCTGGCGGCGATGAGTCCGCGTCTGATACCCAAAAAACCTAACCTTGAAACCCGCAAAGAGTTTTTACAAACTGTCTGGTACGAAAGCCATCGGGCCGGGCTGGATGTGTCGCTGGTAATGGGCCTAGTGCAGATAGAAAGCAATTTTCGTAAATTTGCCATCAGCAGCGTAGGCGCACGGGGCTACATGCAGGTGATGCCGTTTTGGACGCGCAGCATCGGCGACAGCGATACAGGTAAGCTCTTCCATATGCAGACTAACTTGCGCTTTGGCTGCGTCATCCTGCGGCATTACCTGGACCTTGAAAAAGGCGACGTATACATGGCCCTGGGTCGCTACAACGGCAGCCGGGGCCGTGCCGAATACCCCGATGCGGTGTTCGGTGCCAAGCGCAATTGGGATTTCAGTCTCGGTTAATGCGCGCGGCAAGTGCTGCGCAGATCTCGGCTACGACGGAACTCCAATCCCCGGCAGTGCTTTGCCTGAACAAGCGCATTACCCCTGGATACCAAGGTGAGTCGGTACGGTGCTTCAACCAGCGCCAGTCGGTCTGATAGTCTGGCAGCAACACCCAGCAAGGTTTGCCCAGTGCACCAGCGAGGTGCGCGATGGCGGTATCAACGCAAATCACCAGATCAAGCCCTGCCACGATGGCCGCAGTGTCCGCAAAGTCGGCCATGTGGCTGCCCAGATCCAGCAGCGACAAGCCCACGGGAGGGTGCTGTGCCTGCGCCTCTCCGGCACCCTTTTGCAGGCTGATGAAACACGCACCAGCTACTTTGCCCAACGGTACTAAAACATCAAGATTGGGCAAGGAGCGGTCGGCATCGTTTTCAAACTGTGGATTGCCCTTCCAGACCAGTCCGACACGAACTCCGTCCTTCGGCAACTGTGCACCCCAATGTGTTACGAGATCAGGTAAAGCGTGCAGATAAGGCAAACTTGCCGGAATAGTGTTGAGACGGGTTTTGCAATGGAAAGCGAGGCTTAACGCCGGAGTCCAAAAGTCCCAGTTACCCGATGCGGGCAAGGGAAAGGTCTCGTCAAACGCGGCCACCGCATCGACGCCCGCTAGGCTACCAAACAAGCGCTTCAGCGCTGGATGGCACACTAGCGTGATGTGCGCTGCGCCCTGCGCTTTCAGTACGCTCGCATAGCGGCAAAACTGCACCATATCGCCATGCCCGGCCTCATAGCCAATCAGCACCGATTTGCCCGCTAAGGGTTCGCCCGCCCAGCGTGGGCAGGTAAGCTGGCGGGCCAGCGCGGCATACCAGTCACGGGCCTCCAGGCAAGCCCAACCTTCGTCAAACCGGCCTTGGCGCAGCAGCAAATAGGCTAGGTTAAAGCGGGGTTTAGCATAGCTGGCGTCCAGCGCGATGGCGAGGCGCAGGCACCGCTCGGCTTCCGTATCTTTGTGCCAGCACAGGTACAACGCGCCAAGATTGGACCAAACTGCTGTGGATTCATCATCCAGCGATAAGGCCTGCTCATAGACTTCTTCGGCTTCGGCCAGCCGTTTTTGACCTGCCAACAGACCGCCCAAGTTCAGGTGGGTATTCAATAAATGGGGATTCAATGCGATAGAGCGCCGGTAGCAGGCCTCAGCTTCGACCCCCTCGCCGCTTTGATCGAGTGCAAATCCCAAATTTGCATGGGCTTCGGGCAACTTAGGGTCGAGCCGCAGGGCTTCACGCCAGCAAGACTGCGCGCCTTTCAAGTCGTTGCTTGCGAGCAAGCGGTTGCCCTCAAAAAAGCATTGCGCTGCGTTCACCTCCGCCAGAGACCACCGCTCAGTTGCCATGACGCACCTACACGGGCCCACTGGTGTGGGACATAAACTTGGCCATTGCGCTGCGGCTCCCAGCGGCCTGGGTGCCATACATGGCGATTACCTTCCCACAACCACACACCTGAGATCCAGAAATATCCCGGTGCTGGCGCAAAGCCAATCACCTCGACCTGAGGCGGTGGCGGCTCTTGATAGACCACGACTGCAGGCTGCTGCTGAATGACAACTGGTGCCGATTGCTGGTAGACCACCTGAGGAGGCGGCGCACGGTAAACCGGACGGGCCACCGGGGCAACGACGCACCCAGTTAAGAGCAGCAGCGACACAGTGGTCGCGGTAAGGGCGGGGCGTAAGAGCTTGGCGTGCATGGTGTTCTCGGTAGGTTTAACCTGCACATTTAACTCTGTCGATGCACACCGTGCTGGCAAGGTGTGGGTAAGGATTTGTAAAGCCGGGTCTACGGTGTCTTGACCCAGGCTTAACGGCTTTTGGTGCAATTTTTCCACAACATTATTGCTACGATATTGCAAATTTACTGAATAAAACCCATGCGCGTCTTGCTCGAACCGGCTTTGGGTAGGTCATCGGCTTGTACATCATTGCGTCGCGCCAGCCGTGCGTTACCAAATCCTGCCATCAGCGCCCTTCGCATTTCACGGGGTGCCATATCGGCCAGAGCCTCCAGCAGGTCATCGTGAGGCACGGGGTCAAAGCGTTGGCCCCATTCGTGTTCGCCACAAATACTGCGGTACAGGTTGAGCGCAATCACCCGCGCTTGGTCGTGCGAGGGCGCTTCAATCTCAAACACGTTCATGCGGTTAAGGATAGGGTCAGGGATGCGGCGTGCATCATTGGCGGTGGTTATCCAGATGACCTGACTGGCGTCGATCGGGACCTCAGCGAACTCATCGGTGAAGTTTTGTGCCGTATCGTGCTCTAGCAGGCTGTATAGCGCGCCCAGGGGGTCGTATTGGGCATCCGCACTGGCTTTGTCGATTTCGTCCACCACGATGACAGGGTTAGCATAGCGTCCTTCCACCAGTGCTTCAAACACCTTGCCGGGCCGTGCACCACGCCATTGGGAGGAAGAACCCGACAGCAGCCACCCGGCAGTCATCGAGCTCATGGGTACCAAGCTCATGCCAGTGCCCAGCAGTTCAGAGAGTCTCTTGGCGAAGTGGGTTTTTCCGATACCTGCTGGCCCTAACAACAACATAGGTGTGACTTCCAGGCCGTCGTTGCTGTCTTGGCTCAGCGCGACGTGGCGTTTCACGTCGTCCAGCACCTCGGTGAAGTTGGGCAGCTGCTCGTAGAGGGTGGCCATTTGAGGCACGCCATTGGGCTTTACTTGAAACCTGTCTGGCCCTAGCTCCAGCATGCGCTGGTAAGTGTTGCGCAGGCTTTCGTTTTCTTTGGCGTCCCCTGATTTTTGCAACTTGGTTAGCCGTCGCTCCACCTCACCGGTGTGGTAGACGCTGCGCAGCTGCGCGATAGGGATGCTGAAGTCCGCTGAATCTGCCGTGGCACAAGGTGCCTGAGGCGACGATGACGGAAATAAAGGAACCAGATTGTGCGCTTGCATGATCCACCCCTTGTTGTTGCATTGTGAAACTAAAGGCTCTTTGACTGACGACTCTATTCGAGCATAAGCCGTGCCAAGAGACAACGTGCCCTGTGGGTGAATAAGCACAAAATTAAGCGAAAAAAAACCCGCTGTTTAGCGGGTTGATTCTGGAGTGGCTGAAAAGGCCAAGGCACGTGTCAGGTTAAAGACGCTTTCAGGCGGTGATGGTGTCCAGCACAGTCTTCAATTCGCCGCTTTCGTACATTTCCATCATGATGTCTGAGCCGCCGATGAACTCGCCCTTCACGTAAAGCTGAGGAATGGTGGGCCAGCTGCTGTATTCCTTGATGCCTTGTCGGATTTCCTGATCGTCCAGCACGTTTACGGTTGTGATGGTTTTGGGTTCAACGCCACAAGCCTTCAAAATCTGAATGGCACGGCCCGAGAAGCCGCACATGGGGAAACTGGCGTTGCCTTTCATGAACAGCAGCACGTCGCTGGATTTAACGAGTTGGTCAATGCGTTGTTGGGTGGCTTGGGTATCGCTCATGGGGGCTCCTGAAGTCGCTAAAGTAGTTGAGTGGATAACTCGAATAACTTGGATTATTTCACTGTTGCTCGGGCTGCGCTTAATTGACCGCCAGTACAGCGGGCAATACCTGCCAAATCGAGCCGATGCTGCACTGCCGCAAAGCCCTGCGCCACCAGTAAATGGCGTACTGCATCAGCTTGGTCATAGCCATGCTCTAGTAGCAGCCAGCCGTCGGGTGCAAGGTGCGCAGGTGCTTGCGCAACGATGCGCCGGATGTCGTCCAGACCGTCCACGCCACTGGCCAGCGCATTCAGTGGCTCGTGTGTGAGCGCGGCTAAATGTGGATCTGCGCTTGGGATGTAGGGTGGATTGGAGACGATCAGGTGGTAGCTGCGGTTGTGTTGAACATCAGACTCGCTGGCTGACAGCGTCTCCAGCCAATCGCCCTGTAGCCAAGTTACCCGCAGCCCCAAGCGCTCCGCATTTGCCCGCGCTACCGCCAGCGCGTCAGAGCTAGCGTCCACTGCGCTAACCTGCGCATCAGGCCGCGTGTTGGCTATCGCCAGTGCAATCGCTCCGCTACCGGTACCCAAATCTAGGACCAAAGGGTGAGGCAGGTTGTGGATGACTTCCAGGCCCCAATCCACCAACGTCTCGGTGTCCGCCCTGGGGTCCAGCACGCGGGCATCCACACGCAAATCTAGGCCGAAGAATTCTTTGTGGCCCGTGATGTACGCCAGCGGCTCGCCGTTCATTCGCCGTTGGCAGCCGGCGGTGAAGGCGTCCAGCGTTGGCGCATCCAGAGTTTCCGTGTCATGGGTTAGCAGCCAAGCTCGGTCATGGGCGGGACGGCCCAAGGTGCGCAGCAGCAGCAGCTGTGCTTCGATGCGTTCCAAGCCCTGTTGTTGCGCTGAGTGCAATGTATCGGCAATACTTTTGCTATTCATTATGTAGCTGCTTGTGCTTATCTGGACTGGACCTGTGGCCGGTAAGCTTCTGATGCAGGTGCATCACAACGCCCCAATCTCCAATTCCGCCAGCTGCTCTGCCTCACGTGCCGATTGCAGCGCGTTCATCACATCGCCCAGATCCCCCTCCATGATGTACAGCAATTTGTAGAGCGTGAGGTTAATCCGATGGTCGGTCAGTCGTCCCTGTGGGAAGTTGTAGGTGCGGATTCGGTCGCTGCGGTCGCCGCTGCCGATCAGACCTTTGCGCTCGGCAGCGTCTTTGGCGGCGCGCTCTGAGCGGTCTTTTTCGCGGATGCGTGCTGTCAGCACCTTCAGTGCCTGCGCCTTGTTGCTGTGCTGGCTGCGGCCGTCCTGGCATTCGGCGACGATGCCTGTGGGCAGGTGGGTGATGCGCACCGCGCTGTCGGTTTTGTTGATGTGCTGGCCCCCGGCGCCGCTGGCACGGTAGGTGTCGATGCGCAAATCTGCCGGGTTGATCTGAATTGCCACAGCTTCGTCAGGCTCAGCCAGCACCGCCACGGTACAGGCGCTGGTATGAATACGGCCTTGGGTTTCTGTGGTCGGCACGCGCTGCACACGGTGACCGCCGGACTCGTAGCGCAGCATCCCGTAAACGCCGGTTGTTACGCCCGCGTCAGTGGTGCTGGTGCCTTCCATACGAAGGACTATTTCTTTGTAGCCCCCCAACTCGCTTTGTGACTCACTCACCACCTCGGTACGCCAGCCCTCGCGCTCGGCGTAGCGGGTATACATGCGCATCAGGTCAGCCGCGAACAGCGCAGACTCGTCGCCTCCCGTGCCCGCACGGATCTCGATGAACGCGGGGCGGGCATCGTCAGGGTCGCGGGGCAGCAGCATGCGTTGCAGTTCCGCTTCTAGCTTCAGCAACTCGGCTTGCGCGTTGTTAATTTCGTCTTGCGCCATGGCCTGCATTTCTGCGTCGCTGGCGTCCCCTTGGGTCGCTTCAGCTAGCATCTCAGCAGCGGCTGCGGCGTCGGATTCACGTAACAAAAATCGCTGGTAACGGCCCGCTACGGCGCTCACCTCGGCGTGTTCACGTGACAGCACGAGGAACTGGGCCATGTCTTTCATGATGTCTTCGCGGGACAGCAAAAAATCCAGCTCGGACAGGCGCAGCGCGTAGCGCTCAAGTTGGTTGCGAAGGAAGAGTTTCATGGGCGTCTCAACATACAGGGACTAGAAAGGGGCTCCGCCAGCAGAGATGGGCCTCAGACGAAAGTGGAAAAGTAAGAATGATGCTACTTAAAGCGTAGCAATCAATGATTATCAGATCAGCGCTAGAACCGGTTTTTACTTTGCGAGCGTAAAAAGAGTCGTGTAATGGTCTGCGCGGTATGGTCAAGGTGAGCCGGGTCGGCAGCGTTCAGCTCGGCCATCGCGCCGTGCAGCATCTTTTGCGTCAAGCTCCGAGACAGCGCTTCCATCACCGCCTGCACATCGTCGCCTCGCAACAGGGATTTTTGGGCGCGTGCGAGCTCAATAGTGCGCCACTCGTCAGCTTGGGCATTCAGTTGTCGAATCAGCGGTACGACGCCGCCAGGGCCGCGCTGGGCCATCCAGTGCATGAAACTCTGTACGCCCGCGTCGATGATGACCTCCGCCTGTGCGACGGCCGCCTGGCGACTGGCCTGCGCGGTTTGCACTACGTGGGACAGGTCATCTACGGTGTAGAGGTACACGTCGTCCAGTGCCTTAACTTCAGGCTCGATATCACGTGGCACGGCCAAATCGACCATGAACATCGGGCGGTGCTTGCGGCGTTTCAAAGCCCGCTCCACTGCCCCTAAACCGATCAAAGGCAAGGTGCTGGCGGTGCAGCTGATGACGGCATCGAACTCGTGCAGGCGATCTGGCAAATCTGCCAGCCGCATCACTGCGGCGCCAAAACGTGTGGCCAGTTTCTCGCCGCGTTCTATGCTGCGGTTGGCAATGGTCATGGCCAGCGGCTGTTTGGCGGCAAAGTGCGTCGCAGCCAGCTCAATCATTTCACCAGCCCCAACAAACAGCACGCGGATTTGGCGCAAGTCTTCAAACAACTGCCCCGCGAGGCGCACTGCCGCCGCGGCCATGCTAATGGAGTGCGCACCGACCTCGGTTGAGGTGCGGACCTCTTTGGCAACAGCGAACGAGCGTTGGAAGAGCTGATTCAGTGTCGTACCTAAGGCGCCGGCTTCATCGGCTACCCGTACGGCGTCTTTGAATTGGCCCAAGATTTGTGGCTCACCCAACACCATGCTGTCCAAGCCACTGGCGACGCGAAAGGCGTGGCGAGCGGCAAGGCCGTCTTGCAGGGTGTAGGAATGACTTTGCAGCACTGCAGGCGTCACGCCACCCGTATGGGCGAGCCAGTTCAGCACGGGCACCAGGCTGCTTTGGTCGCCCACACCGTATATTTCGGTGCGATTGCAGGTGGAGAGAATGGCGACTTCGGGGCCGGTGTTTGATGGCTGTTGCGATTGCTGACGCAAGGCCTCACGCAGGCCGCCAAGGGTGGGGGCAATTTGGTCCAAGGCGAACGCAAACCTGCCGCGCAAATCGAGCGGCGCTGTGGTGTGGTTAAGGCCTAAAGCCCAGACTGCCATCGTGCGGTTTTCTTGTGGTTTTTATTCGGAGAAGCACCGATTATAAAATCGATGACAACTATGAATCTGACGACCCTAATTGCGCACCTCGCCAACTTCGCGGCCCCTGCCGTGGTGCTAGCGCTGTGCGTGACCGTTGTAGGACGATTTTCAGCATCAAATAAGCCTGTATGGCTTACTTGGTGGTCGCAAGTTGCTATTAATTTTATAGTCTGTCTAGCCGTCTTGCTTCTGGGGCTGTGGGGCTTTGGGCACGACGGGAAGATGGCGACCTATGGCGCAATGGTGCTGGCTGTGGCCACAGCACAATGGGTGATGGGTAGGGGGCGATAAGTCCCGGTAAGAAGTTAGAAGAAGTTAGAAGAAGTAAGAAAGAAGAAGTGCACTTATGAAAATTCTCGTTCTGAATGGCATCAACCTCAACATGTTCGGCAAGCGCGACCCTGCGCAGTACGGCACCAGCACGCTGGATGAAATCAACATCCGCTTGGGTGTTTTAGGCCAAGAGCTGGGCGCGCAGGTCGAATGCTTTCAGACCAACCATGAAGGTGCGATGTGCGAGCGCATTCACCAAGCCTATGCCGATAGCGTGGACGCGGTACTTATCAACGCTGGGGCCTGGACCCATTACAGCTATGGCATTCGCGATGCGCTGGCAATCCTGAAATGCCCCATCATCGAATTGCACATGTCTAACATCCACGCCCGTGAGTCGTTCCGCCATGTGTCGGTGTTTGCCGAGATCGTTAAAGGGCAGATTTGTGGTTTTGGCGCAGAGAGTTATTTGCTCGCGCTGCGGGCGGGGGTGTCTGCTGCGCAGGCGGCTAAAGCAGCACAGACCAAGCTCTCGGCATAAATGGGGCTGTGTATGGCCCGAGTTTCATACCGGGCTGAACAAGTCCACCCGGTCAGTGATGATGCCGTCGGTGCCCAAATCCACTAAACGTTGTGCCGCTACGTCGTCGTTTACGGTATAGCTCGAACAGCGCATTCCTGCACCGTTGACTTGCGCCACGGTCGTCGCATCCCACAGCGTGTGTTTGCAGACGATGGCAACGCAACCCAGCGAGTGGGCCGTTGCCAGCCAACCTTCCCACAGTACGTCCAGCAGCAAGCCACGCGGTAGATCATGCGCGCCATTGCGGGCGCCGGCGAGCGATGCAGGGTCGAACGAGGTCAACAACGGCGGCGCCAACGGTGAGTCTTGGCGAGCCTGTTGCTCTTGCCACAGGCGTGCAGCGTGCTGAGCGACAACTTCACCGGTGCGTTCTTCTGCACCCGGCGTGGCTTTAATTTCGATGTTCAAAAAGTAGCCGTTGCGCAGGCAGAACTGAGCGATATTCTCGAAGCTGGGGAGGGGCTCACCAGCGTAGGTACGGGAATGCCAGCTGCCTGCATCAAGTTGCGCGAGCGCGCTCCAGGGATGGTCGCCACCGGTGCCATCGCCGTTCGTGGTGCGGTTAAGCGTCGCGTCGTGCATCAAAAAAGGTACGCCATCTGCGCTCAGCTTCACGTCGCACTCGAACATGCGGTAGCCATGCGATGCGCCTAGGCGAAAGGCTGCCAGCGTATTCTCAGGGGCTAATTTGCCAGCGCCCCGGTGGGCCACCCGGCGTGGGTAAGGCCAAGGCGCAAGGAGGGTGGGAGAGGTCTCGTTCGTGTTCGTCATAATCGTCATAACCTTCACAGTCGTTTCCCACTTTCCGCGTCAAACCAATGCACGCGCTCTTCTTGCAGGGCAATGTGAACCGCTGCCCCGGCCACCGGCGCAGGCTTGCCTTCGTCCATGCGCACGATCAGCTGCTCGTCACCAACGCGGCAGTAAACCAGCCGTTCAGCCCCCAGCAATTCCACGGTTTCTACCGTGGCTTCCCAGCCGTTGGTGCCAATATGCAAGTGCTCAGGGCGAATACCCATCAGCGTTCCGGGTTTCACGCCAATCGCGTGTTTCAGCAGGTTCATGGGTGGTGAGCCTATAAAGCTTGCTACGAAAGTAGTCGCAGGACGGCGGTACACCTCGTCGGGCGTACCGAACTGGTCCATGCGGCCACCGTTCATCACGATGATGCGCTGCGCCAACGTCATCGCCTCGACTTGGTCATGGGTGACAAATAGGCTGGTGATGCCGAGCTCGCGGTGCAGTTTTTGGATTTCCAGCCGGGTTTGGGCGCGCAATTTGGCGTCCAAATTACTGAGCGGTTCGTCAAACAAAAACACCTGCGGCTGGCGCACGATGGCGCGGCCCATGGCTACGCGTTGGCGCTGGCCACCCGAGAGTTCGCGCGGCTTACGGTTCAGGAAGGGTCCAATCTCCAAAATTTTGGCGGCTTTGTCAACACGGGCTTTGATCTCGTCCAGAGGCACTTTGGCAATTTTTAGGCCGTAAGCCATGTTCTCGAACACACTCATGTGTGGGTAGAGCGCGTAGTTTTGGAACACCATCGCAATGTCGCGTTCAGCCGGTTCCAGGTCGTTGACGATGCGCCCACCGATGGAGATTTCACCGTCGCTCACCTCTTCCAGTCCAGCGACCATACGCAGCAGCGTAGATTTTCCACAGCCCGAGGGGCCTACGATGACGATGAATTCCCCATCTTGGATATCTGCATTTACGCCGTGGATCACCTGATTGGCGGTCTTGCCTTTGCCGTAGCGCTTGATGACGTTTTTGAGTTGTATGGCGGCCATGTTTGTTGTTTTAGTTTTAGTCGTTGTCGTTGTCGTTGGAAGCGGTTGCGTGTAACTAGGTACTTAGGTACTTAGGTACTGCAGGCTATTTTTCGGTGTCCACCAGACCTTTGACAAACCATTTTTGCATCAGGATGACCACCAGCGCAGGCGGGATCATGGCCAGCATGGCGGTAGCCATCACCAGATTCCACTCTGTTTGTGAATCGCCACCCGAGATCATCCGTTTGATGCCAATTACTACGGGGTACATGTTTTCGTTGGTGGTGACCAAAAGGGGCCAGAGGTACTGGTTCCAGCCGTAAATGAACTGGATCACAAACAGCGCGGCCATGCTGGTTTTGGACAGTGGCACCAGGATATCTTTGAAAAACCGCATCGGCCCAGCACCGTCCATGCGCGCGGCTTCCACCAGTTCGTCGGGCACGCTCATGAAAAACTGGCGGAACAAAAAGGTGGCGGTGGCCGAGGCGATCAGTGGAATCGTCAAACCTGCATAGCTGTTGAGCATGCCTAAATCAGCCACTACCTTGTAGGTGGGCCCAATGCGTACCTCCACCGGCAGCATTAACGTGACAAAAATAGCCCAGAAGAAGAAGGGCTTGAACGGGAAGCGAAAGTACACCAGAGCGAAGGCGGAAAGCAGTGAAATGGCAATCTTGCCAAATGCAATGATGAGCGCCGTGATGAGGCTGACCCGCATCATCCGACCCACCGCTGCTTGCGAGCCTGAATCGGCGCCACCGCCCATTAAGGCCGTGGTGTAGTTGTCGATGAAGTGTGAACCCGGGAGCAGCGGTATGGGCGACTGCACCATTTCCGCCGCCGTGTGGGTGGATGCAACGAAGGTGATGTAGACCGGAAAGGCCACCACGAGCACGCCCAGTATCAGTACGATATGGGGCAGGAGGCTGAAAAAGGAGCGGCGCTCAACCATGGTTCGCGTTCATCAGTATTTAACTTTCTTCTCGACAAAGCGGAATTGGATGACGGTCAATGCAACCACAATCACCATCAAGACCACCGATTGCGCGGCAGAACCGCCCAAATCCATGGCTTTGAAGCCGTCGTAATACACCTTGTAGACCAGAATTGCCGTGTCCTTGCCCGGCCCGCCTTTAGTAGCCGAGTCGATGATGGCGAAGGTGTCAAAAAACGCATAAACCACGTTGATGACCAGCAAAAAGAAGGTTGTGGGCGTGAGCAATGGGAATTGAATCGTCCAAAACCTCCGCCAAGGCCGGGCACCATCAATGGAGGCCGCTTCAATCAGCGATTTGGGGATACTTTGCAAGCCAGCCAAAAAGAACAGAAAGTTGTAAGAAATTTGCTTCCATACAGCCGCCACCACCACCAAAATCATCGCGTGGGTGCCGTTAAGCAGGTGGTTCCAGGTGACGCCCCAGGCTTCCAACCAGTAGGCGACGATGCCGATGCTGGGTGAAAACATGAACAGCCACAGCACGCCAGCCACCGCTGGAGCCACAGCGTAGGGCCAGATCAGCAGGGTTTTGTACACCGTGCCGCCCTTGACCACTCGATCGGCAAAAACAGCCAATACCAGCGACAAACTGAGGCCCAGCGTCGCCACCAAAATGGAGAAGACCGCTGTGGTCTTGAACGATTCCAAGTAGGTTACGTCCTGCCACAGGTTGCGAAAGTTCTCCAGTCCCACCCATTCCACTGACGTGCCAAAGGCATCCGACTGCTGAAAGGATTGCAGCACCGCCTGACCCGCTGGCCAGAAGAAAAAGACGATGATGACGACCAGCTGCGGGGTTATCAGGGCCCAAGGCAGCCAGCCGGAGCGGAAGACGACGCGCTTTTCCATAGTGGCTTACTTTTTAGACTTACTTTTTGTTGGCCTTTTCAAACCGTGCCAACACCTCGTTGCCACGGCTCACGATGGTGTCCAGTGCTTCTTTTGCTGTCTTTTTGCCAGCCCAGACCTGTTCCAACTCTTCGTCCTCAATCGCGCGCACCAGCAGGTAGTTGCCCAGGCGGATACCGCGTGAGTTGGTGGTGGTTTTGCGGATCATCTGGTTGGGAGCCACGTCGGTGCCGGGGTTCTCTTTGTAGAAGCCGGATTTCTCGGTCAACGCGAACGAGGCGGTCGTTACAGGCAGGTAGCCAGTACGTTTATGACTGGCGGACTGTACTTCAGGACTCGAGAGGAAGCTGAAAAACTTGGCGACACCTTTGTACTCTTCCGGTTTTTTACCGGCTAAAACCCACAGACTGGCGCCACCGATAACGGTGTTTTGCGGTGCTCCAGGTACATCGGGGTAGTAGGGCAGGGGGGCCAAGCCGAAGGCGAATTTAGCGTTTTTCTTGACGTTGCCATAGAAGCCACTTGAGGTGGTCATCATGGCGCATTCGCCCGATACAAAGCTGGCCTCGGGCACGTTACCGCGTCCCTTGTAGACAAACAGGCCTTGTTTTGCCATGTTGCCGAGGTTTTCGATGTGGCGAACATGAAGTGGTGAGTTGGTCTTCAAGCGTGCATCCAGCCCGCCTAGGCCGTTGGCTTTAGTGGCGAATTCAACGTTGTGCCACGTGGAGAAGCTTTCCAGTTGCGTCCAGCCTTGCCACGCTATGGACATTGGGCATTTATGGCCACTGGCCTTGAGCTTGGCTGCCGCCAGAGCTACTTCAGGCCACGTGCTGGGAGCCTTGTTGGGGTCCAGGCCAGCGGCTTTGAAGGCGTCTTTGTTGTAGTAAAAAACGGTGGTAGAGCTGTTGAATGGGAAGCTCATCATCTGACCATTGCTTGCCGTGTAGTAGCTGGCAACGGCGGGAATATAGGCCGCAGGGTCAAACTTTTCTCCCGCATCCTTCATCAACTGCGCGACCGGCACGATAGCGCTTTTACTGGCCATCATGGTTGCGGTGCCAACTTCAAACACTTGCAAGATGTCAGGCCCATTGCCTGCACGGTAAGCCGCGATAGCAGCGGTCATTGATTCGTCGTACTGGCCTTTGTAGACCGGCATGATTTTGTAGTCTTTTTGGCTGGCATTGAATTCTTTGGCCAGGTCATTCACCCATTCGCCATTGACGGAGTTCATCGAATGCCACCATTGGATTTCGGTTTGGGCGTACGCCGAGAAAGACACAGACATTGCGGCGACGAGCGCAGCAGCAGCAAACTTGAACTTCATAGGTTCTCCAGATTTTCAGATTTAGAACAGGCAAGCAAAGCGGTGGATCGTAATGGTCTTATATGACATTTGAATGGCATATCGGTGACAAAAACTTGACAGTCGTGTGACTGCTTGATTTGACGCGGCAGCCCAAGGCCTGCGCTAGCGGGGTTTCCACGAGCACCCCCGTGCTAGCATCACCGTCCTCTTTAAGGGTTTCCCCGATGATTAAGACTTCCCTGGACAAAACCAAGATCAAGTTTTTGCTGCTTGAAGGCGTCCACCCCTCTGCGCTGGAGGTGCTGCGTGCAGCCGGCTACACCAATATCGAATCCCTGCCCGGTGCGCTGCCTGATGCTGAGCTGAAAGCCAAAATTGCCGATGCGCATTTCTTGGGTATACGCTCGCGTACTCAGTTGACGGCGGATGTATTTGCCCATGCTACTAAGCTGGCCGCTGTAGGCTGCTTTTGCATCGGTACCAACCAGGTTGATTTGGACGCCGCTCGAGAAAGGGGTATTGCCGTCTTCAACGCCCCGTTCTCGAATACCCGTTCTGTTGCCGAACTGGTGATTGCTGAGGCGATTTTGCTGTTGCGTGGTGTGCCCGAAAAAAGCGCTGTGGCGCACCGTGGCGGTTGGCTAAAGACGGCTGATAATTCCTTTGAGATTCGTGGCAAAACGCTGGGTTTGGTGGGCTACGGCTCCATTGGCACCCAGCTCTCAGTGCTGGCCGAGGCTCTGGGAATGAATGTAGCCTTCTATGACGTGGTAGCCAAATTGCCGCTGGGCAATGCCCGGCAAGTCCACAGCCTGCATGAGCTGCTGGGCCAAAGCGACATCGTGAGCCTGCATGTGCCTGAAACCGCTGCGACGCAGTGGATGATCGGTGCCGCAGAAATCGCGGCGATGAAGCCGGGTGGCATCCTCATCAACGCCTCTCGTGGCACGGTGGTAGAAATTGAGCCGCTGGCCCAAGCCTTGCGCGAAAAAAAGCTGCTGGGTGCCGCCATCGACGTGTTCCCGATTGAGCCGCGAACCAATAAAGACGAGTTCACTTCACCTTTGCGTGGGCTGGACAACGTGATTTTGACGCCCCATATCGGTGGTTCTACGCTCGAAGCGCAGGCCAATATCGGTTTGGAAGTAGCGGAAAAGCTGGTCAAGTACAGCGATAACGGCACCTCTACCTCGTCCGTCAATATCCCCGAAGTCGCCTTGCCTGCGCACCCTGGCAAGCACCGCCTGCTGCACATTCACCACAACGTGCCCGGCGTGCTGTCTGAAGTGAACCGGATCTTTTCGGACAACCACATCAACATCTGTTCACAGTTTTTGCAAACTAACGAAAAGATTGGCTATGTGGTGATTGACATTGACGCGGCATCGTCCGATCTGGCGCTTGAGAAACTGGCTGCTGTGCCGGGCACCATCCGCTCGCGCGTGCTGTTTTAGGCGTCGATATGGTGACGAATTAGCAGGCGAAACTCTTGGTTGCTGCTCGGCTTTCACCCTGCTTTCGGTAGGGCAGCAGGTTTTGAGTCCGCTGCCTTAAAATCAAAGCCCCCCACCCCACGGTCTAAGAGCGCGTAGCGCCTGGCCTCGAATTTTTCAGGTACCTGCACCCCATGAATGCTCCCGTTGCGATGGCCACCCTGTTGTCACAGGCCGCAGAGCCTATGCGTTTGCGCGAAATTCCCTATAACTACACGAGCTTCTCTGACCGAGAAATCGTGATCCGACTGCTCGGCCATCGTGGCTGGGAGCTGGCCAGCCAGCTGCGCACTGAGCGCCGCACGGGCCGTTCTGCGCGTATGTTGTATGAGATTTTGGGTGATATTTGGGTGGTACAGCGCAACCCCTATTTGCAAGACGATTTGCTCGACAACCCCAAGCGCCGCCGACAGTTGGTCGAGGCGCTGGATCACCGCCTGCAAGAAGTGCAAAAGCGCCGAACGCCTCAGGCTGATGCAGCGCGCGATGCGCTGGTTTCTGAGCTTTTAGCCGCTGCAGCGCTTGCTGTTCGTGCATTTGATGCTATGTTTTCAGAAGTGGCTGAGCTGCGCAAGCAATCCGCCCGCAAGCTGAGCAAAGTCACTGCCAAAGACAACATCAAGTTTGACGGACTCTCGCGGGTGTCCCACGTGACTGACGCCACTGACTGGCGCGTTGAATACCCGTTTGTCGTGCTCACGCCCGATACCGAGGCCGAAATGGCTGGTCTGGTGCGGGCTTGTATCGAGTTGAAGTTGACCATTATTCCGCGTGGCGGTGGCACTGGGTACACCGGGGGTGCGATTCCACTGACGTGGCGCAGCGCCGTCATCAACACCGAAAAGTTAGAGGCCATGACTGAGGTGGAGATGATGACGCTGCCCGGCGTAGACCATCCTGTGCCGACTATCTGGAGTGGGGCTGGTGTGGTGACGCAGCGCGTGGCCGATGCCGCAGAGCGTGGTGGCTATATCTTCGCTGTTGATCCCACCTCTGCCGAAGCCAGCTGTGTAGGTGGCAACATCGCCATGAATGCAGGGGGTAAAAAAGCCGTGCTCTGGGGCACTGCGCTGGACAACTTGGCCTCATGGCGCATGGTGACGCCCGACGCGCAATGGCTGGAAGTCACGCGCCTGAACCACAACCTGGGCAAGATACACGACACGCCCATGGCCAGCTTTGAGCTGAAATATTTCGAGGCGGACGGCAAAACCCACATCAAAACCGAGCGCTTGGATATTCCCGGCCCCAGCTTCCGCAAGGAAGGCTTGGGCAAAGATGTGACTGACAAGTTCCTCAGCGGCCTGCCTGGTATCCAGAAAGAAGGCTGCGATGGCCTGATTACGTCGGGCCGTTGGATCGTTCACCGCATGCCGAAGCACACCCGCACCGTGTGTCTGGAGTTTTTCGGCCATGCCAAAGACGCCGTGCCCAGCATCGTTGAAATCAAAGATTTCATGTTTGCAGAGCAAACGCGCTCCGGCGTATTACTCGCCGGTTTGGAGCATCTGGACGACCGCTACCTGCGCGCTGTGGGCTACACCACCAAATCCAAGCGTGGCACCCTGCCCAAGATGGTGTTGGTGGGCGACATTGCCGGGGATGACGCCGACGCCGTGGCCCGTGCCACCTCCGAGGTGGTGCGCATCGCCAATTCACGCAGCGGTGAAGGCTTTATCGCCATCAGCCCGGAAGCGCGTAAGAAATTCTGGTTGGACCGCAAGCGTACGGCTGCAATTTCCAAGCACACCAATGCCTTCAAAATTAACGAAGATGTGGTGATTCCGTTGCCCCGCATGGCTGAATACACCGATGGCATTGAGCGTATCAACATCGAGTTGAGCTTGCGCAACAAGCTCAAGCTGTGCGACGCGCTGGAAGCCTTTTTTACCACCGGCAAGCTGCCGTTGGGCAAGGGCGATGACGCTAACGATATTCCGTCTGCTGAGCTGCTGGAAGACCGCGTAGCGCTTGGCCTGGCGCTGGTGCGCGAGGTACGTACGCTGTGGCAAGGCTGGCTGGACAACGTGGAGACCCTGTTTCCACAACTGCAAGACCACGCATTGCGGGCAAGCTGGAAGACGCAAATCCGCGCGCCGCTGCAAGGTATCTTCTCGGGGGTGGCGTTCCAGCCTCTATTGGACGAATGCAACGCCATCCACAAGCGCGTGCTCAAGGGCCGTGTCTGGGTGGCACTTCACATGCACGCGGGTGACGGCAATGTTCACACCAACATCCCCGTCAACAGCGACGACTACGACATG
Organism: Betaproteobacteria bacterium; assembly: GCA_043739385.1. Lineage (GTDB taxonomy): Bacteria > Pseudomonadota > Gammaproteobacteria > Burkholderiales > Burkholderiaceae_C > Defluviibacillus. Next base: position 88,828 of record JAYUED010000059.1, on the reverse strand, counting down.
CTGCAAGCTGCGCATGAGGCGGTTAAACGCATCATGGTGTTGGCGCGCAGTCTGGACGGCGTGATTTCGGGTGAGCACGGTATTGGCATCACCAAGCTGGAATTTTTGACGGATGCGGAGTTGCAGCCATTCACCGACTACAAAGCGCGCATTGACCCTGAAGGCCGCTTCAATAAAGGCAAGTTGCTCCGAAGTAAGGAGCAAACTATGCAGGTAGACCGTGCGCAAGCAGGTGGTGCACCCCTGATGCTGGCAGACTTGACCAACGCCTACACCCCTAGCTTCGGTCTGATGGGCCATGAGTCGCTCATCATGCAGCAAAGCGACATTGGCGAGATTGCTGCCAGTGTGAAGGACTGCTTGCGCTGCGGCAAATGCAAGCCTGTCTGCGCCACACATGTGCCGCGCGCCAACTTGCTGTACAGCCCGCGCAACAAGATTTTGGCGACCTCGCTCTTGGTGGAGGCTTTTCTGTACGAAGAGCAGACCCGGCGCGGCATTTCCATCAAGCACTGGGAAGAGTTTGAAGACGTGGCCGACCACTGCACCGTTTGCCATAAGTGTTTGACACCGTGTCCGGTGAATATCGACTTCGGTGAAGTCTCGATGAACATGCGCAATCTGCTGCGCAAAATGGGGCAAAAGAGCTTCCGTCCTGGCAATGCCGCCGCGATGTTCTTCCTGAACGCCACCAACCCGCAAACTATCAAGGTGATGCGCAGTGCCATGGTCGATGTGGGCTTCAAAGCCCAGCGTTTGGCAAACGATGTGTTGCGCAGTTTTGCCAAAACGCAAACTGCCAAGCCACCGGCCAGCGTGGGCACGGCACCGATCAAAGAGCAGGTGATTCACTTCATTAACAAAAAGATGCCCTCCGGTTTGCCCAAAAAGACGGCGCGTGCGCTGCTCGATATTGAGGACAAAGACTACGTCCCGATCATCCGCGACCCCAAAACCACCACGGCGGAGACCGAGGCGGTGTTTTACTTCCCTGGCTGCGGCTCAGAGCGGCTGTTCTCTCAGGTTGGTTTGGCTACGCAAGCCATGCTGTGGCACGCTGGTGTACAAACCGTGTTGCCACCCGGCTACCTGTGCTGCGGCTACCCACAGCGTGGATCAGGTCAAGCGGACAAGGCTGAAAAGATGATCACGGACAACCGGGTGCTGTTCCACCGTGTGGCAAACACGCTGAACTACTTGGATATCAAAACCGTGGTGGTGAGCTGCGGCACTTGTTACGACCAGTTGCAGGGCTACCAATTCGAGAAAATTTTCCCTGGCAGCCGCATCATCGATATCCATGAGTATTTGCTGGAAAAAGGCATCACGCTGAACACCGGTGGTGACCAAGGGTACCTCTACCATGACCCTTGCCACAGCCCGATGAAGCTGCAAGAGCCGATGAAGACCGTCAAAGCGTTGATGGGCGATAAGGTGCTCGAATCAAAGCGCTGCTGCGGTGAATCCGGCACCCTGGGCGTTACGCGGCCTGATATTTCGACGCAAATCCGCTTTCGCAAGGAAGAAGAGTTGCAAAAAGACGCGGCGGCGCTGCGCGAGCTGACGGGTACGGAAGCTGTCAAGGGCGAGGCCGCCAACGTCAAAATTTTGACGAGTTGCCCCAGCTGTTTACAGGGACTGTCACGCTATGGCAATGACCTGAATAACGGTTTGCTTGAGGCTGATTACATCGTAGTCGAGATGGCCAACCAGATTTTGGGCAAAGACTGGATGGGTAAATACGTCAGCGCGGCGAATACCGGCGGTATCGAGCGCGTGCTGGTGTAACTGTCAAACCGACGTTCAAACTCACTTTCAAACGAAATAAAGGCATTCCCCATGGCAGGTTTAACCCCCAACTCCCCCAAGCCCGAAGCAATGACAGTTCACGCTAAATCGCGTGTGCTTGAAGTTGAGTTTTCGGATGGCAAACAGTTTCGTATTCCGTTTGAGTTGATGCGCATCTACTCGCCTTCGGCCGAGGTACAGGGCCACGGCCCTGGGCAAGAGGTGCTGCAAACCGGCAAGCGCGAGGTGGGCTTGAAGGGGCTGGAGCCGGTAGGTAACTACGCGGTACAACCCAGCTTCACGGATGGGCACGATACCGGTATTTTTTCGTGGGATTTCCTCTACTTTCTGGGCTCGCAGCAAGACCAGTTATGGGCCGATTATGAGAAGCGTTTGCAATTGGCGGGCGTTCAGCGCGATGCGCCGATGCTGGAAAAAGGCGGTCACGCCTGTAGCAGCCACTAATTTTTTCATGGGCAAGCCCTGATTTAGGGCATCCTCGTTGATGAATCTTGCTTTTGAATTGCTATTTTTTAAATAGCATCTAAGGCATACCTAGATTGCGAAGTAGGCTCTTTATTTTTAAACTTCCGCAAAAACTCTTTGAATTTAGTTGAAAGTTTGGCACTGATTCGGGGCATTCGGCCCTAGGATTACGCCCATGAGCACAACACACTTTGGTTTCCAATCGGTCGATGAGCGCGACAAAGCGCAGCGCGTGCGCGGCGTATTCGACTCCGTCGCCAGCAAATACGACGTGATGAACGACCTCATGTCCATGGGCCTGCATCGCGCCTGGAAGGCTTACACCGTACTGGTGGCCGATTTACATGAAGGCCACCGCGTACTTGACATTGCCGGTGGTACTGGCGATTTGGCCCGCGCCTTTGCCAAAAAGGTCGGTAAAACCGGCCAAGTCGTACACACCGATATCAACGAAGCCATGCTGCGCACCGGACGAGATCGCTTGCTCGACGAGGGCCTGGCGTTACCCACACTGGTGTGCGATGCTGAAAAACTGCCCTTTGCCGATGCCAGTTTTGACCGCGTGAGCGTCGCCTTTGGCCTCCGAAATATGACACACAAAGATGTGGCTTTGGGCGAAATGAACCGTGTACTGAAACCCGGTGGAAAGCTTTTGGTATTGGAATTTTCTAAAGTTGCCTCATCTCTAGAGAAGGTGTACGACTGGTATTCATTCAACATTCTTCCCAAACTCGGCTCCATGGTGGCTGGTGACGAGGCCAGCTACCGTTACTTGGCTGAGTCCATCCGTATGCATCCTGGGCAAGAAGCCTTAAAGACCTTGATGAAGGAAAGCGGGTTTGGTCATGTGGACTACCACAACATGACAGGTGGAGTCGTGGCGCTGCATGTGGGCATCAAGTGCTGAACGGCGTGCTCTTAACCTAATGTCCCTTGACGCAAGTTCAGGTTCAAATTGATTTTTTGGAGATGAAAATGAAACTACTGTCTGTTGTATTGGCCGCTTTCATGGCCCTGGGAAGTTTGGACGCTGATGCCGCTCGCCGTATGGGTGGAGGTAAATCCATGGGCCAACAATCCAACAACGTGACTCAACGTGATGCCGGTGGCGCATCGGGCAGCGTGGCCAGTCCAGCACAAAGTGCAGCAACGGCCAGACCTGCTGCGGCGCCCATGGCGCCTGCAGCGGTAGCGCCTAAGCGCCCTTGGGGTGCGATGTTGGGCGGTGTGGCCGCTGGTTTGGGTTTGGCATGGTTGGCTCACTCCATGGGCTTTGGTGAAGGCTTTGGTCAGTTCATCCTGATTGGCTTGCTGGTGATGGCGGGCATGATGGTGTTCAGTGCGGTGATGCGCGCTCGCCGAGCGCAACAAGCCAGTGGTGAGGGCAGTTCCTCCGGCATACAGCGCAACAGCATGGCCTTCCAAGGCGCAGGTAGTGCAGCGAACGCCAGCGTACCGCGCAGCTACAGCCCTGAGAACGTGGGCAACGATGCGTCTGCCCGTCCTTGGGAGCGAAACAGTCTGGCGTTTGACGCGAACAAAATGGCGGCAGGCGCGGGTGGTGCCAGCATGATTGGCTCTGCCTTACAAGGCTCTCAAAACTGGAGTGTCCCCGCTGACTTTGACAGTGCCGGCTTCTTGACCTCGGCCAAAGCCAACTTCACCAACTTGCAAGATGCATGGGATCGCTCCGACATTCCTGCCCTGCGGGTGATGATGACGGACACGATGCTGAGCGAAATTAAAACCCAGCTGACCGAGCGTGAATCGCATGGTGGTACGAGCCCCAATAAAACCGAGGTGATGGTGCTTGAAGCGCAGCTGCTGGGCATTGAGGAATTGACCGGCAGTTACATGGCCAGTGTGGAGTTCTCAGGCATGATTCGCGAAGATGCCTCAGCCGGCCCCAGTTCATTCCGCGAGGTATGGAACATGACCAAAAGCAAAACTGGCGGGGGCTGGTTGGTCGCTGGGGTACAGGCTTTGCAGTAAGTCCCTGTACTAAGGTCTGATGGGCTGCGGTGAAAGCCGCAATAATAGGAGACTATGGCAACACAGTCTCCTTTTTCATTTCTGGACAGCACCTTCAATAGCTTGGCGGCGCGCCTTTCCCCACCCCCTTGGGCCGTGCACGAGGTGCAACACCGTGTGGTGTTGCTGCTCAACCATGTGCTGCAACAAGAGCCTGAAGCCATGGCGCGCCTCCAGCGACAAAAAGGCTTGACAGTACTTGTTCAGTGGCGTTTATTTGCTCTTAATCTGGTAGCAACGCCTGCTGGACTTCTTGATGTGGCAGTACCCGGGGGCAAGCCTGATTTGACGCTTACCGTTACCCAAGCCTCGCCTTTTGATGTGCTGCAAAAAACGTTGCGCGGTGACAAGCCTGAGGTGCGCATCGAAGGAGATGTGCAGTTGGCTGCCGAGGTGAACTGGCTGGTAGACCATGTTCGTTGGGACGTGGAAGAAGATCTGTCCAAAATTGTGGGCGATGTAATGGCGCACCGCTTAGGTCAAATTGGTCAGGGTATAGCCAGCGCCTTGCGTGGCTTTGTGGCGAATTGGCCTGGTGGCTTAAAGCGCGACACTGCACGGAAGACCGCACCATGACGCGCTTCATGCGCGGCGCTTACATTCTGATGATTGTGTTGCGCTATGGGCTGGACGAGTTGGTGCTGTCCAGCTTTTCGCACCCTTGGCTGCGCCGTATGACACGTATCGTCACACTGGGCCGCAAGCTGGACGCGCCACGCGGCCAGCGTTTGCGTGAAGCGCTGGAGCAGCTTGGGCCAATTTTTGTCAAATTTGGCCAAGTGTTATCGACCCGCCGCGATTTGCTGCCTGTGGATATTTCCGATGAGCTGGCCTTGCTGCAAGACCGTGTGCCGCCGTTTGGCTCTGAGGTGGCTGTCGCAACCATCGAGCGCGCTTTTCGCAAGCCGATTGACCAAATTTTTACCCAGTTTGACCGTATACCCATCGCCAGTGCATCCATCGCGCAGGTTCACTTCGCGCGCATTCTTGATCGTAATGGCGAAGAGCGTGACGTGGCTGTCAAGGTGCTACGCCCCAATATGCTGCCCGCGATTGAAAAAGACCTGAGCCTGATGCGCATGATGGCCGGTTGGGTGGAGGGTTCATCCGCCGATGGCAAGCGACTGAAGCCTCGTGAGGTAGTGGCCGAATTCGACAAGTACCTGCACGATGAGCTGGACTTGATTCGTGAAGCCTCCAGCGCGGCGCAGCTACGCCGCAATATGGCTGGGCTGGATTTGGTGATGATTCCCGAGATGTTTTGGGACTACTGCCATCCCGACGTCATGGTGATGGAGCGAATGAGTGGCATCCCGATTAACCAGACTGCGCGGTTGATCGAGGCTGGTGTTGACATGAAACAATTGGCGCGAGATGGCGTCACGCTGTTTTTCACTCAGGTGTTTCGTGACGGTTTTTTTCATGCCGATATGCACCCTGGCAACATCATGGTCAGCGTTGCACCAGAGACACTGGGGCGTTATATTTCGCTGGATTTCGGTATTGTTGGTACGCTGACCGAGGTGGATAAAGAGTATTTAGCGCAAAATTTCACTGCGTTTTTCCGGCGCGACTACAAACGAGTTGCCGAGTTACATATTGAATCGGGTTGGGTGCCGGCAACGACGAGGGTGGACGAGTTGGAGTCCGCTATTCGTTCGGTGTGCGAGCCTTACTTTGACCGTCCATTGAAAGAAATCTCTTTGGGTTTGGTGCTGATGCGTTTGTTTCAAACTTCACGTCGTTTTCAGGTTGAAATCCAGCCGCAATTGGTGCTGCTGCAAAAAACCCTGCTCAACATCGAAGGCTTGGGTCGTCAGCTTGACCCAGAATTGGATTTGTGGGCCACTGCCAAGCCTTTCCTTGAGACTTGGATGATTAACCAAGTGGGTCCGAAAAAGCTCATTGACCAGCTCAAAGCGGAGGCGCCGCGCTACGCCAAACTTCTGCCAGAGTTGCCCCGTTTGTTGGCGGAGTTTTTGAAGCAGCGCAATGGTCTTTCTCCGCAGGAACGGAGCTTGCAAGCGCTGTTAGAAGCGCAGCAACGCACCAACAAACTGTTGCAAGGTCTGATTTACGGCGCACTGGGCTTCACGCTGGGGCTCTTCGTTATGCAGCTGGTGGTGCGGGTAAAGCTGTTTTAATGCGCTGAGGTGCGATACAGAGCAGAGGTCAGAAGTTTGAGGGGTTCATCGTGCTGTTGACATTGGTTTTCATTTATTTACTGGTCACGATTGCGATTGGCCTGGTTGCCGCTCGACGAGTTAAAAACTCAGCAGACTTCGCTATTGCAGGGCGCAGGTTGCCTCTGGCGATGATCGTCACCACCACATTTGCAACTTGGTTTGGCTCAGAGACAGTGCTGGGCATCCCGGCCAAGTTCGTCAACAGCGGCTTAAATGGCGTGGTGGAAGATCCGTTTGGTGCAGGCACCTGTTTGATTTTGGTGGGGCTATTCTTTGCCAGCAAGCTCTACAAAATGGACTTGCTGACCATCAGTGGCTATTACCGTAACCGCTTTGGCCGTACCGTGGAGGTGCTGTGTTCGCTCATCATCATGCTCAGTTACTTGGGTTGGGTGTCGGCGCAAGTGACGGCGCTGGGGCTGGTGTTCAACGTGCTGTCAGCTGGTGCAATCAGCATATCCGTGGGTATGCTGATTGGTGTGGTGTCCATCTTGGCCTACACGCTTTATGGTGGCATGTGGTCGGTGGCAGTGACGGACTTTATCCAGATGATTATTCTGGTCGGTGGTTTAGCTATCTTGGCGATTTTTGCGGGCCACATGGCTGGTGGTGCGGACAAAGTTATTGCCTTTGCAGTCAGCAAGGATTTGTTTCGTTTCTGGCCAGAACCTAGCTTCAAAGACATTCTTTTCTTCTTCGCAGCAGCCATTACCATGATGTTTGGCTCAATTCCACAGCAAGACGTGTTTCAGCGTGTGATGTCAGCCAACAGCTCCTATGCCGCTACGCGTGGGCCTGTGATTGGCGGTGTGTGCTACATCCTGTTTGCGTTTGTACCGATGTTTTTGGTTGCCAGTGCGCTCCTCATCATGCCGGAGCAAACGGCGGCACTGCTGAAAGACGATCCACAAAAAGTGCTGCCTACATTGGTTCTAGAAAAAATGCCTTTTGTAATGCAGGTTCTGTTCTTTGGTGCGCTACTGTCGGCCATCAAATCCAGTGCTTCCGCCACACTATTGGCACCGAGTGTGACATTTGTTGAGAACATTTGGCGGCAGTTTCGCCCCAAAATGAGCGACCGCAGTGAGTTGAAAACTATGCGCTTCACCGTATTGGTGTTCAGTTCGCTGGTGCTGGTCTATGCCATCAAAATGCAAGGTACGTCGATTTACGAGATGGTCTCTGGGGCGTACCAAGTGACTTTGGTGGGCGCTTTTGTGCCGCTAGTTGCTGGCTTGTATTGGCAGCGCGCCAACACGCAGGGTGCACTATTCTCGATTGGGCTGGGGTTGCTGACCTGGGTATTGTTCCTCGCTACTCCTTGGGGCGAGGTGCTGCCTGCGCAGCTGATGGGTTTGCTGGCGGCCGTGTTGGGTATGGTGCTGGGTTCGCTCGCGACCCAAGCGGTAGCATCAAACGTGGCTGTAAGTTAAGGTCCAATTGATACTCAATGGATGGCCAGCGGTCTTTTTAAGGCAGTCTTGAAAGCAATCTGAAGACCTATAATTGAAGGCTTTGCACCCCAATAGCCTGTACCACTGATATGCCCATCTACGCTTACAAATGCGAATCCTGCGGGCTTTCCAAAGACGTTTTGCAAAAAATGTCAGATGCTCCTCTGAGCGATTGCCCCGCTTGTGGCAAGGCCACGTTCAAGAAACAACTCACTGCAGCGGGCTTCCAGCTCAAAGGTACCGGCTGGTACGCCACTGATTTCAAAGGCGGTGGCACTGCAGCCCCGGCCGCGCCTACCGCGACAGATGGTAAGCCAGACACAAAAGTGGCGGGTGACGCTGCTACTGTTAGCAGCAGTGCTGACAGCAAAGCCAGTAGCGCGCCTGCCAGCGCCAGTCCCGCGCCTGCACCTGTTTCGGCTCCCAAGTCGGACGGCGCGCCTTCCGCCTGACGCGGTTAAGCACACTCTCCATCCCACGCTTTCAACTTGCCCTCAGGTCACACCAAAATGGCTGCTTTTCGCAAATGGTTTCTGGCCGGTCTGTTGGTCATTGTTCCCGTCGCCATCACTGCCTGGGTATTGGAGGGCGTGATTGCCATGCTGGACAAGACCTTGTTGATCCTGCCGGAAGCTTGGCAGCCAGATCGGCTTATTGGCTTTCATATCCCCGGTTTCGGTGTGCTTTTGGCGTTGGCCATTTTGTTGCTGGTAGGAGCCACGGCAAGTAACTTCCTGGGTCGCAAACTCGTGGCATGGTGGGATGCGCTGCTGAGTCGGATTCCCGTTGTTCGCTCGATTTATTCGGGGGTGAAGCAAGTTTCTGACAAGCTGTTTTCAGAGACCGGTAATGCTTTTCGCACCGCTGTGCTGGTGCAATGGCCGCGTCCCAATGTGTGGACGATTGGCTTTGTCACGGGTACGCCCGGTGGGGATGTGGTTAATTACCTGCAAGGGGACTACCTGAGTGTTTACGTGCCCACCACCCCAAACCCTACTGGCGGCTACTTTGTGATGCTTAAAAAGAGCGATTGCATTGAGCTGAACATGAGCGTGGACGAGGCGCTGAAATACGTGGTGTCCATGGGGGTGGTATCTCCGGCTGCCGTGCCATCCGCCATGTTAGGTAAGTAATTGCCCATCGCCAGAGTTTTCAAATTTTTTATTCTGTAAGTTCAATTTTTAGCAGTGCGCCCATTTTTGGGTAGCCGAGAAATTCAGTATGACCATGCGTTCCCACTATTGCGGTCTCGTGACCGAAGCCCTGTTAGGCCAAACCGTAACTCTTTGTGGCTGGGTCAACCGCCGCCGTGACCATGGTGGTGTGATTTTCGTGGACGTACGCGACCGCGAAGGGTACGTGCAGGTAGTTTGCGATCCAGACCGTGCTGATACTTTCAAGGTTGCTGAAGAGGTTCGCAACGAGTTCTGCATACAGATTAAAGGCTTGGTACGCGCGCGGCCTGAAGGCACGGTCAATGATGGCCTGAAGAGCGGCAAGATTGAGGTCTTGGCTTATGAATTGACGGTGCTTAATCCCTCCGTTACACCTCCGTTCCAGATTGATGACGACAATCTGAGTGAGACTACTCGCCTTACTCACCGTGTGCTTGATCTTCGTCGTCCTGCCATGCAGCGCAACCTGATGCTGCGCTACAAAGTGACGATGGAAACTCGCAAGTTCTTGGATGCGAATGGTTTCATTGACATTGAAACTCCCATGCTCGGCAAGTCCACCCCAGAGGGCGCGCGTGACTATCTGGTGCCCAGCCGTGTGCATGACGGTAGCTTTTTTGCGTTGCCTCAGTCCCCCCAGTTGTTTAAGCAGTTGTTGATGGTGGCTGGCTATGACCGCTACTACCAAATCACCAAATGCTTCCGTGATGAAGACTTGCGTGCAGACCGCCAGCCCGAGTTCACGCAGATCGACATTGAAACCTCTTTCATGGGTGAAGAGGAAATTCGCGAGATGTTCCAGGGCATGATTCGCAAGGTATTCATGAACGCCGCCAATGTCGATTTGGGCGAATTCCCTGTAATGACCTATGGTGATGCGATGCATCTGTATGGTTCTGACAAACCAGATCTGCGTGTCAAGCTGCAATTTACCGAGCTGACCGAGTTGATGAAGACGGTGGAGTTCAAGGTGTTCGCCGGTGCCGCCAACAGTCCCAAAGGCCGTGTTGTTGCCCTGCGCGTACCCGGTGGTGGTGCTGAAGGCGGCTTGAGTCGTAGCGAGATTGACGCTTACACCGAGTTCGTCAAAATTTATGGTGCCAAAGGCTTGGCATACATCAAGGTGAATGATGTGAGCACAGGGCGTGATGGCCTGCAAAGCCCCATCGTTAAAAACCTTGACGATGCCACGCTCACTGAAATTCTGACCCGTACCGGCGCTCAAAATGGCGACCTGTTGTTCTTTGGCGCGGACAAGGCCAAAGTCGTCAACGATGCTATAGGCGCGCTGCGCGTCAAAATTGGGCACAGCACTTTTGGTAAAAAGACGGGCCTGTTTGAAGACCGTTGGGCGCCACTCTGGGTGGTGGACTTCCCGATGTTCGAGTATGACGAGGAAGGCCAGCGATGGTCTGCTGTGCACCATCCCTTCACCGCGCCTAAGGATGGTCATGAAGACCTGATGGACACAGCGCCAGACCAGTGCATTGCCAAGGCCTACGACATGGTGCTAAACGGCATTGAAATGGGTGGCGGTTCGGTGCGTATTCACCGCGAAGAAGTACAGAGCAAGGTATTCCGTGCGCTCAAAATCAGCGCTGAAGATGCGCAAAACAAGTTTGGCTTCCTGCTAGACGCATTGCAATACGGTGCGCCTCCGCACGGCGGTATCGCAATTGGTCTAGATCGTCTGGTCATGCTTATGACGGGAGCTGACTCAATTCGCGACGTGATCGCTTTTCCCAAAACTCAGCGTGCGCAAGATTTGCTGACCCAGGCCCCCAGCCCTGTGGATGAAAAGCAACTGCGCGAACTGCATATTCGGCTTCGTAACACCGAGCTCGCAGCTTGATGCCTAACACCAAAGGGTTTGTACAATCCCTTGGGTGATGCGGAATGACAATGACCAAGGCCTAAATTCGGTAGGCCACTGTGGTCATTACTTTGGATGCTAGGCGCATCAAGCCCTTCACGGGTGCCGGTAAGGCTGTAGCCCCGGCAGCATGTGCCTGCTCCGCGTGGCGCGCCTCGTCGTCGCGCATTTGAGCCACGATGGCATGGGATGCATGGTCGGCCTCGGGCAACTCGGCCAAATGACGTTCCAAGTGCGCCGCCACTTGAGCCTCGGTTTCTTCGACAAATCCTAGGCTTGTCTTATCACCACCTAGCTTTCCAGCTATTAATCCAATAGCGAATGCCCCGGCATACCAAAGTGGATTGAGCAGCGAAGGACGTGCGCCTAAAGCACTCAGGCGTTGAGCCGTCCATGCCAAGTGGTCAGTTTCTTCGGCCGCAGCAGCTTCAAAGTGTGCTTTTAACGTCGTGTTTAGCGTAGCCAGCCCTTGCGCGGCATACAGCGCTTGGGCGCACACCTCCCCCACATGGTTGACGCGCATCAGTGCGCCTGCCACGCGCTTGTCATCTGCCGAGAGCACTGTCGCTTGATCAGGCAAGGTGGGGCAGGGACGGGTGCTGCGCGCTGGGGTAAAGAGTGTGCGTAGCGCTGCATCGACTGCATTAATAAAAGTGTCCATGGAACCAAGTGTAAGGATATGTACTCTATTCAGGCAGGGCTAAAAGTGCATGTTTAGCAATGTATGCATTCAACCCGAATCCCCAAGTTATTTTCTTAAACATCGTATTTTAAAATTAACGTTGTTTTTTAGCAAAAATAGAAATAAACCTCGGGAAACCTCGCTTGTAAAAAATTTAATTTTATACAATTCATTCACATCCTTAACCAGGACGTCAGACCTAAGAGCCGGAGCGCACAGCTTCACGACAAGGTCCTCTTTTTAACTTTGGAGTATTTCGCAATGAAAAAAACCCTAGTCGCTATGGCCGTGTTGGCCGCTTCTGGTGCCGCCATGGCCCAATCTTCTGTAACTTTGTTTGGTGTGGCTGACGCAGCTGTTTCGTATGGCCGCGGCACCGCTGGTAACGTGACTGCCCTGACCAGCGGCGGAAACGCAACCAGCCGTTTGGGCTTTCGTGGTGTTGAAGATTTGGGCGGTGGCTTGCTGGCTGGCTTCTGGCTTGAAGCCGGCATGAACCTGGATACGGGTACTGGTCAAGCTAACAACACGAATAACCAGGCTGCTGGCGCTATCGCTAATCAAGGTGGTTTGACGTTTAACCGTCGCTCTACCGTAAGTTTGTTGGGCAATTTCGGTGAAGCACGTTTGGGTCGGGATTATTCAAGCACCTACCGCAGCCTGACTGAATTTGATCCGTTCGGCGATGTGGGTGTTGGCCGCAGCGCTATCGCCTCTACGGGCTGGTTGGCCGGTCCGTTCGGTAACCGTGTCTCTAACTCGGTTGCCTACTTCTTGCCTACCAACATTGGTGGCATCTACGGTCAAGCGCAGTACTACTTCGGTGAAAACACCAAAGACGTGGCAGCAACAGCTACGACCACTGCAGTTGGTAAGAAAGACGGTACGGGCGGTGGTTTGCGTCTCGGCTACGCTCAAGGTCCAGTTAATGTCGCTTTTGCTTACGCTTCCACGAGCTACTTGGCTGCCGGCAATATCAACACGTTTAACTTGGCTGGTGCTTACGATCTGGGTGCCGCCAAACTGTTCGCCATTTACAACCGCGATAACGACAAGGACCCAGTCAGCATCAAGGGCACGGGCTACTTGGTTGGTGCCAGCGCACCTGTCGGCTTGGGTGAGTTCAAGGTTGCCTACAGCAGCTACAAGCGCGTGCCTTCAACGGGTTTGGCGCCACGTGCTGACAAGCTCGCCGTTGGTTATGTTTACAACTTGTCCAAGCGCACTGCGCTGTACACCACGGTTGCTTTCTTGAAGAACAAGAACGGTGCTGCATTCGGTCTGAATGGTAGCTTGAGCAACTCGAATGACAATTCAACCGGTTTCGATTTCGGTATTCGTCACTCGTTCTAAGCAGAATTTGATGCTTGTCTGTGGGTTGACTTTAGCTAGCTCTCAGATGTGCACGTAACAGATTCAAACCAAACCAGCGACTGCCCGCAGTCTCTGGTTTCGGTGTAAAACCAGCAAATTCGTTGCAACGATGCAACGAGCTTGCTGGTTTTTGTGATTTTTTCATCTAAAAACTAGGCGCAAGTCGCGCTCTCTGGTGCAATAGCAACAACTTCCGAAAAGGAGGTTGGCCCGGGAATCCGGTGGGTTATCAAAGTTTGGTACATCACTTAAGTGACTGTCAAACACCTTGAGCCCCTCGTCGTGAAGCGTTCTGTTAAAGAGCGTCAGCACCGGAGCCCTATGTTTAACCTTGGAGAAACTCGCAATGAAAAAATCCCTAGTTGCTTTGGCTGCCCTGGCCGTAGTTGGCGCTGCATCCGCACAATCAACCGTTACTTTGTTTGGCGTTGTTGACGCAAACGTTGGTTTTTACAACACCCAATCCGTTGGTAGTGCTACCAAAATGAACACCAGCGGTCTGTCATCCAGCCGCTTGGGTTTCCGTGGTGTTGAAGACCTCGGCGGTGGCATGACTGCTGGTTTCTGGTTGGAAGCTGGCCTGAATCCTGATTCAGGTACTGGTCAAGGCACTTCTTTGAACAACCAAACAGCGGTTCCTGGTAACGGCGGTTTGGTGTTCAATCGCCGTTCCACAGTTAGCCTGATGGGCAACTTTGGTGAAGTTCGCTTGGGTCGTGACTACACTCCAGTTTTCTGGAACACCACGATTTTTGAACCGTTTGGTACCCTGGGTGCTGCTCAGGCCACCAATCTGACCTTGGCTGGTACTGCTGCAACCACTGGTGTTCGTGCTTCGAACAGCATTGGTTACTTGTACAACAGTCCAGGCCCAGTAGGCAACACCGGTTTCTACGGTCAAGCGCAATACCACATGGGTGAAAACACCAGCAATGTAGTTGCTCCTCTGGACAAGAAAGACGGCAATGGTTTGGGTGCTCGCGTAGGTTACGCCCAAGGCCCATTGAATGTGGCTGTTGCAACCAGCAAAATCAAGAATTTGGCTGTTGGTGACTACACTGCGACCAACATTGGTGTTTCTTATGACATCGGTGTCGCTCAGTTGATGGCTGACTACAACCGCAACAACAGCGGTACTGCAGGTACCCGTTACCAAACCGTCCTGATTGGCGCAACCATTCCAATGGGCCAAGGTTACATTCCTGTGTCGTTGAACTTCAACTCACAGAACAACGCGGGTAACTCCAAAGCTACCCAGTTTGGTATTGGTTACGTTTACAACTTGTCCAAGCGCACAGCGCTGTACACCACGTACGCTCAAATCAGCAACCGCAATGGCGCAGCCTTTGGCATTGGCGGCGGTGTTACCGGTGCTGTGAACCAGCGCTCTTCTGGTGCTGAGTTTGGTTTGAAGCACTCCTTCTAATCCAACGCCAGCACAAGCTGGTGTAATTAGTCGATATAAAGCCACCAAGTTGTAAGACTTGGTGGCTTTTGCTATTCCAGCTAACCTAGCTAACAGTTTTTAGAGCGGTTCACTCATGTTCAAGAATTTGCTGCATTTGGTACTTGTTTTGGTCGTGACAGCCTGTGCAACACACTCTGAATCCTCCGGTAATGCTGCGTGGGAGGATTCTTTGTGGGGGGAAACTTCTGGCGTATTTCAGGACAGTGCAAGCAAACCGCTCGTGACCCAAGCGTCTAGCCACTGGTATCACCACCTATTTCCAGGCAAGCAAGCAACAATCTTTAAAGCACGACAACTTGACGGCCGCAACGCCATAGAGGCCAATGCCATCTCTTCCGCCAGCATGCTGCGCCGCAAAGTGAGCGTAGCAGCTGAAGATCTTGGGGTCGTGCGGTTCTCTTGGAAAGTTCCTGCTTTAATTGCTATAGCCGACATGGCACAGCGTGATTTAGACGACTCGCCGGTGCGTATTGTGTTGGCCTTTGAAGGCGATCGATCCAAGTTTTCAACCAAAAATGCTATTCTCAATGAACTGAGCCTAGCAGT
Organism: Betaproteobacteria bacterium; assembly: GCA_043739385.1. Lineage (GTDB taxonomy): Bacteria > Pseudomonadota > Gammaproteobacteria > Burkholderiales > Burkholderiaceae_C > Defluviibacillus. The sequence continues at coordinate 73,765 of JAYUED010000059.1, read as the reverse complement.
AACGGGCGAGGAAATGCCCTACGCCGTGATGATGTATGTATGGAGCAAGCAGCGTCCTTTAGGCACCGTCATTAACAGCCCGCGTACTGACCGCATACGTAAGCTGGTGGTGGAAGCAGACTCTGAGCATTTGAACCAGTGGCAAGATTACGAGCGCAACATAAAGGCTGATTTTGAACGCCTCTACGGTGAGCCGCCCGGTGCACTGCTCGGCATGGGAATCATGACCGATACCGACAACACCCATACAACGACCCAATCGTGGTACGGCCCACTTCAGGTGATGATGCTGGCGCACCCTGCTGAAAAGTAAGGTTTCATCAGGCCTTCTCGCCAGCCAAATACAGCAAGTTCTACAGGAAACTCCTCTAACAGGCACAAGGATTGCTCTGTTAGCATTTGTCTGACACAAACCGATATCCATGCTCACCTTTATTCTTCGCCGACTCCTTCAAGCCGTGATAGTTATGGTCGCTGTGGCCTTCATCGCTTTCATGCTTTTCCAGTATGTCGGCGACCCGGTGGTGGGTTTGCTGGGGCAAGATGCCAAGCCTGAGCAAATTTTGCAGCTCCGTGCCGATTTGGGGTTGGATCAGCCTTTTATCGTGCAGTTTTGGCATTTCTTAATCAATGCGGTGCAAGGTGAGTTTGGTTTGAGCTTGCGTCAAGGGGCTAAGGTTTCACGGTTATTGATGGAGCGCTTCCCCGCCACGTTAGAGTTATCTCTGGTTGCCGCTTTTATGGCGCTAGCTTTAGGTATTCCTATGGGCGTTTATGCTGCTTTGAAGCGTGGCAGCTTCGTCAGCCAGTTGTTTATGACCTTGTCGCTGTTGGGTGTGTCGCTACCCACTTTTTTGATCGGTATTTTGTTGATTTTGGTATTCGCCGTGGTTTTGGGATGGCTCCCCAGCTTTGGTCGGGGTGATGTCGTTCAACTGGGCTGGTGGAGCAGTGGTTTATTGACCGTGTCTGGCTGGCAGCATGTGATTTTGCCGGCCATCACACTGTCCGTATTTCAGCTCACACTCATCATGCGTTTGGTACGCGCCGAAATGCTGGAGGTGTTACGTACCGACTATATTAAGTTCGCCCGCGCACGTGGGTTGACCAATAGCGCTATCCACTTCGGCCACGCGCTTAAAAATACGCTTGTGCCCGTCATCACCATCACTGGCCTCCAACTGGGTTCGTTGATTGCTTTTGCGATCATCACTGAGACCGTGTTCCAGTGGCCAGGAATGGGGTTGCTGTTTATCCAGGCGGTGACTTTCGCCGATATTCCAGTGATGGCTGCCTACCTGTGCCTGATTGCGCTGATTTTTGTAGCCATCAATTTGGTGGTGGATTTGTTGTATTTTGCTGTTGATCCACGCCTGCGCATGGACAGCGGTGGGGGGCACTAAGGCTATGGTTACTGCTGTGAACACCACTCCGCGCTACCGCGCAAGCGGGCGAATCTTTTCTAAAATTGCCGAATACCATCCCGAGCTGACTGCCTTTCGTCGCGATCTGCACAGCCACCCTGAGTTGGGTTTTGAAGAGGTCTACACCGCAGCCCGCGTCAAAGAAGCGCTCACCCTTTGTGGCGTGGACGAAGTGCATACGGGCATTGGTAAAACTGGCGTGGTTGGCGTGGTGCGTGGGCGTGGCACGCGTGCGAATGCCATTGGCTTGCGTGCGGACATGGATGCCTTACCCCTTCAAGAGCATAACGAGTTCGGCTGGAAATCTGCCCAATCCGGTTTGATGCATGCATGCGGGCACGACGGTCACACAGCCATGCTCATCGGTGCCGCACGCTATCTGGCTGAGACCCGCAATTTTGACGGTACCGCTGTACTCATTTTTCAGCCTGGCGAAGAAGGTTACGCTGGGGCTCGGGCCATGATGCAAGACGGTTTGTTTGATCGTTTTCCTTGCGATAAAGTATTTGCCCAGCATAACTCCCCTGAAACCCCATTGGGCATTATTGGGGTGACGCCTGGGCCAATGCAGGCCGCAGTTGATCGCATTGAAATCACTGTCCGTGCTAAAGGCGGTCACGGTGCGCGGCCGCACAATGGCGTTGATGCAGTGCTGGTCGCCGCGCACATCATCACCGCTGCACAAAGCATCGTGGCACGCAATGTGTCTGCGTTTGACCAAGCTGTTATCAGTATTTGCTCCTTACAGGCTGGCAATCCTGGCGCCATGAGCGTGATGCCGGGCGAGGCCGTATTGGTCGGTACGGTGCGGAGCTATCGAGAGGAAGTACAAACGCTGGTGGAGGCCCGTCTGACTGCGCTGTGCCAGTCTATTGCCCAAGGTTTTGGTGCAGAAGCGTTTATTAACTACGAGCGCGTATATCCAGCCACTGTTAATACCGTGCCTGAAGCTCATTTCGCAGCAGACGTAGCTGCCAGCTTGGTCGGTGAAGAGCAAGTCTGGCGCAACATGGCGCCCAGCATGGGTGGGGAAGATTTTTCATTCATGCTGCAAGCTGTTCCAGGCGCCTATGTGCGCATAGGGCAGGGCACCCAAGATGGCAATTATTTGCATAACAGCCGTTACGATTTCAATGATGAAATTTTGCCGCTTGGCGCTGCGTTTCATGCCAGTTTGATTGAGCAAGCGATGCCTCTATTTCCTGTTATTTCTCCCAAACTTTGAGACGCGCACAAATTCGTGCACTCTCATTTTCCCAACCAGTTTTTGCGCTGTTCATTTTTTCATAGGACTTTTCGATGAAATTTAAATCCACTGTTTTAGCCCGAGCCACCTTAATCGCATGGGGAGCCGGTCTAGCTCTCAGTAGCCTGACGGCATCTGCGGTTACGCTGCGCATTGCAAATCAAGGTGATGCGCTGTCTATGGATCCGCATTCACTGAATGAGTCACTGCAAATTACTGTGAACGAAAACGTTTACGAGTCCTTGGTCATGCGAGCCAAAGATTTTTCGCTGGCTCCCGTATTGGCCACCAGCTGGAAGCAAACGGCCCCCACGGTGTGGCGCTTCAACCTGCGTAAAGGCGTGCAGTTCCATGATGGAACTCCCTTTACGGCTGATGACGTGATTTTCAGCTACGAGCGCGCCAAGAGCGATGGCTCCGACATGAAGAGTTATGTGGGCCAAGTCAAAGAGATTAAAAAAATCGACGATTACTCCGTCGATATCATTACCACGTTGCCCTTTCCTATCTTGCCCGAGACGTTCACTCACTGGAACATCATGAGCAAGAAATGGTGCGAAGCCAACCAGGCTACCAAACCGGTAGACCGTCGTAAAGGCATTGAAAACGCTGCTTCCTTCCGCGCGAATGGCACCGGTCCTTACCGCCTGCGCGAGCGCCAGCCCAGCGTACGCTCTATCTTTGTGCGCAATGGCAACTATTGGGGCAAGATTGAAGGCAATGTGGATGAGGTTATTTTCACGCCCATTGGCAACGACGCCACCCGTGTGGCGGCTATGTTGTCTGGCGAAGTCGATGTGATGGAGCCGATCCCTGTGCAGGATGTGGAGCGCATCAAAAGTAACCCCAATCTCAAGGTCTGGCAAGGCCCTGAACTGCGCATCATCTTTCTGGGTATGGATCAAAAGCGCGATGAGTTGCTGTATTCAAATGTGAAGGGCAAAAACCCGTTCAAAGACAAGCGTGTGCGCCAAGCTTTCTACCAAGCAATTGACATTGAAACCATCAAGAGCCGCGTGATGCGCGGTGCCGCCATACCTACGGCAGAGATGCTACCCCCACAAGTCCGAGGCTATGCCCCGGCGCTGGCCAAGCGCTTGCCCTATGACGCCGAAGCTGCCAAAAAGCTGATGGCAGAAGCTGGCTACCCCAATGGCTTTGAGGTCAAAATGAATTGCCCCAATGACCGTTATGTGAACGATGGTGAAATCTGTCAAGCTGTGGCCGCTAATTTGGCCCGAATTGGTGTGAAGATCAACCTGGAAGCCGAGACCAAGGTCAACTACTTCCCCAAAATCTTGAGCCGCAATACCAGTTTTTACATGTTGGGTTGGACGGCCAGCACAGTAGACGCACACAACGTGCTATTCCCTGTTTTATCTACCCCTGGCGATGGTGGCAGAGGTATTTTCAACCTTGGGGCTTACAGTAATGCCAAAGTGGATGAGCTGACGGACAAGGTAGCGTCTGAAACTGACGACAAAAAACGCAATGAGATGATCGCCGAAGCCATGAAAATTCATCAAGACGATATAGGCCATATCCCACTGCACCAGCAGACGTTGAACTGGGCATCAAAAAAGAACATTGAGTTGTTGCAGTGGCCAGACAACGGAATGCCTTGGCAATACATCCATGTCAAATAAACAGATTTGATGATGACTGGGTTTTTCTCCAAACTCTGGGACAGCGATGTCGGTTACAGCTTTCGCAGCTCGCCTGTCGCTGTAGGGGCGGCCATCGTCGCGTTCATCTGCGTGTTTTGTGCCGTGTTTGCCAATGTGGTTGCCCCGCACAACCCATTTGATTTGGCTACGCTGGAGTTAAGTGATGCCCGTCTGCCACCGTTTTGGATGCACGAAAGCAACCCTAAGTACCTGTTAGGTACCGACGATCAGGGGCGCGATATTCTTTCAGCACTGATGTTTGGTGCCCGTATTTCGCTGTTGGTGGGGTTGGCTTCAGTCATGTTGTCGTTGGCAGTGGGTGTGGGGTTGGGCTTGATGGCGGGATTTTTTGGTGGGGTAATTGATGCCTTCATAATGCGGTTTTGCGATGTGATGCTGTCATTTCCCGCCATCTTGGTCGCCTTGCTGATTGCCGGTGTGGGTAGGGCCATATTCCCGAATGCGGATGAATCTCTCGCATTTGGCGTGTTGGTGATTTCCATATCGTTGACGGGTTGGGTGCAGTACGCCCGCACCGTGCGAGGTTCTACGATGGTCGAGCGTGGCAAAGAGTATGTGCAAGCGGCCCGTGTGACAGGTGTAGCTCCTGTGCGCATCATGGTCAAGCATGTACTGCCGAATGTGCTGGGGCCAGTGATGGTGCTGGCCACGATCCAGGTCGCCACCGCCATCATTACCGAGGCCACACTGTCGTTCTTGGGCGTCGGCGCACCGCCCACTTCGCCCTCACTCGGCACCTTGATCCGTGTTGGGAATGACTATTTGTTCTCCGGTGAGTGGTGGATTACCGTGTTTCCTGGCGCGATGCTGGTGGTGATTGCACTCAGCGTGAATTTGCTGGGTGATTGGTTGCGTGATGCGTTGAACCCACGTCTGCGCTAAAGATACGATGCTCCACGCTGTGGCCCTGTGACCTTGTACCTTTTGACCCCCATGACCAGTCCCCTGCTTCAAGTTAACAACCTCGTCGTTGAGTTCCCCGGCCGCCACGGTACGCTGCGAGCGCTGGACAATATTTCTTTCGACATTGCCCCCGGCGAGATTTTGGGTGTGGTGGGTGAATCTGGTGCAGGCAAGTCACTGACTGGTGCCGCAATCATTGGTTTGTTGGAACCCCCAGGGCGCATTGCTAGCGGTGAAATTCTGCTGAACGGTGAGCGCATCGACAACCTACCCAATGCCAAAATGCGCCACATCCGTGGCCGCAAAATAGGCGCAATTTTTCAAGACCCATTGACCTCATTGAACCCGCTCTACAGCGTGGGGCGCCAGCTCACTGAGACAATTTTGACGCACCTGCCCGTCTCCCCCAGCGAGGCTCGATCACGTGCTATCAGCCTGTTGCAGGACACGGGTATTCCGGCAGCGGCTGAACGTATAGAGCACTTTCCCCACCAGTTCAGTGGGGGTATGCGTCAGCGGGTGGTGATTGCGCTGGCACTGGCCGCAGAGCCGCAATTGATCGTGGCCGACGAGCCCACCACAGCACTTGACGTGTCTATCCAGGCGCAAATCATCAGCCTACTGAAAAAGCTTTGCCGTGAGCGTGGGGTGGGTGTGATGCTTATTACCCATGACATGGGCGTGATTGCCGAAACCTGCGACCGTGTGGCCGTGCTGTACGCTGGGCGTGTCGCAGAGATTGGCCCGGTTCATGAGGTCATTAACCACTCGGCCCATCCCTATACCGCTGGCCTGATGGCCGCTATCCCTGATATGTCGATTGACCGCGAACGTCTGTACCAAATTGACGGCACCATGCCCCGCTTGAACGCTATTCCCCAAGGCTGCGCTTTCAATCCGCGTTGCACCAAAACCCTTGATAAATGTCGCCAGGTAAGCCCTGATCTCATGCCCGCCGGAGCTTCCCGCGCCGCCTGCTGGTTGCACGAGGGCACAGCATGAGCGCCACGATACCCGCCATGCCTACGAATTCCACGGCTACCGCCATCTCCCCGCTGGTGCAAGTTACCGATATTGCCAAAACCTTTGACGTGTCTGCCCCTTGGCTGAACCGTGTGATCGAACGCAAGCCACGGGTGCTGCTCCATGCCGTGGATGGCGTCAGTTTTGAGATTGAAAAGGGTAAAACGCTGGCTTTGGTGGGTGAATCTGGCTGCGGAAAAAGTACTGTTGCTCGTCTTTTGGTCGGTCTGTACAACCCCAGCCGAGGTAATGTGAAGTTCGATGGACAAGACGCTCATGCAGCCTTCAAAACCCCACAAGGCAGGGTACTGCGCCGTCGCATACAGATGATTTTTCAAGACCCTTACGCCAGCCTGAACCCGCGCTGGACAGTTGAGGGCATCGTTGGTGAGCCACTGTCGGAGCATGGACTGGTTACCGATAAAGCGGAGTTGCGCACTCGCGTTGAAGCGCTTTTGCAGTCTGTTGGCTTAAGCCCATTAGACCGTGTCAAATACCCGCACCAGTTCTCGGGTGGTCAGCGCCAGCGCATCTCTATCGCCCGCGCATTGGCCACACAACCCGAGTTTTTGGTATGCGACGAACCGACCTCCGCTCTGGACGTGTCTGTGCAAGCTCAGGTGCTTAACATCATGAAGGATTTGCAGCGCGAGCGGCGCCTGACGTACCTGTTTATCTCCCACAATCTCGCGGTGGTGCGCCATGTGAGCGACCAAGTGGGCGTGATGTATTTAGGCCGTTTAGTTGAACTGGCGGACAAGCAAACCTTGTTTGCCAATCCGCGCCACCCGTACACACGCATGCTGTTGGACGCCATTCCCAAAATGCATGACACCGGTCGTGCCCGCACGCCAGTGCAAGGCGAGGTACCCAATCCGCTGAATCCACCTACCGGATGTACCTTCCATCCCCGTTGCCCCCACGCCAATACCCGCTGTAAGGCAGAACGGCCCGCATTGCTGATGCTGGGTGGCGTGAAGATTGCCTGCCACGCTGTGGAAGAGGGACGGATTTAGGCCAGAGCTAGGTCTAGGAGTCGTACCCTGTTCAAGCGTACCGCTTACTTCGCAAGTTGTTCTTCATCTCCTGCAGCAACGGTTGTAAACGACTGCCGCCAATGCGCAGTGCTACGCAGGTGGCCAGGATGTCCACAATCATCAAATGCAGCAGGCGTGACACCATGGGGCTGTAGCGGTCGTAACCTTCGGGATGGTCAGCTGCCAAATGAATTTGCCCGGCAGAGGCGAGTGGGGAGCCGCTGGCGGTGATGACAATGGTAGTGACGCCATTTTTGCGGGCGATATCGCACGCATCCATCAAATCCCGGGTACGGCCTGAGTTGGAAATCACCACAATGCAGTCTCCCGGCCCAAGCATGGTGGCGCTCATTACCTGCATATGTCCGTCGCTATACGCAATGGTGTTCACGCCTAATCTAAAGAATTTGTGTTGTGCGTCTTGCGCCACAAAGCCTGAGTTTCCTACGCCAAAAAACTCGATACGTTTACCGGTTTTGTAGGTCTCGGCCAAGGCCGTGGCGGCACGCTCAATAGCGAAGGTGCTGGCGTCGTTGCGGTACTTCAAAAACGCGGCCACCGTGTTGTCAATCACCTTCACCAGCACGTCATTGGTTTTATCGTCCATATCTACGCTGCGGTGGATAAACGGGACACCTTCACTCACGCTACCTGCTAGTTTGAGTTTGAAATCAGACAAGCCGTCGTAGCCAACGCTACGGCAAAAGCGCACAACGGTGGGCTTGCTGACATGTGAGCGTTCGGCCAGCTGGCTGACAGGTAAATTGGCGAACGCGCGCGGGTCAGCCAGAACCAGTTTGCCTACGCGTTGTTCAGCAGGGGCCAGAGAAGGAAGCGATGCACGAATTCTGTCTAGCATGATTATTTGTCTCTGTTATGGCGTGTAGTGCAGTCTAAATATGCACATGACGGTATTATTTTTATAGTGATTTATGTTTTTTCACGGTTTGATTGGCACTATAGAGAATTGGTCAAGTTACGATTCCTCGCTCCAGCAATAGCCATCCCGTGCAATCATCGCGCTGGCGGCACTTGGCCCCCAACTGCCTGCAGCGTAAGGCCTTGGTCCCGAAGTATCGGCCTTCCAGTGCTCCAGAATAGGTTCCACAAAGCGCCAAGCTTCTTCTTGTTCGTCGCTTCGCACGAACAGGTTCAGACGGCCATGGATCACGTCCAACAGCAGGCGTTCATATGCGCCCACGCGGTCAGCGCCGAAGCGCTTGTCAAAGTCCAAGTCCAGCTGTACCGGGCTGAGCGCTTGCTGCTGGCGGCGGTTACTGGCACCCTGCGCGAACAAGTGCAGCTCTAAGCCGTCCTTGGGTTGCAGATTGATGATGAGGCGGTTTACTTTGCCTTGTGGTGACTGGTAAATTTCATGCGGCGTGGGATGAAAGTTCACCTCGATATGCGCGTCGCGCCCCGCCAGCCGTTTGCCTGTACGAATGTAAAAAGGCACACCAGCCCAGCGCCAGTTGGCAATCTCGGTGCGCAACGCGACAAAAGTCTCGGTGGTCGAATCTTCCGGGATGCCCGCCTCTTGCAAATAGCCCGGCACTACCACGCCTTCTACGTTGCCTGACACATACTGGCCGCGCACCACCTGTTGCGACAGCGTGGTCGGTGTCCAGTGTTTTAGTGAGCGCAAGACTTTCAGCTTCTCGTCTCGAATCGCGTCAGCATGCGAGTTGATTGGCGGTTCCATACCGATCGCGCACAGCAGTTGCAAAGCGTGGTTTTGCACCATGTCACGCATGGCGCCAGTGCGGTCGTAAAACGGGCCACGCTTTTCTACGCCAAGCTCTTCAGCGATGGTGATTTGGATATTGGCGATCGTCTCGCGGCGCCACAGCGGCTCAAACAAGGCATTGCCAAAGCGCATGGCCAGCAGGTTTTGTACCGCAGGCTTACCCAGGTAATGGTCAATACGAAAAATTTGATTTTCGGAAAATGCGTGGCGCACGCTTTCGTTGATCGCCCGGTTGGACGCCAAATCGTGGCCCAGTGGTTTTTCAAGCACTATTTTGACGTGAGATTTGTTCATGCCGGCTGTGGCCAACTGCTCGCACACGGTGGTGAACAACGAGGGGGCAGTTGCCACGTACATCACTACGTTATCGGCACTGCGTTGGGTCAAAAGGTCTGACAGTGCTTCGTAGGATGCGGGCTGAGACAAGTCCATCCGCAGGTAATGAAGCATGTCTGCAAAGCGTGCAAACTCTTCTTCACTGGGGCGTTTGGCCAGATCGACTTTTTCAAAACGCTGGCGAATCAGATCGCGATATTGCGTGTCGCTCAGCTCATCGCGGGCCACTCCGATGATGCGGCCCTCGGCGGGCAATGTGCCATGCCGAAATGCCTGAAATAGCGCTGGCATCAGCTTGCGCCACACCAAATCGCCCGTACCGCCAAACAAAACCAGATCAAAACTCATGTTCGCACCAGATATAAAAGGGGAAATTAACGGGTATTAATGTAACTTAGTTTCATGTTAATTAGCGATTCATGTAACTTCTGGATGTGAGTGAATCGCCATATGGTGTGAAAAATCTTGTCATCTGACTGCAGTTACCAAGCGTTGTGGGACGGTACTCTTAAGTCGAATCCTTCATAGGGTTCGCGCAATGACCATGCACACAGAACCTCTACGCTATCCAAGTAATCAGCGCTCCCCACACCGGGTCAAAGTGACGGCTTTTCTCAGCGCTGTGGCGCTGGTGGCCATGACCAGCGTTACCTTGGCTGGAACCACCTATGCCGCCGATATTCAACTGACAGGTACGGGCAGCTTCAAGCCGCCAACGCCCGCACAGCTAGCCACCCTTCCTCAGGATTTGGGCTTTTCTCGAAGCGACCTTGCCTCGGGCCAATGGTCGTTCTCTGTGCGTTATGACGACAGCAGCCCTGACGGGGACCCTGATCCGCTGAAAGGCCGATACAGCGGCGCGATTCGCTCGTTTCGCTTAGTTTTAGGTAGCACTACGGTCGATTTTCCCGTGACACAAGCGCAAATTCTCGTCAGTGACGGTGGCGGCGGTTTCCCCAGCCGCGAGTCGGTGCGGGTGGAGGCCAAATCAGTGTTGCCCTCAGGTATCTTGCGGTTCAGCTGGATTCAGGTCAACCAGCAGGCCAGCGGCATGGATTTGCGCGGTGCTGCCGGGGGGTTATCGAGCGATGCCCTACCTCCGGCTTCGATGGTCGCTAATTTGAATACAGCCAGTCCGTTTGACCGGTTCGTGGAGTTGCGCATTGACCGTCAGGGTAGCTTAGGTGGCGATATTCCGCCCTTGCCATCGTCGACACCACTGCTCTACCTCAGTGCGTCCAAGCTGTCTGTGACGGCTAGCCCTGTAACGGCACCTTGAAGGACTTTCTGATGAAATTAATCAACTTGTTTGCGCGCCGATTCCTGTTGGGCAGCGCTTTGTCGGTCCTAGTTTTGGGCGGTGTCACCGCGTGTGGCGGCGGTGGCGGTGGCTATGTGGATGTCACCGTGCCTGTTGTCGTTCAGCCCCCACCTGTTGCTCCACTCTCGTTGGCCCTGACACGCGTCGGGCCGCAAGCTATTGAGCTGGACTGGAGCGACAACCCGTATGTGGCCCGCTTTGTGGTGATTCGCGATGGTTATTTGTTGGCGACGGTGAACGACGTCACCTTGATCGACAACTCGGTCTACGTTAACGAAACCCATTGCTACCAAGTGCAAGGGTATGACAGCACTAAGCAATTGGTGGCCACCAGCAGCATCGGGTGTATCACGGTCTACCCCTGAGCCGGACAAAGTCATTTGCGGTTGTTGTGTTTGCGGCGGGTTTAGGCAAGGGCTAGGACTAAGGTGAGGATATAGCATGTAAAGTCGCAACCCATGCCCGTTACCGCTTTTTTACTCGTCCTTCTGGGCGCCATCATCCATGCCAGTTGGAACATAGTCGCTAAAAAAGCCAACGGTGATGTTCGGTTCACCTTCTTCAGCGGCATCATCATGGCCGTGGTCTGGGCTCCACTGGCGCTGTGGCTGGGCTGGGATGTAGTGCCCACTTGGGGCGCCAAAGAGTGGGGCTTGATTGCCCTCAGCGGCTTTATCCACTGGGTGTATTTTTACTGCCTGCTGACGGGTTACCGCAAAAGTGATTTGACTGTTGTCTACCCCTTGGCGCGAGGCAGCGGGCCACTGCTGTCGTCCACCTTTGCTGTCGTGGTTTTGGGCGAGCAGATATCCACCTGGGGTTTTTTAGGCATTGTAGGTGTGGTGATTGGTGTATTTTTAATAGCAGGTGGCCCTGGATTGTTCAAGGCTGCACACGATCCTGACAAAAGGCAACGCATCAAAGTAGGTGTGTTTTGGGGCTTGATGACGGGCGCGCTGATTGCCAGTTACACCGTGCTGGACGCCTACGCCGTCAAAGTCGTCGCGTTGTCCCCCATTTTGTTTGACTACTGGTGCAACATCCTGCGCCTGCCATTGTCCATCGTGCCAGTGTTGCGGGATATCCCTGAGGCCAAACGGCTGTGGGCGCTGCAATGGAAGCACGCCGTCGTCGTCGCCGTGGCCAGTCCTGCAGCTTACGTCTGCGTGCTCTACGCCGTACGCCTAGCGCCTGTTAGCCATGTTGCACCTGCGCGTGAGGTCAGCATGCTATTCGCCGCGCTGATTGGTGGACATTTGCTAGGCGAGGGCGACCGTGCTTTGCGGATTGTCGGAGCCGTTGCGATTGGTTTGGGGGTCATGGCACTGGCGTTGGGGTAACGATTGAGGTTGTTCCCACCGCAATCTTGCCTATTGTTATCCTCTTTGTAGATCACTGCACTTTTGCACGAAGGCGTCAGCGTGGCTGAAAAGTATCGGTAATTGATTTCGGTACGTAACTCTTTCCATGCAGTTTTACGGCCCATTCAAGGGAAAAACCTGAATAATCAGGCTATGAACCAACTCGACGCCCTCAAACTTCACACCACTGTTGTAGCCGATACCGGCGATTTCCTGCAAATTGCCGCGTTCCGTCCGCAAGACGCCACCACCAATCCTTCGCTGATTTTGAAGGCGGTGCAAAAAGCAGATTACGCGCCGCTGCTTACTGACACAGTGGCTCAATTTCGCAACAAGCCGCTCGACGAACAGATGGACCGGCTCATTGTTCGCTTTGGCTGCGAAATTTTGAAGTCAGTGCCGGGCCGCGTTTCGACTGAAGTCGATGCTCGCTTGAGCTTTGACGCCAACGCCAGTTTTACGCGTGGTGAGCGCCTCATCGAGATGTACCAGGCGCAAGGCATTTCCTCGGACCGCATCCTCATCAAAGTTGCGGCCACCTGGGAGGGCATTCAGGCAGCGCAGCGCTTGGAACAGCGTGGCATCCATACCAACCTGACACTGCTGTTTTCGTTCTGCCAGGCGGTGGCGTGTGGGCAAGCCAAGGTGAAGCTGATTTCGCCATTCGTTGGCCGTATTTACGACTGGGCCAAAAAGAATGCGGGTAGTGCGTGGGTTGAAGCAGACAACGCGGGCGCGAACGACCCCGGCGTGAGATCTGTGCGGGCCATCTTCAACCATTACAAAAAATTTGGCATCTCCACTGAAGTGATGGGCGCGAGCTTTCGCAACGTGGGACAGATTACTGCGTTGGCCGGGTGCGATTTGCTAACCATTAGCCCTGATTTACTGGCCCAAATGACGGCCAGCGACGTAGCCGTTCCGCTGGCGTTGGACGCCCAAGCCGCCAAAGCGCTAGATTTATCCCCTGTGAACTACGACGAAGCCGCCTTCCGCTTCGCGCTGAACGAGGATGCCATGGCTACTGACAAGTTGGCCGAAGGTATCCGCGGTTTTGTCGTTGATGCGGTGAAGTTGGACAAGCTGCTGCTGGGAGCCTGAGCCATGCCTAAGCCCATGACGGTACGCTGTGACCGGACCCCTGCTTGGGGCCAGCTGCAAGCGCAGTTTGACGCCATGGGGGCCATCTTCGACGCCCGCGTTGCTTTGCGTGAGGACGCTCAGCGTGTAGTGCGGTTAAGCCAAAGTGCGCCGCATGTCTTCGCTGATATGTCGAAGAACTTGATCGACGCGCCCACCGAGGTGCTGTTGTTGCAATTGGCGGAGCAATGCGGCTTGGCGCAGCACCGCGATGCGATGTTTGCAGGCGAGCTTATCAACGGTACCGAGCACCGGGCGGTGATGCATTATTTACTGCGTGAACCGCCTGAAGTCAAACCTGACTCAGTGCCATTGACGCCTAATTTAATAGCAAATGAGTTGAACGAAGTTCACACCACACTGGATTCCATGCTGCGCTTCGCCGAACAGGTGCGCGTGGATGGTGCTATTACAGACATCGTCAACATCGGCATCGGGGGATCTGATTTAGGCCCACAAATGGTGGTGCTGGCTCTGGACGCATTTGCTGAGCCCAAGCGGCGGATCCACTTTGTCTCCAACGTCGATGGCCATGAGTTAGCTGGTGTCTTGGCGAAGGTTAGACCTGAAAACACTTTGTTTTTGATTGCCTCCAAGACTTTCACTACAACCGAGACCATGACCAACGCGGCTTCAGCTAAGGCGTGGTTTGAAGCGCAGGGAGGCACCGACATTGCCCGGCATTTCGCCGCTTTGACTACCAATGTGGCGGCAGCCAACGATTTTGGCATCAGCACTACCTTTGGTTTTTGGGATTGGGTGGGTGGGCGCTATTCGATGTGGTCAGCAATTGGGTTGCCGATTGCCATTGCCTTAGGGACAGATGGGTTTCACGGCTTTCTAGCCGGAGCCCATGCGATGGACGCACATTTTCGTACAGCACCACTGGCTCAAAACCTGCCTGTACGCCTGGGTTTGCTCGATGTTTGGTACCGCAATTTTCATGGCTTCACCAGCCGCTGCATCGCACCGTACCACAGCGCTTTGCGACGAATGCCCGCCTACTTTCAGCAGCTGGAGATGGAAAGCAACGGCAAACGTGTTGATGCCCAGGGCCAGTTGTTGCCGTTTGGCACCTCACCGGTGTTGTGGGGCGAACCGGGTACTAACGGGCAGCATGCGTACTTCCAGATGCTGCACCAGGGCACGGACGTGATACCGGTGGAGTTCATTACGGTCAAAAAAGCAATACACACCTTGCCCGGCCATCAGCCTAAATTACTGGCCAATGCTGTGGCCCAGGCCCAAGCGCTGATGGTTGGCAAGGGCGATGTTGGCGGGCACAAGAACTTTCCAGGCAATCGGCCCAGCACGTTCTTTGTGCTGGAGTCCCTAACGCCCCAGAGCCTTGGAGCGTTTATTGCGTTGTACGAGCACCGGGTATTTGTGAGTGGTGCGCTTTGGGGCATCAACAGCTTTGATCAGTGGGGTGTGGAGCTGGGTAAGGTGCTAGCAAAAGACATTGAAGGGCGTTTGGCCACGGGGGATGTGGGTGGGCTGGATGCTTCTACCGCTGCGTTGCTAGAGCGCTTGAGAGGCTGATTCGTCGGTTTGCTGGGTGCCGTTGCTCTAACGCTTTAATTTTCATGTGAATAGTTAAATATGCCTCGGCCGTATTGCTAGACATTTGGTTACACTTTGCAGCTTGTTCTCCCTGCTGCACAACACCATGACGGCTTTGTTTGCCAGTTTGTCTTTCGCACTGGCAACCTTTGGCCGCGCCCTTTGGGCTCAGGTCAGTGCCTTGGTGGGTGCGGGTGTTCACCATACGTCAGATGTGGTGTTGCAGCGCAAGGTGGTGCTTGTTAATTCCAGCGCGCTCGTAGCTGTAACTGGTGGCATGATTTTTGCCCTAATTTATAGGACATACGGGGTGTGGGGGCTGACGGTGACCACATTGCTGCAGCTTACCCTAGCGTTGTGTTGTGTGGTGGTTTGGACGATCAACAGATGCGGTCGTTTTCAGTTGGCGCGAGCCTATTTTTTTGCAGTCTCGGTGGCCTCAGTGCTGGGCAGTATTGTTCTGGGACAGGGATCTTTGCTGCAGTCTCATTACTACTTCTTGCTGCTGGCAGTTTTGTCGCTCACTTTTTTCAAAATCTCAGAATGGCGCTTGTCTGCTTGTGTGGTGAGCGTCAGTACCGCGCTATTCCTGTTTTTTGAATTGAGAGGTTGGCCATCGAATCCTTCTGTTTATGCCATGTCAAGTGATGCGGTTCACCTGATTCAGGTGGTCAAAATTGGGGCATGTGTCGCTGTGTTGATGGTGGTGATGCTGTTGACCGAGTTCATGATGGACTCGTATGTGCGTCAGCTTGATGTATTGGGCCGTACTGACTTGTTGACGGGTTTGCCCAATCGGCGCTGGTTTCAAGCAGCCTTGTCTCGGGAATTGTCCAAAGTCCAGCGCTCGGGGGGCTCAATCGCAATTGCTTTAGTAGATTTAGATCACTTCAAAGAGGTAAACGACCAGTATGGTCATGCCGTAGGTGATGAGGCGCTCAAGCATGTGGCGCAGCAGTTAAAAGTCCAGGCGCGTGCGGGAGATTTCGTCGCCCGTATGGGCGGAGAAGAGTTTGTGGTGCTGATGCAAGCGAGCAGTGTTGCCCATGCGCAGGCGGGTGCAGAGCGCTTGCGTGCAGGCCTTGCTGCTTTGCCATTTGCAGCGCCTGATGGCCCACGTGCGTTGACCGCCAGCGTAGGCGTTGCTCTTCATCACTCTGGTTTGTCTTCCAACCGGCTGCTGCGCGCGGCGGATCTGGCTATGTATCGGGCTAAAAACGCAGGGCGCAACCAAGTGACCATGGTCGAGGCGGATCAGTTTTCCACCTTAGAGTCTTCGCGATCTGAGTGGCTTACAAGTGGTACGTGACGCCATGACCAAGGCTTCTTCTGCTCCTTTTGAGCCATCATCATCTGCTACGTCATCTTTTACACCATCTGCCCGCCCGCCAGCGCTTTGGCTGTGGTTGCGTTATTGGGCCACTGTCGGGGTGGTAGATGGGGCTGACCCCGCTGATCGACTCAAGGTAATTTTGGTCAATGTGGCCGCCATAATTGCACTGGTTTCTAACGTGGTGTTCAACGCTTTGTTTTTGGCGAGTGGCGTGTGGGGCTTAATCTTCTCAGGCTTGGTGCAATGGCCCTTCGCTTTGTTGACCTGCATCACTTTTTGGCTGCATGCACAAGGCCGTTACCTAATTGCTCGGGCGTACATATTTACGGTGATCCTGTTTGAACTCTGCGCCATTGTGGTGGCGGGCCAAGGCACCGTGCTCTCGGCTCACTATTATTTGCTCTTGATCGCCGTGCTGAGCCTGCCCCTGTATCGACTTTCAGAGTGGCGCTGGTGTGTATTTTTTATGGTTGTCAGCAGCGGAGTTTTTCTATTTTTTGAATTTAAAAGTTGGCCAGCGCATCCCTCTGTAGTGGCACTGAATCCCGCATTAGTTTATTTTTTTCGCACACTGGTGATAGGCAGTTGCGTAGCGACTGCTATGGGTATCGTGTTGATGACAGAGATTGCCAGTGAAAACTATGTCCAGCGTCTGCAATCTTTGGCCATGAGCGACGTACTCACTGGTTTGCCCAACCGTCGTGCGGGTATCGAGCAGCTAGTTTATGAAGCGGCTCAAAGTCGTCGCACTGGCACACCTTTGGTTATAGCTATGGTGGACATCGATTATTTCAAGCGAATCAATGACAAAGAAGGTCATGACGTTGGTGATTTGGCTTTGCGCCATGTGGCCAGACTTTTGCATAAGGGGCTGCGCAATACAGATTTTGTAGCCCGCATGGGCGGCGAAGAGTTCGCAGTTCTGATGCCATTCACCGCCTTGGAGCAAGCCCATGGTGCGTTAGACGCGCTACGTGCCAATATTGCCAACACACCCTTTCAGTTGGCTATGGCGAATGGCAAAGTCCGGGGTAATCGCGAGTTGACTGTGAGCATTGGGCTGACAACGATTGCACCAGGTTTGTCGGAGGAGGCCTTGCTGCATCAGGCTGATTTGGCGATGTACCAAGCCAAGTCGCTGGGGCGTAACCGGGTAGTCAGTTATGAAGCAAAGGCTCAACCTGACTAGGATCTAACTAGTTACCGCAGAAAGGTCAGTACGCAGCCCCTTGCTTCAGTCAGCTACCAGACTTTGCAGCGAGAGCCCAGCAGCTACCTCTGGTAAGACAGGAGGCTGCCAGCTTAGTCCTTCACCGAGAGCCCAGTGCTGCATACGACCATCGGTCTGAGCGCCCTCAATGACCTTGTTAACTGTTGTCAGCAATGCGGCTTGAGTGCTTAGTGCAACGAAGCCCAGATTGATTCCTACAGGACGCTTGTAGGCGGCCAGCGTCAATGAGGTCTGGGGTTTTTCCAGCCGGTAAGCGTCATACGTTGCGCTAGGGACGATCAGGGCATCCACACGGCCTGATTCAAGCGCTACCCACGCATCTTCGCGCTGGGTGAGTGAGACCATTCCTGTGCGCAACACACCGTTGCGATACATACTAATCAACGTTCCGCCCAATGTCCCAGGTACTGCGCCAATTTTTCGGTCACGCAGATCCAATAACGAGTTGACAGGCGGTGAATCTGGCCGAAGCACCACGACCAGCGTACTGGCTTGGTAAGCACGGCTTGCCATTAAGGCTCCCAACGGGATGAACGGGCGTTCACGCTTGCGCTTTGCTCCCGGATAGTCCGGCGTGCGCGCAGTAGCACGGGAGGGTGGGCCAAGGTCGGCTTGCATCAGCGGAAAACCGCTGGCTAAATCACATAGTCCAGAGGACAGCAGCGCGTTGACCTCGTGCGCCAGGGTAGATTCTTTTTCGTATTCAGAATCAAAGGGTACAAGTTTCAGCTCACGGCCCATAGCTGTGGCGATAGCCTCCGCCAACTGAACGTCAAAGCCCGTAAGCGTACCGTGTGGCTTGGCAGACGATTGCGGTGCGCTGTCAGCACTCATACATACCGATAGGGGTTCCGCCCACAAGGCGGGCGTTGCCGCCAGGAGCAAAGTGGTGGACAGTGCCGTTAAAAATTGTTTCATAGATTCAGGGTTCCTTTCCACCACGAGAGCCTACGTACGCCCATAGCAGCTGAATCTCGTCAGCTGCCAGAGCGTCACTAAACGAAGGCATATTGCCTTTGCCTTTAGTGACAGACTGCACAAAGCGCTCGGGGTCGTCCACAGGAAAGCGTCGAAGGTCATACACCGTGGTGCCTGCGTTCACCATATTGCGCCCATGACACTGTGCACAGGTACGATCAAAAAGGGCTTTGCCGTTTTCGATGGATGCAGCAGGGAACCGTACAGCGGGAGGAGTTTGTGCCTGTGTGGCGCTGACCAAGGCCAGCGCCACACAACCTGTGATCACCACAGGAAGCATTTGCTTAATCACTGTGTGCACGTTCAACGCACTTCAAATGTCCACACAGAACCTCCAGCGGGAACACTGGCCATGCGTTCGTCACCCAGTAAGCTCCAAACGCCTCCAGCACCGGAGACAACAGTGACATATTGCTTGCCGTTGTTTGACCACGTGACGGGTAAACCGATGATGCCTGAGCCTGTTTGGAACTGCCACAGCTTCTCACCTGTGCTGGCATTCACAGCCATGAATTCGCCCGTTGCCGCGCCGGTGAACACCAAATCACCGCCTGTGGACAAGGTGCCAGCCATGCTGGGCAGACCAGGCCACGCCATTTGCCACTTGCTCTTACCCGTCATCGGGTCAATCGCACTCAGGTAGCCATGGGGCTGGTCTTTGGGCATGGTGACACCCCGGAAGTTGACGCCCAAGTACCATTCGCCACGTTTATATTCCGGTTTGGCCAACTGGTAAGGCCAGCTCATATTGATCGTGTTGGCATAGGCCAAGCCAGTGGAAGGGTTCCATGACATGGGGTTCCAGTTCTTACCGCCGATCACTGAGGGCCACACTTCTTCGTCGCCGCCTGCACGGATGCGCTTGGTCACGTCAGACTCTACTGGGCGACCGGTGGCCAAGTCGATTTTGTCGGCCCAGTTGACTTTCACATACGGGTTGGCGGCCAGCAGTTTGCCGTTAGTGCGGTCAAGTACATAAAAGAAACCGTTACGGTTGGCTTGCGTGAGAACTTTTTTGTTTTCACCGTTGATTTTCATGTCGACCAACATGCCGACTTCGGTGGAGTCGTAGTCGTACAAGTCGTTGGGTGAGAACTGGTAATGCCACACCAGCTCACCAGTGCTAGGGCGAAACGCCAACACTGAATCCACGTACAGGTTGTCTCCCTTACGTGTTTCGGCATTCCACGGGCCGCCGTTTCCGGTACCCCAGTAGACAAGGTCGAGTTCAGGGTCATATGCACCTGTTAGCCAGCTTGGTGCGCCGCCTTTCATAGCTGTGTCCGCAGGCCAGGAATCGCCGCCCTTTTCGCCAGGGGCGGCAGTGGTGTAAATACGCCATAGTTTTTTGCCTGTAGAGGGTTCCCAGCCGTCGATAAAGCCGCGTGTGCCGTATTCACCCCCAGCTATGCCGGTAATGACGACGCCATTGGCGATCAGTGGAGCTCCGGTCATTGCTTGACCATCTTTGTAGTCAGCAGCCTTACTTTTCCAGAGTTGTTTGCCCGTTTTAGCGTCAAGCGCAATGATGTGGGCATCCAACGTAGCGCGAAACAGTTTGCCGTCAAAAATCGCAGCACCTCGGTTCACAATGCCGCAGCAGGCCATTTTGAACACGTCTTGCGGCAGTTCAATGTCTTGCTTCCAGAGCTGCTTACCGGTCAGTGGATCAAGCGCTACCGTGGTGTTGTGGGTGGTGACGTACATCACTCCGTCATACACAATGGGCTGCGACTCTTGGCCCTGCGGGTTGTTCAGGCTGTAGCTCCACTTGGCCGTCATATTTGCCACGTTGCGGCTATTGATCTGTTTCAGCGGACTGTAGCGCTGGTTGTTGTAGCCCATGCCGTAGGTCAGCACATCGTCTGTATTTTTAGAATCTTGTTTCAGCGCTTCCAGACTTTGGGCCTGTGCGCCAGTCATCAACGCAACTGCCATAACGCTACCTGCTGCTATACCCATCAGCGAACGAATCTGAACCATGTTTTGTCTCCAGTTATATTGATCTGCTGCACCGCATAACAGGACCATCACATTCGCAGCGCAGACGGTGTCAGTGTTGCGAGAAATTAGCGAAGCGAAACCCTCGGGAATACCCTGTCGAGATAGTGTTCTATTGCGGAACACTCTTTTTTTGTCATGTGTGGAATGACAGCTCTGTAGCCTGCTAAGCCAAAACCCTCTTGATGCATTGCTGGTAATTGGCCTAAGATCGCGCACCTTCAGGCTCTCTGTGTAACTGCGGCAAGGCGTGTTTTCGTGCCATCCTGAAGCGCCGTGAATCCACTTTTTTCACCATGTCTTCCACGCTCAAAACTAGCGGCAGTGTGCCCCGTCAGCTTTTTTTTCAGACAGTTGCTGAGCGTACAGCTTTGGCGCGGCAGCAGTTTTTTGAGGAAGGGACCCGGCCTTCAGGCTTAGTTGGTGAGGCTGTGATTCAGTCATGGATGCGCTGCCATGCTGCGCATGAGTCCACCTCGTCGCGACCAACGTTTAACCCCGTCACAACCAGCCGCTTGCACGCTACTTTGCGGTTTAACCGGCAGCTGCTAAAAGCGGCAAGCCCTGAGCTGTCGCAACTGGAAGCCTCGTTGGTCGGCACCGATTGCCGTGTGTTGCTGACCGATCCGCAAGGTGTAATCGTTCATGCAACGCAAAACCCTTTCGCATGTGCGCAGCCGCTGTTAACCATTGCTTCACGGGTGGGTGTCAATATTGCCGAGGGTGCGGTGGGCACTTCGGCCCCCGGTATCGTCGCTAAAACCGGACAAGCCAGCGTGGTGACGGGCGCCGAACATTTTTTTGATTGTTTGGACACTTTCCAATGTGCAGCAGCACCGATCCGTGATGTGCAGGGCCGGTTGGCAGCTGTGTTGGATTTGACCATTGAGGCGCGTGCGTTTGGGTTCGATGCAGCGTCGGTTGTGGGAATGTACGCCACCATGATCGAAAACCGGTTGCTGCAAACGCAATCGCAAGAGCACTTGATCCTGCGCTTTCAGGCCAACGCCACGTTGTTGGGTACTCCTATGGAAGCGTTGGCGGGCATCACTGCAGATGGCCAAGTGGCATGGCTGAACAGTATGGCAGCCCGGTTGACCAGTGTGCCATCTGGTACGTTGCCTTGCAGTGTCGAGACTGTGTTCAATCTCAGCTTAGCGCAGCTGCTGCAGCAGCTGCGCAAGCCGTTACCGCAACCGCTGCGTTTGCCTAGTGGTTTAGGTGTGTGGGTGCAGGCCGTATTGCAGGCCCGAGACGGCGTGGACTTTGATCACGCCGTGGCCCAAGCTGTAGTGTTAACGCCTGAACCACAGCAGCCTCATCACCTTGCGTTGGTCCCAGAGCCGATAGCCCCGGTGTCTCCAGCTACTTTGGAAAACCACAGTCTTCAGCTGATTGAAAGTACGTTGCTGGCTTGTTCTGGCAATATTTCTAAAGCGGCCAGGGCACTGGGTGTCTCGCGGGGAACGCTTTACCGAAAGTTGCAGGGGAGTGCGGTTGCCAGCAACCTGTCTGCGGCTGATTCACAGGGGTGAATAGGCCAGCCGCACGTAAATGGGTGCAAATGCTTCGGCCTGCGTGATTTCTACTAACGTTTCTTTGCCCAGTTCCAGCAGGGCAATAAAGGTAACCACCAGCACCGGTACGCCTTTGGTCGCGTCAAACAGTTTTTCAAACTCGACAAACTTGTGACCTTGTAGTGCCTTGAGCACCAGTGTCATGTATTCGCGCACGCTGAGTTCTTCGCGGGTGATTTTGTGGGTCTGGATCAGCTTGGCGCGCTTCAGGATAGACGCCCAAGCGTCGCGCAACTCGTCTACGTTGACCTCGGGAAAGCGAGGTTGTAGAGATTGCTCGATGAACACATCTGCACGCAAAAAATCGCGGCCAAACTGGGGCAGGGCATTCAAGCGTGCTGCGCTGAGCTTCATTTTTTCGTATTCCAACAGACGTCGTACCAGCGCTGCACGCGGATCTTCGGGCTCCACACCCTCAGCCACTTTTTTAGGGGGCAGCAGCATGCGCGATTTAATTTCGATCAGCATCGCGGCCATCAGCAAATATTCAGCAGCAAGCTCCAGGTTGCGGGTGCGAATCTCGTCTACGTAGCTCAGGTACTGGCGCGTGAGCCCCGCCATGGGAATGTCTAGGATGTTGAAGTTTTGCTTGCGAATCAGGTAGAGCAGCAAGTCCAGTGGGCCTTCAAAGGCCTCAAGGAAGATTTCCAGCGCGTCGGGAGGAATGTACAGGTCGTTCGGCAGCGCGAACAGGGGTTCGCCGTAAAGACGAGCCATTGCCACGCGGTCTACGACCAGTGGCATGGCTGTGGGGAGTGTGTCGTCCTGCGTCAAACCTTGGTCTGGTAGACGTAAGGTTTTTGGGGCTCTTTGGCGTCCAGAAAATCGGCTTGCGCGCTGCGGTCAATCTTTTTGTCCCATAGCAGAGCCCGGCCTGCCAGCTGCTCGGCTTCCAACGTGGGTTTTTGGGCTTTCATTTGGTCAATGAACTGGCTGATTTCCGATTTGTAGTCGGGACGTAGAAAAATCGAGCGAAGTAGGGACATGTTGTAAACCTTTGTCGCTATTTTACCGGCCTCAGCCGTTAGGCTTGAGCAGATATTTCTGTACAACCACCACGACCAAGGAACTGCATCATGCGCAAGGGTTATTTCACAAAGGGGCTGTTGATGTTCAGTCTTGCAGCTTTATTTGGTTTAGCCGGCTGCGACTCGCAGCACATTCAAGAGCTGGAAGAAGGCATTGCTACAGAGGCCGATGTACGTGCCAAGTTTGGCGAGCCTGAAAAAATTTGGGATGGCGCTGGCAACGACGGTAGGTCAACCCGCATCTTTGAATACAACCGCCAGCCCAACGGCAGCACCAATTACATGATTTCCATCGGCCCTGATGGGAAGATGAGCGCACTGCGCCAAGTTCTGACGCCACAAAATTTCGCCAAAATTGAGCCAGGAATGATGATGGAAGATGTGCGAAAAATGCTGGGTAAGCCCGCAAAAATAATGACTTTTGACCTTAAACGAGAAACCCATTACGACTGGCGCTGGGTACAGCAACCCATGCAGCCCAAGCTGTTCACGGTGGTCTTTAACCGCGATATGCGGGTGGTGTCCACGGGGTCGATAGATGATCCTCAGGCTGAGGCAAGGTAGCCCTTTGTTTCTCGGCTCCTTTGTCTCCCGCGTGCCACATCGACACGGCCATGCCGCCTAAACTTACCAGCATCAAAACTTACGAGACCTCTCCCATGCTCACCCTTTGCGGCTCCCCTATTTCCAACTACTACAACAAAGTCAAGCTCGCTCTGCTTGAAAAGAATGTGCCCTTTGCCGAGGCCAATGTACCCACCAAGAGCACCGATGAAGCTGTCTTGGCTGATTCTCCTTTGGCCAAAATCCCATTCCTTCGCACGCCTCAAGGCGGAATTTGCGAGAGTCAGGTCATCATGGAGTACATCGAGACGGCCTACCCTAACCCACCGTTGATGCCTGCTGACGCTTTTGCCGCGGCTAAGGTGCGTGAACTCATTGTTTTCATGGATTTGCACCTAGAGCTGGTAGCCCGCGAGCTGCACGGCAAAGCCTTCTTTGGCGGTTCGCTGAGCGATGAGAAAGTAGCCCAACTGCGCAGTGTTCTGGAAAAAAACATCGCGGCCTTCAAGCGCATCGCCAAGTTTGCGCCCTATCTGGCTGGTGACACTTTTACGCAGGCTGATTGCGCTGCATTTGCGAGCTTGCCTTTGGTGGGAATGACGAGTAAGGCAATCTACGGTGAAGATTTGCTGTTAGCCGCTGGCATTGACTACAAGCCCTATATGAAACTGGTGGGTGAGCGCCCTAGCGCGCAAAAAGTTGTGGCCGATCGCAAGGCTGCTACATCTACTGCAAAGGCGTAAAAAAGGGGCTTTGCGCCCCTTTTTTTTGGTTTTTTATTTCCCTTTGCGTACCCGCAAAATCTCATCCAGAATCAAACACGTGGCCCCGACAGTGATCGCACTGTCAGCCACGTTGAAGGCAGGGAAGTAGCCCCCAGGGAACATGGGTTTGAGCCATTCCCAGTGGAACTGCAAAAAGTCCACCACATAGCCGTACACCACACGGTCAATTACGTTGCCGATAGCACCGCCCAAGATGCAGGCTAGCGCAAACGCAAACAGCTTTTGGCCAGGGTGGGCCTTCAGCATCCACACGATAAACAGCGCAGCCGCCACGCCAATGGCGGTGAAGAACCAGCGCTGCCAACCCCCCGCAGACGCCAGAAACGAAAACGCGGCCCCCGTGTTGTGCGCCCGAACTACGTCAAAAAAACTGGTGATACGCGTCGCTCCACCCAACTGGTAGTAGCCCACGATCAGCACTTTGGTGAACTGGTCGATCAGAATGAGGATGGCTGCAAGCGCCAGCCAAGGCAGCAAGCTGGCGCTGCTGCTGGAGGACTTCACAAACGAAGTTCGGACGGCTGTGTTGGATTTTCTTGCCATGATCTTGAGTCTTAAGCGATCAACCGTGTTTCACCCACGCCGTACAAATTGCTGACGCAACGCCCGCAAATCGTTGGGTGCGCGGCAACGCTGCCCACATCTTCCTGGTAGTGCCAGCAGCGCTCGCATTTTGTATCCAATGAGGCCATAGTGCTTACATTTAATTCATCTCCAGCTACTAATTTAATAGCGGATGTAATGAATACAAACTTCAAATCGCCGCCCAGGCTGGCCAGCAAGGCGTGGTCGGCGGCGGGCGCTGTCAGCACCACGGTGGCTTGTAGGCTGGAGCCCACTTTGCCGTCTTTGCGCAGCACTTCTATGTCTTTGTTCACCATGTCACGGATTTCGCGGATGCGCGTCCATTTGGCGAGCAAGCCCTCAGATGATGGGCTCGTCGCTTCCATGTCAGCGTAGGTTTCCATGAAAATGGATTCGCTTTTGCCTTCCAGTGCCCAGATTTCTTCAGCGGTGAAGCTCAGGAAAGGGGCCATCCAGCGCAGCATGGCTTGGGTAATTTGCAACAAGGCAGTTTGTGCGCTGCGGCGGGCGAGGCTCTTGGGTGCGGTGGTGTAGAGGCGGTCTTTCAGCACGTCCAGATAGAACGAGCCTAAGTCCTCACTGCAGTACACCTGCAATTTCGCGACCACGGGATGGAATTCATACACCTCGTAGTGGGCCAGGACTGTGGCCTGCATCTGTGCTGCACGGGCCAGCGCGTAGCGGTCGATTTCCAGCATTTGATCGGCAGGCACGGTGTCGGTTGCAGGGTCAAAGTCGCTGGTGTTGGCAAGCAAGAACTTGAGCGTATTGCGGATGCGGCGGTAAGTGTCCACCACGCGGGCGAGAATTTTGTCGTCGCCGGCAATATCGCCTGAATAGTCACTGGCTGCGACCCACAGGCGGATGATTTCAGCGCCCAGCTTACCCGCAGTGACCTGGGGATCGACGCCGTTTTTCTCGGATTTGCTCATCTTGCGGCCGTTCGCATCGACAGTGAAGCCGTGCGTCAGCAGGCCTTTGTACGGCGCGTGGTCGTACATGGCGCAGGCGGTCAGCAGTGAGCTGTGGAACCAGCCGCGGTGCTGGTCGTGGCCTTCCAGGTACAGGTCTGCAGGCCAAGCGGACTGGGCGGCGTGGCTCTTTTGCAGCACGGTGTAGTGCGTGGTGCCGGAGTCAAACCACACATCGAGTATGTCGTGGCTCTTGGTGTAGAACTCGGCGTCAGCCCCAATCAGCGATTGCGCGCTGGCTTTGCTCCAGGCCTCAATGCCATGGGCCTGCACCATATCGGCGGCGCGGTCGATCAGCGCCATGGTGTCGGGGTGCAGTTCGCCGGTGGCGGTGTGGATGAAGAAAGGCAGCGGTACGCCCCAGTTTCGCTGGCGTGAGATGCACCAGTCGGGTCGCCCGGAGATCATGTCGCGCAGCCGGGTTTTGCCGTTTTCGGGGTAAAAACGGGTTTCTTCGATAGCGTTCAGGGCCAGCTGACGCAGGGTTTGCGGCGCTTTGTCCTTCGTGAACACACCCTCGCCTTCGTCCATGCGGATGAACCACTGAGCGGCAGCCCGGTAGATCACCGGGGTTTTATGCCGCCAGCAATGCGGGTAGCTGTGGGTGATGGTCTCGGTCGCAAACAGGCGGTCAGCGGCCCGCAGCGCTTCGACGATGACGGGTGCAGCTTTCCAAATGAACTGGCCACCGAACTGGGGCAACTCGTCCACGTAGACGCCATTGGCTTGTACCGGGTTCAGGATGTCGTCGTGGGCGATGCCATTGGCCACGCAGGAGTTGAAATCCTCCACGCCATAAGCGGGTGACGAGTGCACGATGCCAGTGCCGTCGTCAGCCGTGGCGTAGTCGGCCAAGAAGACAGGGCTGAGGCGCTTGTAAGTGAACTCACCTTCATCACCTGTTGCTTTGTCATAAAAGGGGTGTTTGAAGTTGATGTTGGCGAGGTTTTCACCCAGTGTTGTCGCGACCACGGTGCCTGTGAGCGGGAAACGGGCTAAGGCTTTTTCGACCAAGGCGGAGGCCAAAATCAACAGGCCGCGTGGGGTGTCCACCAGCGCGTACTCCAGCGCTGGGTTCAGGTTCAGCGCCTGGTTGGCGGGAATGG
Organism: Betaproteobacteria bacterium; assembly: GCA_043739385.1. Taxonomy (GTDB): domain Bacteria; phylum Pseudomonadota; class Gammaproteobacteria; order Burkholderiales; family Burkholderiaceae_C; genus Defluviibacillus. Next base: position 46,817 of record JAYUED010000059.1, on the reverse strand, counting down.
TCCAGGCTGTGGTGGTCCAGATGACGGCGAAGGCCGGCTTAGCAAGGTCGGTCAATCCGAAAGCCGTCGCCAGCTTGGCAGGCTCCGCGCACTCGAAGCCTACATCAATCGTTTGTGATTTCTTGTCGGCGTATTCGATCTCGAACTCGGCTAGAGAACTTCTGCAGTCAAAGCACCAGTACACGGGTTTAAGGCCCCGGTAGACAAAGCCGCGTTCGATGATGCGCTTCAAGGCGCGGATTTCGTCGGCCTCGTTGCTGGGGTTCATCGTCAGGTATGGGTTGTCCCACTCGCCCAGCACGCCCAGGCGTTTGAAATCGGCTTTTTGCAGTGCAATTTGCTCGGTGGCATAGGCGCGGCTTTTGGCTTGTACTTCGTCACGGCTAAGGTTGCGGCCATGAGTTTTTTCGATCTGATTTTCAATCGGTAGACCGTGACAGTCCCAGCCGGGCACGTAAACAGCGTCCATGCCCTTGAGCTGGCGTGCTTTGACGATCATGTCCTTCAATATTTTGTTGACGGCGTGGCCCATGTGGATTTGGCCATTGGCGTAGGGCGGGCCGTCGTGCAATACGAAGCGGGGTGCATTGATGCGGGCATCGCGCAGTTTTTTGTAGATGCCTTTGTCTTCCCACTCTTTCACCCAGCCTGGCTCGCGTTTGGCCAGGTCACCTCGCATGGGGAAGGGGGTGTCTGGCAGATTAAGGGTGGCGCGGTAGTCGGTAGCTGCTACGGTTTCCGTAGCTTCAGGCGTAGATTCTTGGCTCATAGCAGGGCTTTTTGGTGTGTAGCGTGTCAGCTGCGAGGGCCGCTGCACGTGAAAGGCAATAAGGAAAAAACAGGGAATAGGGAATAGGGAATAGGGAACAGGAAAGAGAACAGGCGGCGATCAGGGGGTCGCCGGGAGAGCACAGCAGCGCTTAGCTGCCGGTGCTAATTCGGTCGCGCGTGGTTTGCCGCCGGGCCTGCGCCTGCGCAAAGTAGGCGCGTGCGTCCCTGCAGTCTTTCGCGATGCCGGTTGTCAGGGCGTCCAGACTGTCGTATTTCAGTTCGTCATGCAGTTTTTGAAGCAGTTCCACACGGATGATTTTACCGTAGGCCTCTTGGTTCGCCAGTTCGGTGGGCCAGTCAAAGCAATGGGTTTCTAGCAGGACGCGGCCACCGTTCACGTCGTTTGGATCAATCGAGGGGCGAATACCTAGGTTGGCGACGCCTTCGACAGCCGCATTCGGGTCTGTGCGCAGGCCGAATACGCGCACCGCAAAGATGCCACTGGCGGCGGGTTTCCAGTGGGCGAAGCGCAAATTCAACGTGCGAAAGCCGTCGCCCCGCCCCGGTGCGCTGGCACCGAGTTCGCGGCCCAGTTTGCGCCCGTGGACGACATGGCCTGAGATGGCGTAGGGGCGACCCAGCAGGCGGGCTGCGTCGTCCATACGGCCCTCGTCCAGTGCTTCACGCACGGCGGAGCTGGAGACGCGCAGGCCGTGGCTGCCGGGAACACGCCCAAAACTGGAAGCTTCCCAGCTGGGTATGCCTTGGTTACGCCGTGATTGGGGGTCTGACACTTCGTAGCTGTTCATGCGGGCCACGTCAAAGCCGAGTTCATCGCCCTGGGCGTCTAGCAAGTTGTAGTCCCCGGCCCGTTTGGCGCCGAAACGGAAATCGTCACCGACCAAAACATAGCGCACCCCCAAGCCGCGCACCAGTACGTCCTCGATAAAGGCTTGCGGGGATTGGCTGGCCAATCGTTGGTCAAAAGGCAACACTACCACTTGTTCCACTCTACAGCGCTCCAGCTCTTGCAGCTTGTCGCGCAGGGTGGCGATACGGGCCGGGGCCAGCTCGGGCTTGTGGGCGGCAGCGGCGAAGTAGTCGCGTGGGTGCGGCTCGAACGTCATTACGCAGCTGGGCACGTTGCGGTGCTGGGCTTCGTTGTTGAGCAGCGCCAACATGGCCTGATGGCCCCGGTGTACCCCATCGAAATTGCCAATCGTCAGCGCGCAGGTGGGCGCGATGTCGGGGTGGTGGAAGCCTCGGAAGATTTTCATAGAGCTACGCGGGGCAGGGACTGACGAAGAAGTGCGATGGCTAGTATCATTTTTATAGCTAACTTAAAACGCTTTATGAGGGCATAGAGCCTAAAAAATTATTTATCCGTTGAGGCTGATGTAGAGGCTGCAGTGGCGTCGGGCGATGGGATGCCTTGAGCGTTGAGTTGTGCCCACTGCGTGTCCAAGGCTTGCACGCCGTGGCGGTTGATCTGCAAACGCAGTATCCATCCGCGGGCTTGGGCGGCATTATCGAGCGCATCGATCATGAAGTTGCCTAGACTGTAGACGATAGGTTTGCCTTGGTAATGCTCCACGTCTTGCACCACATGCGGATGCGCACCCACCACGGCGTCGGCACCGGCATCGACCATGTGTCGGGCGAGTTGGCGTTGGCGCGTATTGGCGCGGGGCTCATTCTCCCAACCCCAGTGCATGAAAGGAATCACCACGTCGGCCTTGTAGTGGCTGCGTGCGCGGCGAATGTCTGCTACCACCTGCTCGTCTTCGCTCCAAGCGACACCTGCCGCGTTGGCATCCGCCTCAAAACTGCGGGGCATGAATTCGTCATACCCCAGCAGCGCAATGCGAATGCCTTTGCGCTCAATGATGAGTGGTGTGTGTGCTTCATGCTGGGAGTTTCCACCACCAAAGTGGCCAATGCCGTGCGCATCCAGCAGCCCCAGCATCTCGCTAAATGCCCCGCGCCCAAAGTCCCCGGAATGGTTGTTGGCTATGGACACCGCATCAAAATGCTGCTTCAAAATTGGCAACGTACGTGGATGAGCCCGGAACGTGTAGTTTTTGTCGGCGGCGGTACCTGTGGTCGCAACTACACATTCCAGATTGGCGATGCGTACATCGGCGCTGGCGAACCTGGCAGCAAAGGCGGCGAAGGGATCGATACCCTGGGCAATGGCCTGACCCGGTTGGCCGTCCAGCACGACATCACCTACGAACAGCAAACTGATGGTGTCGTTTGCCGCGTCATTGTTAGAGGCTGCCTGCACCATACCTAGGCTGAGGCTAGCCAATAAACAGCATAAGAGCCTGTAAAAGTTGAGATTAAAACTGCTTTTCATGGTGTCACCCCTTGCAGAGTGCAGTGGTATTGAAGTTCACGCTCCACCTCGCCTGCGTACAGGTAGTTGAGTGGTGTTAACGCAATAGGTGCGATTGAGGGCTTGAACGGTGGTAAATAGGTCGCTTGGTGGATGGGGAAATCCTTATCGCGCCGTTGTAGATAAGCGTAGAGCTTTATGTAGTCGACGGGGTTTTTCTTCTGCCCTGTCCCCACCATCACCGCCTTGAATTTGAAGCGCCCGCCAATGTCTATTGAGGCTACGCTATAGGGGTCATTTGTCACCTGGCTGTCTACAACCTGGGTGCTGCCTGCGTAAGTTACGTGGCAGCGCAGCAAAGGGGCAGCTAAAGCAGCGCTGAGTTGTGCTGTTGCTATCAATGCACAAGCACAGAAAGCACGCCATGGCGGCGCTGTATGGCGTGGGTGTTGGGGTGGGGCAGGGAAGCTATGGATGTGCATGGTTCTTCAAATGTCATGTGAAGCCTGTATATTGTGCGGTAGGCAACCCCTAGCCCTGTGCCCTTGCTCCGCATATCCCAATGCGGGTAAAGGCCTCAGAGGGTTGTGCTTTCGTGTCAGTGCTACTGCGATGTTTTCATTGGAGGCCTGTTTTGAAAGTTTTGAAGTTATCTGCCCAAGGTTTGCCCCAGTCGTGGATCACGCTGGAACAAGCGGTGATTCACTACGCCGCCGAGGACGTGCGCTGGGAAATGGGCTGCGAGGTGGCTGTATTCCGGGGTGGTAACAACGCCATTACTGGCGTGCAATCGGTCATCACCGTCAACAGCATCATCGGTACGCGTGGGGTGCCTAACATCAACCCGTTCGAGTTGCGCCCAGGCCTGACCAACAGCAAGCTGTTCATCCGTGACCGTAACGTCTGCGCCTACTGCGGTGAGCATCTGCATGAAACCGAGTTAACCCGTGAACACATCGTGCCTTTTGCTCAAAACGGACAAGACCACTGGATGAATGTCGTCACTGCCTGCCGTCCATGCAACCACCGCAAAAGCAGCCGCACGCCTGAACAAGCCAAGATGCCGCTGCTCTACGCGCCTTATGTGCCCAGCCTATGGGAAGACTTCATCCTGCGCAACCGACGCATCCTGGCGGACCAGATGGAGTTTTTGATGGCGCATGTGCCGAAGTCGTCACGTTTGGTGACGTAGCGACGCGCACCGCGCCGCAAATTACGCCCACCATTACGGTGGTACGGTGGGCGTAGACACTGCTCTGCTACTGCGTAATCTCAAGCCACACTATGTGCTTGTTCGGTGCGCTCCAAGTGTGTCCTACCACCCTTTCCCCATTGAATTCAGCCGCAATGGTGCGGTCTTGCCATGATGCGAGTTTGATTTTTGAACTTGCCACGCCGGCTGTCCCCGTGGCTGGCACGCCAGGTGGTGGGGTTTGGCCGTCAAAACTCAAGGTGTCGCGCTGGGCGTCAAAGTAGCCACGCGGTCGGGCGAAGGTGATGATGGCTTGGGCATCTTTGTCGGCTTCAGCGATCCGCTCCGCGCGCAAATGCACCAGATTGCTGCTGCGAGGGAAGGGGCTGCGGTAGATGTGGGTAATGGCGTAACCGGGTGCGGTGATGGCGAATTCATAGCGTACTCCGGACTGTGCTGAAAGCGGTCCCCAGACGCCATCGGCTGCGACGGTTTTGGCATAGGCGGCTGGCCCCACACGCTCACCGGTAGTCGCGTCGGTCACATACACCGCGAGCTGCGCTCCTGGTACGGGCAAGTTGTTACTGAAGTCACCGGTGCTGGGATCGTCAGATTTGACGCCTAGTCCGTTGATTTTGCCGTCGAGGACGATATTCTTTTCTGTCGAAATTCCTGTGGCGTCGGCTGTGTCTTTGGGCGCTTTGCCAGTGATGAAGCGGTAGCTAGCGGCAAACGCAGCGGGTGAGAACGAGGTTTCGCGGTGGTCAATGCGAGGGATCACCACGTTCAGCGCGCCTTTGAGCTCTGGCCCGGTGGCGGTCACATTGGTAGCCGTGCCTTTCGCTCCGATCCAAACGCCATCGGGTTGGGCATATTTGTCGTTGTTGTCGGAGCGAACCGTCAGCCATTTGACAGGGCCAGTGACTTCATCGCCTGCCGCGTTCTTGGGGGCGTTCAAAGCGGTCAAAAATACGCCTGTACCCGCGAATTCATTGCCTTCGCGATAGCCCTTGATGGCCCATACGCCGTGGTTTGGTGTGCCGCCCAAAATCGCGTGGCTGACGGTCTTGTCGCCACCGCCGTTCAGGATGTAGCTGCGAATCGCATTGCCACCTCGCGAATTGCCCATCAGCACGACCTGCTTCGCACCAGTGACCGCCAGCACGTGCTCCACCTGAGCCTTCAGGTAGGCCATATTCTCAGCGGCTGAGGTGCGGCCTGGCTGCGCTTTGGTGTCGTCGTCGCGAGAGATGGGGTAGGGCACGTCGATCGCAATCAGACGTTCGCGCGGCCAGCCTTGGCTCTCGAACCGCCACGCGGTGGTTTGCCACAGTGCAGCGGTGTCGCCGTTGCCATGAACGAACACGATGGGTGGTGCGGCTTCCAGTGAAGTGTTCGGTGCGGTGGCACAAGCACTTAGCAGCAAGGCCGCCGCCAGACTGGCGGACAGGGTGATGTTCGAGGTGAATTTCAAAAGCGTTCTGCGGTGCATCATGATCGTCCACTACAAGTTAACAAGGAAACAAGGTAAAACGCCCACCAGTACAGACTAAGTGGGCGTTAGGTGCTATCTGGAAATAGCGCTAGGTACTAAAAAGTACTAAAAAATACTGCAAAAAAGCTGATTTGAAAAAGCTAATTTGAGCGATCAGGCAAACACACCTGCCGAGTCCTGCATCCGATCTGACACTTCACCCAGGTGGTGCAGCGTGTCGCCATAAGTCATTTCCAGCTGTGTCAATTTTTTGAAATAATGGCTGCCAATGTATTCATCGGTCACACCGATGCCGCCATGCAGTTGTACCGATTGCTGGCCCACAAAGCGCATCGAATTCCCGAGCTGGTACTTGGCGCGTGCCATGGCACTGTGGCGTTCGGCCGCGGGTGCGTTGAGCTTGAGACAAGCGTAGTAACTCATCGACCGGCCCAGTTCGAGCTGCATCTTCATATCTGCCACACGGTGGCGCAAAGCTTGGAAGCTACTGATAACGACGTTGAACTGCTTGCGCGTGTTCATGTATTCCACCGTTAGTGCCAGTGTTTTGTCCATCACACCGACGGCTTCAGCACAGGCGCAGGCAATGCCAATGTCTACCGCGTGCTCCAGGGCCGTCAGACCGTCCAGCGTGACCAAGGTGGCGCTTGCGTTAACAAGGGTCACCTCAGCGCAGCGGCTGCCATCTTGCGTGCTGTAGCCTCTTGTGGTGACGCCAGCCGCGGTGCGCTCTACCAAGAACAGGGCTTGCTTGTTGTTCACCAGGGCTGGCACCAGGAAGGCATCGGCTTTGTCGCCTGCAGGCACGATGCTTTTGGTGGCGTTCAAAGTCCAACCATTGCCCACTGCGGTTGCATTGGCCTTGCAAACGTCTAAACGGTAGCGTGCAGCTTGCTCTTGGTGTGCCAAGACAACCAGCGCTTCGCCGCTGGCGATTTTGGGTAACCATGCGGCCTTGACGGCAGCACTGGCGTAGCCACTGAGCACCGCGCCAGCGATCAGCGTTTGCGCCAAAGGCTCCAGCACCATGCCGCGCCCCAACTCTTCCATCACTACCATGCCCTCGGTCGGGCCCATGCCCATACCGCCATCGTCTTCCGAGATGTAGAGGCCGGTCAGGCCCAGTTCGGCCAGTTCGTTGTAGGCGGCACGGTCGAAACCGCCTGCGCGTACGGCGGCAGTGCGGCGCTCAAAGCTGTAGCCCTTATCTACCCATTTGCGAACGGCGTCGCGCAATTGTTCTTGGTCGTCTGAAAAGTCAAAATCCATGGTGTTCTCCTGCGATTTGTGGGTTAGGTGGGTTAACCCAGAACGGTCTGCGCAACGATATTGCGCTGCACTTCGTTCGAGCCGCCGTAAATGGTGGTCTTGCGCATGTTGAAGTAGGTGCTGGCCAGCGGTGCACTGGTGGAAGCCCCCACGTAGTCGCCTTGCCAACCGGCGTCCATCGCTTCTTGAATAAAGGGCACGCTGTAAGGGCCAGCAGCAAGCATCATCAGCTCGCTGTAGCGCTGCTGGATTTCGCTGCCGCGAATTTTGAGCAGACCGGCGATGTCGAGCGAGTTTTTACCGGTTTTTTCAGCGGACAGGACACGCAATACCAGCATTTCTAGGGCTACCACGTCCACTTCCAACTTGGCGATCTCATCGCGGAAGCGGGCTGCTGTTGCGCCACTGGTAGCGGGGTCGTACACACCTTCGGCTTTGGCAATCCGTTTGAGTCGCTCCAGCTCGCGTTTGGCGCGGTTCACATCAGCGATGTTGGTGCGCTCGTGGCTGAGCAAATGCTTGGCGTACGTCCAGCCTTTGTTCTCTTCGCCAACCAAGTTTTCCACGGGAACTTCAACGTTGTCAAACCAGACTTCATTTACCTCGTGTCCACCATCGAGCATGATGATGGGGCGAACGCTAACGCCAGGGGTCTTCATGTCGATCAGCAAGAAGCTGATGCCGGTTTGGGGCTTGCCTTCGGTGCTGGTGCGTACCAAGCAGAAAATCCACTCACCGTACTGACCTAGCGTGGTCCAGGTCTTTTGACCATTAACGATGTACTTGTCACCTACGCGCTCAGCACGGGTTTTGAGCGACGCCAAATCCGAGCCTGCGCCGGGTTCGCTGTAGCCCTGACTCCACCAAACTTCGCCGCTGGCAATGCCCGGCAGGTGACGCTCTTGTTGAGCGGGGCTGCCAAATGCCATGATGACCGGGGCCACCATGACTGGACCAAAGGGAATGACGCGTGGTGCACCAGCAAGGGCGCATTCTTCTTCAAACAGGTGTTTTTGGATCGCGTTCCAACCAGGTCCGCCAAACTGCTTGGACCAGCCATGGCCCAACCAGCCTTTTTTGCCCAAAATCTTAGCCCAGCGCTGCATGTCGTCGCGGCTGAGATGGAGCGAGTTATGCACTTTGTGCGAAATATCAGCAGGCAAATTCGCGTGTACCCAAGCACGGATGTCTTCGCGAAATTGCTGTTCTTCAGGGGTAAAGGCCAAATCCATAAAATATGTCTCCAGAGAATCCCAGTTTTTAGCACGATCGTGCGCTTGCTGCTGTCCATGTTGCGACAAAGGGCAATATTTACTTCCTTTTAAGTCCTTTTGCGTCTTTTCATGTTGCGATGGACCGCAAGTTGTCTATTGCAAGAGTACAGTTAAAAAAATGCAACCGCTTAGACGAATGAATGACAAATAAGTTCACACAACGCCAATTTGCCTAGCTTATAAAAGAGCGTCTTGTCATCATTCAAACGCAAAATCAGCGCCACCTCAAAGCTGGGGTTCGAGAGGGCTGCCGTGTAAACAACAGCCGTCCTGTTTTATTTTTGAAAGGGTTGTGATGAACAAATATTTCGCTGAAATTATTGGCACTTTTTGGTTGGTTCTAGGCGGTTGCGGTAGCGCCGTGTTGGCCGCTGCGTTTCCAGGCGTGGGCATTGGCCTGCATGGCGTGTCGCTGGCGTTTGGCTTGACCGTTGTCACCATGGCTTACGCCATTGGTCCGATCTCTGGCTGCCATTTGAACCCTGCAGTGTCTGTGGGTCTGTGGGCCGGTGGTCGTTTTCCTGCCAAAGAACTGTTGCCCTACATCGTGTCCCAAGTGATTGGTGGTATTTTGGGCGCGGGCGTGTTGTACCTGATTGCAAGCGGTAAAGCGGGCTTTGTGGTGGGTGGGTTTGCATCGAACGGCTTTGGCGAGCATTCCCCAGGCGGCTATTCGATGATTGCGGCGCTGGTCTGCGAAATTGTCATGACAGCTGTGTTCTTGTTCGTCATCATGGGTTCTACCGGCAAGCGCGCACCAGCAGGTTTTGCGCCATTGGCGATTGGCCTGTGCCTGACGCTGATTCACTTGATCAGCATCCCCGTCACCAACACTTCGGTTAACCCCGCGCGCAGCTTGGGCGTGGCCGTTTTCGCTGATGCTTGGGCCTTGCAGCAGGTGTGGTTGTTCTGGGTAGCCCCGATTGTGGGTGCCGTAATTGGTGCTTTGGCCTACAAAGTAGTTGGCCAAGAAGACTGAGACTGAAGGTGAAGTCGCAAGACTTTTGAGAAACTAAAGCACTGGAGCCTGAGGGCGAAGGTGGTCAGGGCGGTAATGGGTGATAAGCCTGTTACTGCCCTTGCTGTTGGTGGGTGCTGTGGGCGAATTCGTTAGGTTAACGCACCCCTGGCATCGACGCGGATGATGCGCTCCACTGTGCCCTGCGCTAACCCACCACGCACTCCGACCATGAAGTCATGCAAATTGACGGTGGGGTCGCAATGGCCGGGAATCAACCATACCGTGTCGCCCAAAGCGGGTAAAGCGGTTCCTGGTGTGTGCGGTCGCAGAATGCCGTGCTCGTCGCCACCGTTGTCAAAATCTAGGTTCAGCCCTGCTACCAAGGGTAAGCCTGAATCCACTGCGTGGCTTTTGTGCCCGGCGTCACATACCGCGTGGGTAGCGTGCGTGCTGATGACTTGGCTCTTGACAAACAGCGCGTGCTCGAATGTCGGTGCGGGGGCGGTCAGGTCAGGCTGGTTAGCTGTGTAGTCGGCATCCATAAAAAGAAACGAACCAGCTTGCAACTCGCCATACACGCCGCTGGCGGTTTCCAGTGCAAACGTGCCGGTGCCAGCACCCGTGACCAAACCGACACGAATACCCGCAGCTTCGATATTGCGACGGGTGTTGCGGGCGTGGATAACGGCTTGGCCTATGGCCTGCTGGCGTTCTGCGGGGCTGCGCAAATGTTGAGCGCGGCCATGGTAAGCCTGTATGCCTGCAAAGTGCAAGCAGCGGTGGCGCACGATTTCTTGGGCCAAATCCAGCGCGGCTTGTCCCGGCGCAACACCGCAGCGGCCTTGACCCACGTCAATCTCGACGAACACATCGATTAGCGGGCGTACCGGGCTGGTGGTTGTGTTGATGGCTGCGGTCAATACGCTGGCCAAGCGCCGCACACCTATCAAGCTGTCTACCGCGATGGCTAATTTGCCATTTTTAGCTTCTAGTGCAAGCGTCATATTCGCTATGCGCTCTAATTTTGATAGCGAAATGACTTCGTTGCTGATGTACACGTCGCACACACCACCGGCAACCATGGCCTCGGCTTCAGCGGTTTTTTGTACGCAAACTCCCACTGCACCAGCTTGGATTTGCAGCAGCGCCAACTCAGCACTCTTGTGCAGCTTGGCATGAGGCCGCCAGCGGATGTGGTGCTCACGCGCAAAACGGACCATCTTGGCGAGGTTACGTTCCATCGCGTCCAGGTCGATGACCAGTGCGGGCGTGTCAATGTGGTCAACGCTTTGGCTGATCAACTTTTGCAGGGTGAGTGTCATAGCGTGAATGAAGTTAGTGAGGTTGTCGGCAAGACGCCGTGGCATGACATTGCGTCTTAGTCTTAGTCTTAATATGGCATCGCGACATTAAGCGGTGCAATCACGCAGTGGATTCGTCTAACGCCGTGTTTTCGTCCAAGTGAAGGCTGTCCGCCCAGCCAACCAAGGTGAAGTGGCCATGTGGGTTATGTTCGGGGCCGTTGGGGTCTTCACAGCCTGGCGTCCACAGCAAGCGGTTGATGTTGGCATTGCCCAGTTGCCAGGTACGAGGGGCTTGCAAGTCTTGGCCGGTGGCCGCTCGGTAGAGCACGTCCATGGTGCCACCGTGGCTGGCGATGACGATTTGGTTCCCAATATTTTGTACTGCCAATGCAGATACGGTGGTCAGTATTCGCTCTCTAAACTGCAGCAAAGACTCCCCACCTTCAGGGACAAAATCAGGGATTCTTTTACGCCACTTCAAGGCCTTATCGGGCCAGTGGGCTTCGACTTCAGTAAATGTTTTGCCTTCAAACTCACCAAACCTCCGTTCGCGCAGACCTTCATTCGTGGTGACCGGCAATCCGGTTGTGCGCGAGATCGACAGCGCAGTGTCGTAGGCGCGCCAGAGGTCGCTGGCGTAGAGTGCATCGATTTGCTCACCCGCCAAAGCCAACGCCAAGCGATGGGCTTGCCATCGGCCCGTGTCGTTCAGTGCTATATCCAAGGAGCCTTGGATGCGCGAGTCTACGTTCCAGGCGGTTTCGCCATGGCGCACGGCGATGAGGCGGGTGGCGTCCATTGTCAAAGTGACAACGGGCTCATGCCAATTTGGGGTTTAGGGTGTAGATGCCGATGAGCTGCGTCTGGGCCAGCACATGACCTTGCAATGCGGCTTTCACTTCTGCGCCTGTGAAATTGCCATCAACATCCAAACGCGCCACGTCCAGCGCGTACACGGTGAACGTGTAGTGGTGCAAGATGGAGTCGTTGAACGGTGGGAATGGGCCGTCGTAGCCGAAGTAGTTCCCATTCATATCTACATTACCTGCAAACCAGCCTGTGTAATCGTTCAGGCCGTGGCGTGCGCCGTGCATCGTGGCTGGGCCGGGTTTACCGCGTGTGGTGAAACCGCTACTGAATTCGCCTTCAGTCAGAGAGGAGACGGTAGGGGGCAGATCCACCATCACCCAGTGGAAGAAGTCAACACGGGGCAGATCAGCAGGTACTTCGCGGTCGGTTTTGTTCACGTCATCGCCCTTGCTGGGCACGTCCGGATCATGACAAACCACAGCGAACGACTGGGTGCCTGCGGGCACACCTAGCCAGCTCAATTGAGGGCTGATGTTGTCAGAGAAGGTTACGCCGCCGGTTGCATCAGGTTTGCCTGCGGCGTAGCGCGAAGGGATACGGCTGCCGTCTTGAAAGGATGTGCTGGTGAGTTTCATAGGGCTCTTAGGACTCGCAGGGTCAAATTTTTGGTGGGATGACGGATTCTGGCGCTGCTGGTGGGGCCGCTTGCGGTAGTAGCGAGATATTCACCACGCGCCGCCCGCTGGGGGGAGTGGGAAAGCCGCTGACGGCTGCTTCAAACATCAGCGGTAAAACCGCGTTACTGTCTGTCCAGAGACTTTCGTTGACCGCCTGGGTTTCGTATACAACCTGCCCAGTGCTCAGGTCGCGCATCACCACACTGACTTCCCGGCGCAGCAGCGGTGGTTCATAGGGGCGGTAGAAGCCTCCTCCCCCAAAATAAATGCCGCTCCTATAACCGCCACGGTAGCCGCCTCGGCCGCGCACGCTGATGAAATCGCCGCTGTAGCCCATATTGAATCGGCCAGCGCCATAGAACGGGTCATCCCACACCGCATAGCGTGGATCGCGCTGTACCCGTGCGTTTATCAGCACGCTGTAACCGGGTTTGACCTCATCCCGCTTGAGGCCTACCAGCGCCAGCGCTTTTTCGGCCATGGCTTCAAGCGCCGACTGATTTTGCACAATCTCAGGCGCTTGTTGTGAGGGCAGACGCTCAAATCGGTACCCCGCCACAGGCAATGACTTCAGGCTGGATTGGGTTTGAACCTCGCTACCAACTTGGTGCAGAGTGGTACAGCCGCTGAGCAAGATTACTCCAATAATTGCTACTAAACCTATAGCGTAGCGTGCTGATTTCATGATAGCTGTACTCCTTTTTGACCCATACTTATCTTTACCTATTCGTTCCGCAAGTTAATTACTTGCAGACTGGGCAAACTTGCCTTACCGGAAAAGCCCATGAATACTGGAGGAAACTCAGGCGCATCGAACGCTTTGTCCCCATCTTCGCTGGCAATGCCGGTGGTTTTCAAGCCTTTAAAGTCGTAGCGCGCGCTGTCCATCAAATGCGAAGGCACCACGTTTTGCAAGGCCGTGAACATACTTTCGACCCGGCCAGGGTGCTTTCGTTCCCACTCGTGCAACATGGCGGCCACTTGTTTGCGTTGCAGGTTCTCCTGGCTACCGCAAAGCGTGCAGGGGATGATGGGGAATTGCTTGTGTGTGGCCCAGCGGGAGAGGTCTTTTTCGGCCACGTAAGCCAGCGGACGAATCACAATATGGCGACCATCATCACTGACCAGTTTGGCGGGCATCCCTTTGAGCTTGCCGCCAAAGAACATGTTCAGAAAGAAGGTTTGCAGCATGTCATCGCGGTGGTGGCCGAGCGCGATTTTGGTGGCCCCCAACTCGTCTGCCACCCGGTACAAAATGCCCCGACGCAAGCGACTGCAAAGGCTGCACATGGTTTTACCGGGTTCGATTTTGTCTTTGACGATAGAGTAGGTGTCTTGGTTTTCGATGTGGAACGGCACACCGATCTGCGTCAAATAGGCTGGCAGGATATGTTCAGGAAAGTCAGGCTGCTTTTGATCAAGGTTGACGGCGATGATGCTGAAATCAATCGGCGCGCGGGCCTGCATTTTGAGCAAAATATCCAGCATGGCGTAGCTGTCTTTGCCCCCCGACATACAAACCATCACCTTGTCGCCTTCTTCAATCATGTTGAAGTCAACAATGGCTTGGCCCATTTGGCGGCACAGGCGCTTTTCCAGCTTGTGGGTTTCACGCTCAATTTTGATGCGCTCGGGTTGGGCGTCGGCGAGGGTTTCAGTGGGGTCGGCCCACAGGGTTGAAGGCAGGGCGCTCATAGCTGTTGCCCTTGTTGTGCTGCTACGGCGCTGGGTGCGATATGTTCTTCATCGCGGAGTGGTTGTACTTGTGCTTCTGTTTCGCTTAAGCCTTGCTGCACAAAGCGCAGCATCAGCTCTTTGAGCGTAGTGCCATCCAAGGCCGCACGGGCTTTGAGTGTTCTAAAAAGAGGGTCTGGGAGTTCGAGGGTGGTACGCATCAACGCATATTAGCATCTAGCTGTATTTTCACGAGTTCTGCAACCCATGGCTTGTGTTCACCACTGGCCCGTTTCCACCCGAATCGCGACTTCGCAGTCCTCAAAAATCTCCAGTTTGGCGATCTTTACCCGCACGCCCAGTACGCCGTGCAACTGCATCAGCCGGTGGGCGACTTTGCCGATCAAGCTTTCCAGCAGGTTGATGTGGCGCTCGGTGCATTCGTCGATGATGATCTGGCGCACTTTGCGGTAATCCAGAACTTGGGAAATATCGTCGTCTTGCGGCAGCAAATCTTGGGTGCCGAGGTTCAGCTCGGCATCTACTCGGATGGGCTGGGGAGCAACTTTTTCGGATTCCAGAATGCCCATATTGGCATCGAAGCGCAAGCCGGTGAGGGTGAGAATTTGGGTGCCTTTGGACGCCATGGTTGCCTTGTAAGTTGAGCGGTGAAAGTGGGGAATGCGAAATGCGAAATGCGCAATAAAAAATACATTCACATCAGCGAAAAATCGCGCTCGAAGCGCATCAAATGCTGACCGCCATCGACCAGCAATGTGGTGCCGGTAATGGACTGGTTTTCCAGTGCAAACCGCACTGTCGCCACCACATCTTGCGGCGTGGACGAGCGGCCCAGTGGTGAGAGCTTGTGCAAGCCTTGGAATTGATCGTCGCTGAGCATGTGGCTGGTGATCGTTAAGCCAGGTGCGACACCTACCACCCGCAGATCAGGGGCCAATGCTTGGGCCAGAAGCGTGTTGGCTGATTCCAGTGCCGCTTTGGAGAGGGTGTAGCTCAGAAAATCGGGGTTAGGGTTCCATAGCTTTTGGTCAAGCAGGTTAACCACCACCCCATTGGCACCATTGGCGACCTTGGTCACGCTTTGCGCCTCACGCTCCTGCACATGACTGTGCAAGGCCTGCGCCAGCAGAATCGGTGCCGCGGTATTGCCCATCAGGTGCCGGGCTAGGCTGGCGTAGCTGAAGCTGGCTGCATCGTCGTGTTCGAAGGTGGAGGCGCTGTTGACCACGGCGTCAAGGCGGCCGAAATGGGCCACTACTCGCGGCACCAAGCCGCGGACAGCTGTCTCATCTGAGAAATCTGCATCAAAAGCGGCTGCAATGCAGTTTTGGTTTGTACAGTCAGCTACTGTTTGGATAGCATCCTCTTTGGATTGCCGGTAATGCACTGCTACTTGCCAGCCGTGCTGCGCGAGATGCAAGGCGATCTCACGGCCCAGGCGTTTGCCCGCGCCGGTGACAAGCACAGTACGCGTGTAATTCGGCGTGTCGGAGGCTGTTGATGTGGGTAAAAGAGGCTGCATTGGAGAGACAATCCAAGGGTGAAAACACAATCCAACAGTTTACCCAGCCTCCCCACCCATGCCCCATCCGACGTGAGCGCGGCTTTGCTGACATGGGTCAAAAAAACCATTGCATCCAACGGTGGCTGGATCGGTTTTGACCGCTTCATGGCCCTCGCGCTGTACGCACCAGGTCTGGGCTATTACGCCAACAGTTCGCGCAAATTTGGTGTGCTGCCCCAGTCGGGTAGCGATTTTGTGACGGCACCTGAGCTGTCGCCTTATTTTGGCCAGACGCTGGCAGAGCAGGTCGCGCAGGCGCTGAAGGCTACGGATACCGATGAAATTTGGGAATTCGGCGCAGGCTCCGGCGTATTGGCCAATCAGTTGCTGCTGGCGCTGTCGAACCCCGAGGTGTGCGCCAAGCCCGTTCGCCGTTACACCATCGTGGACCTTTCCGGTACTTTGCGCGAGCGCCAGCAGCAGCAACTGGCTGCGTTTGGCGACCAAGTTCGTTGGGTCAGTGAATTGCCTGAAACGATGCAAGGTGTGCTGGTCGGCAATGAGGTGCTGGACGCCATGCCTGTCAAACTTCTGGCCCGCCAAAGCGGCGTATGGTCTGAGCGCGGCGTTGCGCTGCATGAGGGTGCGCTGCACTGGGCAGATCAATCCACTGATTTACGCCCGCCAGTCGAGATTGAAGGCGAACACGACTATCTGACAGAAGTTCACCCACAGGCCGAAGCATTTATCCGAACTTTGGCCGATCGGCTCACTCAGGGTGCAGCCTTCTTCATTGACTACGGTTTCCCTGAGAGCGAGTACTACCACCCGCAGCGCCATATGGGTACGCTGATGTGTCACCAAGCGCACAAGGCGGGCGGCGACCCGTTGACCGACTTGGGTCACAAAGACATCACCGCCCACGTCAACTTCACCGGCATCGCTTTGGCGGCGCAAGAGGCTGGGCTGGATGTGTTGGGCTACGCGTGCCAAGCTCGCTTCCTGATGAACTGCGGATTGCTCTCAAAACTAGAGCGCGCTACTAGCGTGGAGATTGCATCGGTGCAGAAATTGATGACAGAGCACGAGATGGGCGAGTTGTTCAAGGTGATGGCGTTTGGCAAGACTAGCTCAAAAGGCGTTGCTTGGGAACCGATCGGTTTTACAGCTGGCGACCGTATGCACACGCTATGAACTTGGCATTGCACCGCTCATGATTCGCTGGTTCATTGTCGTATTCCTCGCGCTGGTTTGCATCAGCTGGTTCAGCCCGATGTTGCAGCGCTTGGGTTTTGGCAAGCTGCCGGGAGACATGCGATTCAAGCTCTTCGGACGCGAGTGGTATGTGCCCGTCACCACCACGATTTTGCTGAGCTTCTTGGCCAGCGTTATTGCGAAGTTTGTTTGAGTTTTAGGCATTAATTTGAAGTTTTTTTCAAGTTCTGAAGTGCTGAAGTTTTTTTGAAGTTGGAGAAGATTCGTATGAAAGCCTGCGTGGACATTGGTGGCACCAAAGTAGCCGTTACCTTAGCGCAAGCCCCGCCATCTGGGGAGTCCAGCGACCAGCTCTTGCTGGCCACCCGCGTGTCCGAGCCCACCGCGAAAACGGGCTCCAGCGACGCGCTGGCACAGCAGGTATTGCGTCTTATCGACGAGGCAACCGCCTTGGCGCAAGCACAAGGCATTACCGTGACGCCGTTGACCATTGTCGGTGTCTCATCCTGTGGCCCCTTTGTCCTTAACCAAGGACAAGTTGAATTGGCCACCCCCAACATTTGCGGTGGCTTGGCGGGGCCAGCGCACAGTCGGCCCAACGACTGGCGTACAGCCCCACTTGAAGCCCCCTTGCGCGACGCGCTACAAGCCCGCACCCCCCACATCCGCGTCAGCGTGCGGGTAGAAAACGACGGTGTTGCAGCGTTAGAGGCCGAACGCCACTGGGGCGCCTTGAAAGGCCTGGACCATTGCGCCTACGTCACCTGGAGCACCGGCGTGGGCGTGGGCTTGTGCGTGGGTGGTCAGGTGCTGCGCGGCAAAAATGGCAATGCCGGACACGCTGGTCACACCTTTGTCAGCGATGACGATGCCGAGGCGCTTTGCGGTTGCGGCAATGGAGGTGATGTGGAGGGCTTGGCCGGAGGCAACGCGATCCGCCGCCGCTTTGGCCAAGACGCACAAACCCTGCTGACGCAAGCCGCCGCAGAGGATCTGGAGGCGCTTGCCAAGGTGGACGGGCTGTGCCGCGTGATAGGCCGCTTGATTTACAACCTGGTCGTCACACTGGACTTGCAAGCCGTTAGCCTGGGTGGGAGTGTCTTCTGGCACCACCAGGCGCTGCTGCTGCCCCGCCTGCGCGCTCAGGTTGACGGCAAGTTACCCGCGTTGACGCAAGGCTTTCGCTTGGTGCCTGCGGGCTTGGGCTTGCAGCTGGGAGATTACGCGGCGTTGGCTTTGGTAAGTGATTGAGGTTAGGGCGCGGCGGGGTGGCCTAATTTGGTGCTGTCACCCCATGCTCGCGTGAATCACCTCCCGCACACGCGGGTAAATCTGCTGGTGCCATTTGCGCCCGCTGAATACACCGTAATGCCCGACGCCGGTTTGGACATGGTGTGTTTTCAGGTAGGGGCGGATGTTGGTGCAAAGGTCTTGCGCCGCCACGGTTTGGCCGACTGAGCAAATGTCGTCGCGCTCGCCCTCTACCGTGAACAATGCTGTACGGCGGATTGCTGCAGGGTTCACAGTGCGGCCACGGTAGGTCAGAACGCCGCGGGGCAGATCATAGGTTTGGAAGACTTTTTCTACCGTTTCCAGGTAAAACTCGGCGTGCAAATCGTTTACGGCTAAATATTCGTCGTAAAAGTTGCGGATGTTGTCCGCTTTGGCGATATCCCCTTCCACCAAATGCTTGTACAGGTCTTTGGCCTGCTGCTTGTGCCGCTCTGGGTTCATGCTGATAAAGGCCGTTACCTGTAAAAATCCAGGGTACACACGGCGCATGAAGCCGGGGTGGGGCAGGGGGACATGGCTGACCAGATTTTTTTCGAACCACTCTATGGGCTTGCTGACTGCCAATGTATTGACACCAGTGGGGTTGACCCGGCAATCCACCGGGCCAGCCATCAGCGTGAGGCTCTTGGGTTGGGCAGGGTTATCGTCCTCAGCCATGATGGCTACGGCAGCCAGCGCGGCCACGCAGGGCTGGCAGACTGCCACGATGTGGGCATTGGCTCCGGAATCGGTGCGCACCGCTTCGGTGAACTGGATCATGTGGTCTACATAGTCGTCCAGTGTGAACGCGCCATGGCTCAAAGGCACGTCGCGGGCGTTGTGCCAGTCCGTGATGTAGACATCGTGGTCTTGCAGCAGTGAGCGGGCGGTTTCGCGTAGCAGGGTCGCAAAGTGACCTGAGAGTGGGGCCACCAGTAATACTGGCGGCTGGTTTGGTGCATCCGGTTTTTTGAGGTGAAGCAGAGTGCCAAAAGGTGTGCTGTAGGGGGTTTCCTCTACCACTGCAAACGTTTTGTCGTCCACAGTGATGCTGTCAATGCCGTAGGGTGGGCTTGAATGCGTCAGCCTAAGCCGCGAAAATACTTCGCTGGCTGCAGACAGTTTGCGTACTGCGCTACCTTCGGTGTCGCTGAACCAAAAGGATGCGCTTACTTGCTGCGCCAACAGCCGCCAGGGAGACATTAGGTCGGATTGGGCTTGGTATGCGTGATATAGCATCGGTATTCCTGAGGTGACGGTGAAGTCGTTGGAAGCGTTGGAGTTGCTGAACTCGTTATAAAACGTAAGGTAACGCTTTTAAAAGGCTGCAAGTTACGGGCCAAGTCGGTGCGGTTTTGTCTGGTCTGTAACATTTACACACTGGCACACCCCTTGCGTTGCCAAAGGTAAGTGCTGGGCTATGGCCTTTACACTCCCCGGCGATACCCTCTGGGGAAACTCACCATTCAGAGGAGTCTTTAGGCCATGACAAAACCCGTTCTTACTATAAGCAGCAAAAACTACGGGGCTTGGTCGCTGCGCGGCTGGCTTATGGCCCGCCTTGCTGGGTTGGATTTTGTTGAGAAGGTTATCCCCCCGGATGATCCGTCGATGAAGGCCGAAATTTTGCTACTGTCTTCTTCTATCTTGGTGCCGTCGCTTTCACACAGCGGCATCACTGTGTGGGATACCTTAGCCATTGGCGAATACTTGAACGAGATTTTGCCCAAAGCCGGTCTACTGCCTGCGGATATCAAAGCCCGTGCCCATTGCCGTGCAGTTTGCGGTGAAATGCATTCGGGTTTCTCGTCGCTGCGCAGTGCTTTACCGATGAATATAAAGGCCAAATTTACGGACTTCAAGGTGTGGTCACGTGCGCAGTCGGATATTGACCGTATCGTCGCAATCTGGAAGGATTGCCTCGCCACCTACAAAGGCCCCTACCTGTTTGGCGCTCAGCCCTGCATGGCCGATGCGATGTTTGCGCCAGTGGTGATGCGGTTTTTGAGCTATGACGTGGCTTTAGAGCCTGTTTGCGCCGCCTACTGTCAGCGCATGGTATTACTGCCTGCGATGCAAGAATGGATTACTGCTGCGAAAGCAGAACCTGAAGAGGCGGGCGACGAACTGGAAGCTGAGTTTTAAATCACGTACGTAAGTGCTTCTTTGCTTCCGTCAACCCATAAGGGGCGCTGCCATTGTTGGCAGCGCCCCTTTTTGCATTCGAAGTGCACTTGCACCTGAAAGGAGCTTGAATCAGGTGGTTGGGGCAGTGGCGGTAGGCCAGGGCGTAGGTGCTGGGATGTCGCACACCGCAGATACATCAATCGACTTGAAGTCAGCGGGTGAGACGATTTCTAGATATTCCATGTCTTGGGAGTAGTCGAATAAAAAATGGCTCATACCAGGGCGCTGGTGAACCACATCACCAGCCTCAACCAGAGTCACTTTGTCTTCGTACATGAATTTGGCCCAACCCTTGAGCATCATGACGATTTGAAAATCTGCCTCATGACGGTGCCACCCCGTGCCCGCTTCTGGTGCTAAATTGGCCTTAACGAGATGCGCAATTACCTTTCCGTGCGTGGCTTCAGCCACGCCCAGATCGCGGTACAAAAAGAAATCACGCAAACCATTGGCAACGTACTCGGTGTCGGTCGGTTTAACGTGAGAAAAACGGGTCGAGGTTCGGTTTAGCATGGGCTCTCCTAGGTGTTGCAGGGGTTGTGCTGCGGTGCAACATGCATAAAGCGTTCCTGAATCCCAAATCCCAAATCAAAAAATCCTGATTTTGATCTGCCGTTAATGCGCTACTAGCTTGAGCATGGCCTGTGGCGCATGGCTGTGGTTCAGTGGGCCATGGCCGTTGCCTGTAGTCACGTCACGGCCCGTAGCTATGGTTTGCAACAGGTAAGTACGGGCCAGCGCTACAGCCTGTGGAAGTGAGTGCCCTAGTGCGAGATGGGCGGCGATGGCAGATGACAGCGTGCAGCCTGTGCCACGCAAGTTGAGGCTGGCGATGCGGGGCGCAGGCAGCTGCACACGGGTGCCACTTGCCGTCACCAGCACGTCCATTACCGTAGGGCCTTGCAAATGGCCTCCTTTCAGCAGCACCGCAGGGGCGCCGAGCCCGAGCAAATCGTGGGCGGCGGTTTCCAGGTCATCTAGTCCAGTCACTGCGCGGCCCAAAAGTACCGTCGCTTCATCAAGGTTAGGCGTGAGTACGCTGACCAGCGGAAACAGCGTAAGCACCATTACCTGCACGGTTTGCGCCGTCATCAATCGGTCGCCGCTGGTGGCTACCATCACTGGGTCGAGTACCACATGCTTCAATTTTTGTGGGCCGTAATGTGTCAAGATTTCGGCCACCACCTGTACGGCTTCAGGAGTGGGCAGCATGCCGATTTTGATGGCGTCTACGCCTATATCGTCCAGCACCGCCACTATTTGCGCCCGCAGTATGTCGGGTGGAACGGCATGGATCGCAGTGACACCGCGCGTGTTCTGTGCGGTGACGGCGGTGATGGCTGTCATGCCGTAGCAGCCTAGCGCTGCAAAGGTTTTCAAATCGGCCTGAATACCTGCAGCTCCGCAGCTGTCGGACCCTGCAATGGTGAGGAGACGGGGATATCGGTAAGTGGGGTTGGCAGTCATAGGTTGTATTTTGGGGCTATCATTGCGTTGCTTGTCGGGGTGCCGTAGATGAAAGTCGAGGCTGAGACCACTTTAGTGTGGGACCCGCTGAACCTGATCGGGATCATGCCCGCGTAGGAATCAAGCGCATCGGTGCCCCGCCGCCCCTCCCTTTTTTGCGGAGGAGTGTGCGGCTCCCAGGCGAGCTTTTACCCACAAGCACCTGGAGCTCGCATGGCACATAACTCAGATGGCGTGAACGCCGACACACTCTCCCGCAGCATCACCCGCGAATCCTTTGCAGGCTCGCGCAAGATTTATCTGGATGGCACACGTCCCGATATTCGCGTGCCGTTTCGCGAAATCACCCTGAGCGACACGGTGACGCAGACCCGCGATGGCCACACCGAGCGTGAAATGAACCACCCCCTTCGCGTCTACGATGCCAGCGGCCCCTATACCGACCCCTTGGCGCAGATTGATATCACCAGCGGCCTGCCTGCCTTGCGCGCTACCTGGATCAACGAGCGAAACGACACCGATACGCTGCCCGGCATTAGCAGCGCCTATGGCCGTACCCGGCTTAACGACAGCCGTCTGGACGCCCTGCGCATGGCGCGCGCGCCATTGCCCCGCCGCGCTAAGTCTGGCGCCAATGTGTCGCAAATGCACTATGCCCGGCGTGGCATCATCACGCCAGAGATGGAATTTATTGCAGTGCGCGAAAACCTGGTTCGTGCTCAGTTGGCCGAGCGCCTGGCCACTGAACGCCTTCCCCAGCGTGGCCATTCGTTCAATGCAAGCCTGGTGCAAAACGTGACGGCTGAATTTGTGCGCGACGAGGTGGCGCGTGGCCGTGCTGTGATCCCGAACAACATCAACCACCCCGAGAGCGAGCCCATGATCATCGGGCGTAACTTCCTGGTGAAGGTTAATGCCAACATCGGTAACTCGGCGGTCAGCTCTAGCATTGAAGAAGAAGTGGACAAGCTGGTGTGGTCCATCCGCTGGGGCGCAGACACCGTGATGGACTTGTCCACTGGCGACAACATTCACGAAACCCGCGAGTGGATTTTGCGTAATTCGCCCGTGCCGATTGGCACCGTGCCGATCTACCAGGCGCTGGAAAAAGTCCACGGCAAAGCCGAAGATTTGACGTGGGAGCTGTTCCGCGACACGTTGATCGAGCAGGCTGAGCAAGGCGTGGATTACTTCACCATCCACGCTGGTGTGCGTCTCGCCTATGTGCCCATGACCGCCAACCGGCTCACCGGTATCGTCTCGCGGGGGGGCTCCATCATGGCTAAGTGGTGTTTGTCGCACCACCGTGAGAGCTTTTTGTACGAGCATTTTGAAGACATCTGCGAGATCATGAAAGCTTACGACGTGTGCTTCTCGCTGGGGGATGGGCTGCGCCCTGGCTCTATCGCCGACGCGAATGATGAAGCCCAGTTTGCCGAGTTGTACACGCTGGGTGAGCTGACCCAAATCGCCTGGAAGCATGACGTGCAAGTGATGATCGAAGGTCCTGGCCATGTGCCGTTGCAACTGGTCAAAGAGAACGTGGACAAGCAGCTCGAAGCCTGCTTTGAAGCGCCGTTCTATACCCTCGGGCCGCTGATTACTGATATTTCGCCAGGCTACGACCATATTTCTTCGGCCATGGGTGCAGCCAACATTGGCTGGTACGGCACGGCCATGCTGTGCTATGTGACGCCTAAGGAGCACCTGGGTCTGCCCAATCGCGACGACGTAAAGCAGGGCCTGATTGCCTACAAGATTGCGGCCCACGCTGCTGACTTGGCCAAAGGCTACCCTGGTGCGCAGATGTGGGACAACGCCATTTCCAAAGCCCGCTTTGAGTTCCGCTGGGAAGACCAGTTCCGCCTCGCTATTGACCCCGATACGGCGATGAAGTACCACGACGAAACCCTGCCTAAAGACAACGCCAAAGTGGCGCACTTTTGCTCTATGTGTGGGCCTAAGTTTTGCTCGATGAAGATTTCGCAGGAAGTGCGCGAGTTCGCCAAGATTAAGGGCTATGGCACGACCGAGACCAAAGTTACCAAGGTGATCGAGATTGCCAAGGCTGTACCAGCCGTCCAATCTGCTGACGAGGTGGCCCGTTTGCTCGACGAAAAATCTCGCGAATTCCGCGAGCAGGGCAGCGAAATTTACAGTTAACGCCATACCGAGCTAAAGCTGATCTAAGTCGATATGTCGTCATCTTCGACTGTGCTTCCCCCCGTCTCCATCCTGGGCGCAGGCCTGATGGGGCGGTTGCTGGCGTGTACGCTGGCACAGCGCGGCCATCCTGTTCAGGTGTTTGAGGCGGGTGGCGCTGACGCGCAAGGTGCTGCGGCCCGTGTGGCTGCTGCCATGCTGGCACCACTGGCCGAATCCGCCTTGACGGAGCCGAGCGTGGTGCGCATGGGCTTATATGCTTTGGAGCGCTGGCCTGCCTTGATTGCTCCGCTGGCGCTGCCTGTGTTTTTCCAGCGGACTGGCACACTGGTGCTCTGGCACAGGCAAGACGCTGCTGAAGCTGAGCACTTTAGCGACCAACTCCGCGTAGCGGCTCAGCATGTGCTTGCACTTATGACCCCACAGCCTTTGGATGCCGCTGCGTTGGGGCAGTTGGAACCCGCATTGGGCAACCGTTTTCCACGGGGGCTGTACCTGCCTAGCGAAGGCCAGCTGGACAACCGAGCCTTGCTTGATGCGCTCGCAGAGCGCATGGTGCGATTGCAGGTCAAGGTCTGTTGGAACTGTTTCCGTACGCCTGAAGATGTTGGCCCAGATGCCGCCGCAAACGACGGGTGGTTGTTCGACTGCCGAGGTTTAGGCGCTAGGCTGCAGTGGTCAGCTTTGCGGGGCGTTCGTGGCGAGGTGATTCGCGTCCACGCCCCTGAAGTCACCTTGTCGCGGCCCACCCGGCTGCTGCACCCGCGTTACCCGCTGTACATCGCCCCCAAACCTGGTGGTGTGTTCGTGATCGGTGCTACCGAGATCGAATCGGACGATCTGTCTCCCGCCTCGGTGCGCTCCACGTTGGAACTGTTAAGCGCCGCCTACACCGTCCATCCCGGTTTCGGGGAAGCCCGCATCCTGGAGGTCGCCACGCAAGTGCGGCCCACTTTGCCGGACAACTTGCCCGCCTTGCGGCAGTTAGGCCCACGTTGTGTACAGATTAACGGCCTGTACCGCCACGGCTTTCTCATCGCGCCTGCCTTGCTGGACGTGGTGCTCGAGCTGATGGACACGGGCCACTCTGCGCTGGCCAAACAATTCGACTTGGCTCTTTTAGACTTTTAAGCCCTATGCCTGCCTTGATTCATATCCTGATAAACCAAAAGCCGATTGAGTTGCCCAGCGGTGCAACCTTGGCTGACGCGCTGCACGCGCAGCAGGCCCAGCCCCCGTTTGCTGCCGCCGTCAATCTGCAGTTTGTACCGCGGGAAACCTACGCGCAGCATCGACTCAGGGATGGCGACCGCATTGAAATCATTGCACCGATTACCGGCGGCTGAAGGTTTTCTTTCTCTGAGATACCGTGCTTCACCATGTTTCACTATGCTTAATACAGATCCCCTCGTCCTATACGGCGAAACCTTTGCGAGCCGCTTGTTGCTGGGCACCTCGCGTTACCCGTCACCTGCAGCGCTGCAGGCCGCGGTTGAATGCGCTAAACCCGCCATGCTGACCGTCTCCTTGCGCCGCCAAGCGCAAGGTTCTGAGCAAGACGGCAATTACTTCTGGCAAATGATCAAGGCCATGGGGGTGCCC
This sequence comes from Betaproteobacteria bacterium, assembly GCA_043739385.1. Taxonomy (GTDB): domain Bacteria; phylum Pseudomonadota; class Gammaproteobacteria; order Burkholderiales; family Burkholderiaceae_C; genus Defluviibacillus. Next base: position 21,621 of record JAYUED010000059.1, on the reverse strand, counting down.
GTGCTGCCCAACACCGCCGGTTGCCACAGCCTGCAAGAGGTCATCACCACAGCCCATATGGCGCGTGAGGTGTTCGACACCCCTTGGCTCAAGCTGGAGCTGATTGGCGACGACTACAGCCTGCAGCCTGACACGCTTAATTTGGTAGATGCTGCCCGCCGCCTGCTTGACGATGGCTTCAAAGTGCTGCCCTACTGCACTGAAGATTTGGTGCTGTGCCAGCGTTTGGTGGACGTGGGCTGCCAAGCCGTCATGCCCTGGGCTGCACCCATAGGCACTGGCAAAGGCCCAGTCAACCCTTACGCGATGCGACTGCTGCGAGAGCGGTTGACGGTGCCCTTAATCGTCGATGCCGGTCTTGGCTTGCCTTCGCACGCCTGCCAAGTCATGGAGTGGGGCTACGACGCCGTGCTGCTCAACACCGCCGTGGCATTGGCCCAAGACCCGGTTCGTATGGCAGGTGCTTTTGCCGATGCCGTTAAGGCCGGGCGCGGCGCAAGGCACGCCGGAGCAATGCGCGAGCAAGAGGCTGCTCAACCTAGCACGCCGGTGCTTGGAACCCCTTTTTGGCACCAACCATGACGACCCTTCAAACCAGTATCGACGCGATGGCCGCATCGATCGTGGCTGCGTACCAATCGACTCTTGCGCTGGACATGATGGCTATGCCAGCTATGCCAGCTATGCCAGCTGCGCCAGTTGTTCCCCTGGTAAGCCACAAGTTGGTGTACCGCGCTGCGCGCCAAGCTTGTGCAAAGTTAGGCTTTATTCCTGCTGATGCCGATGTTGTGGCGCAGGCATGGCAAGCCAGTGTCGAGCGCAGTGGCCACTTTGATCCGTTGTGCTGGCCTGCTGACCCTGCTGACTTCGGTATTACCCCCTTTCCTCGTGCCAACGCTTTTGCTTCCTGGCCCAAAGCGCTGGGTTTGTATGCTGTGTTGCCCAATGCTGCCTGGGTTGGCCGTATGGCGCGCGCCGGAGTGCCGACTGTTCAATTGCGCTTCAAATCGGATAATTCTTCTGCGATACGCGCTGAAGTGCAGGCGGCCATCGTCGCCGTAAAAGGCACCGACGCACGGCTGTTTATCAACGACCACTGGCGCGAGGCTATTGACGCAGGCGCCTATGGCGTGCATCTTGGGCAAGAGGATTTGGCGCTGACGCGTGTGGATGACCTGAACGCCATCCGCACTGCAGGTCTGCGCTTGGGCCTGAGCACCCACGGCTACGCCGAAATGCTGCGCGCTGATGCTGTTAGTCCCAGCTATATCGCGCTGGGTGCGGTATTTCCCACCACGCTCAAGGCAATGACCACTCCGCCACAAGGTACTGGGCGGCTGGCGGCCTATGCCAAGCTGCTGCGCGATTACCCCTTGGTGGCCATTGGAGGAATTGATGCAGCCCGCCTGCCTGAGGTATTGCGCAGTGGCGTGGGGTCGGTAGGTGTGGTGCGGGCGCTGGTGGAGGCGGTGGATCCTGAAGCAGTGGCGGCGCGGTGGAGTGCGGTGATTTCAGGCGCCTTTTCCATGGTCTAACGGTGCAAGTTTGTGGATGTTCAAGGGCATGCAAGGTTCTCCTGTTGTCAATTAACCAGGGGTTGACAAGTTCCCCCCATAATTCCCACAGTCTTGCGCCAAACTGGGATTTTCATGAAGAACGGCTTTCTGTTGTCACCCTTGTCCTTTAACCCTCTCCATGCAGCTTTACCGCTATCACCTTCCCAACACGGCCGTGTCACTGCCGGCACACTTGCCGCACTGGCACTGAGCGCTGCCTTGGGCGGTGGCGGTGCTTGGTGGTGGAGCAAGCGTGTGAATGGTGTGAATGATGGCGCTGCCGGAGCAACAACGCCATCGGGAGCCGCCAGTGCGCCCGCTGGTGGTGCTTCTGCCCCTGGTGCTGGTGGCGCAGCGCGGCGCTTCGGAGGTGCCAACCGCGTCCAGCCTGTCACCGTCGCTGCGGCCCAACAGCGTGACATCCGCGTGATCCTCAGTGCTATTGGCAACATGGCTGCGATGAATACGGCTATCGTCCGTGCCAAAGTTGATGGCGAACTCAAGGCCATCAAGTTCAAAGAAGGTCAGTTGGTGCGTGCGGGCCAGTTGCTGGTCGAGTTGGATCCTCGTGTTTATGAAGTGGCTTTAGCCCAGATGCAAGGCCAGTTGGCGCGTGACCAAGCCCAGTTGCGCAATGCCCAGCTGGACATGGAGCGCTACAAAGATCTGCTGGCCAAAGACTCCATTGCCAAGCAGCAGGTGGACACACAGGATGCGCTGGTGAAGCAGCTTCAAGGCACTGTGCAAACCGACCAGGCGCAGGTAGACAGTGCCAAACTGCAACTGTCGTACACCAAGGTTGTCGCCCCCATCAGTGGACGCCTGGGGTTTAAGCAAGTTGATTTGGGCAGCATCGTCCATGCCAGTGATGTCACAGGGCTGGTCACTATTACGCAGACCCAGCCTATCGCATTGGTGTTTGCCGTGCCCGAGGCGAACCTGGCGCAGATCAACCGCAAATTGAAGGGCAAAGATCCGGTGATGGTCGAGGTCTGGGACCGCGAACTGCGCAACAGCCTAGGCCGAGGCCGGGTCACGACCACGGATAACGCGATTGACCTGACCACCAGCACCATCAAGCTCAAAGCCGAGTTTGCGAATGCTGACGGCAGCCTGTTCCCCAACCAGTTTGTCAACGTGCGTTTGCAAGTCGACACCCTGACCGGCGTAACTGCCGTCCCGTCCAGTGCCATCCAGCGTGGTTCGCAAGGTACGTTTGTCTATGCGGTGAAGGAGGACGGAACTGTTGGTATGAAACGTGTTCATCTGGGTACTACTGAGGGTGATTGGGTTAGCGTGCAGGGCGATCTTGCCCCGGGCGAAAAGGTGGTCACAGACGGTGCTGACCGCTTGCGTGAAGGTGCCAAAGTGGAGGTGATCGTTGCCCCTCCACCCCGTGCGGGCTCAGGCATGAGCCGTCCCGCTAAGGCCGATGCTGCAGGGGCTAAGCCAACAGAAAAACCAGTGGAAAAGCCTGCTGAAAAATCAACAGGTAAAGCCCCCGAAGCTGCACAGCCTTCAACCAAGCCAGCAGCCGTTCCTGGTGCAAATGCCAGCACAAACACAAACGCCAGCGCTCAGGCTACGCCGCCATGGTTTGACCGTTTACCGCCCGAAGTGCAAGAGCGCTTCAAAAAAATGAACCCTGATGAGCGCAAGGAGTTCATTGAAAAACTCAAGGAGCGCAGGCGACAGCGTGAGGCAGAAGGCAGCTAAGGCGCCCGCGCATGAACATCTCCCGCCTCTTCATCCTCCGCCCCGTCGCGACCTCCTTGCTGATGGTGGCGATTCTGATCGCTGGCATGCTGGCCTACCGGCTGTTGCCCATTTCAGCGCTGCCCGAGGTCGATTACCCCACTATCCAGGTTACAGCGTTGTACCCCGGTGCCAGTCCCGATGTGGTCACATCGTCCGTTACTGCCCCGTTGGAGCGCCAGTTCGGCCAGATGCCTGGCTTGGCGCAAATGTCCTCTACCAGCTCCGGCGGCGCGTCCGTCATCACGTTGCGTTTCTCGCTGGATATCTCGTTGGATGTGGCAGAGCAGCAGGTGCAGGCTGCCATCAACGCAGGGAGTAACCTGCTGCCCACCGACCTGCCTATGCCGCCGACCTACAGCAAGGTCAACCCCGCAGATGCACCCATCATGACGCTGGCGATTACCTCGCCGTCGCTGCAAGTCATCCGTGTACACGATCTGGTCGAAAACCGACTCGCGCCCAAGCTGTCTCAAGTGCCTGGTGTGGGCTTGGTGTCTATTGCCGGTGGTCAACGCCCTGCGGTGCGCATCCAGGCCAACCCCACGGCGCTGGCCACGTTGGGCATGTCGCTTGACGATGTGCGCACCGCCATCGGCAGCGCCAACGTCAACCAAGCCAAGGGCAGCTTTGATGGTGCAGTGCGCGCCTCGACCATCGATGCGAACGATCAGCTCAAATCGGCCAAAGAATATTCCGATCTCATCATTGCCTTCAAAAATGGTAATCCGGTACGCCTTACCGATGTAGCGCAAATTATTGATGCCGCAGAAAACACCCGTTTGTCCGCCTGGGCTGATACCAAGGCGGGTGTGATTTTGAATGTGCAGCGCCAGCCCGGCGCCAACGTCATCGAGACGGTGGACCGCATCAAAGCCCTGCTGCCTCAGTTGCAAGCCACACTACCCGCGTCACTTGATGTGCAGGTGCTGACCGACCGCACCGTCACTATCCGCGCCTCGGTGAAAGATGTGCAGTTTGAGTTGATGCTGTCCATTGCCCTGGTGGTGATGGTGATCTTTGTTTTTTTACGCAGCGCCGCCGCTACCCTGATCCCCAGCGTGGCCGTGCCGCTTTCCTTGATTGGCACTTTTGGCGTGATGTACCTCGCGGGGTATTCGATCAACAACCTGACACTGATGGCGCTGACGATTTCCACCGGTTTTGTAGTGGACGACGCGATTGTGATGATCGAGAACATTGCCCGCTATGTGGAGGAAGGTGAATCGCCCATGGAGGCTGCATTGAAAGGCTCCAAACAAATCGGTTTCACCATTATTTCGCTGACCATTTCGCTGATTGCCGTGCTGATCCCGCTGCTCTTCATGGGCGATGTGGTGGGGCGCTTGTTCCATGAATTTGCAATCACGTTGGCGGTCTCCATTCTGATTTCTGCGGTGGTCTCTTTGACCCTTACGCCTATGCTGTGTGCCCGCTTGCTGAAGCACACCCCTGAGGAAAGCCATGGTCGTCTTTATCAGGCGACAGGCCGTTTCTTTGATAATTTAATCGCCGGGTATGGCCGTCTATTGACCTGGGTTTTAGACCGTCAAGCGCTGACGCTGTTGGTGTTTGCGCTAACGGTCGTGCTGACTGTAGGGCTGTACACCGCAGTACCTAAAGGATTCTTTCCGGTACAGGACACGGGTGTGATTCAAGCCATCACCGAAGCGTCGCAAGCCACCTCGTTCCCCGCGATGGCTGAGCGCCAGCAGGCCCTGGCTGAACAAATTCTGAAAGATCCCGCTGTCCAAAGCCTGTCTTCCTTCATCGGTGTGGACGGTGCCAACGCCACGCTGAACGCCGGGCGGATGCTCATCAACCTCAAACCCAAAGAAGAGCGCGATCTGGCTTCGCGTGACATCAGCGCCGTTATTCGCCGTATCACCGAAGGCAGCAGCAAAGTCCCTGGCATTGCCCTCTATTTGCAGCCTGTGCAAGACTTGACGATTGAAGACCGTATTGCCAAAACCCAGTACCAGTTTTTACTGTCATCTCCCGACGCTAATGTACTGAACAAATCGACCACCGCATTGCTGGAGCGCTTGCGTCCCTTGCCTCAGCTCGCCGATGTGGCCAGTGATTTGCAAGACCTGGGCTTGCAGGCGTATATCGAAATCGACCGCGCCGCCGCAGGCCGTTTGGGCGTCACCGTAGCGGGTATCGACAACGCGCTGTACAACGCTTTCGGCCAGCGTCTTATCTCCACTATTTACACCCAGTCCAACCAGTACCGCGTGGTGCTGGAGGTGGAGCCGCGCTTTAAAATGGGGCCGCAAGCGCTGTCGCAGCTCTATATTCCGTCAAGCACTAACACCAGTACGGGTGCGGTCACACAAATTCCGCTGTCCTCCGTCGCCCGCGTGGTCGAAAAACCGGCGTCGCTGTCTGTCAACCATGTGGGGCAATTTCCTGCTGCGACGATCTCGTTCAATGCAGCCCCCGGCGTTTCCTTGGGCGAAGCGGTGGACGCCATCAAAGTCGAAGAAGCCGCGCTGAATCTGCCGGCTAGCTTAGAAACCAGCTTTCAAGGAGCCGCACTGGCCTTCCAGGCGTCTCTCGCCAACACCTTGCTGCTGATTTTGGCGGCGGTCGTTACCATGTACATCGTGCTGGGCGTGCTGTATGAGAGTTACATCCACCCTGTCACCATCCTCTCCACGCTGCCATCAGCGGGCTTGGGTGCACTGTTGGCCCTGTTGGCGGCCAAACTCGATCTGGGCATGATCGCCATCATCGGTATCGTGCTCTTGATCGGTATCGTGAAAAAGAACGCCATCATGATGATCGACTTCGCGCTGGACGCCGAGCGCGAGCAAGGCTTGTCCCCCCGTGCTGCGATTCACCAGGCGTGCTTGTTGCGCTTTAGACCGATTTTGATGACCACGCTGGCCGCACTGCTGGGCGCATTGCCCCTGATGTTGGGCGATGGCGTTGGGAGCGAGCTGCGCCACCCGCTCGGCGTGACGATGGTGGGCGGGCTGATCGTGAGCCAGCTGCTGACGCTGTTCACCACGCCGGTGATTTACTTGGGGTTTGCGGGGCTGGCGGCCCGGTGGCGGGGACGGGCTGGGGTCAAGAGCGCAGCATGAACTTCTCATCCCCCTTCATCCACCGCCCCATCGCCACCACCTTGGTGACCTTGGGTATCGCGATGGCGGGCGTTATCAGCTTTTTCTTGTTGCCTGTCGCCCCGCTTCCGCAGGTGGATTTCCCCACCATATCGGTTCAAGCCAGTCTGTCGGGTGCCAGTCCGGACACGATGGCCGCCACGGTCGCTACGCCCTTGGAGCGGGCCTTGGGTGCGATAGCCGGGGTGAATGAACTCACCTCGTCTTCCTCTCTGGGCAGTACCCGCGTGGTGCTTCAGTTTGATTTGAACCGCGACATTAACGGTGCTGCCCGTGATGTGCAGGCCGCCATCAACGCCGCCCGTACGCTGCTGCCCACAGGGATGCCCAGCAACCCGACCTACCGCAAAGTCAACCCGGCGGATTCGCCCATCATGATTTTGGCCATGACCTCGGACACGCTCAGTCGAGGCCAGATGTATGACGCGGCGTCTACCGTACTGGCGCAAAGCTTTGCGCAGGTCGATGGCATTGGTCAGGTGAACATTGGCGGTGGCGCGCTGCCCGCTGTGCGCATCGAGCTTGACCCCAACCGCCTAGCCAACTTGGGCGTGGCGCTCGAAGACGTGCGCGTGGCCGTTACCGCCACCAACGCTAACCGACCCAAAGGCCTGCTCGATGATGGGAGCCGCAGTTGGCAGATCACCGCGAACGACCAGGCGGTCAAAGCAGCGGACTATGCGCCGCTTATCGTACGCTATAAAAACGGTAGCGCCATACGTTTGTCTGATGTGGGCAATGTGGTGGATTCGGTGCAAGACGTACGCAACTACGGCACGGCCAATGGCAAACCCGCTATTTTGCTGATGCTGTTCAAACAGCCGGGCGCGAACATCATTGAATCGGTGAGCAAGGTGCGGGCACTGTTGCCGCATTTGCGCGCTTCCATTCCCAGTGCCATCAACCTGGATGTGGTGGTTGACCGTACGCCTACGCTCAGGGCGTCGCTGCGCGAAGTGGAGCGGGCGCTGGCGATTGCGGTGGGGCTGGTGATTCTGGTGGTGTTTTTGTTCCTGCGCAGCGGCCGTGCCGCGCTGATACCTAGCGTGGCGGTGCCCGTGTCGCTGGCGGGAACGTTTGGCGTGATGTACCTCGCGGGTTACACGCTGGACAACCTTTCCCTGATGGCGTTGACGGTTGCCACGGGCTTTGTGGTGGACGACGCCATCGTCGTGTTGGAAAACATCACGCGCCATTTGGAGCGTGGCAAAACCGCCCGTCAGGCGGCGCTGGACGGTGCGCGGGAGATTGGCTTCACCGTGGTGTCCATCAGCCTGTCACTGATCGCCGTGTTCATCCCGATTCTGCTGATGGGTGGCATCGTCGGTCGCTTGTTCCGCGAGTTTGCCATTGTGTTGTCGGCGGCGATTCTGGTGTCCATGGTGGTTTCACTCACCACCACGCCGATGATGTGCGCCGCTTTGTTGAAGCCTAATGTCAAAAACAGTAGCAGATATAAGCCATATGGTATGCGTTACAGGTTAATTTCATACCTAGATCGCTTCCAGTCCGGTGCCTTGCGGCTGTACCGGCGCACCTTGGCTTGGGCGCTGCGCCACCAGCCGATCACGCTGCTGGTGTTCTTTACTGTGATTGGTCTGAACGTTTATTTGTACGGTGCAATTGCCAAGGGTTTTTTCCCGCAACAGGACACAGGTCGCATCATCGGCTTCATCCAGGCTGACCAAGCCACGTCGTTCCAAGCCATGCAGCAGCGGTTAGATCGATTTTTAGCGGTCGTCAAAGCCGACCCTGCGGTGGGTAATGTGATGGGTTTTACCGGTGGCTCGCAGCGCAACACCGCGCAAATGTTCATGGCGCTCAAGCCTTTGGCTGAGCGCGATGTGTCTGCTGACCAAGTAGTTTCTCGTCTGCGCGATAAGCTCGCCAAAGAAGCGGGTGCTAACTTATTTATGGTGCCAGTGCAAGACATTCGCATCGGTGGGCGGCCCTCCAATGCGGCCTACCAGTTTGCGTTGCAGGCCGATGATTTGGAAGATTTACGCGTTTGGGAGCCCCGTATTCGCCGCGCAATGATGGCGCTGCCCGAGGTGGTGGACGTGAACTCCGACCAGCAAGACAAGGGTTTGCAAACCTCATTGGTGATTGACCGTGACGCCGTGATGCGGCTGGGCCTGTCGGTCAAAGCCATCGACACCACGCTGAACAATGCATTTGGTCAGCGTCAGGTCGGCGTGATTTACAACCCGCTTAACCAGTACCGCGTGGTGATGGAGCTGGCCCCCGAGTTCTTGCAAAGCGCTGAATCGTTGCGCAACCTGATGTTCATCAACAGCACCGGCGCACAAATCCCGCTGTCCTCATTTGCTCGGATCGAGCTGACCAATACGCCCCTGGCGGTGAACCACCAAGGCGGTACGCCCGCCACCACGATTAGCTTTAATTTACCCATTGGCGTTTCGTTGTCGCAGGCGACAGACGCGGTACGCAACGCCATGGCTGAGCTGGGTGTGCCGGTGTCGGTGCGTGGCAACTTTGCGGGCACGGCGCAGGCGTTCAAGGAGTCGCTTTCCAGCCAGCCTTTGTTGGTACTTGCTGCGCTGATGACGATTTACCTGGTGCTGGGCATCTTGTACGAAAGTCTGGTTCACCCGATCACGATTTTGTCCACGTTACCCTCAGCAGGGGTGGGTGCATTGCTCGCGCTGATGGCGTTCAACACCGAGTTTTCCATCATCGCGTTGATAGGTGTTATCTTGCTGATTGGTATCGTCAAAAAGAACGCCATCATGATGATTGACTTCGCCATCACCCGGCAAAAACATGGCACCGCCTCCGCGGCCCAAGCTATCTACCGTGCTTGCCACCTGCGGGTACGTCCGATATTGATGACCACGGTAGCCGCTATCTTCGGCGCTGTGCCCTTAGCCATCGGCACTGGCGATGGCGCTGAGTTGCGCCAGCCGCTGGGCATCGCCGTGGTGGGTGGTTTGATTTTGAGTCAACTGCTGACGCTGTACACCACGCCTGTCGTTTACGTGGCGATGGACAGAATGCGCAATGTGGTCCTGCGTTGGGCAAAGCGCTTGCGACGTAACAAAGCTGCTCCCCCTATACCTGTCAAACTTTCCGCAACACCCCCAGAGATCAGCCATGTCGCCTAAGTCGCTTTGTTTTCGTTTCGTCCCACTTTGGACTGCTATGGCTTTTGGTCTTGGGGTGGGGTTGGCTGCATGCAGCAATGTTCCTAAATACGATAAGCCGGCGATGGCCATTCCAGTCGAGTTCAAAGAAGCCGCCCTGTTTGCCAAAGCCAACCCTGCTGCTGCCGACGTGCCCGATACGTGGTGGGCGCTCTTCAACGACCCGGTGTTGAACGACCTGCAAACCCGTTTGCTTCCAGGCAACCCCAGCCTGCAAATCAGTGCTGCTGCCGTCGCCACTGCGCAAGCCGCCGTCGGTACCAGCCGCGCCGCTTTATTTCCTACCGTCAGCCTGTCGGGCGGCGTCAGCCGGGTCGCGAACGCCGCTTCAGGCCCCAAAGGCACTACGTACTCGGCGCAAGGCGGTTTGTCGAATTGGGAGATTGACCTGTGGAACCGTGTCGGCGCAGGCGTGGACGCAGCCAGCTCACGTTTGCAGTCCAGTCGCGACACCCTCGCTGCCGCACAACTTTCACTGCAGGCGACCTTGGTACAGACGTATTTTTCACTGCGTGCCGCAGAGACTTCAACGCAAATGCTGGCCCAAACCACCGACGCTTACGGTAAATCGCTGACACTGACACAAAACCGCTACCAAGGCGGCGTTGCATCAGCCGCCGATGTGGCGCAAGCGGAAACCCAGCTTAAATCCGCCCAGGCGCAGCAGCAAGAAGCCAAGTTACAGCGCGCCCAGCTAGAACACGCTCTGGCCGTGCTGTTAGGCCAAGCGCCCGCCGCATTTGCGCTTGCCCCAAGCGTTCTCGCCGATGGACTGCCTACGCCACCTGCCGTGCCCGTACAACTGCCGGCCAATCTGCTGGAGCGTCGCCCTGATATTGCCGCCGCAGAGCGCCAAGTCGCGGCAGCGAATGCTCAAATTGGTGCCGCTGATTCCGCCTTTTTTCCCGCGCTGACGCTTTCTACCAGTGGCGGGTTTCGCAACAATAATTTAGGCACGCTGATTCAGGCGGCCAACAAATTCTGGTCTATTGGCCCCAGCCTTGTTTTGGGCGTGTTCGACGGCGGTGCCCGCCAAGCTGCCAGCGCCAGTGCCAGAGCCACCTACGACCAAACCGTCGCCACCTACAAGCAAACCGTGCTGATTGCCCTGCAAGAGGTGGAAGACAACCTTGTCGCCGCTGCGGTGCTGCAAGAAGAAGCCACCCTCCAGCAAGAAGCCCTTGCTGCTGCCCGCCGCTCGTTGGACATTGCGCAGAACCAGTACAAGGCGGGCACGGTGAGTTACCTGAATGTGGTGACGGGGCAAGCCGCAGTGTTAGGCGCCGAGAGCAATCTGCTGAGCGTGCGCAACCGGCGGCTGGCGGCGGTGACGCAGCTGTTGAAGAACTTGGCGGGGCGGTGGGAGCTGGTGAAAGCGGCTTCTTGAGAAGGTGACTTGATGGGATGTTGGTGGTTATTGTGAAATAAGCTCAATCAGCGCTTGACTTAGAGCGCACTCTAACTTTTACAGTCCACTCCATGGAATCCAGCCTATTTATCAACGAAGCCGCTAAGCGCACTGGCCTTACGGCTTACACGTTGCGCTATTACGAACGTATCGGCTTGATTGAACCCGTGGCGCGCGCAGAGGGTGGTCAACGGCGTTATGCGGCGTCTGACATGGACTGGCTTGGGTTCCTGCTCCGTTTGCGCGAAACCGGTATGCCGATCCAAGGTATGCAGGCTTTTGCCAAGCTGCGAAGCGAGGGGAATACCTCCGTCAGTGCACGCCAAGTGATGCTGGAAAACCACCTCACCCAGGTGATGGCCCAGGTGCAGGCGCTGCAACAGTCAGCCCAAGTACTACAAGCCAAAATTGAGCATTACCGGCAGGTGGCGCAGACGATGCCTGTCGCACAGGCGCAAGATTCTTCCTCGCAAGTTCAACCTCTTGCTTCTAGGAAATTACCATGACCTCCACGACTTCTGTTCCCCGCAGCCGCTACGACCTAGGCCTTGCCAAGCTCAACGAAATTGATGGCGAGGCCGGCGCCAACGTCATCAACAGCTTGCGTGACATTGCCCCAGACTTTGCCCGCTACCTGATTGAATTTCCATTTGGGGACATCTATTCCCGCCCTGGGCTCGACTTACGCTCACGCGAGATTGCCGTGGTGGCGGCACTGACCGCGATGGGCAATGCCGCGCCGCAGCTCAAGGTGCACATCCAAGGCGCGCTGAACGTGGGCGTAACGCGCGATGAAGTGGTTGAGGTGATGATGCAGATGGCCGTTTACGCGGGCTTCCCGGCGGCCTTGAATGGGCTGTTTGCGGCGAAGGAGGTGTTTGCTGTGCAAGATGCCTCCACGGCCGCTATCCGCGCCGCATGAATCGCATCCCCAATCTTTGGCCCCTTAGCGCCAGCCATTAAGGCCGTGTTAGCTACTGATTCCGTAGCAATCCCTTGCGCCGCTGCAAGCACTTCCAGCAGCCTTTCCCGCTGCCGATAGGCCGATTTCTCCAGTCCTAACCGTCCCCTTGCGTCACATTCGCAGGCCATCAGTACATCGGCAAAGCGCTGGGGTTTGCGGAATGCATCGCAGCGTTCCAGCAGGCGAACCAAGGCTGCTGGGTTGAAGTCGCTGCTGCGGTGGATGTTGCCGTGCTCGCGGGCCACTACCTCGGCGAGTTCGCGGCAGTCTGTGGGGATGCGCAGGCGCTGGCAGAGGGGTTTGAGTAGGCGAAAGCTACGTTCTTCGTGGCCGATATGGCGCGGCAAGATGTCGGCTAGGGTGGTGGCTTTGCCCAGGTCGTGCGTCAGGCAGGCAAAGCGCACGGGCAAGGTCGCTTGTAGACGGGCGCTCATGTCCAGCACCATCATCACGTGGATGCCGGTGTCCACCTCGGGGTGGTAGTCAGCACGCTGGGGGACGCCCCACAGAGCGTTGACTTCGGGCAGCAGGCGCTGCAGCGCACCGCAATCGCGCAGCACGTTGAACATGCGAGAGGGTTGGGCCTCCATCAGGCCGCGTGAGAGTTCTTGCCAGACGCGCTCGGGCACCAGAGCATCGACTTCACCGGCAGCCACCATTTCGCGCATCAGCGCCATGGTTTCCGGGGCGACGCTGAAGTCGGTGAAGCGGGCGGCGAAGCGGGCAAGGCGCAGGATGCGAACAGGGTCTTCACGGAACGCGTCGGTCACGTGGCGGAGCACCTTGTCGCGCAGGTCTTTTTGGCCGCTGTAGGGGTCAACGAGGTTGCTGAAGTTGTTGAAAGAATTTGTGTAGTCTTTTAAGCCTGTAGCGAAGGTTTCGTAATCATCTGTTGCTATTGAATTTATAGTGAGGTCGCGCCGCGCCAAATCGTCTTCCAGTGTGACGGATGGGTCAGCGTGGATGGCAAAGCCGGTGTAGCCGGGCGCAGTTTTCCGCTCGGTACGGGCCAGCGCGTATTCCTCGTGGGTGCTGGGGTGGAGGAATACCGGGAAGTCTTTGCCGACGGGCAGGTAGCCTTGGGCGATCATTTGCGCGGGTGTTGCACCCACCACTACCCAGTCGTGGTCTTGTACGGGCAAGCCCAACAGAACATCGCGCACCGCACCGCCCACCATATAGATTTTCATGGTGAGGAGTTTACGGTTTGACGGGGTCGGTGGGGTTTAATGGCATTTCGTTGGAGGTTTAAGGTGCTAGCCGGTACGGTTCTTCAAAATCAATGAAGTCTTTCTCTGCCAGCGCGGCGCTGATCCATGCTGCAACACTGGGCAAGGCTTTGACCCTATCTATATATGTGGCTACCGTAGGCGATACGGGGAGACCATAGCCACTGATACGCATACACACGGGCGCGAAGTACGCGTCTGCGATCGTAAATTTGCCAAACAATAACGGCCCACCGTGCTCGCTCAGCAACTCGCTCCACATTTCTTCGATGCGGGCTAAATCTTGCCGTACTGCGGCGCGATCCCGCAGCAGAAGGCGGCCCGTGTCTGGCAGGCTGGCTTCGATGTTCATCGGAAAGGCGCCGCGCAGCGCTTGGAAGCCCGAGTGCATTTCGGCGCAGACGCTGCGCGCGCGGGCACGGGCGGCGGGGTTGCTAGGCCAAAGCTGGCGGTCTGGGAATTTTTCTGCGACGTATTCGGCGATAGCCAAGGTGTCCCAGACCACCAAATCGCTGGCATCGCTGTCTACCAACACGGGTACGCGGCCTGCGGGGCTTAGTTTGCCGAGACGTTGTTTGAATTTGGAATCTGCGGTGAATGCATCGAAGCGCAGCATTACCTCCTCGAAGGCAATGCCTGCTTGCGTCAGTAGCACCCAGGGGCGCATCGACCAGGAGGAGTAGTTTTTGTTGCCAATATAGAGTTTGAGCATGAAGTTTCCTCGTTGTGTTCCGGGTTGTGTGGCTCACCATGCTAGCGGCAACGTAAGCTCAGATTGGTGCCCAAATGCGCGGGGATTGATGCTGAAGCGCGTTGCTGCGCGCTGGGATAATCGCAGGCATGAAGAACATTGTGATTTTGATCTCTGGCGGGGGCTCCAACATGGCCGCCATCGTGCACGCGGCTGAGCGTGAAGCGTGGGCCAAGCGCTTTGATGCCCGTGTGTCCGCTGTTATTAGCAACAAAGCGGATGCCAAAGGTTTGGTGTTCGCGCGTGCGCAAGGCATTGCTACAGTAGTGGTCGATCACAAAGCCTTCGCGTCTCGTGAGGCGTTTGACGCTGAATTGGCGCAGGTGATTGACGGCCATCAACCCGCGTTGGTGGTGCTGGCGGGCTTTATGCGCATCCTTACCCCGGGTTTTGTGGGGCGCTATGCCGGGCGGATGTTGAATATTCATCCATCGTTGTTGCCTGCCTTCCCGGGTCTGCACACGCACCAGCGGGCAATTGATGCGGGGTGCAAGGTGGCTGGCGTAACAGTGCATCAGGTGACAGCTGAGCTTGACCACGGCCCGATCTTGGCGCAAGCGGTCGTGCCGGTGTTGGCCAACGACACGGCAGGCAGCCTGCAAGCCCGGGTGCTGACGCAAGAGCACCAGTTGTACTCGCAGGCAATTGCGAAATTACTTCAAAAAATGTAGCAAGCTATGTAGATATATATAACGTAATTTTAAAATTTGGCATAAACATATGCCATTTCATCTCGTCATATCTGAGGTGATCCGGTGTGCTCGGTGGGTTTAATGTATTCAAAGCGTGCTTGAGTAATTCCTTCAATCACCACTGTTTCCAAAAACATGGCTGCAGGCCGTACCCACAGTCCGTACTCGCCGTACAACGCGCGGTACAGCGTCATTGACTCTAATGTTTCGCTGTGGCGCACGGTACCCAACACGTCGTAGTGCCTACCTTTGTAATGTTTGTAAAGGCCAGGCTGTGTTTGTAATGCGTCAGGAATGGCGTCGAGTGGCGCGTTCGGTGGCGTCTGAGAGCTAGAGATCATGCACAATTTTGGCACGGTGGGACAATAAGCCCCTATGCATCCCAAAGCCCTACTCGACGCCTGTACAGAACTCGTCGCCCTGTCCCTTAAGTTTGACCACCCAGCTGATGCCGTGGTTTCCCATTTTTTCCGCGAACACAAAGAGTTCGGCCCACGTGAACGCGCGAGTCTGACCGATACGGTGTACGCGGTGTTACGCCAAAGGTTGTTGTTTGAGCACTTTGCGCCTTCGGGCTCTGGTCCCAAAGAACGCCGCCTTGCTATTTTGGGCTTTGCCCATGGCACGGGGGCACGCGATTTCTTGAAAAGCGCATTGATGGACCATGAAAAGGAGTGGTTAGACGCGTGCGACAGTATCAAAACTGCTGATTTGCTTGACCGTCACCGTCACAACCTGCCTGAATGGCTGGTCACGCCGCTGAAAGCGCAGTTGGGCGATGATTTCTGGCAGTTGGTGGAAGCTTTGAATCGAAGCGCCCCGCTGGATTTGCGTGTCAATACGTTTGTAGCCAAACGCGCCGAAGTGCAGGCAGAGATTGCGGCGACTGCTAGCAAAAATGGAGGTATCAAAACCTCAGTCACACCGTTTTCACCTTGGGGTTTGCGCGTAGAAGGGAAGCCCAACCTCGCCAAACTGGACGCTTTCAACCGAGGCGTTGTTGAAGTTCAAGATGAGGGCTCACAACTGCTGGCCTTGCTGCTCGACGCCCATCGGGGTGAGATGGTGGTAGATTTTTGTGCTGGTGCAGGCGGTAAAACGCTGGCGATCGGTGCGTCGATGCGCAACACGGGTCGCCTGTACGCATTCGACAACTCGGCCCACCGCTTAGCTGCGCTTAAGCCTCGGCTGGCACGCAGCGGCTTGAGTAATGTCCATCCCACGGCCATTGCTCATGAGCGCGATGACCGCGTGAAGCGTTTGGCGGGCAAGATTGACCGCGTGCTAGTGGATGCACCGTGCTCTGGTTTAGGAACTTTGCGCCGCAATCCGGATCTGAAATGGCGACAAAGTGTCAAAACTGTACAAGAACAAGTAGTGCAGCAAACAGCCATTTTGCAAAGCGCTGCCCGCTTGTTGAAGTCTGGTGGTCGTTTGGTCTATGCGACATGCAGTTTGCTGCCGCAAGAGAATGAAGAAGTGGCGCTGGCCTTTAGCGCTGCTAACCCTGAGTTCACCCCCGTGGAGGTGGCACCGCTTCTGACGCAACTGAAAGTGGAGGGTGCGGAGGGCCTGTGCAGTGGGCCTTTCCTGCGTTTGTGGCCGCATCGGCATTCAACTGATGGCTTTTTTGCTGCCGTTTGGGAACGAAAATAAGTGAAGTTAGAGGGGCCTATTGGTTTAGTGTGAAAGCACTGTACAGCCGCCTATAAAGTAGAAAATACCCCTCTTAGCGCTTAACTTCGGTGAAATAAGCGGTAAATGACGCTAAAAGCAGAGGGGGTAAATCAGAAAACTTCCCCAAAAACACTAAAAGCAGGCACAATCAGATACCTTATCGAAAGCAGGACTTTCCCTTTATGATTATTTTCGACGCTCTGGTGAACTGGTTAGCCAACGGCCTCCTGGATTTTTCCTGGTGGCAAATTGTGTTGTACACCTTGGTCACTACCCACATCACCATCGTGGGTGTGACGGTTTTTTTGCATCGCCACCAAGCTCATCGGGCACTGGATTTGCACGCCATCCCCTCGCACTTCTTTCGTTTGTGGCTATGGCTAGGCACAGGCATGGTCACCAAAGAGTTTGTGGCTGTACACCGCAAGCATCACGCTAAATGTGAAACGGTAGAAGATCCGCACAGCCCCCAGACGCGCGGCATTAAAAAACTGCTGCTGGAAGGTACTGAGCTGTACCGCACAGAATCTAAAAACATGGAAACCATTGCGCGCTACGGCCATGGCACGCCGAACGATTGGATTGAGCGCAACCTGTACACCCGCTTTAGCTGGCAGGGCGTGGGCGTGATGATGGTTATTAACTTAGCCTTGTTTGGCGCTGTGGGTCTTACTGTTTGGGCGATACAGATGGCATGGATTCCTGTCATGGCTACCGGCATCATCAATGGTATTGGGCACTACTGGGGTTACCGCAACTTTGAGTCCCCAGATTGCAGTCGCAACGTGTCCATCATCGGTATTTTGATTGGTGGCGAAGAGCTGCACAATAATCACCATACTTACCCGACGTCGGCTCGCTTCTCGGTCAAGCCCTACGAGTTTGACGTGGGCTGGCTTTATATCAGCCTGATGGAGAAAGTAGGCTGGGCCAAAGTTAAGAAGACTCCGCCTAAGCTACAGCTGGGCGCTATTCGCCCAGTGGCAGATGAGAAGACCTTAGAGGCTTTGATTACCAACCGCTACGAAGTGATGGCTGGTTATGCCAGGGGCATGCGTGAAACTTGCAAAAATGAGCTGGTCACCATGAAGGCAAAAGGCGAGGCAGCCAGCGCGAATCTTGCTGTGATGAAGGCCGCTAAACGCTGGTTGCACCGGGATGCCGACAAAGTCCCTGCTGGTGCTGTAGGCCATTTGGCTCAAGCTCGTGCAGCTAACCCTGTGCTCGACAAGATGGTAGTGATGCGTGAAGAGCTGCGCCAGATGTGGCTTAACACGTCGCACTCCCGCGAACAGTTGACCAGCGATCTCCAAGCCTGGTGTCGCCGTGCTGAGGAAAGCGGTATTGCTGCACTGCAAGAGTTTTCGGTACGTTTGCGCGCATTCCATGTCTGATTGATTTCTCTCTCCCTACTCTTGTTTGCTTTCTTTGTTCTTTTAGTTTGCTACGCAGCAAACTAAAAAGCTTTAAGACAGAAGGAAGCGTACAGGCAACAAAAAAGCCGCTGAATTCAGCGGCTTTTTTGTTGAAGTTGACCCGTCCTGAAATGAGTTGACACCTTTTTCACTTAAGAAAGGGCAAGTCAAATGGAATCAGGCTCCAAGCATACCCACAGCAAGTACACGTTGGCTTTTAAACTCAGTGTTGGGATGAAATAGAAGATATCATCCTAGCGGAAATACTGGAGGCGGATGAGTCTGCTGCAGGTATGAACTCATCCCCAAGAGACCGCTTGACTGCTATCGCGCCAGTGCTCTTTGGCGCGCTGTTTGTGACGCCTATCGAGACCGAGTTCCTGAATCACTGCCCTAAGGTTGGTACTTCTTTTATCTTCTTTATCCGCACCGTCAACCTGCTCGATAGAGGTGTGGACGTTGCAGTACCCATCAATGGATTGCCAGATTCCAGTATGCAGGCGATTTGGGTCGGGCAGTTGCGATGTGTGATTTTCGCGTCGCCGGGCTACTTTGCCAGTCAGGACATACCAACTGTGCCCGACCATTTGCATGGCCATACAATCATTTCGGTTAGCAGCCTGATAAGGCTTTTGACCGGCGCCAACATCCATAGTTTGAATGTTTCTGAGTTTTAAGCATTTGCTGAAATTACAGGAATTTTTGAGGATTCGAGACAAAAATGTGTTCTGTTCTGTTCTGTTCTGTTCTGTTCTGTAGTGAGGTGAGTTGCGAGACTAGCTCGAAAATCGGACTCGCCCAGGCCCCGTTGTGGCGAACCCTGGGTTCATAAAATAACAATTTTAAACAAATGACCCCATTGAATGTACTCGGCACCCCGTTGGTCGCGTGCTCCTTTGACCCTATCACCGGCTTCTTTCGCGATGGCTGCTGCAACACCAACACACAGGACCAGGGCACGCACGTTGTGTGTGCCCAAGTAACAGCCGAATTTCTGGCCTTTTCGCGATCGCGGGGCAACGATTTGATGACGCCGCGCCCTGAGAGCCGCTTTGCCGGATTAAGACCAGGTGACCGATGGTGCCTGTGTGTACTGCGCTGGCGAGAAGCTCTTCAGGCAGGGGCTGCACCGCCTGTTCACCTGGAAGCAACGCACGCCAAAGCATTGGAAATGATTACTCTGAAACAGCTGCAAGAAAATGCGATCTGAAAGACGGGGTATCTGCCGCATCACAAAAGCACCACTGAGTGATGCATCCATTGAATCTCACGAAACTCAAAATCTGCCAACAAACACGAATGAAACTTGAACACGCACTACAGGACCGTCTCCATGAGTGGCGAATGCCGGTGCTGGCGACTGTTTATCCATGAAGCTCCGGGCGATGCATATTCAGTTCGACATGCAGACCCCTGCGTTGCGAAAGGCTTGTAGCACTTGTCGATCTTGTTAGCTCAGGGCTGCAAATCGTTTGACTTGAATTTTGAAGTGCCGGCCATCGTCAGGCAGCGCTTGGCGCGAAAACATAGAACTAGCGGGTGCCCTAATGACCAGGCGCAAGCAAAGATAGTTGTGATGCTATATAAGTAGAGACCAGCATGTTTTGGAATATTGCAAGTTATTGTGCATGAACCCAGTTTCAAAGAAATCGACCAGTCGCTTTACCCTTGTTGGCTCTCTGCCGGGAGCTCTGTGATGTGGATATATCTGAATAAGCTTCTGATTGCCAGCAACGTCGGCATCATGGTGTTCTTCTCGGTAGCCGTAGCGCCCACTATTTTCACGGCTCTACCGCCGCAGTGGTCGGCTGCTTACGTGCGTAAGTTCTTCCCTAAATATTTCCTGTTTCTAGGGGTAACCACTTCTGTAGCTGTAGCTCTGGGTGTTGGTTCAACAATCGACCTTATTCGTCAATCTGCGCTCCTCACCTGTGCTTTAATTTTCTTTTTCAACTGCTTTTGGCTTACCCCACGCATCAATCAGGCGAGTGACGATAAGCAACCCTCAACCTTTAAGGTATTGCACTGGATCAGTGTGGGGCTCAACATGGCCCAGCTGCTTATTTTTATCTGGCTTTTGATTCCAATAGGACGCGCGTTATGAGCCAGGCACAAAACAACGCGCAGGCCCCAAGCTGTGAGGCACTCACCGTGATGTTTGATGGAGCTTGCCCTTTGTGTCGGCGTGAAATAGATGTATACCAATCGCTTACTCCGCTGGAAATGGTGTCGTGGATGGACGTGAGTAAGGACACGGCTGGCGTGAGCGCAGCTGACCAGGCCCGGTTCATGGCTCGGTTTCACGTTCGACTTCAAGATGGTCGACTGCTCAGTGGAGCTGCAGCTTTTGTGGCGCTCTGGCTGGTAATGCCGGGATGGCGTTGGTTGGGCTGGGTGGGTCGACTTCCAGGTGTGACTCCAGTTCTGGAGCTTGCCTATTGTGCTTTTTTGCGTCTGCGGCCTTACCTGCAGCGCTGGGCTAAGCATGCCGATTCAGCCAAACGGAAATAAAAAATTCACCACACCACTGGATAAAATAGAATTCCGATGAATTCAAGTGCGTGAACATCACGATGCCCACATTGCTGCTCTGGCGCTTTAAGTCAGAGGATGGCGTTAAACGGTTGATCCGCGGTGAAATTAAAAGTGGTCCTGCAAAATTCCTGTACCAGGCTTTGCTGGATAAAGTGAATCAAGGCCCGTTGCGTCCGGATATGATTCTGATCATCGGGACCCTGGAAGATGAAAAGCACCCACACATTATCCATTGGCTCGAGCGTCGTAAAGAAATGCAAGCTGGAGTGCTTACATTGAAACTTGCGGCTCCTCAGCAGGGTGTACCTTACGAGAAAATCAATTCTGACCTGCTCTTGATGTTTGATGAGATTGCACGACGTAAAGAGCACGCATCAATTCTTTGATCCCTGGTCTGCGCACTGTCTTTTGCCAAGCGTTTGAATGGGTAACGGTTTTATTGAATTTTTTAATCTCAAAACGAACTTGTTCTGATGAAAACCAGAACTTTTTTATCCGTTGGTGTTATTGCTGCAGCATTGAGCTTAAGTGCATGTAGCTTGATGATGGCTTCAAACGCCACACCATTAAGTGCAAAGCTTTCCAGTGCCAATGAGGTTCCAGCCAACACCAGCACCGGCTCTGGTATGTTGGATGCAAGCTTAGACAAACAAACGAATGTGCTCACTTGGACGGTAACCTATGCGGGTCTCACAGGCCCAGTGAAAGCGGGTCACTTCCATGGCCCAGCGGCCGCTGGCGCGAATGCCGGTGTTGCGCTGGGTTTCTCAGGTAGTTTGGAGAACCCTATCAAGGGATCAGCCACACTGACAGCTGCTCAGGCTACAGATGTGATGGCTGGTAAGTGGTATGTCAACTTGCGCACTGCCGCGAATTCGGGCGGTGAGGTACGCGGTCAAGTGGTACCAGCCCAATAGCAGGATGAAAAAACCGAACTTTGGCTTGGTTTCATTTTGGGTGCTTGTGAAAGCTACAATAAGTTGCGAATGGAACCTTAGCCAATAAGACTTCCCGTTTTGGCTAAGCTTAAAAAGCACTCGACATTGAAGGGCTTGTATTGGTTTAGCTGCAGACCGCGAATCCAGCCTCCTTGAGGGCAGCTTCACTGAGCGTCAGAAAAGTCACCCATCAACGATGTGCTTCTCTTCACTACAGTAATGTCGGCGAGGATTTGAAAACTTTCTGCTTCACATTCCATCATTATGGTGTTGATGGATCTGAATTCAGACAACTTCATGTTGTTATGGAACCTCTGCATAACTCTGGCACCTGTGTGCTTGCAGTAAGCCCGGCCTGAGAAAATACAGCCCATGAAACAAGCCAACTTGAAGCTCAATCTGAACG
>JAYUED010000058.1:0-17981 GCA_043739385.1 Betaproteobacteria bacterium | reverse complement strand
CCGGGTTTGTTGTCGATGATCACAGACTGGCCAAGCTGCTTGGCCATCTGCTCTGCCAGGGATCTGGCCACCACATCGGTACCGCCTCCGGCCGGGTACGGGACTGTGAAGGTGACGACCTTGCTGGGGTACTCCTGTGCCGCCAGGGGCAGGTTCAGTAGCAAGCCGGAACACAGCAACAGCAGCCCATACGTCGAGCATCGAAAGGGTCTCATGGCGTGTCTCCTCAAAATAGTAAAGCCACCCTCATTCTGGAAGTAAGTAAAATAAAAATCAAATGCAAAATATTGATTAGATTTTTGCAATAAGTGCAAAATATAAAATGCAGCTGCGTAAACTGAATCACCTTGTGGCCCTGGCAGACCAAGGTAGCTTTGGCCGGGCTGCGGAGTCAGTCCACCTCTCGCAGCCGGCTTTGTCTCGCAGCATTGAAAGCCTAGAAGCGGATTTAGGCGCAACGTTGATAGACCGTGCTTACGGGCAGGTACGACTGACCGCTGCCGGTGAACTGGTGCTGGCCCGCGCCCGCCACCTCCTGGCTGATGCACAGCAAATCAAGCGCGAGGTGCAACTCCTGCAAGGGCTAGCCTTGGGTCAGCTCCAGATCGGGCTGGGCCCGTTTGCCGCCGCCATGTTGGGGCAACCTGCGTTGTCGCGACTGATCCAGCAATATCCAAAGCTATCTGTGCGTATTGAAGTGGCAGACGCAAGCACTCTGTGCGAGCAATTGAACAACCAGCAGTTGGATTTGTTCGTGGCAGACACGCGAGATATCAAAAAGCAGCCGGGTCTGCAGTTCAAGCGGCTACCCAATGTGGCGGTGGCATTTTTCGTGCACGCCTGCCATCCGCTGCTTGCTCTGGGTGAGCTGTCGCCAGACCAGTTAACAGACTACCCAGTGGGCTGCCCTAACTTGCCAGAGCTGGTGCTTCGCCATTTTGAAAGCCAACTTAAGCGCACAGACCGTGCCTTATTCAGTGTCGTGTGCAACGATATGAGCACCCTTAGGCAGCTGGCACTGACGGCCAACGCGGTGATCATGGTGCCCGATGCGCCTGGCTTGAACCACGGTGCTGAGTCCCTGGTGCGGCTACCAGTCAAGAAACTCAACGCTATGCTGACCCACTACAGCATCGTTACCCTGTCCAAGCACACTATGTCGCCGGCTGCTCGAGTCTTCTCCGCGCTGATTCACGATGTGATGGCAGCTGGCAGTACGAATTGATAGCGTGATACGTGTCCAGTTCACTGGGCCTGCTTCAGGGCTGACGTTGTCGATAGCGATTATTCGATAACGGGCACCTGCCAACTGCAAAGAAGCTGGGACGTTTGACATCCACACTGTTTTTTACTTTACGTATTATTCACAATGCCTTGTAAACGACTCGTCGCTGTACGCGTTGTAGATGCAGGGATTCAAATGTTTGATGCCCACTGCAATCCGCAAAAAGGAATTTCAAATGAAGTCTCAAGTTCGTACCCTTACTATCGCCCTTGGTCTGTTCTGTGCTGCAACCGCATTTGCACAATCGGCCGCACCAGCCGCAAAAGCGAGTGCACAAGTTGCCCCTGTCGCAGCACCGGCAGCTGTAGCCCCCGCAGTTAAGGCCACAACTTCAGCCGCTAAAACGGCTGCTCCAGTTCCTGCTGTTGCCGCTGGAGGTGGAGATGGCAAAGTATGGGTCAACACCAAGTCCAAGGTTTATCACTGCGAAGGTGCTAAGTCCTACGGTAAAACCAAAGTTGGCGAGTACATGACTGAAGCTGATGCCAAGACAAAAGGCAACCATGCTGACCATGGTAAGGCTTGCGGCAAGTAAGCCAGGAGCTCTCGTAAAACAGAAATCTACAAAGGACGCTTCGGCGTCCTTTTTTGTCAGTACCTGAGGTATCGCTCCATCAGCTGAGCCAATATTTGATGTGGCTATATGGCCCGTAAATGGGAGTCAACAAAATGCGTGTGGTTGGAAATATTCTTTGGTTCGTTTTCGGCGGGTTTCTCATGGGACTCGGTTGGTGGCTTGCTGGCATCATCTGTGCCGTAACCCTCATTGGCCTCCCATGGGCGAGATCTTGTTTTGTAATCGGACAATTCGCTTTCCTGCCCTTCGGGAAAGAGGCTATCAGTCGGGCTGAGCTCAGCGGTATTGAGGACGTTGGAACGGGCGCCTTGGGAATAATCGGTAATATTCTGTGGTTTCTTGTCGCCGGTGTCTGGCTTGCTATTGGCCACGTCATAGCTGCACTGGGGTGCTTTGTGACCATCATTGGTATTCCTTTTGGAGTCCAGCACCTTAAGCTGGCTGCATTGGCCCTGGCACCAGTTGGAAAAACCATCGTTACAAAAGATGTTGCGGAGGCGGCGCAGCTTTACGCGGCTCAGGTGGCGGTAGCACGCAAACGCAGCTAATTCCTCTTTGCAATTGAGCGTATCAGAGGGCCGCTGTGCTGGCCTTGAGCATGCGGTAGAGGATCTTCCCGGTCGCGGTGCGAGGCACGTCAGCTTCAGAGATAAACACCACTGACTTCGGGTGTTTGTAGCCTGCTAGCCGCTCACGGCACCATTCCATGACATCAATTTCGGAGAGATTTTGCTCTGCGTGTCGAACGACTACGGCTATCACTGCCTCGCCCCATTTTTCGTCGGGGACTCCGATAACCGCCACATCCTTCACTTGCGGATGAGCTGCGACGATTGCTTCTACTTTGGAGGGGTATCCGTGCGGTGATCGAAGGGATGGCTTGCCGCAAGGCGGCAGAAATTAATTCAGAGCGTGCGAAAAAGCTTGGGCCTTCCCTGATCCTCAATGGCCGTAAAGCGGTCAAGAGTGGGTCTGTCGCCAGCATGATTGCCGCTGAAATGAAATTTCATGCCTGCATTTACAAGCTGTCCGGTAATGTCCTGATTGCACCTGCAATGGAAGCCCACTGGACGGCCACACAACGCGTGATGGGTGAAGTTCACATGCGTGACGAACGCCCCCGTGACATTTGGGATCAGCATGAAGCGATTTTGGAAGCCATTTGTGCCGCAGATGCCCTCGGAGCGGAATCGCTTGCAGGGCAGCACATCATGCAGGCAGCAAATTTCATGATTCACCGCCTTCGATCTCAAGAGGGTGGCCGAGATTCGACGTGACCGCGAATGCAACAAAAATCTGACGCAGCAGTTAACCGTAATCCTGACTGAGTCACTGCGTTCAGTGCGGTAGCGTTTGTGCGAATGAGTTTCGCCGATGCAGTGCCAACGACAAGGCATCAAGCATCGGCATTGTGCTCAGCCATGGCACATCGGCAAAGCGAAATCTCAGATAGTCGAGCGCAACGATCGCACAGATAGCATCCAACGTCGGTGCATCATTACCCGTCAACGGCATTTGCGCCGCCACCGCCTCTAGCCGCGCCATACCCTCAGCCATGGTGCGGCTGCGTCGTAAACCGACTGGTGTCTCGTCGAACACGACCGGTGCCGTGACCTTGCGGATGATGATCGTGTGCACTGCCGCATCGATTACACCAAGCGCGATTCCAGCCCTCGACATCACACCGGTGGAGTCGGCACTGAACAAACTCGGCCACTCGGGAGCGGGACGCGTCTGTTCGAGCCAGTTCACGATGAGTAAACTTTCGCAGAGCGGCGTACCGTCGTCAGTAATAAGAGTGGGTACGCGTGTTGCCGCGTTGGCCTTGCGAAGCCGGGAATCGTCAGCCCACGGGTCAACGATCGTTGGTTCGATTAGCAAGCCCTTCTCGATCATCGCAACGCGGACTATCCGCACATAGGGCGATGTAGTGTTGGCGAGGAGTTGCATGGCTTGCGCTTCCTGGGTTAACGTACGATTTGGCCTGTAGCCTGTCAAATGGTAGGCCAGGGTCATATTGCTTGAAATCTACATGAATGTGGCGCTCCATCCAATCAACGTCCCGAGCCAGAAAAGCCTTGAAATAGTCGCGGCAAAGTTGTTTGTTAGATTCTAGGCTCATGGTCCGTCTCTTTCGCAGAGGGAATGTGCTGTGTTGGGATCAGGCCGGTATTACGTCGAAGCCAAGTTGCGGGAAATGGATGTGCAGGTCGCCAGCTCTAGCGTCGCGGCGGTGAATCACGATCTCACTGTCACTCGCAGCGACCAGCGTGCCGCTCACCGGAATGCGCGCGTTATCGTCAGGGGTCACCGTAACAGGGCTGCCTGCGCGCAAGCCTCCGGGGTCTCCGTTGGGTAGCAGATGGGTCAGCGTGGCGGGCTGCGCGTCGCGGGCCGCATCGAAAGCCTGCTGTTCGGTCATTCCCTCGGGCCGTCCGTGGCCTAGTGCTGTTATCCGGTCGTACCAAGGCAGTAGCGACGTGAGGCCAGCCAGTGCATCCACCTCGGGTGGGCAGTTCTTTCGCAGTAGGCACATAGTCTGGTAGCAGGTTAGATCCAGCATGCTAGGGGCCTCGCCAAAGATGAAGCTTCGACCGTCTGCAAGCGTCGACTTGAGCCAGGCATTCTGCGCGTGCACACGTTGCAGGTACAGAGGGAGTTCAGGTGCCATTGCAGCCTTACTGATGTCGAAGCTAAGATAGTCTTCCTTTCGGTCTCTTATGAACTCCGGGGGGAAGTGGTCTCCGATGAAGTGGGAGAGCACGCCGATCGTTGGAATCCACATCGCCCTGTCCCATGCGAACGACAGGCCACGGGCTAAGCCTTCGCTGCCACTCGGATAGAAACTCGGTGAATGTGGAGGGGGTAACAGCCGTTCAAGCGCAGGAAAAATGATGTGGGTGTCGTAGTAGATGTCGGCACCGATCTGGAGCACTGGAACCCGGCGGTAGCCTCCAGTCAAGGGTGCGAGTAATGGGCGTGGCGGTGCTGCAGGAATGTCCACCGAGCGCCAGGCGAGGCCCTTGAGGCCAAGCGCGACACGCACTTTTTCGGAAAAAGTAGACAGCGGATAGTGGTGAAGGATGATCTCAGTCATAGTTTTTTCTCGTATGTTTTTCGTATCGGTACAGGGCGAAATCGTGGCGAATCGCTCAGTACATGATGTGTCCACCGTCCACCACAATCGTCTGCCCAGAGATGAATCCGGACAAATCGGACAGTAAGTAGAGCGCGGTGCCGACCAAGTCGGTGGGCTGTTGCGCGCGCGATCGCTCGCGCCTTCAGGAACGACTGCTGCCACTCGACCGGGCGGTTGCGCGTGGCATTGGTGATCACGAACCCCGGTGCGATGACGTTTACGCGGACGCCGTACGGCCCTACCTCCTTAGCCAAACCCTTGGTCATCGACAACACTGCGCCCTTTGTGGTCACATAGTGCAGGTAGCCGGGCTGTCCAGCTACCGCTACCACCGAAGAAATGTTGACGATACTTCCGCTGCCTTGATGGCGCATCGCTGGCATGACAGCCTTGCAGCATTGCCAAACACCTTTGACGTTGACCGCGAAGATTCGGTCCCATTGCGCGGAATCCAGATCCTCGAATGGCGTGAGTTTGACCTCACGAAAGTAGGCGGCGTTGTTGACTAAGCCGTTGATGCGGCCGAAACGTTCTAGGGCTGTGGCGGCCATTGCCTGCATCGAGTCTGAGTCGGCTATGTCAACGCGCACCGCCAACGCGTTGCCGCCGCTATGCTCAATTGCTGCGACGGTTTCGTCGGCTGCGTTTATGTCAGCCACCACAACGTTTGCACCCTGCGCAGAGCAGCCAAGCGCGAAGGCCTGGCCGATTCCGGTGGCGGCACCTGTGACGATTATGGTGCGGTCTGCAAGTAAGTTGCTTGGCTTGCTCCTTCGTGTTTCCTCAATGGATGGACTGGACTCGGCATCATTTATCAGCTTTGAAAACGAGCACTGACCCACCTTGCGGAATCATCACCATGCCGTCGGCGTCGGGCTGCCCGCTACCTATGTGCAACGAAATTTCCTTCACGGCATTGGCTCCTTTATTCTCCTGAATGAATCTTGGCATGTGAATTCAGAATTCAAAATTACCCTAGGTCGTTAAAATACCCCATGACCCCAAATGGTATGTATTGAATCGGGATAATTTGATGATGAATTCAGGGCGTCACAAGTTTGGCTATGGGCCTCGTGTTGGGCGTGGTAAAACTCATAACGAAGTCGTTTCACGTCGTTATCAACAGGATAGTTAATGTCTAATCAAATGCTTTTAGGAAAGCGGGTACTCGTCACCCAGGCCGATATGTTCATGGGGCCTGTCCTGTGCGAGGTGTTTGCCAAGCACGGTGCCATCGTGATTGCAAGTACTGAATCTCTCGTGAGTACTGGTGCACCCAGCGCTATCGTCGCTGCGGCAGGCCCTGTCGATGTTCTAATTGCTAACTTGGCAATGTCAGCACCAACCACTGCCGCTGAACAGGTGTCTGAAGATGAGTGGAACGACACATTCGCAACCCTTGTACACCCCCTTTCGCGATTGTGCCGGGCCGTCTTGCCGTCCATGATCGAGCGGCGCGCAGGCAAAATTTTGGTGATGGGCAGTGCATCAGCTCTGCGAGGAATGAAACGAACTTCAACCTACAGCGCCGCGCGTGGGGCCCAACTTGCCTACGTACAAGCCGTCGGCGTGGAGGTTGCAGTCCATAATATTCAGGTGAATGCAATCGCACAGAACTTCGTTGACAACCCGACGTACTTCCCGCCTGAGCTTCAGGCCAACCCTAGGTTTCAGGAACGCTTGAAGCGTGAGGTTCCTCTGGGTCGCCTCGTGGGCGCGAACGAAGACGCTGAATTCGCAGCCTATCTTTGCAGTGAACCAGCGAGTTGCTTTGTCGGACAAGTCTTTCCAGTCTGCGGCGGCTGGGTAGCGCGCTAGAGCAAAAGCGAATTGCTTTCTACCTATTCATCGCAGGCTTTACAGGCAAGAAGTTCGTATCTTGGCATTGGCAGAACATGAATCAAACCATCTGCTGGAGATTCATGTCCAATGTGGAGGTGTTGGTCAGCTTAATGCTTCGCTGCGAGGGATGGTGCGTGCCGATCTAGTGCAGCGAACATATCAGTCCAGGGATTTGGTGCACTGAATCCTTCACCGCAATCATCTCCGACACTTGTTGACGCGACTTGCGATACGGCGTCGATCGTGGCATTACTGAAGCGCTGCGTATCGGTGAATCCCAGTTTGCTCTTGACGGCATGATTCGTGTCTGTGCTGACGCCCGCGCGGGTCAGGATGAACTTGTCAAAGTACTGCGTTTCTGAAGCGATTTTGACTTTTTGCGAAGCAAGGTATTCGCGAAGTGGCTCGTCTTTATAGGGGTACGGAATACCAGTCCAAAACGAGTTGAACAGACCATCCCAGTGGCTGGGCAGGTAGGTCTTGGGGTGGATCACTGGGACGATCACTTCTGCCACGGCGCGTCCACCTGTACCGATCCATGCATCCACTTGAGTCAGGCCAGCGTCTTTCATGGCCGCGGCCAGATTGGAGATAGGCGAACCGAAGTTGGCGCCATCGACGACGATGTCTTTGTCGAGATCAAAGGCGCTGGCCGAGTTGTTGACAAAAAATGAGAGCTGCCCTTCTTGACTGTCTACGGTGAATAGAAAAGCCCGATTACCGCCCCCGTTGGGGTAGTCCTCGCCTACACCGGCACGGTATCCGCCCGTGACTGAATCTGGTACGGGTGGTCGATAAAGCTCACGCGCGAAATGTTGAATGGGGTTGCTTGCATCACCGCTGTGGTTGAAGCGCACAACACGCATGGTGATGCCATCACCCAAAGAAATTTTTTCGCCACCACTTACGCTTTGGCACTGCGCACTCTTTACTGCTTGAGACACAGCCTGCAGACAAGTCGATGCACCACCAATAATCTTTGCGCCAGTGAGCTTGGACCATTCAGGTGCGTCCCAGCTGTGGTCAAAATGGCTGTGGCCGACAAGCACCAGATCCAGCTTGTCGGAGCCCAGCAGGACATTGTGGACCTTGCTGACGGAGGCGGCGTCAACGCCATAGGGCGCTTTGGTGTAGGTGTACATGTCGTTCGGAAAAACAGGCGAGGGCGTGAAAGTAGCCTCTGGCACTCGAGAGACGTAGCCATCCATCAGCACCCGCGTATTTCCAATCTTGAAATACCAGTTGGCAATCGACATCCATGTCATTTCGACGGACGGTGGCGCGGCCGATACCGTCGCGCTTACAAGAGAAAAAGCCAGCGCTGTCAGCGCGATTATTTGTCGTTTCATGCTGTTGTTTCTGTGAAAGTGGTAAGTCACTGTACTGGAAAGGCTCTGCATCTAGCCTCGGGTTTGCCCTAGCGAAATCGGCTAAAGGTAACCGCTCGAAAACTCTATTTTGTTACTCCGGCTTGATGTTGGCGATGGCTGCGATTTTCCGAAAGCGTGCGATCTCTTCCAAGTGAAAACGCTGCATCTGTTCCGGTGGATAGGGCATAAGTTCGCCGCCGCTTTTACGTACGAAAGCTAGGGCTTCCTCGGTGGCAAGCGTCCGTTGCAATGCTTCGGCGAGCTTCCTCGTTATATCGTCTGGGGTTTGGGAGCGAACGTAGAAGGAGACCCAGCTGTACTGGACGTACTCGTTGAATCCCTTCTCGCGGATCGTGGGCACATCGGGCAGATCGAGATTGCGCGTTTCGCCGGACACCGCGAGCGCCTTGAGTTTTCCAGACTGGACTCCGTGTCAAGCGTATCGGGTGCACGCTTTGCAGTGGGCGTTGGCGGGCTCGTAGATCAACTCGAGCGCGCGGTGAACACCGTCGTTCCCGTAATGCGCGAGCGCCTGCTGGGTACAGCGTCGAAAATACGGTGAGCTTTGGCGGCTCTTGCGCATCCCAATAAAGTCTTCAGGCTTTCTACAGTTCGCTAGCTGTGTGTTCATCAGTTCTGCGAGCATCCGCAACAAGGTCGAGCAAAGCCAATGCATCGGACGATAACTCCAGCGCTACAGCGGCGATATTTTCGCGCAGATGTGCAACAGATGATGTGCCTGGTATTAGAAGGATGTTGGGTGCGCGGCGAAGCAGCCAGGCTAGCGCGACCTGCATGGGTGTTACACCAAGTTTCTGGGCGACTTCGGACAGGCCAGTTGACTGTAGTGGCGTAAAACCACCCAGCGGAAAGAACCGCACGTAGGCAATGCCCTGGTCCGCAAGTTCGTCGATAAGGGCGTCGTCATTGCGGTACACCAGGTTGTACTGGTTCTGTACGCAGGCAATGCGGCAGATTTGCTGCCCTTGGCCGATCTGTGTGCAGGTTACGTTGCTTAGGCCAATATGACGTACCAAGCCTTGTCGCTGTAATTCAGCTAGGACGGTGAGGGGTGCTTCAATCGATCCTTCTGCTGGACCATGAGCATCGAACATCAGGCGAAGGTTGACTACATTCAGTACGTCACAGCCTAAATTGCGCAGGTTGTCGTGCACCGCCTGTATCAGCTCGGCAGAGGAAAACGCAGGAAGTCATTCTCCCTTTGGCCCACGCCGTGCGCCAATTTTGGTGACGATCACGAGATCTTCCGAATATGGGCTTAGTGCCTCGCGAATGAGCTGATTGGTCATGTGCGGTCCGTAGAAATCGCTGGTGTCGACGTGAGTCACACCGCCTTCGATCGCCTCGCGCAGCACGGTCAGAGCGGTTTGGTGATCCTTCGGTGGTCCAAATACACCGGGACCCGCAAGCTGCATGGCGCCATAGCCTAGTCGCTTCACTGCACGGTCACCCAAGGTGAACGTACCTGATTTGTCGATATTAGACATAAGCTTTTCCTTTTTAAAAACGATAAGGACGAGTTTATGCACTACCCCCTCGCTTGATAAGCGGTCACAATCCGCACGGGTTGTGCCAAATTTAGGACAATGATGGTCGATTTAGGTGATTTAAATGCTTTTATTGCGGTAGCGCGAGCCAAGGGTTTTCGCGATGGAGCACGTGCGAGTGGCGCCAGCGCGTCCGGACTTAGCGAGGCGGTTCGTCGCCTGGAGACGAAGCTCGGTGTACGACTACTGAACCGTACGACGCGCAGCGTTATACCCACCGAAGCCGGCCAGCGTCTGCTGGAGCGGCTTGGTCCGGCGTTGAGCGAGGTAGAAGCAGCGCTCGATGTTGTGAACACCTTTCGCGATCGGCCATCGGGTACGCTTAGGCTCAATGTTCCGGTCAGTGCTGCGAGGCTGGTGTTGCCCACGATCGTCCCAGCATTCCTTGCCGCCTATCCGGATATCTTGCTTGAGGTAGTCGCTGAAGACGGCTTCGTCGATGTACTTGCAGCTGGGTGCGATGCGGGAATTCGCTATGACGAACGTCTGGAGCAAGACATGATCGCAGTTCCGATTGGTCCACGTATTCAGCGCTTCGCGACTGCCGCGTCACCCGGCTACATCACACGCCACGGACAGCCCGAGCACCCGAGCGAGCTTCTGTCACACAGCTGCTTGCGTAGCCGCTTCACAAGTGGAGTGATGCCGCCTTGGGAGTTCGAACGTGATGGCGAAGTAGTACGGATCGACCCCATCGGACCTCTCATTGTGCGGGCCGGCGCATCGACCGATCTGGCTGTCGATGCTGCAATTGCCGACGCTGGCATCATCTATCTTTTCGAAGATTGGCTGCGGCCGCATCTCAACAGTGGAGCGCTCAAAGCTATTCTTGAGCCATGGTGGCGAAATTTTTCAGGGCCATTCCTGTATTACCCGGGGCGGCGACTGTTACCTGCTCCGCTGCGTGCGTTCGTCGACTTTATCAAAGCATCAGCTTAATGAGCACAAGTGGTCTGGTCGTATTCAAAAAGTACTGTCGTAAGGGCCTTAAATCTAACTATCTGACTTTGACTTGGTACACAAATTCAGCGCTGCCCTGCGCTTACTCGCCAAATAGCATTGCCCACATCGTCGGCAACGAGAAGGCCTCCACGGCCGTCCATGGCCACACCTACTGGGCGGCCTAGTGCATTGCCGGAACTGTCGCGAAACCCTGTCAGCACATCCATAGGCATACCTACCGGCTGGCCATTGGAAAAGGGCACGAAAACTACCTTGTAGCCGCTGGGCGGGTTGCGGTTCCAGGAGCCGTGTTCGCCGATAAACATACCGTTCTTGAAAGCGCTAGGCCAGGCTTCAAGGCCTTCGCTTTGGGCTAAGCCTAAGGCTGCCACATGGGCGCCAAGTGCGTAGTCGGGTGCCCGGGCGCTGGCCACCTTGTCGGGTTGCTGTGGTTGCACGCGGCTGTCGATATTGCCCCCCCAGTAGCTCCAGGGCCAGCCGAAAAAGTCGTCCTGCTTCACGGAGGTTAGGTAGTCAGGTACAAGGTCATTGCCAAGTTCGTCGCGCTCGTTCACAACGGTCCACAGAACCGGGATGCTGGATCCATTCGGCCCTTTTGCCCAAGCCATGCCATTGGGATTGCGTAAACCGTTTGCGAATATTCTGTGTGTCCCGCTAGCGCGGTCCACGGCCCAGATTGCGGCGCGGCCTTCTTCCTCATTGAGTCCGTTGTCTGCAATATTGCTGTTGGAACCTACGCTCACATAGAGGGTACTGCCGTCGACACTGGCCAGTACGTTTTTAGTCCAGTGGTGGTTGCGACCTGCGGGCAGAGGCAGTACGGTGTCAGGTGCTGCATCAATGCGGGTGGCGCCGCGTGCATAAGGTACTTTCACCAGCGCATCAGCGTTGGCAATATAGAGCGTGTCATCCACCAGAGCCATACCGAAAGGGGAGGTGAGTCCCGCCACGAATACGCTACGAATATCGGCCACACCATCGCCATCGCTGTCACGCAGCAAAGTGATGCGATCGGCGCTGGGAGTGCCAGCGCCAGCACGCTTCATCACTAAACCACGTATCCAGTTCATCAGGCCGAACTTTTTCTTAGGTGGCGCATTACTTTCGGCCACCAGTACATCGCCATTGGGCAGTACATATAGCCAACGAGGGTGATCCAGGCCACCAGCAAAACGGGTGACTTGCAAGCCAGTGGCGGGCGTGGGCTGCTGGCCAAGAAGCCAGGGTGTTGCTGTCGCCACATTCATCGTTGGCAGCATGCGATGTTCTGGCGCTGGCAGTGTGGGATTGGGGCCGAGCGAGGCTAGCGTGTTATCTGAAGTGAGGGCACAGCCACTAAGGGTGGCTAACATAAGCAGTGCCAAAGCTGGCGTGCGCCAAGCGGTTAGGTAGGCAAAGGTGTAATTCATACCGTTGGCGGCGTACGCAGGCTTACATCTAGCGAGTCAATCACTACCGCCCAGTCGCCGTCTTCGTACAAGTTTTCGCGAATGAAGGCGGCTTGCGATGGCAACCAGAAGGGAGCATCGAACAAGCGCGTGGTCAGCGGTAGGTTGCGGTGGGCGTGCAAAAACGCGGCAATAGCCTCTGGCTCGCTTGGCAGACCGAGCTGGTCGAACAACGAGGTCATGGTGTGGTGAAATTCGTGCATAAGGCGACTCCTTGTCGAGCTAATATTGCTTATTAGCTGTGCTGTTGACGATCATTTTTCGTCCTTGATCTTGCCCCTGAAAAGTGAATTTTTCAAGTCTTGATCAAGGTATGGCCTAGGCCCTGAGTTGCGACAGCAGCCGGCTTTAAGCATTACTGAGCTGAAGCTGGGAACACAGGCAGCTTATTGATGTCCCGCGCATCGTGCTGAATGATCACTGTGGCATTGAGATTAGCAGCGGCTTTCTTGAATCGATCCAGCGATGCGATCGTTTCTCCACGGTGGTAATTGAAGACAGGCACGCCATTGCTTTCATAGTTCTCATGAAAGTGCGTGATGTCGCCAGTAAGGAGCACGTTACCCATTCCCTTTAGTCGTACCAGCAAGCTATGGTGACCAGGTGTGTGACCGGGGGTGTTGAGGACAACTACCGTACCGTCGTCGAAGACGTCTTTGTCCCCGACCAGCGCCTCGATTTTTCCGCCACCGTTGATCCAATGTGTGAACGGTACAACGCTTGCACTGGCATTAGGCTTGGGCGCGGTGATTCCATCCCAATCGCCCTTTCCGATCAAGACTGTTGCACCTGTAAACGATGGCAACTGTCCTGTGTGGTCGGCGTGATAGTGACTGATGCCGACATACTTGATCTGCTCGGGCTTGAGATTGATTTGCGCGAGTTGGTCGACGATGCTTACTTTCGGAGCTGGTGCGCCGGCACTCATTGAGTGGCCTGTGTCCCATAACAAGTAGTCGCTTCCATGTTTGACGAGGTAGCAACTGAAGGTGAACAGAACCTTGAGATCGCTAAAGGCAAAGGTGTCAGAAAAGCGCGTGCCAACATCGTTGAGCACCGGGGTACCGCAATCGATTCGCGTGAGCGTTACCTCGGGTGGTGATTGAGCTGCTACAGGCAAAGTGGCTAAGGCTCCGGTGAAACTTACTGCCATAGCGAAAGCTAGTTTATGAAGCATTGTTTTCTCCGGTTGTTCCTGTTGTCTTTGCCTTGGTCAAACTTATTTGGGTTAGTGTACCGATTTTGACGCCACTGAGAGGCGCATCAGGCTGAGGCCAGTTGCTTATGATTGGCACTCGCCGATTTTTCAATTGCAAGTTAATAAACAGTAAGGTACAAATGTACCTGTGTGCAACAAGGTCTCACAAACGGGGTGTGTCATCGCGTATTCCACTTTCAGGGCCACCTCGCCTCCGCCCATGAATTCGCGCTTTGGTCGAGCTACTGCGACTGTACCCAGCGTAGCCTGTGTAGACCCGATTAAGTTGAGTGGCGTAGCTATTCGCTACATGCTGGCAACCCAGAGCAACTTGGTGGGGGCACCTTCCAAACTGGTCGACTGGAATGCGATGTTGGCGAAATCCGATGCCAAATTCATTAATCTGCCAGACCTGATGCCAGCGCAATGTGTGAGCGAAGGGCCGATTCACTATCTGTCACTGGCATTCGATCCTGCCAAGCGAGGACAGAGGCCGGAGGATATACCCGGTGACATCGTTGTAAACGGAAAGTTGTGGGACGACTGGGGACTGCACCTGATCGATATAAACATTGTGATGGGCAATTTGCTGGCAATCGTGAACCTATAGACCAAGGCGTATACCGGCTCGCCTTGAGCCTCTTGCTGAGTCAACCAATGTTGAGTCTGAACCGCTTTTGCGAGCTAGCTAATTAAAGAAGTTTTCCAGAACCAGATCGGCGAACACACGGCCACCTGAGGAGATGTGGTCTCGCGTCGCCTCCGCTGCGGCGTCAGCATCTCCAGCCAGGATGGTTGGAGTGCACGACGTTGTAGTGTTCACGTCTTGGGCTTAAGCGACGGTGACGATTTCTTTTTTCAGGGACGCCATGTCGATCACAAAGCGGTACTTCACATCCGCCTTAAGCAGACGCTCGTAAGCCTCATTAACGTCCTGGATACGGATAACCTCAACGTCGGAGGTGATGCCATGCTGACCACAAAAGTCCAGCATCTCCTGCGTCTCGGCAATCCCGCCGATCAGCGAGCCGGCCAAGGCTTTGCGGCTGTAGACTAGTGGGCCAGTGTTGAAGGCGTCCAGCGGGCCGAGGTAACCCACCATCACGATGGTCCCGCCCGTGGCCAGCGTGGGCACGTAGGGGTTCACGTCGTGCACATAGGGCACGGTGTCAATGATCAGGTCAAAGTGTCCGGCCACGGCGATCATTTGCGCCGTATCAGTGGAGATAACGATATGGTCGGCCCCAAGGCGGCGCGCATCGGCTTCCTTGCCGGGCGAGCGGCTGAACAGTGTCACCTCGGCGCCCATGGCCTTGGCAATTTTCAGGCCCATATGGCCCAGCCCACCCAAACCGACAATGGCGACCTTGCTACCCACGTTCACGTTCCAGTGGCGCAATGGCGAATACGTAGTGATGCCAGCGCACAGCAGTGGCGCAGCGCCTGCCAAGTCGAGGTTGTCGGGAACCTTGAGCACAAAGTCCTGCTTGACCACAACCTGCTCTGAGTACCCACCACGCGTGCGGCTGCCGTCAATCCGGTCTTGGCCGTTGTAGGTGTAGGTGGCACCGTTCTCGCAGTACTGCTCCCAACCCTTGCCGCAGGCTGCGCAATGTTGGCAGGCGTCCACCATGCAGCCGACGCCGACGCGGTCACCTGCCTTGAAGTGCGTCACCTGCGGACCGACCTCGACGACACGGCCGATGATCTCGTGGCCAGGCACCATGGGGTACTTGGCGTTGCCCCAGTCATTGCGTACGTTGTGCACGTCGGAGTGGCAGACGCCGCAATACAGAATTTCGATGACGATGTCATCGTTCCGCGGGCTGCGGCGGTCGAATTCGAACAGCCCCAGTCGGCCTGTGGGCGAGTGGGCTGCGTAGCTTTTTACGGGGTTGCTCATGGTCTTGGTGTCCTATTCCTGTGTGTTTTATACGTTCAGTACATCGTTTCAGCGGTTGACCCGCGATGGCGGCCGATTCCTCTGAATTGGTTTCTTGCATTACGTTAACTGTAGGCGTCTCTTTATCAATTGAATAGTGATTAATAGATTGTTCAAGAATCAATAAATAATTGATAATTATGAAATTCTAGAAATCCTTATCGCCTGTCTGCTGCCATGCCGATCAATGAACTCCGCGCTATCGACACGTTTGCCAAGGCTGTGGCCTTGGGCAGCATTCGTCGGGCCGCCACCGCGCAGGGCGTCACGCCACAAGCAGCGAGCCAGGCACTGGCTCAGCTGGAAAAGCATCTGGGCGTACGGCTGTTGCACCGGACGACTCGCAGCCTGGCGCTGACGGAAGAGGGCCAACGCTTCCTTGAGGCGACCCAGCCTGCACTAGCGGCGCTGGAGCGCGCATTGAGCCGCGCACGCGAGTCCAAAGACGAGATCGCCGGACCGCTGCGCATCGTGGGGCCAAGGTCGTCCTTTGCACACGTCTTGATGCCTATCATCGACGAGTTTTGCCAGCGCTACCCGGACATCCAACCCGATGTACGGCTCGACGACGGGATCGGCAACTGGGTTCTTGACCGCGTGGACGTGGGCTTTCGGATCGGAGCTTCTCCCGAGGATGGTGTGATCGCCCGCCGGCTGTTTCCGGTCCAGCTGATCGTCTGCGCCGCACCGGATTACTTAAAACGCCTGGGCGTCCCAACATCCCTGGATGACCTCGCATCACATCGCTGCAGTGCGTTTCGACACCCTACTACAGGCCAGACTCTGCCCTGGTACCTCAACATCGATGGTGAAGTCGTGCACCGCCACATCACGCCTGCTTTGTCCACGAACGACACCGAGCTGGAACTGCAGGCGGTGCTGACCGGTCAGGTTATGGGTCAGTTGTCCAATATGTCGGTCGCTGGCCACATTCGCACTGGCCAGCTCGTGCCGGTGCTGCTACAGCACATGAGCGAGCACATAGGCCTGCATCTTTATTACGGTAACCGGACGGCGCAGCCCAAGCGCGTACGTGCTTTCATCGATCTAGCGATACAGCGCATGTTGAATACGTCCGTCTATGTCCTTAGCGAGCAAGAACTAACTATGTGTTCCGGACTGGTAGGCGTTTAAGCTGCAGCATCGCAAGACTGGTATACAGAGGGGCACTGATGAACTTGGAGATGCTGTTGGCGATAAAAGCGCAGGTCATCAAACTTAGAACCAGAGCATGTCCATCCACCATTTCCATGACGA
The DNA here is from genome assembly GCA_043739385.1 of Betaproteobacteria bacterium. GTDB lineage: Bacteria > Pseudomonadota > Gammaproteobacteria > Burkholderiales > Burkholderiaceae_C > Defluviibacillus. Next base: position 1,392 of record JAYUED010000058.1, on the reverse strand, counting down.
TGATGAATGAGGTCAGCGGCGCCTGCGTTACGGCGGCCAAGAATCCCGCCATACCCAGCGCAATGAGTGCTGGCGTATTGGCATAGCCAAACAATTGGGATACGTCATGTCCAAGGGCGCCACCAATGGCCAGCGAGGGGGCAAAGATGCCACCAGGCACGCCGGACCACGTTGTCAGCCAGGTCGCTAAAAACTTGAACGGGACAAAGAGATCGAAGGTTTCGGTGCCTGTTTCCAGCAAGTAGCGTGTCTGGGCATATCCACTTCCGAAGGTCGCTGCGTCGCTGCTTATTCCTAAAAGTGCGATCAACCCACCACAGACGCCTGCAAAAAAAATAGGCCGAGTCCTTCGAAGATTCATCAGCCACCCCTTTGATTCTGGTGTCAGAGATACCACCATTAATCTTGAAAAGATGCCCCCTAGGATGCCGCTTACCATTGCAATAGCAAGGCCTGGCAAGACCAGCGCATAGCTCAACCCATCGATTCTAATCACACCAAAGTACGTGGCATTGCCATAGATGGAAACTGCCATAAGACCACTGAGCACAATCGCAGCCAAGACTAGGCTATTGCTGCGTTGCTCGGGTCTTCGTGATAGTTCTTCGATGGCGAACATCACTCCACCAAGAGGTGTATTGAATGCAGCAGCAATTCCAGCTGCACCCCCAGCGATCAGCAGTGCATGGTCAGAGACACGAGACTTTTCAGGAATCCAACGTCTGGCGTGGTGCATGACACCGGCAGCAATCTGAACCGATGGACCCTCTCGGCCCAAAGATAAACCTCCCAACAATCCCAATGTCGTCATGGCGATCTTGGCAATAGACAGTCGCAGAGAGACGAAAAAATCACGAAGAGGTCCAGTTACCTCTGGTTCAAGGGCCGCAATGACCTGTGGAATGCCTGAACCCGCAATGCCCGCAAACCATCGTCTGGTGACAGTCACAATAACAACCGTGCACAGGGGCGTCCAAATCAGCGGAGCCCACCAGTGAGCTACCTGCAATGTGTGAAATGCAGCGAACGCTTGTTCGGTCAACCAGGTGAAGGCAACAATGGTTAAGCCAGCAATTGCCGCAAATACTAAAACCAGTGCGCGCCCCAGCCAACTTCGCCAATCGGAGAGTTCCTTCTTTAGAGTACGGCCAATGTGAGGATGAAAGCTCATTGGATTAGTTTTCACCTGAGATGAGGGACATTTTCAAAATTACTTGGTGACAAATGTAATTGATGTGCCGACGAATGAAGTACTCACTAAAATGGCGCAAACCGAACCAAAACGGCAATCATTGGCTTAAGGATGGTCTGAATAACTCGTTGCCAGTTGCTGTAGCGAGTCGGTAGTTTTCAAATGGCAGGATTTCACGCGCAATCTTTCAAAGTAGCGCC
>JAYUED010000057.1:0-1983 GCA_043739385.1 Betaproteobacteria bacterium | reverse complement strand
TCTGGATGCGGGTGCATCCACCATCACCGTTGAGATGGAGATTGCAGCCGTACACGCCATCGCCGAGCTGGCCCAGGCCGAGCAGAGCGAAGTGGTGGCCGCCGCGTATGTGGGCGAAAAACTGGCCTTTGGCCCGGAGTACCTGATTCCCAAACCGTTTGACCCACGCCTGATGATGAAAATTGCGCCGGCAGTAGCGCAAGCAGCGGCAGACAGCGGCGTGGCCCTCCGTCCGATCAAGGACATGGACGCCTACCGCGAAAAGCTGCAGAGTTTTGTCTATGCCTCTGGCACCATGATGAAGCCGATTTTCGCGGCCGCCAAAGGTGCCAGCCGCAAGCGTGTGGCCTACGCCGAGGGCGAAGAAGAGCGCGTGTTGCGCGCCTGCCAGATTGTGTCCGATGAGGGCCTGGCCCGCCCCACCCTGATTGGCCGTCCGGCCATCATTGCGCAGCGCATTGAGCAGTTTGGCCTGCGCCTGAAAGAAGAGCTCGACTACGACGTCGTCAATGTCGAGCAAGACCACCGCTACCGTGATTTCTGGCAAACCTACCACCGCATGATGGAGCGCCGTGGTGTGACGGTGCAAATCGCCAAAATTGAAATGCGTCGCCGCCTCACGCTGATTGCCGGCATGCTGCTGCAAAAAGGCGATGTCGATGGCCTGATCTGTGGCACCTGGGGCACCACCGCGCACCACCTGGATTACCTTGACCAGGTGATTGGCAAGCGTGAAGGCGTCAATACCTATGCCTGCATGAATGGCCTGCTGCTGCCGGGCCGCCAGGTGTTCCTGCTCGACACGCACGTTAATTACGATCCGACGGCAGAGCAACTGGCTGAAATCACCACCATGGCTGCAGAAGAAATGATGCGCTTCGGCATCAAGCCCAAAGCGGCACTGCTGTCACACTCCAACTTCGGCTCGTCCAACCTGCCCAGTGCAATCAAGATGCGCCGCACGCTCGAATTGCTGCGCGACAAGACGCCCTGGCTGGAAGTTGACGGTGAAATGCACGGAGATATGGCGCTGGACGCTGACGCCCGTGCACTCATCATGCCCAACAGCACGCTAACGGGCGAAGCCAACTTGCTGGTGCTGCCCAATATCGATGCGGCCAATATCGCCTACAACCTGCTGAAAACGGCAGCTGGTGGCAATATCGCCATTGGTCCCGTACTGCTGGGCGCGAACAAACCCATGCATATCCTGACTGCTACCGCGACAGTACGCCGAATTGTAAATATGACGGCACTTACGGTAGCTGATGCAAATGCGGCTCGGTAAATAGAAATCCGGCAGTCAGCACTAACTTACTGGTGTCTTTACGATAGCCATTAGTGCCTGAATTTTCAGCACCCCCTTGCGTTTTCTACGCATATGCGGCAAACTACGCTTCTTGAAATTTAAGGGTTAACCCGAAAATTCGGGTCAAGCACCTTGGGGTTACCCTGGGTAGCGCTTCTTAAATTCAGGAAAGGTATTTCATGTTGCGCAATCTGTGGCGCTCTGGGTTGGGGCGGTGGAATCTAACTGGCGCAAAGGCGTTGCTGGTCTTGTCGGCCGGTTTAATGGGCTTGAGCATCAGTGTGGTGCAAGCCAAAGGTCCGCTGAATGAACCGGCTGTCACGCGTCAGATCAACACCATTGCTGTGTCCCAGTTACCGCCGCAAGGGCAGGGCATGATGGCGCTGATTTACCAGGGTGGCCCATTCCGGTACGACAAGGACGGTACGGTTTTTGGCAACCGGGAGCAAATTCTTCCCAGGCAAAACCGGGGTTACTACCGGGAATACACCGTTAAAACGCCCAGTGAACGCACCCGGGGTGCCCGACGAATCATTTGTGGCGGTTTAAAACCCGCTGCACCCGAAGCCTGCTACTACACCGACGATCACTATGCGAGTTTTCGCAAAATCGTTCAGTAAATTGAACTGTGATGGTTATTTTGAATTTTGACTTTATAGAAAGAGACGCGGAGA
>JAYUED010000056.1:0-6126 GCA_043739385.1 Betaproteobacteria bacterium | reverse complement strand
GAAACTGCAACCATCCCCGACGTAAAAAGCGTAGGCGCTGTCGCCGTCGCTGGAGACGGCGGAATATAGCCAAGCATTGGCTGGAGGGCCGGATAGCTTTTGAGCACGTCAGTCTCGAAGCTGGCATGCACTTTCATCAGGCAATGCAAAAGTGCCGAGACGTTTTGATTCGCCTCGGACGATTTGATCAACTGGATGGTCTGATTGCTGTAGGTGACTAATCCGACGACAGGAATTTCACAGCACCAAAAATATGCGGCGGGCGATATCGCCAACAAGTCCTTTTTCGTCACGGATTCAGGCATGACGACACTGATTGAAATCGTTATCGCCCAGCTATCCGAGTACTTCGGCCCGCCGTTGATCGCGCTGACCTGTCCAAGAGCGCGGATGCCCTTTACCCAAGCAGTCGCCGCTCCGTTGTCATTGTCTGACCCGAGGTAAATAAATGCGAAATCGCCGACTTTCACGTCAGAGGAAACCTGTTTGCAGTTAACCACGATAACGCTCGGAGTCGCCGGAGAATTCTTCAATGCGTCTATAGCAGTTATGTCCGCGACGCTGTCTTTTCCCAATCGAACAGTGATGAAATTTGGCATGCCTTCTCCCTTTTTACTTTTCGAGCTATGTATAACTTATCCGAAAAATCACTTCTTCTTTTTTGCCAGCTTTCTTAGCGCGGCATCCAGCGGCGCAAAGAGGTGGCGGTTTTGGCTCGTCACGCGCCGAATAATGCCCGTTGCCGCATTCGGGCTCAGGAAATAGCGCGATGACGGTTTGAACTTGTCCAAAGCGTTCACAACATGAGTGTGAACCACCTTTCTGGGGGAGGCGGAAACAGGAGCCATGACGCAGTGCCCATCGACCATGAACCCGCCACTATTCCACTTGATTTTTGGGGCGTTGTCGCGACCGACAAAGGTTTCAATCAAGACGGCAGTGGCCTTCGGCCCAGCAAAATCGGCGACGCGACCCTTTGCATATTCAATACACTGAGTCGGGTCAATTCCCACGACTGCTTGTGGAGCCTCCGACTCGATTTCCATCCGAATGCGCTTGGCAACCCATTCGACCACCGGCACCGAAACGGCATTGCCAATCGCGTGATATCGCAACGTGTCGATGTCGTCTTCGCTAAGGTGGAAGTCTTCGTGGGGAAAAGTCCAGCCTTCGGGGAAGCCTTGGAGCTTTTCACATTCTGTCGGTGTCAATCGCCGGACCTCATCTTCATACGCGATGTAAGTGCGACTCCAATCAGTTCCAGTATGCCGTCCCGATGTGGCTGCCAAGCAAAACGCGACTTCGGGCACATGTGCGCCGGTTTCTTCTGAAACAGTCGCTCGCAGAAACCCCAGACGCGGACTCTCTGGCTTAACAGTACCGCCTTTCTCGTACAGCACGTTTACAGCCTCAATCCCAGAGTTTTTCCACGCGCATATGTAAACGCGGGGCCTCGACTGAGGCGCGCCAAAATAGCGCGTATTCATCGTGCGCCAAGCCACGCCATATCCCATTTCCTGAAAAGACTTCAGAATCACAGCAAAGTCGCGCCCGTCGTGTGAACTCAGCAGGCCAGACACGTTTTCCATGAGCACCACGGGCGGCATCTTGGCTTTAACCAAATCTGCGAATGGGTAAAAAAGGCCGGTATTCTTGCCTTGGAGACCATCGCGCCCAAGCCATCCTCGCGCCACGGACACGTCTTGGCAAGGGAAACCACCGCACCAGACATCCGCGTTTGGAATGTCATCGGGCTGGATTGCCGTGATGTCGGACGCATACTGTGCCTTAGGCCAATGCCTACTCAATACGCTCTTGCAGAATTTGTTGATTTCGCAATGAAAGACGGGCTTCATGCCTGATCTCTCGAAACCCAAGTCGAAGCCACCAATCCCCGCAAAAAATGAGTTTACGGTCAGCTTTGGCTTTGAACGACCTGCCGCCACATCTTTGCTGTCAACTTGTTGTTTTTTCTTTGCTGTTGCCATCGTTTTGTCAGTTTTTACATCTTATTTCGCATTTTTCTGGGACGCTCATCACGCCTTTCAACAACGCAAATTACCCCATTACAGAGCCTAACGCTACATTAGAGCATCCAGCCAGCCGATTCTGGAAACATGCCTCGGACTAACCCCAGTAAAGTCCCCCAGTGCGGATTTAACTTGAGGCAGGGAAATTTTGATGGCGAGAAAACGTAAAACGAGTCCTTTGGAGGACATGCTCGATTTGGTGTCATTGCTGCCATGGTGGGCAGGTGTCGCCATTGCTGCTATTGGCTACGTGGTTTTGCACCGCATGGCCGCTCCAGTTCAGGTAACGGCTATTCAGCCAGGACAAGTCAGCCACCTTATGACTCAGACAGTTATTGCAGGCTTGGCGACAGCGGGTCAGTACATCGTGGCATTGGTGGGGTTGGTTGGTGCTGCAATGTCATTTTTCCGACGCAAGCAGCGTGCAGCATTAATCACAGATGTTGCTCAGTCTCAAAGTACCAATGCTTTGGATGGCATGTCATGGCGTGAGTTTGAAATGCTTGTAGGCGAAGCGTACAGATTGCAGGGCTACAGTGTCACTGAAACTGGCGGTGGTGGAGCCGATGGAGGCATTGATTTGTCGTTGACCAAAGGCAACGAAAAGTTTCTTGTTCAATGCAAGCAATGGAAAGCATTCAAGGTCGGTGTGGACGTGGTGCGCGAGTTGTATGGCGTGATGGCTGCCAAAGGCGCTACAGGTGGTTTTGTGGTCACTTCCGGGCGGTTCACCGACGATGCCAAAGCATTTGCTGATGGACGCAACGTTCAGTTGGTGGACGGCCCAAAGCTTTTCGCCATGATTACGCAGGCTAAGCAGTCACTTACCGCTACCGCTCAACAGCCAATCAGCAACCCACAGGCGGCACAGCCCAAAACGGCCATTGAGCCAATTTGCCCGCAGTGTGGTTCCGGCATGGTCAAACGGACTGCGCGCAAGGGCAGCAATGCTGGTGGTGAATTCTGGGGTTGCTCAAAATTTCCGACTTGCAAAGGTGTTCGGCAACTGGGTTAACTGGCGAAAAACTCCAGTGGCCAGACAGCCAAAGCCACTTAAAGCGGCAATCTAGCCGATCCGTGATTTTCGAGTGCGAGAACCGCTCTAGACGTACCGCGCCAGAAGCACAGCAAACACTGCCAGCGGCTGTTTTCGGCACCGCCAACGACGCTTTAACGGCTTTGGTGCGGCTTTCATGAATGGCAAGTGCCAGTGCATACACAAGCCGGAAATCCATCTGGAGTACACACTAAATTGACAGTTTTTAGTGCCCCAAAACATGTCTATTTAGGGTGTGTATTTGATTTGATTGACAAATTCCATAAAGACTCTAAAATATCAAATAGACACTTTAAAACCACTATTTGATTGGAGTATGGAATGGTTGCCAAGAAGACTAATAGCGGCGGTGGCAAGCGCATTGGCTATGTTCGCGTCAGCAGTGCGGATCAGAACGACGCACGCCAGCTTGACGGCGTGGCGCTGGACAAGACTTTCACCGACAAGGCCAGCGGCAAAGACACCAACAGACCACAACTCATGGCAATGCTTGAGTTCGTGCGTGAAGGCGATCACATCTACGTCCACAGCATGGACAGGCTTTCGCGGTCACTACGTGATTTGCAGGACGTGGTTGAACGGCTGACGGCCAAAGGCATCACTATTACTTTTGTCAACGAGAGCTTGACGTTCGAGCCACCAACAACAGGTGCAGACGCGCACAAGACCGCGTACTCAACGCTGATGCTTCAACTTCTTGGTGCGGTTGGTCAGTTTGAACGCGCACTCATAAAAGAACGCCAGCGTGAAGGCATTGCCATCGCCAAAGCCAAAAAGCTGTACAAGGGCCGCAAACCAGCACTGGATGATGCCGACGTAGCCAAGCTAAAGCAGATGGCCGCAGACGGCCTGGCAAAGGTCGAGATTGCCAAAACGTTTGACATCTCGCGGGCCAGTGTTTACGTGTATTTGAACGCTTGAGAATGCATCATCAAGCGCAACTATCAGGCAGACTCAGTTGGGCTCCATGAGCTTGGCTACGTATTCCCTTTCACCCCAATTTACCGCGCATGTCTCAGAGACGACATACCAGCGTCCATTCGGGTGTCCGGTGCCATGGTTCTCCCCCATACAAGAGCACTCACACTCGATGCCTTGTGCATCCCAGCATGCAGGCGCCTGCCTATGCTGGAATCCACTCAGAGAGGCTTTTGCCTAGAAGATTAAATGCCTCTGCTTGCTGCCCAAGTCGGCGGTTGTGGATGTAGACCCTTGCTACTTTGCTAGCAATGACATGGTTCAGGCACTCGTCTATTACATCTGTGCTGATGCCCAGTTCCGCCATGGTGGTCGCAGTGGTGCGCCTGAGATCGTGTGCAGTCCAGTGGCCTCTCGGCAACAACAAAGCTTCTGTGCTGGTGGTTCTGTTCATAAGCTTTTCATCAAGCGGACGCTGTCGGTCGCTCAGTTGTTTCCCGAAACTTTTAATACAGACCGGGCCATTTTTACTTTTGTTTGGGAATACCCAAGGCAATGGTTTTCCTTCGGGCTTTGCGTCGCTGGCGCGCATTTCCGCAAGTTGCCGGAACAGCTTTTCGGCATAGGGGGACAAATGGATCGTATGTGTCCGCTGATTTTTCGTCTCGGGCAGGTGCCACGTCAAAGCTTCAAAGTCAACTTGCTCCCAGGCCGCATTCATCAATTCGCTGATACGGCAACCTGTAGCCAGAATTATTTTGACTGCAATTTCACTGCGCCGGGTCATGCCGGCATTTTTCAGTGCGCCTCCAAGCAATCGAATTTCGGTTTCGTCGAGTACTCTTGACCGCTCCACATCGGCACCACCGACCTGACGTTTGGTTATGGTGTCCAGCGGATTCCTGTCAACAATCTCGCGAGCCAGTGCAAACCGGAACATCTGCTTCAAATCCGCCAACAACATATTTCCGGTGCGAAGCTTCCCTGCTTTTTTGGTTTCGTCGAGGATCAGGAAAATATCTGCCTTGGTGACCAACTTGGCTTCTTTGTCGCCCAATGGCCCGAAGACGCGACGTTCAAACTGCTCCTTGGTGTACTTGCCACCGTCTTTGCGGCCAAGGCGTTTGCCATCCGCTCTAAAGTGGGGTTGTAGCTCGACCGCTGCCCAGCGAACAAACAGCGCTTTGACCGTAATCCTTTGCTGGATCGCGAGTTCTTCGGCGGCCTTCGCAATTGCAATTTCTTCCTTCTTGGTTTCAATGGCGATTGACTTCTGGGTCTCAATTTCGATGAAGTGTTCTCGCAGGTCCCGCACGCCAGTTTGGTACAGCGTAGATAGTTCTGCTGCTTTTTTATAGGCGAGGGCCAGTGTCAGTCCGCCAGCATTTCCCTTTGGGTGATACTTGCCAATTGGCAGAAATGGACGAGAGCCCTTTGAGTCGGTGTAACGGAAGTAAAAAAGTCGCTCACCAGTTGGCGTGATTCGACCCAAAAAGACTCCGGTTCCGCGCTTGAAGGGTTGTGTTAGCCATTGATCCGTTTCCGTCGGAGTGGCTTGCATTGCTTTGTCGGTGATGGCGGCCATTGGTGTTCGGTTTGGTTACGGTAGTGCTCATTTTACTTCTTGGTCACCGTTCCGTCACCGTTGTACGCTTGCTTAACCTGGACGCTGTTGGACTTTACTGGACACTAAAACGACGTAACTAATTGATTTATATAGACTAATATGAAATTCGCGGTACTGCTAGCTATGGAAAATTCACAACCTTTATTGGCTACGAACCAAGGGGTAGTGGGTTCAATTCCTGCCAGCCGCACCAAAAAAGGTAATCAGATCAAGCACTTAGCGAGCAATCGCTAGGTGCTTTTTTCTTACCCCATACGATAGATAATCATTCGTACGATTCACTGCCCTGCTGCCTACTTGATGACCTCGGAAATGAGACAAGTAGAGAAGGGCGCTTCATTGATTTGGTCCGCATCGGAAGATTGAAAATCCGGGTTCTGTCGCGTTAACCACTTATGAACGTGATTTTGGCAGGGACGAATGCCACTTTCTCAAACTGGACGGATTTGCCCTGCCAATGCATAAAACTGCTCGGCAAAAGACAGCTTGATGCA
>JAYUED010000055.1:0-52682 GCA_043739385.1 Betaproteobacteria bacterium | reverse complement strand
ATCGGCAAGCAGCTTTGTCGATGGTGCTGCCCACCGTGCTTCGCTGGCAGCCGTGTACAACCAGTATCTGTGGTGCAGCACTGACCCGTTCTACACCGCCGATATCGATGCGATTCAGGCTTTGTTACGCCCGTTATTTATTACCTCGTGGCTGATTGACGATTTTTTTGCGGACAACAGCTTCTTTGGTGTCGTAGCGTTGATACAACACCCTCAGCGCGGCGTGATGCTGCTTTCCAGAGCTTCCAGCAAAACTGTCTACGGCACTGCCTTTCAGCTCGCCCAGCGTGATGGTATTGATGTGGTCGGATTGACCTCGGCAGGCAATGTGGCCTTCTGTGAAAGCCTGGGTTGCTACCACCGCGTGCTGCGCTATGACCAGTTAGACCAGATCAACGCCGACGCTGCCGCTGTCTACATCGACTTCGCAGGCAACGCCGATCTGCGCCGCGCGATCCATACCCGATTTGTGAATTTGACACACAGCAGCTCGATTGGCGGCACCCACGTTGAGCAACTTGGCGGTTCGAAAGACCTGCCAGGCTCGCGTGCCACGCTGTTTTTTGCACCTGCCCAGATCAAAAAATGCAATGTCGATTGGGTCGGCGAGGGCTTGGGCAAACGCTTGGTCGGGGCATGGCGCAACTTCAGCGCGAAAGTCTGTCAAGGTGATGCCCCGTGGCTGACCGTGGAACGCCACGCCGGTGTGTATGCCGTGCAAGCCGCCTATGCCCAAGTGCTGGCCGGGCGGGGCATTCCGCGTGTGGGGGATGTGCTTTCACTCTTGAAATGAAGGTAGCACATCCCAGGCTTTCAGCCCTGTTTGGCAATGGCTGCAACCCACTGTGGGAGTAAATGGCTGCCCACAGCCTTTGTGGGTGGGCACTATCGCACTAGGCGCATGGAAGTGGTGGTGACTGGCCCAGCTGGAAAAACAGATGATGTAGCCAAACAAATCATTGCTAGCAGGCGTGAGTCGATAGACTTTGCGTCGGGCATCGCGCAAGTCGGACTGGCACAGCAACAGCCCTGTGTCCACCATACTTGCTAAGCGACCTGACAGCACGCTGCTGCCGATGCCCAGTACATGGCTGAGTTGATCGAAATAATGGCAACCTAGCATGACGGCAGAGATGATTAACACCGCCCAACGGTCTACCAGCAAGCCCAAGCCTATTTGCTGCTGTCCTGCGTCTGCTGGTAGGCGTGCGGCGCGCAGACGACTTGGGGGCAGCGCTTTCAGCAAAGGCTCCACCTGAAGCGAGAACGTCAGGTCGATGATCCCCACTTTGTTGCTGCACGCGGTGCAACGCAGTTCCGGCACAAAGGTGTGACCGCAGCTGGTATGGCGCAATTGCTTCGGTAGCGTTAAATCGCGTGAGCCCCAGCGCCGCTCCCAGGCCCACATCATCAGCACATGATCGTAGAGCGCGAGTCCTTTTTGCGTCAGATGGTAGCTGTGGCGCAGGGGGCGTTCTTGGTAGGGGCGCTGGCACAGCACGCCGAGTGCCATCAGTGATTTGAGCCGTTCGGTCAGCGTGTGCCGTGGAATCCCCAGTTGTGTTTGCCAATCGTTGAATCGGCGTATGCCTAGATAGGCCCCCAAAATCAAGGCGACTGTCCAACGGTCGCCCAACAACTGTAGGCCGTGGCTGAGTGTGCTGGTAGCCAGCGCATCACGGGTCAAATCGAGATCGGGGAGAGGGGTCATGCCATGTCCATAGCCCCTGATCTTAATCGCCCAAGCGTTTACGGCCTTGGCGTGCTATCAGACTGGGGCAGTTGCAACCACAAAGCTCACCACTGTCGCACAAGAGCCTCCGATGTTCAGTGTCTGGATGCGCTTCGCCCCCTCAATCTGGCAATCGCCCGCCTGGCCAGTAACCTGTCGGGCAGCGTCCCACAGCATGCGCGTACCGGTGGCGCCGACGGGGTGACCACAGCCGATCAGGCCACCACTCATGTTCACGGGGCAGCGGCCGCCCGGCTCAATGCTGCCGTCTTCCACCGCCTGCCAGCTCTGTCCGGGCGGGGTGAGACCGAGGTGGTCGATCGCCACGTACTCTGTGGTGGTGAAGCAGTCGTGGGTCTCGATGCCGTCCATCGCCGCCACACCGGGTACGCCTGCCCTGCGCCAGGTGTCTTCCAGTGTTTGTCTCAGGTGGGGGAACACGTAAGCTTGGCCTTGGCTGCGTTCGAACTTGTCCTTAAGCCGCAAGCCCGCATTGCGATGTCCCCAACCTGTGATGCGTGCCAGCTTGTCCGCTACCAGCCCCTGCTCCTGGACAAAGCGGGCCGAGGCCAGCACCACGGCGCAAGCCCCGTCGGTGATCTGACCGCAGTCCTGGCGACGGCTGCCAGGCTCGATCACCGGATTGGCTTCGTCATCGTCGGTGAAACTCAAAGGGTCGAATTGCCATTTACGCGTCTGCGCCAGCGGGTTGCGTTTGGCGTTGCTATAGTTAAGTTCGGCGATGCGGTTCAGGTATTTGCGGTCCAGCCCGTAGCGGCGCTCGTACTCTTGCGCGACCAGGCCAAAGCTTGCCGGCCACATGAACTTGCAGTCAATGTCCTCATAACCTTGCCAGGCTGCGGCATTCTGGTTTTGCGAGGCTGCGTCGCCCGGCAGGTTCTTGAGTTCTTCCGCGCCGACCACCAGGATGCAGTCGTAGCGCCCGGCCTCAATCTCAGCCATCGCACTCAGCACCGCCAGCGAGGATGAGGCGCAGGCCCCCTCATGTCGCATCGCCGGTACGCCCCACAACGCGGGTACTACCTGCGCCACCATCGCACCCAGGTGTGCCTGCTGGCGCTGCAACTCACCAAAGGCGTTGCCTACATGAATGCTCTTGATGGCTGAGGCGTCCAGCCGGGCGTTTTCCAGCGCGCCTTGCGTGGATTCGCGCACCATGTCAGAAATATCATTGCCTTGGCGCGACCACGCCAGGGCAAAATCGGTCTGGTAGCCGCCGAGGATGTAAACGGATTCAGTCATGGTTGTGTTCCTTGGTTCATTAAAAATTCAACTCAAAGCCACGAGACGTACTCTAGCCTGCTGGTATTCATGGGTCAGGCGGTTCACCACGGTTGCAATCGATTCAATAGCTTTTACCGCACCTACACCTTGGCCGGCCGCCCAAACATCGGTCCATTTTTTGCCTTTGAAAGACTGGCTGCTGTCGTACTGGCGTGACGGTGCAGCGGGCATGTTGTCCGGATCAAACCCATTGGCGCGCAGCGATGGCTGGAGCCAGCTTGCAGGGGTGCCGGTAATGCCTGCACTCACCACCAAATCATCCACGCTACTGTCCACCAGCATCTGTTTGTAGTCGGGTGGGGCCATGCTTTCCAGCACCGAGATGAAGCGGGTACCCATGTAGACGTAGTCTGCCCCGCAAGCGATGGCACCGGCAATGCCCCAGCCGTCACTGATGCCCCCACCGACGATCACCGTACCGTTAAAAAACTCACGAACTGCACTCACGAATGCGAACGGCGACAGAAAACCCGTATGCCCGCCCGCGCCAGCCGACACGCAAGCCAGTCCATCGACCCCTGCCGCTACCGCTTTCTTGGCCAGGCCAATGCTGATGACATCGGCAACCACCTGACCACCATAGGCATGCACGACCTCAATGGCGGGCCTGGGGCTGCCCAGGGCGGTGACGACGATGGGTGGCTTGTATTTGGCAACCAGTGCCAAGTCTTCTGCCAAGCGAGTGTTGGAAGAATGCGTTACCAAGTTGGCACACCAGGGACCGATAACGTTGAGAATGCCTTCTGTGCAGGCGGCGGGCTGTTCATCGCGTGCCTGAGCCAGCCCCTCTGTGATCTGCTTCATCCACGCGTCGAGTTGCGCTATGGGACGGGCGTTAGGCGTGGGGAAGGCCCCAACGATTCCAGCCTTGCAGGCCGCCAGCACCAGTTCTGGGCCAGAGATCAGGAACATGGGGGCGGCAAAAACCGGGAGGCGGAGTGGAAAAGTTCGCAGCATGTTTTCAGTCAGAGTGGGAGTGTTTGAAAAGTGCGGCTTTATTCCGATGCCTTGAACCCGGATATCTTGACTGCCTCAGCCCAGCGTTTGGAGTCAGCCTGTGCGAAGCGAGTGAACTCTTCGGGGGTGGATGGCAACGGCTCGAAGTCCATGGCGCGCCACTTTTGGCGTATGTCGTCATTGCGCAGAGCCTTGCCGAATTCGGCATTGAGTCGGGCAATAGTCGCGTCCGGTGTACCTGCCGGGGCTGCGATGGCGGCCCAGATGTAAATTTCAAGGTCTGGAAAGCCCTGCTCGGTGAATGTCGCCACTGCGGGCATCAAGGGTGAGCGTTGTGGACTGGTCACGGCGATCACTTTGACTTTGCCGCTTTCTACGTGGGGCTTGACCGCCAGCAGCGGCAAAAAGGCTGCATGCACTTGGCCACCAACCAGGTTTTGCACTGCAGGCGGCGTGCCATTGAAGGGCACGTGCACCATGTCCAGGCCCGCGCGCTGGTTCAGGATGACACCAGCGAAGTGCGAGGAGTTGCCAGCGGTGAATGATGCATAAGACACGCTGCCGCTGTGGGCCTTGGCCCAGGTGATGAATTCCTTGACGTTGGTTGCCGGCACGCTGGCGTTGACCGCCATCACCATTGAAGCGCCAAGGAAGTTGCTCACCGGCTTGAAATTTTTCTCCGGCACGTAGGGTAGCTTGGCAAAAGTGTGCGTGTTGATGGTGAACATGCTGGTGTTGGCCAGCAGCAGGGTGGTGCCGTCAGGTGTGGCGTTCATCACTGCCAGCGCGGCGATGATGCCGGAGCCACCGGGTTTGTTGTCCACCAGCATGGGCTGGCCGGTATTGACCTTGAACACCTCGGCAACCTGGCGCAGCGCAGTGTCCAGCGTATTGCCGGCTGCAAATGGCACGACCATACGCACGGGGCGGTCGATGCCCTGTGCGAATACGTGCGTTGCGCCGAGGCCCAGCGTACCCAACAGCGAAAGGATTTGACGACGATCATGCATGACGAGCTTTCTAAGGGGAGGGGCAAGGTGGTCTGGTGCGGTTTTGTGCTGCGCAGGGCGATGTCTGGCGGTTTCGGGTGGCTTCAGCCTGACAGCTTGATGCCAGAAATTTTCACGGCATCTGTCATGCGCCTAGCGTCTTCGCGCACCAACTGGACCACCTCGTCTGGCGTGGACGGCAACGGTTCGAAATCCATGGGACGCCATTTCTCGCGCACATCATGGGCACGCAGCGCCTTCACCAGTGCGGCGTGCAGGGGGGTGGCGATGGCATCCGGGGTCGTTGCAAGCACGGCGAAGGACGACCAGATGGAGATTTCCAGTTCCGGATAACCCTGCTCGGTGAAGGTGGGTACTTCGGGCAGCAATGCCGAACGCTTGGGACTGGTTACGGCCAGTACTTTGACCTTGCCGGACTCGACATGCTGCTTCACCGCGATCAGCGGCACATAGGCGGCGTGCACTTGACCACCCACCAAGTTTTGCACTGCAGGTGGCGTACCACTGTAGGGTACGTGGATCATCTCTATGCCGGCGCGCTTGTTCAGGATCAGGCCAGCGAACTGGGAGGGGCTGGCCGGTGCAAACGAAGCATAGGACACTTGACCAGGACGCGTCTTGGCCCAGGCTACGAACTGCTTGACATCGCTGGCAGGCACGTTAGCAGCATTGACCGCCATCACCATGGAGGAGCTGAGGAAGGTGCTGAGGTGGCGAAAGGTTTTCTCTGCGTCATAGGGCAGTTTGGCAATAACCATCGGGTTGATGGCGAAAATGCCACTGTGGCCCATCAGCACGGTGCTGCCGTCCGCTGGGGCGTTCATCACGGCTTGTGCCGCGATCACGCCAAAGCCACCGGGCTTGTTGTCGATCAGCAGCGGCTGTCCTGTGTTTTTCTTGAATTCTTCGCCGAACTGGCGCAACGCAGCGTCGATCGTGTTACCAGCCGGGAAGGGCACGACCACGCGCAGTGGCCGGTCCAGAAAACTCTGGGCGTGAACGCCGCCCGCGCTGGAGAGCAGCGCCAGCGGACTGGCGCTGAGTGCGCGGATGAAATGGTTTCGTTGCATGGTTTTACCTCCTTCAAATGGATGTGGGTGTTTCTCAAACGTCCTGCGCTGGTCAGGTCAGGTGAAGCAGCAGCTTCATCAGATATTCGGCCACTTGGTCGGGCTGTTCTTGCAGTCCCATGTGGCCGGCGTTGTCAATCCATTCGAGGCGGGCACCGGGGATAAGGCTGGCCAGTTCTTCGGACAGGTTGGGCGGGGTGATGCGGTCTTCGCGACCGCACATCACCAGCGAGGGGGTGGTGATGCGGGTGAGTGCGTCGCGGTAGTCACCCCTGTCCATGATGGCGCGGTTCTGGCGGATGGCGCAGTCCGGTCCCACGTCCATCATAGTTTGGCGGATAGCGGCCATCAACAGGGGCTGGGTCTGCGTTTCAGCGCTGGTGCCCAGCAGCGCCACGTTGTCTACCATCCGGGCGAAGTTGCGCTCGATGGCGGAGATGGTTTTCTCGCGGATCAGCGCACCTTCAGGTGTTTCTGGCCTAGCGGAAGTGTCCAGCAGGCCGATAGCGCCTACAGGTCGTACGCAAGCAGCTAGCATTTCAATAGTGACATAGCCCCCCATTGAAAAACCGCAGACCACCAGCGGTGTGTTGATTGGTACGTCCGCCACCAGTGCCCAGGCATCGCGCGCCATCTCGGCGATGCTGGCCTGGGTCTGCACATTGGCGATGCGCACCTCGGCATGGCTGCTCAGGCGTTTGGCTACAGGTGCCCACACCGCAGCGGTGTTGAGCATGCCGGGGATCAACAGCAGTACAGGCAGGTTCTTCATGTGCTGGCCTTGCCGGTGGTTGCCGCAGCAGCCGTTGACGACACCATCGCTTTCGCTTGCTCACGCAGGTCGCGCTTGACGATCTTGCCCACCGGGTTGCGCGGCAGGGCATCCAGCAACAGCAGGTGCTCAGGCAGTTTGTAGATGGCCACTTTTTTCTGCTCTTTTAGAAAGTCTTTCAGCGCCGCTAGGCTGACCGCACCTGGCGTGGTGGGTACGATGCAGGCGCAGACCTTTTCGCCGAGCGTGGCATCGGGTACGCCCACCACCGCCGCTTCGCGTACACCGGGGCAGGCCAGCAGCAGGTTTTCGATTTCTTCGGCGGAAATGTTCACGCCGCCGCGCATCACCAAATCCTTGGAGCGGCCCATGTAACGGTAGTACTGGTTCTTGTCGCCAGCGATCTCGAACAGGTCGCCTGTCTTGTAGTAGCCCTGCGCGTCGAACGAGCGGGCTGTCAACTCAGGCGTGCCGTAGTAGCCACTGAAGATGGTAGGGCCAGAGAAGCGAATTTCACCAGGGACACCGGGCGTAGTGATGTCCTCGCCTGTGTCCAGGTTGACCAGGCGCGTCTTGATCTTGAGGGCGGTGGAGATGGCCCACTTAAAGCCCTCGACCCCCGCGCGCGGGAAGAATTGGGCGCGCAGGCCGGGGTCGGGGATGTCGATGCGGTTGCCGCTGAGCGCCGCACCTTCGTTGGAGCCGAAGTAGTTGACGATCTGCACACCGTACTTGTCGGCAAAGCCGCGCACCATCCAGTCTGACAGTGGGGCTGAGCCTGAACCTATGCGCCACAGGCGCTTGAAGTCGATGTCTGCCAGCAGGGTCTCGTTTTGCAGCAGCATATTGAGCACTGCGGGGGGGGCTACGGTGTAGTCGATGCGCTCATCGCGCAACTGTTGCAGAAACAGCGGCAGCGTGAACGGTTGGTGCTGCACCACGGTGGCACCCAGCACCAGTCCAGTGGCGAAGGCGGTGGAAATACCCGCCATATTGACCATGGGGAAGGGGTTGAGCATGCGTGAATGGGGGGCGAGTTCAGCTGCCTCAATGATGGAGGGCGCGATGATGAGCCATTCGTTATGGCTGCGTGGCACGCCCTTGGGGTTGGCTTCGGTGCCCGAAGTCCAGCAGATGCTGAACACGTCGTTCGCAGTGATGGCGGCAGCGCGCTCGGCTATATGCAGGGTGGTCAGGTCTTGCGCGTCAGACAGCGGGGCGTCCTGCGTGTCGAGTGCCAGCACAGATTTCAGGTGCGGGTAGTCATGTTGCAGCTCGCGGTACATCTGTGCGGCGGCGTGGCCCGTGTCAGCCTTGCCAATGCGTGAGAAGGTGATGGCAGCCACCGCTTGTGTGCTGTGCAGGATATGGGCCAGCTCGTGCTCGCGGTACTGTATGGGCACGGGGGTGATGACAATGCCCAGCCGTGCGCACGCCAAGTAGACAGCGAACTGCTCTACGCAATTGGGCAGTTGCACGACCACCACCTGGTCGCGCTGGATGCCATGACGCAGCAGTGAGGCGGCCCAGCGATCCGTCTGTACTCCCAACTGGCACCAAGTCCAGCGTTGCTGTGCACCGGGTGCGAAATCGGGCCGGTTGGTCGCGTCAACGATTGCCTCGGCCTCGGGCTGTTCGCGCAGGTTTTGCAAGAACAGATCCCACAGCGTGGTGGTGCCCCACCAGCCCTTGTGGGTGTACTCGTCGATGGTGGCTTGCGGTATTAAAATCATAGCTGCTCCTGCAGAATCAGTAACCTCTGGAGAGGCGTTCGGCACTTACCCAGGTGGCGTGGAAGCCATTGGGTACGCGCTGCGGCATGCGGATCTTGGCGACCGGCCCCTTGGCGATGTCCTTGGCATCAAACACCGTGATGAACGAGGCCTTTTTCTGGTCGTCCCACATGAAGCCGACCAGGTAGCCATCGTCCTCTTCTTTCCAGTTGTCCTTGGGCGCGAATGGCGCTTCGCTGAACCATTTGTGAACTCCGGCGTGGTAGGTGGTACAGGTATCGCGTTGAAGGTCGTAGCGGGCGAAGCCGCAAAAGCGTGGGTCTTCGGCCTGGTTCAGGCGACCCATCAGCACGTTCCACGAGTAGCGGGTCTTGTAGCCCTGCATCCAGGAATTGATGACGGGAAATTCCTGGTTCACGATGTCGTCAATCACGCGCTCTTTGGTCTGGCCGGTGCGCAGGTTGAAGCGCCATTCGTAGAACATGAAGTCATGTTCCAAGTTGGCCAACATCTTGGGGAAGCGCTCCACATCCAGTGCGCCCCGGTGATCGCGTGGCAGGCGAAAGGGCGTGCCGGTCATCACGATCTCGGTGCCGCCCTGACCGTCGTCCTCTTCCCACGCATTTGACACGTGGTACATATAGGTCGGTTTGGCCTCGAACCAGCGGATCTGCTCCGGCGTGCCGTGGCGCGGGATCACGCCAAAGCGTGAAGGCAGCGTGTGATGGAATTTCAGTTTGTGGCGTCCTGCGGCAAACGCATCCATGTCGTAGAACAGCGGTAGGTCATGCACGATGGTGTAATTCGGCGTGATCGCCATGTCGTGCGGCAGGCGTGGGCCTGGCAGCTGTACCGGCATGAAGGTCTTGAGCGCACCCAAGCGGTCCATCACGCCATAGTGCATGTAGGGCGCTTCTTTGCCGTAGGCGAAGAACAGGAATTCACCGGTACGCTCGTCCACCTTGGAGTGGGCTGAAACCGGCAGGTCTTTCATGCGCAGGTCAAACTCCAGCTTGCCTACGGTGGACAGATCGCCGGGGCGAACCTGATAGACCGAGCCGCCCAGATACCACATGGAGACCAAGTTGCCAGCGTAGAACTTCACGTCGGTGTTGGAGGTGTTCTTGACGGGCATGTCGGGCCGGTCTTTGCGCGGAGGATCCTTGATGCCTTGCCACAGTGCTTGGCCCGCGACCAGTTCTTCCTTCAGGCTGTCGGTTGCGACCCAGCGGTTTTGGTATTGCACGCGCCCGCCCTCGAAGCGTACGGCGTGCAGCATGCCGTCGCCGTCAAACCAGTGGTAACGGCCCGGAGCCTCGAAGCGGCGGTTCGGGCCGTTACGCACGTACATGCCAGAGAGGTCTTTGGGGACTTCACCTTCAATGTCGGTGAGTTCCAGGGTTACTTCGCGGTCGATGGGCGCGAAGCCCCCGCAGAGAACCGGAATTTCATTCATGTTCATGGCTTTATGTCCTTTCAGTGCTGGAGAGAAGAATGCGTGATGTGGGGCAGATCAGTGTTCTTTTAGAACGAGTGCTTGATGCCCACGTAGATATAGCGTGAGTTGAAACCAGAGAAATCTGCGGGTTTGGCTAGCGTATTGGTCGGATACCAGAAGTCGTAGCCGGCACGCGCGTCATTGCGGACAGTGGAATAGCTCGCAGCAAGGGAGGATCGCTTGGAAAGCGCGTACTCGTACCCTACCGACAACATCTTTGCGCCAGTGTCCGCTGTGGTCGTGCCACCGGTCTTGAGCGATTTGGCCTGGCCGTAGGTGGCACTGACCAAGTGCAGGCCGTTGCGCCAACTCAGGGGCAGAGCCCAGGCATCACGGCTCAGCTTGCCGCCCGTTATGGCAGAGCCTTCGACGGTGTTGCGATCCCACAGAGCGGCGAGCTTCAGTCCTGAGTCGAACACGTAGCTTGCGCCCAGACGGTCAGCGGTCTGGCCGTATTGGGTAGCGAAGTTGCCTGGTGCTCCGGGCTGGCGACCGCGGCTTAGGTGATTCCAGTAGAGGGTTACCGGGCCGGCGATGTAGGTCGGGTTGAGGTTCAAGGTACGGTGGCCGCTCTGCCCAGCTGCTTCTGTATCGAAGCTATAGGCTGTGCTGAAGCCGAATCCGCTCCAGCGCGGCGAGTCGTAGCGCAGTGTGTTGGACAGGAATCCGCCTGAAAAATACTGCAACTGGCGCCCGATGGGGCCCAGCAGATTGAGCGTGCCGCTAGCATAGGGCCCAGCGTCGAGGATGCCATTTGGGCTGATGAGGGCATCGGACGAGAAGTAGATTGCCCATTGGCCCAGCAGCACACGGCCCCAGTCAGGATTACTTAGTCCGAGCGCAGAAAAACGGCCCTGACCGGCGGCACCGGTGTCCGCGCTGAAGCTCCACTCGCTGTGAAAGAAGGCCTTGTTGCCACCTCCTAAGTCTTCCTCGCCCTTGATGAACCACCAGGAGGAGTTGTCGGTGACGCGCAGATTGCTCTTTGGGTTGTTCACTGGCGCATTGTTCACAGCGCCGCCCGCATAACTAACCTGGTCAACACCGATCTTGAGTTGCCCTCCCAGCGTGATGCTGGACTGGGCCAGCGCAGCCAGACTGGTGCTTAGACCGATGGTTAGTATCGTTTTGTTGACAGTTCTCAGTTGCATGCTTGTGTCTCCTTTTTTTAGATGGTGAATGGGTCAAATGCAGTTCATGGCGACCGCACGGCTACAGGCCGTCGCGACTGCACGATGCGAAAGCGGCTGGCGACGAAGGCCAGGTCGGTCAGGCTGGCGTTGCCTGCGGGGTTCAGGCCGGTGACGTGGTAGTCGCTGTACGCCGCAGCGAAGTTCAACGGCATCGGGCCGGTCAGGTTGATGGTGAGCTGGGCACCGGCGTGGGCGTAGCGGGATTCGGCTTCGGTGATGAAGCTTTCATCTGTCGAATACAGGAAGGCTGTCAATCCGCCGAACTGCTTCACATCGGTGGTGGCCTGGTGCAGCGCATCGGCACCGTCGTCACAGGCGATCACGAAGCTGATGGGGCCGAAGCGCTCTTCGCCATACAGGTCGCGCTCGGCTTTGCTGACTTGCAGCATCAGCGGGGTGCTGGTGCGGGCCTGGGGGTGGTCGGGATGAGGGTAGGCCTGGGGCTGCAGCAATACCTTGCCGCGCTGTGCGCCTTCGGTCTGCAGCTGTAGCAGCAGGGCCAGCGTGGTGTCGGACTGGACAGTCGCGAGGATCATCGCAGCTTTTTTAGGTTCGCTGGTCAGGGCCCGCACAGCGTCGGCCAGGCGGCGGGCGACTTCGTCGAGCGGCACCGTGCCAGAAGGTGTTTTCACCCCGGCGGTGGGGACGTAGATGTTTTGTGGGCTGGTACACATTTGCGCACTGAACATGCACAGCGTGGTAGCCAAGCTGCGCAGCGCGGCATCCAGGTTGTCGGTGGATTCCAGCACCACAGTGTTGCAGCCGGCGGTTTCGGTGAAGCAGAGTGCAGGGTGGGCGTTCTGCTCGACCCACTGGCCAAAGCGCACGCCGCCGGTGAAATCGACGATGGCGGTTTGGGGGTGTTTAACCAGCACCTTGCCCAGAGGCTCAGCGGCGCTGTCCAGGGCCATCGTGACCAGATTAGCATCAAAGCCTGCGGCCGCCAGCACTTGGCGGAACACGCGAACAGTGATCGCCATCGGAAGCACGGTAGCAGGGTGGGGCTTGACGATCACCGCGTTGCCGGTGGCCAGGTTCGCCATCATCGACGGCCAGGCGTTCCAGGTGGGGAAGCTGGCGCAACTGAAGCAGACCGCCACACCACGGGGAACGAGCCGGTAGGTTTTGTCCAGAGTAATGGTGGCGGTGCCAAACTGGCGTACCCAACGGGCGTTGGGTGTAACGGTGGTCATCGCCTGGTGGGCGTAAACCAGCGCCTCGATGCCTCGGTCTAGCGCGTTCACGCCGGAGCCGGCATAGGCCATGTTGAAGCTTTGCCCAGCGGTATGCATCACGGCGTTGGCGATCTCGAACAGGTGTTTGCGGTAGAGCACGTCGATGACCTCCATCAGCACGCCAGTGCGGGCGCTGATGCTGGCGGCGGCCCAGGAAGGCATAGCCTGCGCGGCGGCGGTGAAGAGCGTGTCCACATCGGCTTGCGGGTAGCAGATGTTCAGCGGGGCCTGCGTATACGGCGAGACCTCCTCACCCAGCTCGCCGACGGTGCCGGGCTGATCCAGCGCAAAGTGACGGTCAAGATGGGCATTGAAGGCTGACAGACCGGTTGACTGCGCGATTGCCGTGTCCGAGTATTTGGACGGCATTTCGGGGAACGGACTCCAGCAGTGGCGTTCGCGGCAAGCCAGTTGGGCGCGCTCGAAGATGGCGCGGTGCTTTTTGAATAGTGGATGGGTGCTCATGCCGAGTTCCTGCGCGTCCAAATCAGGCTGTGGTGCCGCTCTACGGTCGTGCCCGGCACTGTGTCTGATGCCGACAGCGTGAGGTCGCCCCGGTCATCAAAGTTCATGTTGCGGATCTGCTGCGTACCGACGAAATTGGGGTTCAGCGAATGGGTGACGCTGTGTACCACCTGCTGTCGACCGTTATTCATGCGCACCACATAGGGCCCGGCATACTGAAAGTAGCTCTCAAACGCCGTCAGCCGCTCGGCTGCAGGTGCGTTGCGCATGCTGTCGCTCGATAGCTGGCCCCGGTTGCCGCGAGCAATGCTGGCGCTCATCCAACCATCATCGGTGTACTGGATTAAACCGGTCGCATCGTCGCCGTAGGGCAGGGTGATGTGCCGGTTATCGCCATAGCTGATCTCCCATCGAAGCAAATGCCAGGTGCCTTGCAGGGCATTGGCGGGCAGCGAGGGCGGGCACTGCGAAGGCGCGTTGTGCATAGGATTTGCCTTTAATTTTTATTTACTTTCTTAATTAGACTCAGTTTAGGACAAACTTCCAATCTTGACAAGTGGAAATGAAGATGCGGATCTTGCCTTCGTTATCCTTGTGCTTTTTTAAAGGAAAAACGCCATGAACACCTCTGCGAATAGCCTTGATACCCACAAAGACTACGACAAAGGCTTAGCCCGACGCTAACAAGTCATGGGTGAAGATTTCGTTGCCAATGCCCTGGGCAAAGCTACTGAATTCACCATGCCCATACAGCAATACATCACACGCAACGCATGGGGTGATGTGTGGCTGCGGGACGGCCTGGATTTGAAGACCCGTGGCCTCATTACCGTGGCGATGCTGACAGCTTTGGGCAAGCAGCAAGAGCTTAAAGGCCATGTGCGCGGTGCGCTGAACAACGGAGCTACCGTAGCCGAAATTCAGGAGGTGCTGCTGCACGCCAGCATTTATTGCGGTGTGCCCGCAGCGGTGGACGCATTCCGCTCGGCAGCGGAGGTCGTAGATGGGGCTGCGAAGGCTTGATTTCAGCGTTTTTGAGTCGCTTACAGTCGCCTAAACCCGACCGAATGAGTAACCGCTGTCAGCCTTAATGCCTTCTACTTCATCAACCAAGTACAGCAGCGGTTTGAGTTCGCGGTAGCGGCCTGCTGTGGCGCGGATGTAGCCGATAAAGCGGGGCGCATCGGCTAAATACTGCGGTTTGCCATCGCGCAGCGTCAGCCGGGCGAAGATGCCTGCGACTTTGATGTGACGCTGCAAGCCCATCCACTCCATACTGCGGTAAAAATCGCCAAAATTCTCGCTCCAGCCTTCAAAGTCCAGCAAACCAGCTTTGCGGGCTTTTTGCCAGTAGCGGATGGTGATGTCGAGCACAAAGCTTTCGTCCCAGCTGAGAAAGGCATCGCGCAGCAGGCAGGCAATATCGTAGGTGATGGGGCCGTAGACGGCATCTTGGAAATCCAGAACGCCTAGTGTGGTTACGCCTGCCATTAAGTTTCTCGGCATGAAATCACGGTGAACGTAGACATTCGGTGCTGCCAAATTATTTTTGACGAGGATGTCGAAGGTTTCTGTCAGCGTTTGTTGGAGCTTGCTGTGCTGGGGCGCGTCAACGTCTATGCCCCGGTGTTGGCCCAAATACCAATCGGGGAACAACTTCAGCTCGCGGTGCAGCAAGGCGCTGTCGTAGGCGGGGAGCACGCCCTGGCGGGAAGCGAGTTGCCAAGCGATGAGCACATCCAGTGCCTGCAAGTACATGGCTTGAACGTCCTCACTGGGGGCGGGTCGATGCCAAAAACGATCTTCGGGGTGGACGAGGTACTCGGGAGGGGTTTTGTCCTGAATCACAGCCATCATGGTTTGCGCGCCCAGATCGCTGAGCAAGATGAAGCCGCTGAGTTCGTCCCAAGCCAAGATATCCGGTACGTGAAGACCTGCAGCAGACATCAGTGCTGCGACTTTGACGAAGGGTTTGCAGTCCTCCTTGTCGGGTGGCGCGTCCATCACAACGAGGCTGCGAGGCGTGTCTTGCCCTGCGGTCTGAGCGTCCAGCCGCAAGTAGCGCCGGAAGCTGGCATCTGCTGAAGCAGGGCGCAGTGTGTGCAACAGCAGCTGGTGTTGCTCTGCCAAGGGTGCGATCCACGCATTGAATGCGGCCTCACGGGCAGGGCTAGGCCAGCTGAGGGCGCAAGAGGTGGGATGGGCAGTGGGATTAGGGGAGTGCAGGCTCATGGATAATCCATTCTACAAACTCAGGTTGCTAAGACCTGCCACAACGCCATACAGATTCTGTTTCAGTCCGTCTTTTTCTGAAGTCCTTTTTGAAGTTCCACACCCTTAGCTTTCGTTTTTCGTTGACACCGCTCACCTTGGTGCTATGTACGCTGGGTTTGTGTCGGCTGGGGTTTGCCCAAACAGGTTCTTCCGCTGGGGTAGTTCCTGCGTATGGAGAAGAGGCGTTACGACTCAAAAGTAGCCGTTTACTGCTCGAAACTTTGCCATTTGATGTGCGCCAAGAGCTGCCGACCTTTTTAAGTGGCGACTACATGTCAGGCCGCCCTGACCTGGACGCCACAGTCGAAGGGAATGCTGTGCTGCGCCGAAGCGATATGACGGTACGCGCTGACCGCATTGAGTACTACCAGCCAGATGATTTGGCTAAAGCGCGTGGCAGTGTGCACATTAACCGCCGGGGCAACGTCTACGAAGGCCCGTACATGGAGTTGAAGGTGGAGTCGTTTGAGGGGTTCTTTAACCAGCCACGCTACCGATTCTTGAAAAACGATGCCTATGGTGAAGCTGACCGCGCAGACTTTACCGATAGCAAGCACGCCATCATTACCCATGCCAGCTACAGCACCTGCCAGCGGACACCAGGCCCCAGTTGGATGCCCGCCTGGATCATGCACGCTGCCTCGCTCGACATTGATGAAGAAGAAGACGTGGGCATTGCCAAAGATGCGGTGATGACGTTCAAAGGCGTTTCGTTGCCGGCTATTCCCGCACTCAGCTTTCCCCTGAGCGATAAACGCAAATCAGGTTGGTTGCCCCCACTCATAGGTTTGGACAGCGTAGCTGGTGTGCAGTATGCCCAGTCATATTACTGGGACATTGCACCGAACCGAGATGCCACGTTTTCGCCCATCGTGATGAGCAAGCGCGGCGTTAAGCTGGACTCGGAATTTCGCTATCTAGAACCCACTTACCGAGGTCTCGCCAAGCTGGACTACATGCCCAGCGATAGTTTGCGGCAAAGGGACCGCTGGGGTGCGGGACTGTTGCACAACGGGACCGTGGATACGGGTATTGCCGCTATCGGTGGACTAGGTCTGAATGTGAACCTGAACCGTGTCAGCGACGACAACTACTGGCGCGATTTTCCACGCAGCTCGACCTCGTTAACGCAGCGGCTGCTGCCTAACGACGCGACGCTTAACTGGGGCCGTGGGAATTTTTCAACCAGCCTGCGTACACTCAAATGGCAGACGCTCCAAGACCCGCTCTCTCCCATTATTCCGCCGTATGACCGTGTGCCGCAGTTGACTACACGCTATGGGCGTACCAATGTGGGTGGTTATGATTTTTCGGTGGAAGGCGATGCCACCAAGTTTTCTGCCAATCGCACCTTGACTCTGCAGCCCGACGCTTTCCGTGCATTTTCCAAGCTGCAAATTAGTCATCCATGGCAAACCCCTGGCTGGTTCGTGACTCCCAAAGCGATGCTGCACGCCACCCATTACCAGTTTGATGCACCCTTATTGAATGGCACTGCGCTTACCAACATTACTACGGCCAGTCGCGTGGTTCCGACTTTCAGCCTAGACGGTGGTTTGGTGCTGGAGCGCGATGCTAATTACTTGGGCCGCAGCTTCACGCAGACGCTAGAGCCGCGTGCGTTTTACGTCTACACCCCGTACCGTAACCAAAATCTGCTGCCACGCTACGACACGGCAGCCACCGATTTCAACTTTGCCACGATTTACACCGAGAACGCCTTCACAGGTAACGACCGCATTTCCGATAACAACCTGCTGACCGTAGGTGTGACCAGCCGCCTTATTGACCCCGCTACTGGCGCAGAAGCACTGCGCTTAGGTATTGCTCAGCGTCTGCGCTTCAGGGACCAATTGGTGACGTTATTGCCTACCGATAATTCGGTTGTAGACCGAGTCAGCGATCTGCTGCTGGGTGCAGCAGTCAACTGGACACCTAAGTGGACATTTGATTCAACTGTGCAGTTCAACCAAAAAACTGATCTTTCCACCCGTGCGACGGTGGGCGCACGCTACAGCCCTGGCAGCTACCGCACTGTCAGCGCGGCGTACCGTTTTCAACGTGACATCAGCGAACAATTGGACATGGGTTGGCAGTGGCCGATCAATGATTTGTGGGGCGACAAGGGGCAAGTCCTGGGTTCAGGGCGAGGCCAGGGCGAAGGTCGCTGGTACAGTGTGGGCCGATTGAACTACAGCATGCGGGATAAAAAACTGGTGGATGCGCTGGTCGGTTTTGAGTACGATGCGGGCTGCTGGCTGGGCCGCGTGGTGCTAGACCGCTTGCAGACCAGTGCTAGCACCTTGGGCATTACGCCTGGCATAGTTCCAGGAAACGCCGCCACCAGCATTTCATTCCAGTTAGAGTTTGTAGGTTTTTCGCGTGTTGGCGTGGGCACCAGCCCGATGCGGATCTTCAAGCAAAATGTGCCCCGCTACCAATACCTGCGTGAAACGCAGCCCACCCCCAGCCATTTCAGCAATTACGACTGACCGAGAAACAAGTGACATGATGATTCAATGCGCAGAAATTTCACGACCTGCGAGGCAGTCGAGCACAGCCCTGCCGAGAGCGCTGCGGGCCAGTCTGGTGCGGGCTGGTTCAGTTTGTCTGCTCGCCAGCAGCTTGGTCTTGGCATTGGCCTCCCACGCACAGGGCTTGAAACCCTCCACACAACTGAACCCCAGTCGTATCGGCCAGCGTATCCCCACGGTAGCTACCTCCGCAGCCCCGCAACAAGCCGACTTCATTGTCGCTGTGGTGAATTCGGAACCTATCACCAACTACGAGGTGGCGCAGCGCTTGGCTACTGTCGAGCAGCAGCTGAGCCAGCAAGGCGGTACTTTGCCCCCCCGCTCGGTGCTAACCCGTGAGGTGCTTGAGCGTCTAATTAATGAAAAAGCCCAGTTGCAGCAAGCCAAAGAAACAGGCATTAAGGTGGACGAAGCCGCAGTGGACTTGGCCGAGCAAAACGTGGCCCGGCGTAACCAGGTGGATGTCCTTGAGTTTCGTCGCCGTTTGCGAGCCGAGGGCATGACCAATGAGCGTTTTCGTGACGAGCTGCGCCAGCAAGTCACGCTCTCACGCTTGCGTGAGCGCGAGGTTGAAGGCCGTGTGAAGATCACGGATCAGGATATTGACCAGTACATCGCTGATGAGCGAAGCAACGTCGATCCGTCGCGCCTCAGCCTCAATTTAGCGCAGGTGCTGGTTGCGGTGCCTGACACTGCGACAGCCCCGCAAATTGCAGCGCTTGAAGCCCGTGCACAGCGTGTACTAGAGCGTGCTCGCTTGGGCGACGACTTCGCAGCCCTGGTGCAAGAGTATTCGGATGCGCCAGAAAAGGTGGCTGGTGGTGTGATGGGTTTGCGCCCTGCTGACCGTTACCCCAGTCTGTTTTTGGACGCTACCAAAGATTTGAATGTGGGCGGCGTTTCGGCCGTTGTGCGTTCAGGCGCAGGCTTTCATGTTTTGAAGGTGATGGAAAAGGCCCAGGCTGGCGTGCCCAGTGCGGTCATTACGCAAAGCCGTGCCCGCCATATTTTGTTGCGGATCACACCCCAGTTGAGCGAGGCTGCGGCACTGGAAAAACTGTTTGAATTTCGCCGCAGTATTCAATCTGGAAAAGCGGACTTTGCAACCCTTGCCCGGGAAAACTCGCAAGATGGCAGCGCAGCCCAAGGTGGCGACTTAGGTTGGGTCAACCCTGGCACCTTTGTGCCAGAGTTTGAGGACGTGATGAATGGTCTGGCGCCCGGTGAAATAGCGCCTCCTTTGGTCTCACGCTTCGGCGTTCACTTAATTCAGTTGATGGAGCGGCGTGAGTCCAAACTGACTACTGCCGAGCAGCGCGAGGTAGCTCGCAATTTTGTACGCGAGAAAAAATTGGATGAAGCGTATGCCAATTGGGCGCAAGAAGTGCGTGGCCGCGCCTACGTCGAACTGCGCGAGCCACCGGAATGAGTTCCTCCGCTCACCGTTCCCCTCATATCGCGCGTAAGCGCTTTGGTCAGCATTTTTTGGCCGACCGCCACATCATCAACGCCATCGTGGATGCCATTGCTCCGGTGGCAGGCGACCCGATGGTGGAGATTGGCCCTGGCCTCGCTGCATTGACTCAGCCACTGGTAGAACGCTTAGGTGCGCTGACAGTTATTGAGCTTGATCGTGATTTAGCTGCACGTTTGCGCGAGCACCCGCTATTGCAGGTGATTGAATCTGATGTGCTGAAAGTAGACTTTAAGCAGGTTCAATCCGCGCTCCTAGCTACTAGAAATACAGCGTCGGATGCTGTGCCTGTACTTCCAAAGTTGCGCGTGGTGGGAAACCTGCCTTACAACATCTCTACGCCCATCCTGTTCCATCTGCTGGACTTCGCCGACATCATTCAAGATCAGCACTTCATGCTGCAAAAAGAAGTGATTGACCGTATGGTAGCCAAGCCGGCGTGCAGTGACTATGGTCGCCTAAGTGTGATGCTGCAATGGCGTTATGCGATGGATAACGTGTTGTTTGTGCCGCCTGAGTCCTTTGATCCGCCACCCCGTGTGGACAGTGCCGTGGTCCGCATGGTGCCGCGAGCAACGCCTGCTGTCGTTGATTTCAAAACCCTAGAAGCTACCGTCAAAGTGGCCTTTAGCCAGCGACGCAAATTGCTGCGTCACAGCCTGGGCAAATGGCTGGATGAAAAAGCTTTTACTGGCGTGTTTAACTTACAACGCCGTGCTGAAGAGGTCCCGCCAGAAGAGTATGTGGCGCTGGCACAGGCATTATTTTCAGCGTCACCCGCCAATTCAGAAATCATCAATTTGGTCGCAACATAAAGAAGCGGAGGCAAAGTGTTCACCTTACCTCCACAAAGCAAAACGCCAAGTCAGCGAAAGCTGACTTGGCGTTTTGCTTTGTGCTTGACGGCGTGGTTACGCCGCAGCGAGCCAGTACCCTGAGTTGAAAGGGCTGCTCATGCGCAGCGCCAAAGGCGATACGTC
This sequence comes from Betaproteobacteria bacterium, assembly GCA_043739385.1. Classification (GTDB taxonomy): domain Bacteria; phylum Pseudomonadota; class Gammaproteobacteria; order Burkholderiales; family Burkholderiaceae_C; genus Defluviibacillus. The sequence goes on along the minus strand of JAYUED010000055.1, from coordinate 32,450 downwards.
TACGAGTTTGTCGGTGGGCATTTTTTCGCCACCGTCGCTCGGGTTACTGAGGTCGATACCGGAAACTGCGCCGGTCTGTGCCTGGGTCGCCCGTTCTGCTTGGCTGGTGGTTGCAGAACGGGCTACGGAAAAGAATAGAAACATCGGAAGGGGATTTTTCGATCCCCCCAATAGTCCGCTGTCTCCCGGAACACGTCAAGCAGTTGCTCACGAGCCTCTTTGTCGAACTTGGCGTGCGCAGGCACTTGCTCCAACACCACGATAAAGCCAGGCTGTGGGCCTGATTTATGCAAAGGGTCAGTCATGCAGTCGTACAGCGCGTCAAAATTCTTACCGAAGTGGGTCGGAAAGGTAAATTGCTGGGCAATCATGTCCAACACGTCCTGTTTGCTCTGGGCTTGGCTCAGATTAGCGTACAGAAAATGCTGGCCCAAGGCCAAAGCGGCCTCTTGCAGTTCAGGCACGCGAAAAGCGCGAATCGACTGCACGATATTAGGTCGCACACCACGCAGTGGTGTGTCTTGTTCTTTACGAAGCGGCGTGTCCATCCCCGTTCACTTTCTTTAGGTCAAAAACTGTTAAAAACTATAAAACTCATGTGACTTCGGTGCGAATGCATCGGAGTCGAAAACTTTTTCCTCGACGCTTTGTATCAAGGCACCACTTTGCGAAACGACGCATAGTGGTCTTCTGTGTAGTAGCAAGCATCTGGCACGCGGACTTCGCCACCGCAAATCAGTCGACGAGCACCTCGGTTGCGTGCACCCGGGGTACGTACGGTGTACTCACGGTAGTAACCGCGCTTGTGCGCTGGCAGTTGGCGCTCACGGTTACCAAATACGGAACCGTCTTTTTCATTCGAGAAAGTTGCCCCTTGCAAAATCAAGGCATAGACTTCCCGACCTTGTACCGGTAACTCTGCCAACGCTATGCTGGGCAGGCTGCCTGCCGCTACGTTGTCGGGGGCCGTTCTTCTAGCGAACGCACTTCCCATTGTGGTCAACGAGGCCGCGAGGACAATGCCGGAAATTACGTACTTGAACTTGTGATAACCGAGCATGACAGCGTTAACCGAGAGAAACCCTGGCAGCCACTCTGTGAGAGGCTCAGGATGGCAAGCAACCTTAAACTATCCGGGTTTACCCGAGATACCGAAGGCCGTAGTGTGCCGGAACTGTCGCAATAAAGCAATACCCTGCTTAAAACTTAAGCAGGTAAAAAAGTGTAATAGTGCCATTCAGTCGGTATAAATTACCTTTGAATGGCCAAGTTTCACGCTAGAAGTTTGCGCACACTCTTGTGTGATGACTTATCTGCTGGCGTTTGCGTCTGCCACGGTCAATGCTGTCATATTTACAATGCGGCGTACAGTCGCGCTGGCCGTCAATACATGCACCGGTCTGTCTGCACCCAGCAAAACCGGGCCAATCGCAATACCGCCGCCTGCTGCAGTTTTTAGCAGGTTGTAAGCAATATTTGCGGCGTCGATGTTGGGGAACACCAGCAAGTTAGCGTTTCCAATCAAGGTGCTGTGCGGCATGATGTTGGCGCGTTCCTTGGCGTCCAAGGCTATATCGCCGTGCATTTCGCCGTCTACCTCCAGCCAGGGTGCTTGGATACGCAACAAGGCCAGGGTATCGCGCATTTTTACAGCGCTAGGTAGGTCGCTACTGCCAAAGTTGGAGTGGCTAAGCAAAGCGGCTTTGGGTTTAATGCCAAAACGCATCATCTCTTCTGCCGCCATCACAGTGATTTCGGTCAGCTCTTCAGCCGTAGGGTCATAGTTGACATGGGTGTCAACCAAGAACACTTGACGGTCTGGCAGCAACAAGCCGTTCATGCAGGCGTAGATTCGCACGTCTTGGGGTGTGCTGGGGCTGCCGCCCACGCGCTTGCCAATCACCTGGTCTATGTAGTGCAGGTGCATGTGGGTGTTACCCCAGGTACCGCAAATCATGCCGTCCACTTCACCCTTGGACAGCAGCATGGCGCCAATTAGTGTCAAGCGGCGACGCATTTCGATTTTCGCCATTTGAACCGTGATGCCCTTGCGCTCCGTCATACGGTGGTATGTTTGCCAGAAATCGCGGTAGCGGTGGTCTTGCTCAACATTCACGACGTCGTAGTCCAGCTCTTCACGTAAACGCAGGCCGAATTTTTCGATGCGCTGGGCGATGACGGCGGGGCGGCCAATCAGCGTAGGGCGTGCCAATCCTTCGTCCACCACGATTTGAACAGCTCGTAAAACGCGCTCTTCTTCGCCTTCCACATACACCACGCGTTTTTTGGCGGCTTTTTTGGCCGCGTCAAAAATCGGCTTCATCATCGTGCCTGAGGCGTAGACAAAGGATTGCAGCTTGTTGCGGTATGCCTCCATGTCCCCGATAGGGCGTAGTGCCACGCCACTGTCTGCAGCCGCTTTGGCCACAGCAGGGGCAATCTTCATCATCAGACGCGGATCGAACGGTTTGGGAATCAGGTATTCAGGACCAAACGCAAGTTTTTCTCCGGCGTAAGCCGCAGCCACGACTTCACTTTGCTCGGCCTGTGCCAGTTCAGCAATGGCGTAGACGGCAGCAATTTCCATCTCATCAGTAATGGTTGTCGCCCCGCAATCCAAAGCACCTCGGAAGATGTAGGGGAAGCACAGCACGTTGTTGACCTGGTTCGGGTAGTCCGAGCGGCCTGTGGCCATCACCACATCGTTGCGCACGGCGTGAGCGTCTTCAGGTGCGATTTCGGGATTTGGGTTGGCCAGCGCAAAAATTACCGGGCGCGGTGCCATTTTGGCGACCATCGCAGGCTTCAGCACATTGCCGGCTGACAGTCCCAGGAACACGTCTGCTCCTTCGATGATGTCGGACAACGTGCGGGCATCCGTCTTTTGTGCGTATTGGATTTTGTCTTCATCCATCAGCTCAACGCGACCTTCGTACACCACGCCGGCGATGTCAGTCGCAAAAACGTTTTCGCGTTTTAAGCCAACTTTGAGCAGCAGGTTCAGGCAGGCCAGGGCTGCCGCGCCCGCGCCTGACGTCACGAGTTTGACTTTTGCTATGTCCTTGTTTACCACTTTCAATGCATTCACCATGGCTGCTGCCACCGTGATCGCGGTGCCGTGCTGGTCGTCATGGAACACCGGAATCTTCATGCGCTTGCGCAATTCGCGCTCTACATAGAAGCAATCCGGTGCTTTGATGTCTTCCAGATTGATCGCGCCAAACGTAGGCTCCAAGGCGGCAATGATTTCCACCAGTTTGGCTGGGTCTTTCTCGTCGATTTCGATATCGAACACATCGACGCCTGCGAACTTCTTGAACAGCACACCCTTGCCTTCCATCACTGGCTTGGAGGCTAGCGGGCCAATATCTCCGAGACCCAGCACGGCAGTGCCGTTAGTAATGACACCCACTAAATTGCCCCGACTCGTGTACTTGAAAGCGTTGTTTGGGTCTTTAACGATTTCTTCGCAGGGAGCGGCTACACCCGGTGAGTAGGCCAGCGCTAAATCATGCTGATTGACCAGCTGCTTGGTGGCCATGATGGCCACCTTGCCTGGCGTTGGGAACTCGTGGTATTCCAGCGCAGCACGGCGCAACTCGGCACGTTTTTCTTCGGTGTTTTTGGTGGATGTAGGCATGAGGTCTCCGGTATCTGGCGTTGTTTCCCAACTGACCGCGAACCTTGCTCGCCGTCAGAAAGGGCTTTGAATTGTAGGCTTGGCAGCGCTAGGGTTGCGTCAGTGAATCTGCGTAGTTACAAGGGGGAGACCCCTGCTGATACCCAAGCTAAGTGCTATATGGTTGCGCTACCATCACGGGTAGAGGCGCCGTAGGCAGATTTTTATCGGGGTTTACGTCCATTGGACGACTACTTAAGGCTTTGCAGGCGCTTTTATTGACCCGTTTAGCATGCACGAGGAGATACGCCATGGGACTGATGAGCTTCATTAAGAAACAGTTTATTGACATCATTCAATGGACTGAAAGCGACGACGGCACCCTGGCTTGGCGTTTTCCCATGGCCGGCATGGAAATCCAGATGGGGGCCTCGCTCACCGTGCGCGAATCGCAAATGGCGATTTTCGTGAACGAGGGCAAAGTGGCTGACGTGTTCGGCCCAGGCATGTACACCCTCAGCACCCAAACCATTCCCGTGCTGACATACCTGAAGAACTGGGACAAGCTGTTCGAGTCCCCCTTCAAAAGTGATGTGTACTTCTTCAGCACCCGCCAGCAGATAGACCAAAAATGGGGCACCCCCCAGCCCATCACCATCCGCGACAAAGACTTTGGTGCTATTCGCCTGCGTGCCTTCGGCAACTATGCCTACCGCATTGCCGATCCCAAGTTGTTCCATACCGAAATCGCAGGCACGCGTGAGGTCTACACCACCGGTGACCTGGACGGCCAACTGCGTGGACTGGTGCTGCAAAACATCAGCAACGCCATTGCCTCCAGTGGCGTTCCTTTCTTGGACTTAGCGGCTAACCAGATGAGCTTTGCCCAGGCGCTGACGAAGGAGCTGGAACCCGCCTTTGCCAAGATTGGTTTGAAGCTCGAAGTCATGACGGTGCAAAACGTCTCGCTGCCCGAAGAGCTACAAAAAATCCTCGATCAAAAAATTGGCATGGGCATGGTCGGCAACGATATGGGCAGATTCATGCAGTATCAGACAGCTCAGGCCATACCTGGCATGGTGCAAAGCGGTGGCGGTGGGGGCATAGCTGGTGACGCCATGGGTTTGGGTGCAGGCGTGGCATTAGGTCAGGTACTTGCCCAAAACCTGCAATCTGGCTTGCATCAGGTTCCTGTGCAAGTTGCACCTTCATCGGCAGCTATAGAAGGTGCAGCAAATGTTGCGAATACGCTGAAACCAGAAGACATCATGGCCACCCTTGAAAAGTTGGGCGAGCTTAAAGCCAAAGGTATTTTGACCCCTGAAGAGTTTGATGCGAAAAAGACTGAACTGCTGAAGAAGCTGGTTTAAGTCGACGTTAAGTCTGTATCTGCGCTGTGGCTGAACCCGTCCCCCTGCGCGCTTACACCGCGCCCTGCCCCGGCTGCGGTGCGCCTGTTGCGTTCCGCAGCGCGCAATCAACCCATGCTGTTTGCAGCTACTGCCAAAGTACGGTGGTGCGTGATGGTGAAACACTGTCGCGCATCGGCAAGATGGCCGAGGTGTTTGACGATTACAGCTCGCTGCAATTGTTGGCTTCAGGGAGGTGGAAGCGCGAGCAGGCCGTGCCGAATGTTGGACAAAGTGGAGGGCAAAGTACCGGCTTCACCGTCATAGGCCGTCTTCAATACAAAACTGCAAGCGGCAATTGGAGCGATTGGCAATTGGCCATGGACGATGGCAGCACCGCGTCGCTTTCTGAAGACAACGGTGCTTTCGTATTCAGCACAGCAGCGCCCGCGCCGTTTGCCATACCCCCTGCCGCGCAATTCCAAGTCGGGGTCAACATCCCCTTCAATGGTGTGCCCTTCACCGTGACCAGCAGCGACGCCGCCATTCTGCTGGCCGCCCAAGGCGAGCTGCCTAAATTGCCCCCGTTGGGTCAGGCTTTTCCCCTGGTCGAGCTGCGCAGTGCCAACGGCGAGGTACTCAGCATCGATTACAGCAGCCAGCCTGCTGCGCTGTTTTTGGGACGCGAAGTGCTTCTGGACGATTTGAAACTCGTTGGTCTGCGCGACACCTCCACCCAAGAAGCCAAAGGCCAGCAGTTCAACTGCCCCAACTGCGGCTCACCCGTCACCGTTACGCTGACTGCCACTAAAAGTATCACTTGCGGCAGTTGCAAGTGCCTGATTGACCTGAGCGCCGGCATCGGAAATCAACTCCAGCACGCTCTGCAAGATGAACCTGTACAGCTGCTGATTCCGCTGGGCAGCCAAGGCGTGCTGCAAGGTCTGCCCTGGCAGGTGGTAGGTTTTCAGCACCGTATGGGCGTTGAGCAAGGTGACGACGAGTATTTTGGCTGGAGCGAATACCTGCTCTACAACCCCAAGCGGGGATTCAACTTTTTAGTGGACTCTGAGGACGGCTGGAGCGTGGTCAAACCCACCACTGGTGCTCCCCACATGCCCAGCACTGGCCAAAGCGTTACCTACTTAGGCACACGCTACACGCTCAAAAGCACCTATACGGCCGAGACCACTTACGTTGCTGGTGAGTTCTACTGGCCCGTGCAGCGCGGCCAAAAAACGTCTAACCGTGACTTCGCTAATGGCAAGAGCCTGCTGTCGCTGGAGCAAACACCCAAAGAGTTGACGTGGTCAAGCGGCGGCAACATCGACAGCGCTTTGGTCGTCCAGGCCTTCAAACTCGAAGCCAAAGCTGATTTGCTCAAGCGAACTGATGTGGCACCTACAGCTACGTTAACGGGCAAAAGTTTTTTGACCGTTCTTGTGATTTGTCTGGCGATTTTTATGCTGCTCCTATTGATTCGACGTTGCAGCAGTTGCGACCCGAACACCCAAGATTGCCGCTCTACTAGCAGTGGCAGCGGAATGCGCAGTTCGGGTGGCGCTTTTGGTGGGTTTTCAGGCGGTGGGGGGCATAAATGATGCACCCAGTGCTTATCAGTTTGTGGTGTGGTTACATTTTTCTAGGAGATCCTCATGGGACTTGAAGGCTTGCGACTCAGTGCCGTACTCGGCTCCATCTTATTTGCCTTAATTGGCGTGGTAATTTTTTGGCTTAGCTTTGTCGTGATTGACAAGCTCACTCCCTACAAGCTGTGGCATGAAATCGTTGAAAACCAAAACGTTGCGTTGGGGCTGGTAGTGGCGGCCATGTCGCTGGGTCTAAGCATCATCGTAGCTGCCGCTATCCACGGGTGAGCTTGCAGAAATCGCATCCCTTTCCGCGTTCCTTTTTGGCGCGATTGCTGTGCTTGTTCATCGTCTTGAGCAACCCCAGTTTCGCCCAGCAGGTTTCAAGCGACGACGCATCGCCAGAGAGCGCCATTGAAGCGGTGGCCCCAGAGGTCAAATTCACTCTGGTCGTCAATGCACCTGCACAACTTCAGGCTTTTTTGCTCACCCACTTGGACTTACAACGCTTTCGCAGCCTACCCGACCTGGACCGCACTGAGTTGATTCGCCTTGTTGCCCAAGTGCCTGCTGACGCCACGAATCTGCTAGCTACCTTGGGCTACATGACGCCGGTCATCACCGCCGACATTGCCGTCAACAGTCCCGCCAACGTTTCTCCCGAAAACGCCCTTTCGCAAGTTGTCGTCACCGTTAAACCCGGCCCATTGACCCATATCAGCAGCGTTGCGCTTAGCTTCAGTGGCGACATAGCCCAGCGCATTGACGCGGCTGACCAACGCAACGCGATTCAAGATGCTTTTGCCCTTCAGGCAGGTCAGCCGTTCACCCAAAACGACTGGGACGCCGCTAAAAACCGCGCTGTGCGAGCCCTTACTGCTCAGCGGTATCCCACAGGGCGCATCAGCCACAGCTTGGCCGACATTGATCCAGTGACGAACAGCGCCGCTCTCACTTTGGTGTTCGAATCTGGCGCTGCGCTGCGTATCGGTGAAATCGTGGTCAGCGGCACCGAGCGTTATGACCCGTTGATCGTGCAGCGCCTTGTGCGCCTCGCGGGACTCACATTGGGCAGCAATTACGATTTAGCCAACGTCCTCGAAGCCCAGCGCCGTGTTGCCAACAGCGGCTACTTTGCCTCGGTGTTCATCCTTGTAGAGCCTGGAAATGAATTGCCCCTCGGCTCAGGTCTCGCCTCGGTGCAGGTCAAAGTGCGTGAAATTGAACTTCAAAAACTCGTTCTAGGTATCGGTGGCAGCACCGACAGCGGCGCCCGCCTGAGTATTGAGCACACGGATCACCGTATTCCTGGCTTGCGCTGGCGGGCGGTGTCGGGGTTGACGGTATCGCGCAATAACCAATCCGCCCAAACCGCGCTGACCTCCCCCGTGGACGATGCCGGTTGGCGCTGGGCGGTGTCTGGCCTCGTCAACAACCAGGAAGACAGCAGCGGTATCACCTTTAGCCAGCGGCTGCGGGCAGGTCAAACACAGGACAACGTTACTTTTAGCCGTAGCTTGTTTGTGCAATACGACCGAGCCCGTACCACCTTTGCAGGCACGCCGACCGAAGGCCAAGCGGCGCTGAGCGCCAATTTCGTCTGGACGCTGCACCGCCTGGACCATGTGCTCTTCCCTGAGCGTGGCTACGGCCTAGGGTTTGAGCTGGGCTCGGGCTTTACGCTCGAACAGTCTAAACGCCCCTACCTGCGCAGCCGCGTGCGGGGACTCTATTACCTGCCCCTTACCGCCGATAAAACCCACAAAGACCAAGGTCGTTTAGCCCTTCGAACTGAACTTGGTGCGGTCTGGGCACGTGGCGAAGTAGCGGTGCCTTCCACCGAGCTGTTTCTGACTGGTGGGGACAACACTGTGCGCGGCTACGCCTTGCGCAGCATTGGCGTGCCCTTGGTCGGTGGTGGCGTAGACCCCGGTCACGTTATCGCCACCGGCAGCGTGGAGTGGCAGCGTCCCTTGGTCCTGAATAATCAGCGCTCAGCTTGGGAAAACACCTTCTTCATCGACGCCGGTGCGGTGAGCGACAAAGCGGCCACCTTACGTGCCAAAGTAGGCTTAGGCACCGGCGTGCGCTACCGCAGTCCCGTGGGGCCGCTGCAACTGGATTTGGCCTACGGCGTTGCCACCCGGCGCTTGCGACTGCACATGACGCTGGGGTTTAAGTTTTGACTACGCTCATGCCGCGATTACGCTTTTTTGCCAAAGTTGTGAGCCTTGGGCTCATAGGGGTAACCATCACCATTACCTTGACCCTGGCCTGCGCCCTTGGCACTGCGTGGTGGTGGTCAGGCACTGAGGGCTCATTGGCGCAAACGCTGCAATCGTTGGCGCCCAGGGGATGGCTTAACCGCCTTGCCCTCCAGGCCGGAGTGCCCCTGGGTCAGCTCAGTACCCGTGATGTAACGGGCAGCTTGCGCTTTGGGGGAAAGATTGGTGCGTTGCAGTGGCAACAGCAACAGCAACAGCAACAGCAACAGCAACTCGAAGCACCGACGGGAAAAATACCCTCACCGGGTCTTGCCCTTGACGCCAGCGGTCTGCTATTGCAATGGGATACACCCGCCCTGCTGCAAGGTCGCGTAGAGATCAGGCAGTTGGCCGCTCAGCGTCTCAGGATCACCTTACCTCCTAGCAATGAGCCAACGTCACCGCCTCAAGCCGTGTTGCTGCCGCTGCCTGTGAGCGTGAACTTCAACGTGGAGCAGTTGGAAGTCAAAGGTGCAACAACGGTGACGTTGGGCGACCTGCAAGGTAGCTATATTTACGATAGCGGTATAGGTAATATGACTAAGGGCATTAATGGGTTTTTGCATCAATTGGTGCTGAAATCTGTCACGCTGGCACAAGGCAAGTACCAACTCAAAGCCCAGGTGCAGGCGCAAGCCCCCATGGCGCTTCAGGCCACTTTGGAAGGCCGTGTGAAAAGCATCGTGCCAGGTGGCGTGGCGGTTACTGTGCTGGCGAATGTGGCGGTCAGCGGTACGCTGGCGGGCGAACAAGCCACCCTGGACGTGCAAGCGCAAGCCCGTCGCGAAGACCAGCCCAGTTCAACTTCGCTGGAAGCCAATGCCCTCTTGCCTACCCTCAACGCCACAGCCCGCATCCTGCCTTGGGCGGTGCAGCCCGTACACAGCGCGCGGCTGGCGTTGGCACAGCTGAATTTGGCAGATTTTTGGCCTCAAGCGCCGACCACCAGTCTTTCGGGCACGGTGCAGGCCGACCCCAAGAGCGCCAGGGACACTAAGGGCGAAGATTGGGTCGCCGACATCGCGCTGACCAATGCCAATCCTGGCCCTTGGGATCGCCGGCGCTTACCCGTGCAAAGTCTAAAAGCCCAAGTCTCCGCTCTAGTGGATGCCCAGCAGAAGGCGCAGGGTACGCGCTGGACGGTGTCTGCCTTGCAAGCGCATGCTAGTGATGGTGAACTGCAAGGCCAGGGCCGCTGGCAAAGTGGCACAGGGGCAGAGCCGTGGCAGGGAAAAATCACCTTTAACCGTATCAACCCCGCTGCCCTGTATTCCGCCATGGCGCAGGCCCGGCTCGACGGTTCTGCCGCTGCTGTGCAACAAGGCGCGGGCACGGCGTTTGAGGTCAAGCTCAAATCTTCCGCTGGACGTGATGCAGTGCCGGCTTCCCTGCAAGGCTTCAGTTTGGGTGACGCCCATGCCGCCGGGCAATGGGTAGGCGATAGTCTGCGCTTGAGCGATCTCACCCTGCAAGCGGCACAGGCCAAGATACAGGCCAAGGGCGAACTGCGCATCGCGGCTCGCTCGTTTTCGGGTGATGTAGATGCGCAATTTCCAGGTGGCAACGCAGGGTTTAAAGGCATGTTGAAGGCCGATGAGCTGACTTTTACACCCTCGGATGCCAAGCTGAACATTACCTTAGCTCAGGCGGATGTGACCTGGGGTTGGTTGAAGGCGCTGCCCAAAGTGCCTCAGCTGCTCGCCACGATCATGCCCAATTTAGCCCAGTGGGCCGTCAAAGGCCAAGCCGAGTTAGCGCTGGATTGGCAAGCCAGTACCCGCCTTGTGAACGCCCGCTTAAATGTGCCGACCTTGGTGTTGCAACCGCCCGTGAATGTACCCGCAGGTGTGCCCGAGAGTGCTACCGCAAATGTCCCCGTTAACGCCGCTGGCCTGCGCCCTGAGCCTTTCAAGTTCAGCGCACTGCAATTCAGCGCCCAAGGCCCGATGTCGGCGCTGGCTGTGGCCGCCGACGGGGTGGCAGAACAGGCACCCTACAAAATCCAACTGGGTAGCCACGCTGTACTCAACGTGGATGCATCGCCCAAAGGGGGCGTTGGTGGGCAAGGTACTTTCGACATTAGCCGCCTTAGTTTGCAACTGCAAGACAGTGCTCGCAGCTTGGCTTGGGCACTGCAAAGCGGCAGTACGAATGCTAACGATCATGCCCTGCAACTTCGCTGGAAAGACGGCAGCTTTGAAGCTCTGCCCGGCCAACTGCGCCTTCTGCCACAAGACCTGGGCGGCAACACTGCGCCGCGCCTCCTGTCCGGTGAGAAAGCCGTCACCCTCGCCTGGGATCAGATGCTGTGGGACACGCAAGGTCTGCGAACCCAAGGTCGTTTGTCGCAACTGCCCCTTACCTGGATAGATTGGCTAGCGGGCCCCAAAGCCCAGCCGCTGGCCGATTTGGGCCTCTCGGGCCAGCTGTGGTTCGATGGTGATTGGGATGTGTTTTGGCCTAGCGATGTGCGCACGCCAGTACGCGTGAGCGCCGGTTTGCAACGCCAGCGTGGCACGTTGAGTGTGCTGTTGGACGATGGTAGCTTCACCGCATCTGGCCAAGCGGGCGCAAAGCCTGTCGATGTGGGTCTGCGGGAAGCGTCGCTGCGGATCATGACAGTGCCTGAAGCCTCCACCGGCGCAATTACCGGCACTGGTTTGCAAGCACGCTTACGTTGGAACACCGAGCGCGCTGGCGTGGTGGACGCCGAGGTGAGCACGGTCTTGCAAGCCAGCTCCGCTCAGAGCGGTTGGGCATGGTCAGATAACGCCCCTTTGCGCGGCACCGTGAAGGCCCAGTTGCCGCAAATCGGAGTCTGGTCACTGCTTGCCCCGCCAGGTTGGCGTATGAAGGGCACATTGGCAGCGCAGGCGACGCTCAGCGGTACCAGGGCCACACCGCAGTGGGCGGGTCAAGTGCAGGCTGACCAGCTGGCACTGCGCTCGGTGGTGGACGGCATTGAATTCGTTAACGGCCAGCTGCGCGCTAATTTAAACGGCGACAACGTGGTGATTGAGCGCTTTACCTTGGAAGGCACGGGCGGTGCCAAGACGGGTGGACAGTTGACCGCAACCGGCTCAGCACAGTGGGCGTTAGACCGTACCATCGTCCCCCCTGCCCAACCTAAGCGGATCCCTCGCATTGACCTGCAAGTCACCCTCGACAAGCTGCGCGTCTCCAACCGTGCCGATCGCCGCCTTGTCGTTTCAGGGCAAGCGCAGGCCCAATTGGCAGGCGCGCAGCTCAAACTGCGTGGCAAGCTGCGTGCTGACCAAGCCGCCTTCACCTTGACCGATGAGCTCACCCCCCGCTTGGGCGATGACGTGGTGGTGCGGGGACGAAAGCTGGCAGCTACCAGCAGCGAGTCCGACCCCAAAGTGACCAAGGGAGCCAATGTGATCCCCGACGTGCTGCTCGACCTTGATTTGGGGGAAAACTTCGCTGTAGAAGGCAGTGGCCTCAAAGCCCGTTTGCAAGGCACGCTGCAAGTACTTAGCACTCCCACGCAACCCCTGCCGCGCCTGCTGGGCGAAGTGCGCACTACCAGCGGCAGCTACCGCGCTTACGGCGTCAACCTCAATCTGGAAACTGGCCTACTGCGCTTTGCTGGGCCGTATGACAACCCCACTCTGGACATTCTGGCCATCCGCCCGAATATCACCCAGCGTGTGGGTGTGCAAGTCACCGGTACGGCTCAGGCTCCGGTGCTGCGCCTGTACGCCGAGCCAGAATTACCCGACACCGAAAAGCTCTCTTGGCTGGTGCTGGGTCGCTCTGCTACGGGGCCGGGTGGCGACGCTGCCATCTTGCAGCAAGCCGCGATGTCCCTGTTGGGTCGCCCCGGTAGCCGTCTGGACGGGGGTATCGCTGGCGCTTTGGGGCTGGACGATGTGTCTTACCGCAGCGGTGGTGTGAATCCAGACGGCAGTGTGACCACCGCAGCGGTCAGCGTGGGCAAGCGCTTGTCGAGCAAGCTTTACGTGGTGTATGGCCAAAGTTTGACCAGCTCGGTAGGCACGGTGTCGATCTTGTACGAACTCTCACGCCGCTTGACGCTGCGGGCCAAGACCGGTGAAGACAACGCACTGGAGCTCGTGTTCACCGTCCGTTATGACTGAGGGGCGGTGTGAAGGCATAGTGCCACTGGCGCTATTGGTATTACTGCTGTTTTACTGCTGCTCAATACCTAGCTCTCGAATGCGCTTGGTGATTACGTCGAACTCGGTTTTGTAACTGGCCTGCGCTTGCTCTGGTGTCGTCACCATCATCTCGAAACCACGGTCCATCAGCAGGTTGCGAACCTCTGGGTTGTTGGCGATAGCGCGAATCTCAATGCCAAGCCGTTGCACGACGGCTGCAGGCGTTTTTGCAGGCACCATGACGGCCATCCACACACTGCTGTCGTACAGCGGATCGGTAAAACCCAGTTCGCGCAGCGTCGGAATATTCGGTAAGGCGCTGGAACGTTCTCGCCCCATCATCGCCAGCGGCACAATTTTGCCGGCAGTCACCTGCTGTTTGGCCGTTGCCACGCTGGAGAGGCCAATGCTCACGGTGTTGGCCAGCAGGTCAATCACGACTGGGCCTTCGCCACGCTGCGGTACGTGAACCATCTGCGCTTTTAATTCCCGGTTCAGTGACTCGCCAGCCAAATGACCCAGGCCACCGATACCCCAGGATGCATAACTGAGCTTGGCTGCGGGTGTCGCCAGTTTGCGAAAGTCTTCGAAGTTCTTCACCCCTAGTGCCGTGTTGGCCGAAATCAGGGCGGGACTGCGCAGGATTTGGCCCACAAAAACCAGGTCTTTTTGCGGGTCATAGGGCAGCGTCTTGAACAGCGCCACGTTATTTATTAGCGGGTCGTTAATGGTGAAAAGCAGTGTGTGGCCATCTGCCTCTGACTTGGCTACGTCTGCGACACCAATCGCACCGGCGGCGCCCGATTTGTTGTCCACCACCACAGGCTGCCCTAGCGATTTAGACAGTCGCTCGCCTACCAGCCGTGCCACATAGTCTGTCGCGCCGCCTGCCGGGTAGGGTACGACGATTCTCAGCGGTTTGGTGGGGAAATTTTGACCGAAAGAGGTGTTAGAGCATATCAGTAGGGCGCAAGCAGCTATGAATTTAATTGCAATTGAGAAGGAATGATGGCGCATAAGGTATCTCGTTGGGTGGGGTTATGGGGTCGTGTTTGTTGTTACCGGGGCAAGTCCACAGGGATGAAACGGCTTAAACCGTCTGTGGATTGCGCTCCATTTCGATGCGTGTCGATAGCAGGCGACGGAACTGCACCAGCGCAGCATCCATCGCCAGCGGCAACATAGGAGCCGCCGGATTGCGCTGAATGTTGTGGTGCTGCGCAGTAATCATGTCGCGGTCTTCCTCAAAAGCCGCGACCAAGCTGTTGTAGATGGACGTGGTCACGGTGTCGTCACCAAGGCCCGCTCGGTGCGACTGCTGGAAGAAGTAGTGGGTGGTGGTTTCTGTTTCTGGCGTCAGCGTTTGGCAGCTGTGCAGTTGTACCGCCCGGCTTAAATCTTCTTTAGCATCGTTCAGAGGGCGTCCACCTGAATGCATCAGCAGCGTGCCGGGTAACAAAAAATCATAGACAAACCAGCGGTCCAGATGGGTGTCAAAGCTGCGAAACTTTTGGTAGAACGGCGGAGGTGGCACATCGGGGACGTGGCGCGATACTTTGATACCGATTTGCGACCAGTCGGTGGTCGGCCCAGCTACTTTTTCGATGATGGGTATGGCCTGCGCAATCATCGTGGAGCCGCCCAGCGTCTTTTCATGCACATAGCTCAGGTGTGAAAAATCCAACAGGTTGTCGCAGATCAGCAGGTAGGGCGTGTCGTAGTGCAGGTAACCAGGCTTGTGTTGCCAGTCCGGGTGAGCACACGAAAAGTTGTCGGGTAACAAGGCTTGGTCGGCTTTGGCTGGGTCGCCCATCCAGACGAATACCCAGTTGTTATGCAGCACTACTGGGTAGGTTTTGACCCTTGCCTTAGCGGGGATTAGAGGAATGCCTGGTGCCTCCACGCATATGCCCTGCGCATCAAATTTCAGACCGTGGTAGCCGCAGCGCACGCAATCCCCCTCCTTGCGGCCCTTGGAGAGTGGCGCCAGGCGGTGGCAACAACGGTCTTCCATTGCAACGAAGTTGCCATTTTTGCCAGCTTTCGCGAGGCGATACACCAGAACGGGTTCGCCTAGCACCATACGGCTGAACAGTTCGGGGGAATTGGCGTCTGGAATTTCGTGGTCCCAAGCGATCACATACCAGCAGTTGCGCAGCCAAAGGTTGTTGCTCATCGGTTTTGTCTCCTTGACGGCAATGTAGAGCCGAAGGGAGAAAACGTTGTCCCCCTTGAAGGGGACGGGCAGGGTTATTGTCCAGTTGCTGTATGGCTGTATGGCTGTATGGCCGTAAGACCAGCAGCGCTGGCTAGGCTGTCAATCGAGCCAATTGCATCCGCCCGCTTCCCATACCCAAATCAGCCAGCTTGGCATAGGCCCGCTTGCGCAGCGTTAGAACTGTAGATGGCGCGATACCCAGTTCGGCGGCGATGCCCTCTGCGCTGATGCCGCAAGCGATGCGGGCGCACACCGCAGCCTCGCGGGGCGACAAGGTGGGCGCTTTACTGTTGATCGCTGTCAGCGCCATGCCGATGCGCGTCTCCAGACTCAAGAGCACCGTATTCCCGCGTTGACCCAGGCGCAAGGCGCCCTGATGGACCTGCCGAAGCAGTGTGGCCACGGCCAGTAGGCGCTCAATCTCGGCCGGCCGAAAAGTGCCCATGGCGTCGTCACGGTACAGGTTGATCGCAAAAGCAGTGTGGGGCAGCGGTGCGTAGATAAAGCTCAGACGGTCGCTCAGGTGTTCGCGGTCGTAAATCTCGTCGCGCCACGCTGCGACCGGGATGTCGCCGGGGTGAAAGTGCAGTGCAGTCACAGGCCTGCTGTCGACTTGGCTATTGTGCAGATGCTGCGCAATTTGGGTCGCTTGGTCGCTTCGCCAGTAGCTGCGGCGGTAGATAGCAAAGCACTCGGCCGTTACATCGCGTGCGTGCAGGCCGTGCGCATGGCCTTCAATCAGAGTCGGTGCAGTGTGTTGGGCGTCGCTGGCGGTGTATTCCACCAACGAGAGGTATTCAACCGGCGCAATTTGATTCAGGAAGGTGAGCATCTGCGCTGCTGGGGCCGCATCGTGCGGAGCGTCCAGCAGCATGGCAACCGACGCAGCATCAATCGCATGGCCGCGTGGTGGAGATTCGACAAACCAAGTTTGAGGCATGTTGACCTGAATTTAAGGCTTGTCCCGCTGGCCCGCCAGAGGGCTTTCCCCGAGCCTAGCGCGGTATCACTCTAATGCTGTACGAAAATTTTCGCTTCACTATTGCGACGCGAGAGTCTGACGCATTAAGTCGTATTGATATTAAGGACGAGGACTCGTACGGCAGAGCTGTAAGCCGAAACAGAGATGCAGTAGTTGTTTATTTGTAAGTTGTAAGTTGTAAGTTGTAATATGGTGCGGTAGCCATTTGCGCTATTCAAGAAGTTCGAGACAAACGAGCCGAATTTTTCGGCGCGACGGCCCCTTTTAAGGGACGCAGTCGTTCCACACACAATGCAAAAATTATCACGACTCCTTGCCTGCTGCTTTCTTGTTGCGTTTGCACCGCTCGGTTTCGCGGCCAATCTGATCGTCAACGGTGATTTTTCCGCCGGCAATACCGGATTTCAATCGGACTACATATACGCGCCTAGTTTCCCCAGTCAGCCGGTTTGCAACTACCCTTCAGGGATGAACGGCAATTGCTACTCTATAGAGACTTCCCCGCAGCACGCTCACAACTTATTCGCCAATTTCCCGGATCACACTGGTGGGCCCGGGCCCAGGCTGATGTTGGTAGCAAATGGCGCGCCTGCGGTGTCTTCCATATGGCGTCAAAGCGTGACCACTGTGGCAGCATACACGCGCTATGCGTTTTCCCTCTGGATTTCCCCTGCCTATACCGGGGATCCGAGTCCGGCAAATTTGCGTATCGAGGTCGATACCACTGCGGCGTGCGGCGCGGGCAATACCTTTACCTCAATCGGAACGATCAACGCGGGCAATGTGGCGGGGGCATGGGCACAGATCCAACGCACCCTCGTGACGGGAAGCTCCACATCTATCTGTATTCAGTTCGTGAATCAGAATACCGCCGTGGTGGGCAACGACTTTGCCCTCGACGATATTTCGCTTGATGCTGCTGCCGTTGATCCTGCGGCTCCCACCGCAAATCCAGACAGTGCCACCACGCTCGTGAATACCCCGGTTACGTTGGACGTGCTCGCCAATGATGGTGCTGGGACTTCCCCGATCAATCCGGCCTCGATCGATCTGGACCCCAGCACGCCAGGCATTCAGTCAACGCTGCCCGTGACGGGCGGAACTTTCAATATAGTTGGAAACAGGGTCGTGTTCACGCCCACACCTGGGTTCGTTGGCACAGCCACAGCTACCTACCTCGTCTCTGCCAACAATGGTTCGACATCTAATATCGCTCGCATCACTGTGGTCGTGGCCCTGGTCCTCCCGGTACCCAGCATTCCTACTCTCTCAGAATGGGCGACGATGATCCTTTGTGGGATTCTTGCTGGTCTAGGAATCTTTATGATCTCGCGGCAGCGCAGGGCGTAACGGGGCGAGAACCTCGATCAGCCGCTTTACGGCAATCCTGAAAGCTCTATGCCGCCCAGACGTCTAGAGCGTGACGACTGCCGCCAGCTTTGCCCGCCTAGGCGTGGCGGTTCCCGCCAATACAAAGCCCCGCAGCACGCCAGCATCGTCTGTCCAATGCCATTCGCCCAAGCCTGGGGCGACTTCAACTGTCACCCAGCCGCCGGATGTTCCCGGTGCGGGAGGTGCGACCATCAAAGGCAGTGCTGGTGTTTTGACCGCGACTGGCATCAGCGGGAATTTGACTTCGGTCGCTTGACCTGCCAGCGTTGCCGCCAGCGCCCTTGCCGCATTCATGATGGGCATCACGTAGGGCAGGGTGCGGCCATTTCGGCCACCATATTGCGCGGAGTCACCCAAGGCGTAGATATTTGGCGTACTGGTGCGCAGGTGCGCGTCCACCACAATGCCGCGCTCACAGTCCAGTCCCGCGGCTTGGGCCAGTGCCGTGTCCGCGCGCAGGCCGATGGCGCTGAGCACCACGTCTGCGGGCTGTTGTTCGCCGTCCGACAACGTGGCGAGTAAGGCAGGTTGGCCGGGCAAAGCACCAGGTACGGTGTCCACGCTGCTTACCGTGCGGCCCAAGCGCCATTGCACGGCTGATGCTTTGCTACTTTCCCCTTCTTTGCCTGTACCTGAGTCTCCCAAGCTTGACAACGCCGCTTGTAGCATCGCACTGGCCTCGGCGGGCAGTAGTGTGCCCAGCGCACGGGGGCTGGGGTCTACCACGGTGACGCGGTGGCCCGCAATAGCTAAATCGTTCGCGAACTCGCAGCCAATCAAGCCTGCACCCATGATGAGCACCTGCTTGGCGTGGAGCGTTTTATCAGGTGTTTGATGCGGTGTTTGCGGAGAATCATTGCTGTTTTCAGCGCCGGTAGTGGCCGTCAATCGAGCGAAGAAGGTTGAAAAGTGATCCAAACTGTTCACCGACAACACGTGGGCCGCCGCTGTGCCTTGCAGGGACAGGTGAATAGGCTGTGCGCCGGTCGCTAGTACCAAGTCACGGTAGGGCTGATCGCCACTGGCGGTACGCACCACCTGCAACGCGGTGTCGATGGCCAGCACTTGCGTGTGGGCAACGAGCGTGACCTTCAGCGTCTCCACCATCTTTGCTGCTGCTGATGTCACCAGCTGCGAAGGGGCACGACCTTGGGCAAAGGCATTGGAGAGTGTCGGCTTGGCGTAAAAGTCACCACTGTCTGCGGTGATAAGTACAACTGGTGTTGTGGCGTCGAGCTTGCGGAACTCGCGCACCGTCGTCCAGCCTGCCAGACCGGCGCCGATCACGACCACGGGGTGTTGAGGGGAGAGAGGCGTTGTGGTCATTGTCAGGCGGTCTTTCGGTACAGGTTCAGTGTGCGACGGCTAGTCGGCGATAGCTTTAGATATTGATTTAGATTTCGACGATTTCAAAGTCCGATTTGGCGACACCGCATTCAGGGCAGGCCCAACTTTCAGGCACGTCGGCCCAAGCGGTTCCAGCTTTCAGGCCGTCTTCAGGGCGGCCAGCGGCCTCGTCGTACACAAAGCCACAAACGATGCAGAGGTAGGTTTTCATGGGATGCTTTCTTTAAGTTGTTACAAAAATGAGAGAAGGAGAGAAGGAGAGAAGGAGAGAAGGAAAGGCGAAGGATAGTCGGTATGCGGTTGAAGTTCTTACGTACTTCAGTCCGTGTTAAGCCGCGACTTTGGCCAGTTGTGCCTTGTAATGGTTGGCATGACGCTCTTCCACTTTGGCGAGGGCGGCGAAGCGCTTTTGGGCTTTCTCTAGCGTTACTGTGAATTGTGCGGCGTGAATCTTGGATTCCTCAATTTGTTCGTTCATCTCGGCCACGGCAGCGGCGTTGCCCTCTTCTTCGGCGGTTTTGCGAAAGCCAGGGTACATCTCGGTGTACTCATAAGTCTCACCATCGATCGCGATTTGCAACGCTTTGGCGGGCGTCATCGTCGCCTTGGGGTAGAGCAAATCGAGGTGGCCAAAAGCGTGCATAACTTCCTGGTCAGCGGTGGCTTCGAACGTGCGAGCGGTGTCTTCGTCACCCATCTCACGTGCTATTTTGGCGAAGTAGCGGTATTTGATGTGCGCCATAGATTCGCCAGCGAAGGCAGATTCTAGGTTGGCGATAGTCTTGATTTCGGGGCGTTGTTGTTGGGTCATCGTGGGTTCCTGGAGTTTATAAAAGCGGTGGACTGAATGAATGCTTTTGGAGGTCTTTAGTCGGTATGGGCTGAATAGTAAGGGTTAACCATTATTAAAACCAATTGATGATTACTAATTGATTGATAGTGGCTATCGCTTGATGTGCAGTGTGTGCAGTAGCAGCAGGTACAGTGAACTTGGTTTAGCCTCTCTTTTGAGTTTTTAAATTCTCAAACGCTTCACTCCTTTTACAACCGGATGTATTGATGAAATCTCTCGGAAAAAAAGCTGACGGGCTGCGTCTTGAGCGCATGCAGGCTTCTCCCCTGTGGCGAGGCGACGCGTTTCGCAACGTGCACCCCATCACCCCTGGTTTGCGCGACACCACGGTGCCAAGGCCCAGCTTGAGCGACTTTCTTTGCGGCAGCGAACGCCGTGCGCCTACTGGCCCCTTGCCCTCCATGGACCCGCGTGCCGCTTGGTTGAAACCGCCAGACAGCGGCTTGCGTGCCACGTGGCTAGGTCATTCCACCGTGCTGATCGAAATCGGCGGTCTGCGCGTGTTGACTGACCCGGTCTGGGGCGCGCGCGCCTCGCCATCGCGCCTCGTCGGCCCCAAGCGTTTCCAGCCTGTGCCTGTGGCGCTGAAAGCCTTGCCACCGATTGACCTGGTGGTGGTGTCACACGACCATTACGACCATCTGGATTACCCCACGGTACGTGAGCTGGCCAAACGTAACGTGCCTTTTGTTACCTCGCTGGGCGTGGGCGCGCACCTGCAAGCCTGGGGCGTACCGCCAGAGCGCATCATCGAGTTGGACTGGTGGGAGTCCCACACTCTGCCGGGCACGGAGCTGACAGTCACTGCCGCTCCATCGCAGCATTTTTCGGGTCGTGGGTTGAAAGACCGCAACGCTACGCTGTGGTCGTCGATGGTGATTCGCTCGGCCCGCCACAGCGTCTTTTTCAGCGGAGACACCGGCTTGACTACTGAATACGCAACCATCCGTGAACGCCTGGGCCCGTTTGATTTGGTGATGCTGGAGGTGGGGGCCTTTCACCCGTCTTGGGGTGATATTCACCTCGGGCCTGAGAACGCGCTCAAGGCCTACCATCTGCTGGGTGGCGGAGCTTTTTTGCCGGTGCACTGGGGCACCTTCAGCTTGGCGGTTCACGCTTGGGACGCACCTGTGGAAACTTTGCTGGAACTCGGCACCCAGCAAGGCGTTAACCTGATGATGCCGCGCCTGGGTGAAGCGGTTGAGCCCGCGCATCAGAACGGCCCATCTCAAGTGACGCCCTGGTGGCGCAGCGTTGACGGGCCCGGCAAACCCCAGCCCGAAGCACCGGTGGCCCAAACGCTGCCCAAAAGCATGCCGTGGCCGATTGATTAAGTCCGCATGAAATCAGGGAAAATAAGCGCAAATTCACATCTTAAAAAACAAGTTCCCATGACCGAAGCCCAACAACGCCCCGCCTTGCCCGACCGTCTGTCCATTGACCCGCGCAGCCCCCACCACATCGCTGCCGTTTTCGAGACCGACATTGGCATTCGGCTGAATGACAAAGAGCGTGTTGATGTTGCCGAGTACTGCATCAGCGAAGGCTGGGTCATGGTGCCCGCAGGTAAAGCGCTTGACCGCAAGGGCAAACCATTGCTGATTAAGCTGAAGGGAAAAGTAGAGGCGTTTTACCCTTGAGCGAGACGGTGAGAGTTAACTCCTCACAGCAAATCTTTTAAAGCTCCCCGCAGCGTAGGTTGCTGGAACACAAACCCCTGCGCCATCAAGCGCGTAGGCACCACCCGCTGACCGTCTACAAACAATTCGGCCATCTCTCCCATAGGCAATCGCAGCAGAGCGGCGGGCAGGTGCAGCCAGACTGGGCGGTGCAGTAGCTCGCCTACGGTACGCGCAAACTCACCTTGGCTAACGGCCTCTGGCGCGACGGTGTTGTAGACGCCTGTCATGGCCGTATCTCGCAACCCTTGCCCCATCACACCCAGCACATCGTCCAAGTGAACCCAGCTCATCACTTGCCGTCCGTCACCCATGCGCCCACCCAGGCCTAAGCGGTAGGGCATTACCAAGGGCGGCAAAGCCCCGCCATGGCCAAGCACCACGCCTAGGCGTAACGTGACTTGCCTCACCCCGTACGCACTGGCCTGCGCAGCCGCCGCTTCCCACTGTACGCACAGCTCGCTCATGAAGCCACTGCCGCGTGTACTATCCTCGTTCAGTGGCTCTTCTGGTGGACGCACGCCGTAGTAGCCAATTGCCGAGGCCTGAATCCACGTTGCGGGTTTTGTGGCTGTGCGTGCCAGCCACGTTAGCAAGCCTTGTGTCACGCCAACGCGGCTGGAGATCAATGTGGCCTGACGCTTCGCAGTCCAGCGCGGCCCAACGACGGGAGCACCGGCCAAGTTGATGACCGCATCAAAGTGCGCATCCGTGTGCAATTGCTCCAGCGACGTGACGCAGCGCACCCGGTCTTGGTGATCTTGGCTGCCTTGGTCTTGAGATTGGCCTTGGAGTTGCGCGGCAGCCTTAAGCGGATCGCGCACCCACAGGGTGACGCTGTGGCCGCTGTTCAGCAGTTGTTTGACAAGCGCTTGTCCGATGAAGCCCGTACCGCCTGTGATGAGAATGGCCTGCGTGGCAAGGGGTGCTGTTCCGGCGTCGCTTGAGCTCAGATGCGGTGACAGGGTCATTGTTGTTCCTTTTAGGTCGATAGGGTCTGCAATATAGGGTTAAAACGGATTTCGGGTGCGCGCTGGGTGAAGAGTTGAAGGACTTCGCAAAGCTAGGCACAGAGGAGGATCAGGGCGAGTGCTAAAGGGTCGCCTAAAACGAGGTCTGGGGGATTCCATAATCAGGCTACTCCAAGCCCTGTACGCCATGCCCAATCTAACGCCCACTTCCAATCTCAACCCACGCCCGCTCGACGTTGCCCTGCTCACCAGTGTTTTCGTTATCGCCGCTTGCGGGTTGGTTTACGAGCTGACGGCGGGGGCGTTGGCGTCGTACCTGCTGGGGGACTCGGTGTTGCAGTTTTCAACCGTCATCGGCAGCTACTTGTTTGCGATGGGGATTGGCTCCTACTTGTCTCGGTTCTTCGTACGTCAGCTGCCCGCGCACTTTTTACGCATAGAACTGCTGGTGGCAATTGCGGGTGGTGCATTACCCGCTGTCTTATTCTTAGCAAATGCCTACGCCCCCTACAGTTTCAGGTTCCTGCTCTACAGCATGGTGCTGCTGGTGGGCACCTTGGTGGGGCTGGAAATTCCGCTGGTGATGCGCATCTTGAAGCGAAACGTGGCGCTGAAGGATTTGGTCTCGCAGGTGCTGACGTTCGACTATCTGGGCGCGCTGGCGGTGTCGGTAGCTTTTCCGCTGCTACTCGTGCCGCAGCTGGGGTTGATCCGTACCGGATTGCTGTTTGGGTTGATGAACGCGGCCATCGCGTTGTGGGCGCTGTGGCTGTTTCGGCATGAGTTGCGGCGCTTTGCCGCGCATGCGCTGGCCTGCGGGCTGACCTTGGCGGTACTGCTAGCGGGTTTTGCCGGGGCGGGGCAGATCACCAGCTTGGCGGAAGACAAGTTTTACCAAGACCACATCGTTTTCACCGCCACCTCGCCCTACCAGCGCATCGTCGTTACCAACAGTGGCACTGATGGGGGAGGTGGAGCGGGCGGTGGTGGCAAAGCCGGCTACAGGTTGTTCCTGAATGGCAATCTCCAGTTCGCTGAGCGCGACGAGTACCGCTACCACGAAGCACTGGTGCATCCGGTGATGGCCGGCTATGCATCTGCGGGTGGTGCTCCTAAAAAAGTAGCTATTCTGGGTGGCGGCGATGGCATGGCCGCACGCGAAGTTCTCAAATACCCGGGTGTGCAATCCGTCACCTTGGTGGAGCTTGACCCGAACATGACGCAGCTCTTCAGCACCCACGACACTTTGGTGCGCTTGAATGGCGGCTCGCTGCAAAACCCCAAGCTCAAGATCGTCAACACCGATGCGTTCAAGTGGCTGGAAGAGACCCCGGAAATCTATGACGTGGTGATCGTGGACTTCCCTGACCCTACTAACTTTTCGATCGGCAAGCTGTACACCAACGCCTTTTACGCCTTGCTTGACCAGCGCTTGTCGGCCAGTGGCTACGCCGTTATCCAGACGACCTCGCCGCTGGTGGCCCGCCAGAGCTTTTGGACGGTGGTGCAAACCATCGAATCGGTAGGCCTCATCGCTACGCCGTACCACACCAACGTACCCAGTTTTGGCGAGTGGGGCTTCGTCATCGCCAGTCGCAGGCCTTGGCGTATACCCACGAAGCTGCCTGAAGGGCTGCGGTATTTGGATCTGAAAACGCTGTCGTTGCTGTTCGACTTCCCGCTGGACATGGCCCGCGTCCCTACAGAGGTGAACCGGCTGTCCAACCAAGTGCTGGTGACGACCTACGAGGCCGAGTGGGGGAGGGTGCTGCGGTGAGGCGCCGTCACTTTTTGGCAACGGCCACATTGCCGCTGCTGGCATGTTCACCGCAGCCGGATATGTCGCATATTCAAGGTGGCTTTATCGGTATTAACTACGCCCGGGGCCACCTGCTGCGGGATACTGCGAACTGGCCTGCCCCGTCCGTCGCTGCCCGTCGCACCCGCGTGCTGATTGCTGCTGGTGGCGTCGCCGGTTTGGCGGCCGCCCGTGCCCTGCGTCAGCGTGGCATTGACGATTTCGCGCTTCTGGAGCTGGAAGACAGCGCGGGCGGCAACAGCCGAGGCGGTAGCGTCAACGGCATTCCCTGCCCACTGGGCGCCCACTACCTGCCTGTGCCCAGCGATGAGGCGTCCGAGGTGCAAGACCTGCTGACCGAGCTCGGACTGGCCCAGCGTACCGCCGGTCGTTGGCATCTCAATGGGGTGGGCGAACGCCACCTGTGCCACAGCCCGCAAGAGCGGGTGTACTTCAACGGGCGCTGGCAATCAGGCCTGCTCCCGGTAGACGGCGTGGGCCGTGAGACGTTGGCACAGTACCGGGCTTTCGAGCAGGCTGTAGCGCGGGTTCGCAAAACGGCTCTGTTCACTATTCCCACATCAAAAGCACCGTTTGTGCAAATCCAACGTGCACTAGATGCTATAACTTTTGATGTCTGGCTAAACCAACAAGGTCTGAGCGATCCGCACTTGCGCTGGTACCTGGACTACTGCTGCCGAGACGATTACGGCGCGGGCAGTGCCACCGTATCGGCCTGGGCGGGTCTGCACTACTTTGCAAGCCGACATGGTTTTCGTGCGCCGCAAGCGGGCGAGGGCGGAGAGAGCGCAGGCAGTATCGGGGGCAGCGACTTTGCCGATCGTGATCAAGGCGTATTGACATGGCCCGAAGGTAACGCCTGGCTGACACAGCGACTTGCAGCGCCCTTGGGTGAGCGGTTGCACACTGGCCAGCTCATTACCCGTATAGAAACTACTCGCCATGGCGTCGAGGTTGATGCCTTCAACACTACGACCCAAACGACTGAACGCTGGCTGGCTGAACGCTGCATCGTCGCTTTGCCCTTGGTTATCGCTGCCCGTGTAGTGCGCAGTCCACCGCAAGCGCTATTACAGGCCGCTTCGCAATTGCGCTATGCCTCCTGGTTGGTTGCCAATGTGCACCTGAGTGCTCCGCTGCAAGACCGTCTTGGCGCACCGCCAAGCTGGGACAACGTGATTTACCCTTCCGCAGCGGGTCAAGTTACTGGATTGGGTTATGTCGATGCTCGCCACCAGTCGCTTAATCCCCTGCCTGGACCTACCGTACTGACGCATTACCGCGCTTTTGGCATTGACCCTGCCCAGCGCCAAGCTCTGTTTGACCTGCCTTGGACACACTGGCGCGATACCGTGTTGGCCGAGTTGTCGGTACCCCACCCCGACATGGCAAACCTTGCTACCCGCATCGACGTCGTGAGGTACGGCCACGCCATGGCAGTACCGCTGCCAGGGGTGCGCAGTAGTGCTGCACTGGCTACACTGACTGCAATAGGAAAGTCCGCGACAAAATCTGTTGTGCCCCAGCGCTTGCACTTTGCTCACAGCGATTTGTCGGGCTATTCCATCTTTGAGGAAGCTTTCACGCACGGCCACCGTGCAGGTTGTGCAGTGACGTGAACAAACCGGTAATGTTTAAGGATATGCACTTTGCAGTAGCCTCCTGTTTTAGCCAACATGGCACCTACCGGTCCCAGCGAAGCCCAAGGAACTTGGATGGACCCCAGCTCAGAACGCGATGAACGCGAACGCATTTCTTTACGCCGCTTAGCGTTACCGCAAGCTTGGCGTGAAATTGACAGCCAGCGCGTGCTTGAAGTCTTGCTGCATAACCTGGAAGTTATGGTTTTTCGCTGCGCGATTGATGCCGACTGGACGATGCTCTTTGTCAGCGTGGGCTGTCAAGATTTGACCGGCTACCAGCCGAGCGAGTTGCAAAATAACCGTCTGATTTCTTACGAGTCGTTGACCCACCCTCAAGACCGTCCAGCAGTGCGCCGCGAAATTCTCGCGGCCGCCCAAAATGGTGTGCGCTACAGCGTGCCCTACCGCATTCGCTGCAAAGACGGCACTGAGAAATTCGTCCAAGAGCGCGGCATTGCTGTGGTGGATGAGCACGACCAGTTCGTCATTGAAGGGTTTATCCAGGATGTGAGCGACCAAGTTCACCGTCAGCATGATCTTGCTGATACCGAATTACGCTACCGCAGTATTTTCGAGAACTCCGTCATCGGTATGTTCCAGACTGATGCCGACGGCCGCTACCTCGCCGCAAATAGCGCCTTGGCGCTGCTATTTGGCTACGCCACACCCGTCGCAATGATTGCAGGAATACAGGACATTGCCACGCGGCTGTACGTGGATGCGCATCGACGCGAAGATTTCAAACAGTTGATGGAGCGCCAAGGCCAGGTCACCGATTTTGAGTCCGAGGTGTTTTGTCGCGATGGCCGCCTCATCTGGATTGTCGAAAACGCCCATTCCGTGCGCAGTGCTGACGGTAACTTGCTGTACTACGCTGGCACCGTGGAGGACATTACCGAGCGCCGTCAGCACGAACTCAGCTTGAATACCAAGCCAGCCACGATACCCTGACGGGTCTGCCAAACCGCACTTTGCTACAAGACCGCTTCAGCCAAGCCGTGCGGCAAACCCAGCGCACCGGCGGCCAAGTCGCCGTGGCTTTTGTTGATTTGGACAACTTCAAGCTCGTCAACGACAGTCTGGGTCATGCGGTAGGGGATCGGTTGTTGATCGAGATGGCCAACCGCCTGCGCCGCTGCCTGCGTGGTGCTGACACCGTGGCCCACTACGGCGGCGATGAGTTTGTGCTGATTCTGTGCGAGCACGCCAAGTTGAGCGACTTGGCGCTGGCTTTTAAACGTGTGCAAGACACGATCGGCGAGCCGTTGCAGCTGGACGGCCATGACCTGCAACTAGCATGCAGCATAGGAATCAGCGTCTGCCCAGATGACGCCAGAGACCTTGAAATCCTGCTGCGGCATGCCGATTCCGCCATGCACCATGCCAAGATCCAAGACAAGGGCCACTTTCAGTTTTACACGAAAGCCCTTAATTCCGCTGCCCATGAGCGGCTGGCGCTAGAGTCTGCTTTGCGCCGGGGGCTGGCGTTAGGCGAACTGTTTGTGGTCTACCAGCCCAAAGTTGGGCCGCAAGGCGAGCTTTGTGGCTTTGAGGCACTGGCGCGTTGGAATAGCCCTGAATTTGGCATTGTTTCCCCTGTTAAGTTCATTCCGCTGGCGGAAGAAACGGGACTGATCCTACCCATTACGGATTTTGTGTTACGCGCTGCTTGCACCGAGGCTGCCAGTTGGGCTGCGCGTGGCTTTGGCCCGCTCAAAATGGCAGTTAACCTGTCACCCCGCCTGTTTCGCGAAGCCGATCTCACGTCTTACATTGCCTCGGTTCTACAGGAAACTGGCCTACCCGCCACGCAGCTGGAGCTGGAAATTACCGAAAGCTTGTTGATGGGTGACATTGAGCGTACGGCGATCGTGCTTGGCGAGCTCAAAGCGCTGGGCACGCGTATCGCCATTGACGACTTCGGCACGGGGTACTCGTCGCTGTCCTACTTGAAGCGCTTTCCGCTGGACATCCTCAAAATTGACCGTTCGTTCGTTATGGAATGCGAACTGAGTGCCGATGGCATGGCCTTCCCTCGCGCCATCATCTCGCTCGGTCACAGTCTAGGCCTCACCATCGTTGCAGAAGGGGTGGAGAACGAAGCACAACTTACGCTGCTGATCGCGCACGGCTGTGAGGAAATTCAGGGCTATTTGATCGCTAAGCCTCTGTCGGTGGTGGATGCCGACATTTTTTTGCGCGACAAAGGCAACAGTTGACATGCTAAAACACCGAACTACGCGGCGCTGCCATCGCGCTGTCACATTCCTTGCCCACAGTTCAAACCTTGTTCGTTTTACAAGGTTGACACCATGTCTGCACGCCGCGCGCGTCCCCTCCGTACCCTTCGTATATTCTCTTTGACGGCTCTGGCACTGCTGGCCCTGGCTGTATCGGGCCGCACAGTCTTGGCTCAAAATGCTTTTCCAGCCACCTTGTCGGGGCACGCCGTGATGCCGGCCCAGTCGTTCCTTGCCATACCTAACGACGTACCCGCAGATTTGCAGGTCAGCGGAAAGTTCACCACGGGTGTGCGGGTGGAGACCCTGATGTCGGTTGAAGGTACGTCCGCTGGGCGTCCCACAGGCGTACTGCTGCCCTTCAAAGGCCAGCCGGCCCAAGGCCATTCAGGTATCAAAAAAATGGCTGATGGCAGCTTTTGGATACTGACTGACAACGGCTTTGGTGCCAAGGCCAATTCACCTGACAGCATGCTGTACCTGAACCACTACAACGTGGACTTCAAAGTGGGTAGTTTTCAGCGCATCGCCACCATTTTTTTACATGATCCGGACAAAAAAGTCCCCTTCCGTATCGTGCACGAAGGCACTGCGCAACGCTACCTCACTGGGTCAGACTTTGACACCGAAAGCTTCCAGTTTGCAGGCGGTTCCATATGGTTCGGCGACGAGTTTGGTCCGTTCCTCATCAAAGCCGATATGAGTGGCAAGGTGCAGGCCGTGTTTGAAACCTTGGTTGATGGCAAAGTCGTGCGTTCGCCTGACCATCCTGCCATCACCACACCTGGTGCGCCGGACGGCACGGTGACCTTCCAGGTGCGCCGTTCCAAAGGTTTTGAGGGCATGGCAGCGTCTAAAGACGGAACCAAGCTGTATGCCTTGCTAGAGGGCGCGCTGTGGGATGCCAGTACCAAAACCTATGAGTCCCATGATGGCAAGCCATACCTGCGCGTGTTGGAATTTGACGTGAAGAGCGAAAAATGGACGGGCCGCCATTGGAAGTACCCGCTGGAAGGCGCTACCCATGCCATTGGGGATTTCAACATGGTGGATGCCAGCACGGGCCTCATCATCGAGCGTGATAACGGTGAAGGTACGGCCGACAAAGCCTGCCCCGAAGGCCAAAAGCGCGACGACTGCTTTCATGATCTGGCCAAATTCAAACGCGTCTACAAAATCGAGATGACCGACGCCAACGTCGGTGGACTGGTGCGAAAGATCGGCTACATCGACCTGATGGCTATTGCTGATCCGCACAAGCTGGCCCGCAAGCCGTTGAACAATGGTGTGCTGACTTTCCCGTTTTTCACCATCGAAAACGTGGATGTCGTGGACGACAAACATATCGTGGTCGGGAACGACAACAACCTGCCATTCTCCAGCAGCCGTGAACCCAACAAGGCTGACGACAATGAGTTGGTGCTGCTTGAAGTGGAAGCTTTCCTGAAGGCCAAGTAAGCCAAGTAAGTCTGAAACTTACCTGCGTTGAATCGGTTTGTCTGGGTAGACTGCAAGTCGCCAAGTAGATCAAAATCAGCGCAGGTGCTTGAGTCGTTTTGCCGAAAACGCCTCAGGCACGCCCAATCCTCGCTTCCCCGGTTCTAGCCTAAATCCTTGCCCAGCTTCCAAGGTCCCCGACACGTCCACAGCCAGATAAAATCCGCAGCATCCTTGGTGCACCATATCCTTCGAAGCCTGGTCGTAGCCCATAACGGCGTTGAATTTGAAGCAAGGTTGTCGCGGCTCTGTTACCCGCAGCACGCAGTCGGGGAAGTGCAGCGTGTCGCCAATCCACACGTCCTGCTCTAGCAAGCCCGCAAGCGTGAGGTTTTCGCCCAGGAAGCCAGGTGGCAGTGCTTCATCGAAAAGACTGATGCCCAGCGCAAGGCGGCGTGCTTGCCAGAAGGCGTAGTGCTCACTCGGGTAGGCATAAACCGCCTTACTCAAGCCGCCATGCACACTGAGGTCAGCCTGTTCGTCCCCAGCAATGCCCATGCGGTTGACAGCCAACGGGCCTGCAACTGCCAGTTTACCGATACCCGACAAGATGCGCCGGCCACTGGCGAGCAAAGGGCGGGCAATGCCGGTGTTGACGTGCAAGACGATAGGGTTGGCGTGCATGGGGCATTTTCAGAAAAACGTTAGGAACTATTTTCAGTCAAATTGGGTTAGCGTGGGTATTTGACGGATATCACTTGTAGTGAAGATCCCGCCCTCATTGATGCACTTCACCCACGCATCAATGCCTCAATCTCCCCCGCAGCTACTGGCACACCTCGGCTAATCAATTCACAGCCTTTTGCTGTCACGATGGCGTCGTCCTCGATCCGAATGCCGATGTTGTGGAACTTCTCGGGCACGCCCGGTGATGGTCGCACGTACAGGCCAGGTTCGATCGTCAGCACCATTCCGGCGCGCAGGATGCGGCTGGGGCGGCTTTGGATGAGTTCGTTGCTTAAGGGGTCGCGGCGTTCAGTGGCGTTGCCCACTTCACTCGGTTCGTTGTAGCCGCCGCAGTCGTGCACATCCATGCCCAACCAGTGGCCTGTACGGTGCATGTAAAACTGAAAATAAGCCCGCTTGTCGATCACATCCTGAGCGTTACCAACCACATTCGCGTCCAGCAAGCCCACGTCCAGCAGGCCTTGCGCGAGCACCGCTACCGTCGCTTCGTGCGGGTCAGTGAAGCGGGCTCCGGCGAACGTGGCGGCAACGGCGGCGTCCTGGCTGGCGTGAACCAGGTCGTACAGCGCGCGCTGGGGGCCAGTGAATTTACCGTTGGCGGGGAAGGTGCGGGTGATGTCGCTGGCGTAACCGTCCAGCTCGCAACCGGCATCAATCAACACCAGTTCGCCATTGCGGATGGGCGCGGCGTCGGCGCGGTAGTGCAGCACGCAGGCGTTGGCTCCTGCGGCGACGATGGAGCCGTAGGCGGGGTACTGCGAGCCATGTTGACGGAACTCGTGAAGTAGCTCGGCATCCAGGTGGTATTCACGCACGTCTTCGCCAGCACGCAACATGCGGGCGCAGCGCTGCATAGCGCGGATGTGGGCGCCAGCGCTGATTTGCGCGGCGCGGCGCATGGTGGCTTGCTCTTGGTCGTCTTTGACGAGGCGCATTTCGTCCAGCACGCCGCACAGGTCGCGCTGGACTTCGGGGCAAAGCGCACCGTAGCGCACGCGGGCACGCACCTTGGTCAACCAGCTTTCAATTTGTCCCTCCAGGCCTTGGTGGGTGGCGAAGGGGTACCAGACGTTAGCTTTGTTTTCCAACAGTTTAGGTACTTGGGTGTCTAGTTCTGCTATGGAATATGCAGCATTAACCGCAAGCGCAGCAGGCGCTGCATCGGGGCCAAGGCGGATTCCATCCCAGATTTCACGTTCCAGGTCTTTGGGCTGGCAGAACACGGTTGAACGGCCATCGCTGGCAACGATCAACACCGCGCTAGGTTCGATAAAGCCGGTCAGGTAGTAGAAATAGCTGTCGTGCCGGTACAAAAAATCGCTGTCGCGGTTGCGCTGACGCTCAGGGGCGGTGGGAATGATGGCGATACCGTCTTTGCCGAGTTGGGCGGCAAGGTGGGCGCGACGTTGGGCATAGCAAGTTTCAGGGACTGGGGTGTTCATAGGGCTATTTTGCTGCATTTGGGGCCATGTCGGCATGGGCTATTGGGCGTATATTTGGTTGACGAGGTTTGAGCGGTAGATTCCAGGCTTCCAGGCGTCACCCCAAGCTGTCCGCCCAAATGTTCTGGGCCCAGTCCCACGCATAAACACCCTCTAATTCACTCGCAGCATCGGATACACCTGCTGTACCTGCTATCACTTTGTAAGTTTTCTCCGCTGCGACATAGGCATGGACGGACGCCACATGCACCACCCGGTTGTCGCTGATGTAGCTGTAGCAGGCGTTCATCAGCAGCGGGTTTGCATCTACCTCTAGGCCTAACAATTGGGCTACTACGGCGGCGGCGGTGACTTTGGCTTGGTTGTTTGCCATGTGGCCAGACTTTGGCATGGCAGAGGCGGGTTGGATGGCGTCGCCGATCACATGCACATCTTTGGCCACCGTAGACTCGAAGGTTTGGAAATGCACGTTGCACCATCGTGCATTGGCGTTGGCCAGACCCGACTGCATGGCAATGCGCCCGGCACTCATGCTGGGCAGCACGTTCAGCACGGTAGCTTTCACGTCATCTTGCACCTCGAATTTCACCGTGTTGGTTTTGACGTCCACCGCCACGGCTTTGTATTGTGGGCGGTATTCGACCATGCCGGGGTAGTCCTCAGCCCAGGATTTCTTGAAGAGCGCTGGCTTGGAGGTCACATCGGGGTTGGCGTCCA
>JAYUED010000054.1:0-2029 GCA_043739385.1 Betaproteobacteria bacterium | reverse complement strand
AGCGCAGCCACATCCTGCCGTTTGCAGTTGACGGTGCATTGCTGCTTGAAATTTACGTGCACGACGGCATTGGCACCATGGTGATTGATGAAAAGCTGGAGAGTCTGCGCGAAGCCACGCCTGACGATGTAGGCGGCATTTTGCAGGTGATCGAGCCGTTTGAGAAGGATGGCACGCTGGTCAAACGCAGCCCAACCGAAATCGAACGAGACGCAGACTTGTACACCGTGATCGAACACGATGGCGTGATATTTGCATGCGCTGCGCTGTATGCCTACCCCGAAGCCAAAACAGCAGAAATGGCAGCCCTGACGGTGTCGCCCCAGAGCCAGGGCCAGGGCGATGGTGAAAAGGTGCTCAAGCGTATTGAGCAGCGCGCACGGGCCGCTGGCTTGCAAAGCATTTTTGTGTTGACAACCCGCACCATGCACTGGTTTATCAAACGCGGTTTTGTGCAGGTTGATCCCGACTGGTTGCCGGAAGCGCGCAAGCGCAAGTACAACTGGGACCGCAAGAGCCAGGTGCTGGTTAAAAAGCTGAGCTAAAGCCACCCTCGCACCGACACCAACCATCACACAGAGTAAAACACCATGCTCCAACTTCGCCCCAACTGCGAATGCTGCAACAAAGACCTGCCCAACGAGTCTGTTGAGGCACGCATCTGCACCTTTGAGTGCACGTTTTGCAGCGACTGTGCCAGCACCAAACTTGGCGGCATTTGCCCCAATTGCGGCGGTGAGCTGCTCACCCGGCCGCGCAGACCCGCAGGCAAACTGGCCAGTTATCCGGCATCGACAGAGCGCGTTTTCAAACCTCAGGGCTGCCGCCCCAGCGCCTAGAATTGGTCTTCAATAATGCTCAGCAACGCTCGATAAAGCAAAAAAGCAATACAACATCATGGCTTCAATCAATTTCATCGGTGGCGAAAAAGGTGGCGTGGGCAAATCAGTCACGGCACGGGTGCTGGCCCAGTACTACATCGACAAGGGTCTGGCTTTTACCGGCTTTGACACCGACCGCTCCCACAACTCGTTTAACCGCTTTTACGCGGACTACGCCTCACCCGTGATGGTTGACAGCTACGAGGGTCTCGATTTGATCGTCGCTGCGTTTGAAGACAACCCGCAGCAAAATGTAATCGTTGACCTCGCAGCGCAGACGTCGCAACCGCTGACCAAGTGGATCAAGGACGCCAGCCTGCTGGAGCTGTTTTCCGAGATGGGCATCACAGTGAACTTCTGGCACGTTATGGACGATGGCCGGGACGCGGTGGATTTGCTGGGCCGACTGGTGGATACCTATGGCCCAGGTCCCAATTACGTGGTGGTGCAAAACCATGGTCGGGGCTCCAACTTTGTGCTGCTGCGCGACTCGCATGCGCTGCAAAAAGCAGAAGCCCTGGGTGCCCATGTGATTGAACTCCCGCGCCTGCACGACACCAGCATGCGCAAGATTGATCAGCACAACACGAGCTTCTGGAAAGCCATCCATGACCGCGAAAGCCCGGATGCGCTGGGTATCTTGGAGCGCCAACGGGTCAAAACCTGGCTGAAGAATTGCTATGAGGTTTTTGGCAGGCTGCCGGTTTAGGCGCTGGAGAGTTCCAATCGCCCCGCTTCAAGCAGGAAAAAGGAAACGAAATAGGGCTCTGTGGCAGCAAATATGGGCGCTACGTGCTATATAAAAAATAGCATGCATTTCAAGCCTGTCTCAAAGCGTCTTTGAGTTGCTGCCCAATCTGGGGTTTGTCAGCAAACGGGTCCGTGGGGTTGCGGGCCTGCAAAATATCCTCAAACCGGGTCTGCACCGATTTGATGGCTTTCGGGTGGCTGTAGATGTAAAACTGGTTGCCGGTGATGGCGTCAAACACCAACTGCGCCACATCTGCTGCGCTGACCTTGCCGGAACCGACCGCCTTGCCTGTCATGGCTTGTTGAATCATCTGGCTTTTGGTGGGCTTTTCGCTGTCGAGATCAGCCGGGCGATTTCTGTGGCTTTTCCCGATGCCGGTAGCAACAAAAAACGGGCA
>JAYUED010000053.1:0-52906 GCA_043739385.1 Betaproteobacteria bacterium | reverse complement strand
AAAACACTCGGCTGGAGGACACCAGCCGAAGCCTTAAATGAATATCTAAAATCCAGTCAACAACCCAGTGTTGCGACGACCGGTTGAATCCGCCCAGTATTGCTCGGACGAATACCAGAGGATTCACAGCACCCATGGGTTGATGTGCTCTATGACCGACGGCTATGACTGCTATCAGAATGCTCTGGCCGAACGAATCAACGGAATTCTCAAGGGTGAATTGCTGTTGCAGCGACCCGCTGACCTTGCGCAATCCAGGCGAATGCTCGATGAGTCAGTGGCCATTTACAACCTTGAGAGACCTCACTTCTCTCTACAATTGAAAACGCCCGATGAGGTTCATCGGGCTTCTCTGGCTGAAGTTCGTCAGCCGGTAAATCCTGTAAATACAGGTGTCAACCTACAGCAGGTCGGGTCAGTCAATGGTTATATTGAAATCAACGGTCTCTAAGCGTTCTAAATAAATGGAAATAGTATGCTTGGCGTGAGCTCTGCATACTATTCCCTGTCCATACTGGCTTATTTGAGGTCGCCTGCGATTACGTTAACAATACGCTGTGCTACCGTAGACGCTTCAGGTTCGCCGTCCATATTTTGAACGGAAACCGTAGTAGATTGGGCTGAGCTG
Source organism: Betaproteobacteria bacterium (assembly GCA_043739385.1). GTDB lineage: Bacteria > Pseudomonadota > Gammaproteobacteria > Burkholderiales > Burkholderiaceae_C > Defluviibacillus. The sequence continues at coordinate 52,278 of JAYUED010000053.1, read as the reverse complement.
TTCAGTACAACGCGCAGTTTCAGAGGGGCTGCGGTGGTCGAACTGCTGCTGAAGAGTTTTGCAATAAATCCAGGTTCTTGTTGCTTGTTGCGCGGTTCAACATAGCGTACGAAATAAGTCCCCTTGGCACGGTCTCTGTCTTCAACAGTAAAGCCAGTGCGGTCTAGACTGAGGCCCACACGGCGCCAAGCCCGGTCAAAACCTTCATCAATTTGAACCACAGGTTGGCTGTTGAGGGTCGTTGCACGCGAAGTGGTGGGAACTGTTTGCACGGTGGTTGTCGTGAGGCTCGATTCAGCGGGCGAACCACCAAGTTTCAACATCAGTCGTTTCAGCAGTTCAGCTTCAAGTTCAGGATCTGCAGGTCGTGGCTGCCATTTAGTGCTGTCTTTACTGCTGTTCGTATAGATCTCCACCATACCGCGGTGACTGATAAAAATATCCGTACCACCTGAGGCATTGCGTTCTAGCCGGGTACGAAATTTATCTTGTTCACCTGTGGAGTACAGCGAGTCCAGAAGCTTACCGAGGGTGCTACGGATAAAGTCTTGTGGAATTTTTGCGCGATTCTCTGCCCAATCGGTTTCCATGATGCCCAAAGAGGCTTGATCAGACACTAAAACAAACCCTGATTGTTGCCAAAAATCACGCGTAGCATCCCATAGCTGCTCTGGTGGGCGGCTCACTACCAACCATTGCTGATTGCCAGAGCGCTCCATCTTTACATCACCCGCAGTACGGCTTGCAATGGGCAAGGTTGAAGTAGCTTGTCCTGTTTTGTAGTTGGCTGCACTTACGGTGCCTCCAGATACAGCGTAGCGGCTGTCACGGCTCAATTGCGTGAGGTCAGGTGGGACCTCCAAAGTAGGGGCCTTGGTCGCACTTTTGTAATTAACTTTGTCGCCATCAAGCGTTCCACAAGCAGTAAGTGCTAATGCAAGGCTCGCCACACCAAATCGGACTAAATGATTCACGTAATATTCCTTAGGATACCTATTTGAATTTGTAATAGGCTCAAATCAACTCGACTGCGCGCAAAGCGCTTTCGACAGTAGCTTCGTAACTAGGCGACAGGGGTGTAAGTGGTAGGCGCAGTGTTGGTCCGCACAATCCCATTCGACTGACCGCCCATTTGACTGGAATGGGGTTTGGTTCAATAAACAAGTGCTTGTGCAATGGCAGCAGTCTCATCTGAATTGCCATGGCCAGTTGCGTATTACCCGCCATGGCGGCTACGCACAACTCATGCATCAATTTAGGCGCAACGTTGGAGGTAACGCTAACGTTGCCGTGACCACCACACAGCATCAGCGCGACGGCTGTTGGGTCATCGCCTGAGTAAACTTTAAAACCTTCTGGCACTTCGCGAATCAGCCATTGGGCCCGCTCAATGTTGCCAGTGGCTTCTTTGATGCCAATAATGCCAGGCACTTGCGCTAGACGTAAGACAGTATCGTGCAGCAAATCTGCCACTGTTCGCCCAGGAACGTTGTACAAAACCGTGGGCAAATCAACGGCTTCAGCAATGGCCTTGAAATGCTGATATTGACCTTCTTGCGTAGGTTTGTTGTAGTAGGGCACAACCTGCAATTGGCAGTCTGCCCCGACAGTTTTCGCAAAACGGGCCAATTCAATGGCCTCGCTGGTCGAATTTGCACCGCAACCCGCCATGATCGGTACTTGGCGGATTGTGCTGGCCCGAGCTTGCTCGACCGCGACGCGGATGATTTCACAATGTTCTTCGACTTTAATAGTCGGAGATTCTCCGGTAGTGCCGACAACCCCGATGCAATCTGTACCCTCTTGAATATGCCAATCAATGAGTTTGCGCAGACCGGGATAGTCCACACTGCCGTCTTCGTGTAGGGGCGTAACAAGCGCCACGATGCTACCAACAATAGGTGTCATGAACGTGCTGTAAGTGGGATAAAAATTGATTCTAGCAAGTGCGGAGGATGCATCGAATCAAAAGGTGCTCCAACCTCTGCTTGGGTTCTGGCGGAAACGGTCGATTGACCCTGTCAAAGTTGCGTCCGACAGGGTATGAGGCGTCAAGGTACAGGGCAGTCCAATACTTGGGTCTTTTTCTTTTTACGGCGTGGAGAATCGCTTCCTCGCTCTGTAATCATCACCTGCCGGGTTTGCAATGTTGCAGGCCTTGATGAGTAGGCTGCTGCTTGAGCCATCGGTGTTTGCTGCTGCATATAAGGCTGTACTGGCGGCGTCGCTACTGGGTAAGGTGCTTGTGTAGGGTTGCCAGGTTGTTGGTAAGTTTGCTGTTGATAAGCTGGTGCCGCTTGGTACGCTGGTGCTTGAGTGGCATTGCGTGCAGGGGGTGATGGTTGTTGAACCTGGGTGCCCGACGGGACGCCCCATAGTGGGGGAAGTTCTGGAGGTAAGTCTTCTGCACGTGGAAAATTCAGTGCTTGAGGCGCACCACGAGAGCCCACTGCAAACTGGCTATCTTGAGCCATCCAAGCTTTCAGATTAGCCAAATTGTTGACAATGTCTGAGCGATTAGGTGCCAATCGCAATGCACGTTCCAGTAAGGCAATGGCATTTTGATAGTCCCCTTGGGCTGCGTAATTGACAGCGAGGTTGTTTAGGGCAACAGGGTCAAAAGGGTTTAAGCGTACAGCCTCATTCAAGGTGGCTGATGCGCGAGCGTTATCTCCTCTGGCATACGCAGCGCGCGCAGCCGCATCGCGATCCGCTGGACTAGACATTGATTGCGCATTTACAGATATACCTAGTCCTAGCCCAAGGGCTAAGACAGCTACAGTTAAAAGACCTACTGAAACGCGACCTCTTGGAACTTTTTTTATCAACATTTTCATCACTGGTTCACCCGTAATGTGTTCGGCGGGAAGGTAACAGGTCGGTTCGACGCCTCAAAGTTATAGCGTACATACAGCAAACCTGCAGCTTGGAAGTAATCTGAGGCATTGTCTAAAGCCAAGCGCCCACCAATTACCCACTTGGGTGCCAGCCTATATTCCGCTGCACCGCCTAGACGAAAACCAAGACCTGTTTTACTCTGCCCTGGGTAGCTTGTTTTCCAAGTGACACCTGCAGGACCACCGGCTGTGGCATTAGCTGCAGCTGCTGCTGATTCCCAGCTACTTTGCAGCGCGGCATTGGTCGGAAAGTAAGCTGCGCTGTTCTCCCGGAAGGCTTGAATCCCTACAGAACCATCAAATTTGTAAGCAAGTTGACCGCTACGGCCTGTCCACTCTACAGGGACATTCAAGCTGAAATAGCGTTGAGGGCTGAAATACCCACCATGTCCAAGCGTGAAGTAACGTAAATTCTTGTCGTAACTTAGTGCTGTTGCACTGACACCAGCCGTCAACTCCATATTCGGTTCATTGACCACTTTATAGTAAGCGCCCGCGCCACCTTCATAGCGATTGTTATCAAGCACGTTTTTACCACCCACAAAGTGGTAGCTGCCATAACCATACACCCCAAACGCTCCTTGCTCTAGGCCTAATTCAGCGCGGCCGCCAGTCGCCGTAACACCACCCCAAACGGTGCCAGATCGGTCATCCACCGTGCCTGCGTAGGACAGTAAGCTGTCTGTTACCGAGCGGCGGGAAAGATCCAGCTTGAGCGACATATCACCGATACGGTCGTTGTAGGCTACCCCACCCACCGCCGTTACGACGCGAAAACCTGCCGGGGTATTGCCAACGTCAAATTTCAAATGCAAGCTTTCATAGCCCAGGCCAAAACCCACGCCAGATGCTTGTTGATTACTGTTGGCGCTGGTTAAGTTTGTTGACGCAGCAAAGGCATTGGTTCCGAAGCGTTGAGCGGTATTCAAGTCAGCACGGCTTACTTGTCCTGCATCTAACAAAACAGGGGTGACGCGCAAAACCATGTGGCCACCATCGCCGACCGGTAGACGAGTTTCTATGGGCACTGAAAAATCGGAAAGCGAACTGGTACCCGCGTCCCCACTGCGGCTTCTCCACACGCCACCGGTTGCTGCTGAACCTGTGCGTTGCGCGCTCAATTCATCAATTTCCTCACGTAGTGCTTGGGTCTCTTTTGTTTGAACCACATTTTGCGTACGGGTAAAAGGAGTTACTGCTCCACTTCGCCCCATATCGCTGTAGCCCGGTGCTGTCTGCAGCGGTGGCTGTACCAGCGTGTAAGGTGCCGCCGTATAAGGTGCTGGGCCTTGCACAGGTTGGATCATTTGCAGTGACCGCTGGCCTTGCGTCGCACGTGTTGCGGGAAGTTGCGGCAACGTTTGTATTGGCAGAATCTCAGTTGCCTGCTGCCTATTGGGCTCTTGCTGACTGTAATAAGGCGGATAAGTGTACTGAACCGGCACAATTTGTGACACTGCCTGTGATTGCAATCGCACAGCTCGACTGACCGGCGTTGCTACAGGCCGGGATTCAATGATGGCTTGCGCATAATTGGCGTTTGACGCCGTGGGCAGTGTTGTTTCTGGTGAAATTGCTTCGCTGACTGGCCGTAAAACCGGATTTCTTACCGGGGCATTCAAGCTTCGGCCATTTTGCAAAGGCGGTGCAATACGTGGGATATTGGGTATACCTGTTGGCGTAAAATTATCTGTTGCCCCTACGCCTCCTTGCTGTGACGCAATCCCTGGTAGCGTGTAATTGATTAAACGCATTCCCAACGGCCCGCTTACTAATTGCTTAGACGTACTTTGCTCTGCGAGTAACGCTCGTTGAAAGGTCTGAGAGGCTAGTTTAGTTTTCCCCTGTGCTCGGTAAACTTTACCCAACGTGGCGAGCACAGCAGGATTTTCAGGTGCAATTTGTATTGCATTATTAATCGCGGATTCTGCGTACGCCAAGTTGGGTACGGCAAGTGCAGCGCCTGAAGCAGCAACGAGAGCATCCAAGTTATCCGGTTCACGCTGTAATGCGTAGTCGTACCACGCCAAGGCGTCTTTGTATTCTCGTGCGCTGCCATAGAGTCGTGCCAAGGCGAGCTGCAATGACACATCATCTGGTCGCTCAGTAATCAATGGCATCAGAATCTCATAGGCGGGAGCAATATTATTGGCCTCGCGTTGCAAGTCGAATTGCCTCAAGCTGTAGGCGATGCGAATTTTGTCCAGATCTGCGCGTTGCTTTTCAGCCAAGGGCTGAGCATAGAGCTGACGCATTTGTGCCGCTAGTTCTGCATCCTGTTTCGTCTTTAGTAAAATGGCTGCGTACTGCACCATCATGCCTAAATCTGGACGAGTGTTTTGCGCAATCAATGTGCGCATAGTTGCTAATGCACGGTTATCTTCCCCTGCGTCTGAATAACCCTGAGCCACAGCACCCAATAACTCACCCTCACGCCCTGCGGCAGGTTCTATTTGACGCAAAATCTGAATCGCTGCTGCATTTTGACCTGAGCGAGCGAGCACCGATGCTCGCTCAGCTTGGGCGCGTACCCACAACCTGCGCTGCAAGGCGAGCATTTCTTTGGTACGGCTGTTGGCGGGAATACGTTCCAACTGGTCTAAGCCTGACAACCAATCTTCTGCTTCAGCACTCATTAGCGCGCTGGCGTAAAGAGCGCTTGGCATATTGGGGTTTGAAACCAGTAAACCGTCCACAACCGCACGTGCTTCGCTCATAGCACCAGAATTTTGGTACAACCGGCCTAACTCTAGGCGCAACCAAGGGCTGGTTGGATCCCAGAGCATGGCATCTTCAAGAAGCTGCACAGCACCGTTGTTGTCCCCGCGGGCAGATGCTGTCATGGCAGCACGCCGCAGCTGCTCACCTTTCAACGTACCAAAACCACCCAGCTTTTCTCGCTGGTCAAGCGATAGTTTTTCTGCAATGCCCGCAGCCTCATCAATACGACCTTGCTGCGCAAGTACACCGACCAAACCGCGCAAGGCGTCAATAGAGGAGGGTTCCTTACCGAGTACGCGGCGGTAAGTGTTTTCGGCTTCAACCAATTTCCCTTGTTCAGACTGTATGTCTGCGAGTCCCAGTACGGGAAGCGTCTGTGACGGATCAATGCGCTGGGCTCGCGTGAACTGTAGTGCTGCTTGCTCGTTTTGCCCGGCTTGTCGGCTGGCGTTTGCAGAGTCCATCTCTTGCCAGAAGCGCGCACTGTTCAAGGCCGTACCCCACTTCGCAAGGTTTGCTCCGCCACGCGTCGCTTGTGCGAGCAGCTTTTCTGCATCAGCGAACTTTTCTTGTTTAAGTCGGATAACGCCAAGGCCACCTAGGGCATCGGTATTGTTAGGGTTGTCCGCTAAGAGCTTTTCAAATCGTATCGAAGCTTGCTCTAAGTCACCACTGTTCAGCGCAGTAAACCCGTCTCGCAAAGCGATAACTTTAGGGTCAATCTTTACGGGCTCAACACGGTCAACACGAGTTAAGGAGTCAAGTCGACTGCGAATAGCTGCATCGGTACCTTGCGTGTTCAGGTAAGCTTGAAACAACGGAATATCGTTCTTAGATGCTTCGAGCCAGATTAAAGCCTTGCGCAGTGATTCAGTGGCAGGTTTTGCCATCTCCGGTTGACGAGCCAGTTGAGCCAGCATGCGAATACCGTCACGACGGCTTCCTGCACGGTAGGTGAGGTGTTGCGCGTAGGCTAAAGCTACTTGGCGGTTGTTGGGATCTTCGGAATTCAACCGAGCTAAGCCTTGACGCGCTTCCTCCCAACCTTGCTCGCTGCCACCGAGGGTTTGAAAATACTCTAAAGCCAGAGGGCCTGTAGGTGTTTTTCTACCCAGGACCTGTCGATAAATGCGCGAAGCATCGTCTGATTTACCTGCCTTAGCTGCAGACCGTGCTTCTTCCAACTGTTTGCTGTCAACACTTTTGGACGCCGCACTAGATTCAATGCGACGCGCAGCCGCATTGCCACCTTGAAGTTGCTTCAGCCGCTCCGTAAAGGCGCGTGAAGATTCCGAACGGTTGTTATCTAGTTCAAATTGTGCCAAATAGGACAAGGCATCAATGCTGTTGGCATCGAGCGTTAACAGCTTCTTCCAAGCGTCAGCAGCTAAGTCTCCTCTGCCTTTCGATTGCCAGTAGCGGGCTTGGTCTGTAAGTGTCTTGACGGCCAACTCATTCTCTGCTTGCGCAGGGAGTGACACCGCCAAGATTGCTGAGGATATTGCCGTACCCGCAAAGCGTCTAAGCCACGACCGGGATGTTTGCATGAGTCTTTATCCCTTCGTGCGGCGAATAACGCGCAAACGCAGGAGGGTGTAGGCTACTGCACCGAGCAAGATTGCACCTACGATCAATAAGATGCCAACAATCCAAGAGTTGCTGGACAGCATCCATTTAAGCTTCATCATGGGAGGCAGCATTCCCACGTAGTAAGTACTGCCTACAGCCATAGAGTCCACTTCTTTACCGCGTACGACAGTCAATGAGCCTTGGATTTTGGAAATCAACTCACCATCCATTAATGCACCTAAAACATCAGCTAAACCAGAGGTTTTGTCACTGACGATGGCCACCACACTACGACCGTTCTTCAAAGGTGATTCAAACCCTACGATAACGGCCTCTTTGTTCAGAGTAATTTCAGATAATTTAACAACTGGCGTGCGGTCTGTAGCTGGTGTTTCAAACCAAGGCAGATTATGTGTAACCCATTCTGAAAGTGAAAAGGAGCGTGATTGACCGTTGACTGAGAAGGGCATTTGATTGCCCCACTGGGTTAGCATTGCTTGATTGGATGAACTGCCAAGTAGCAAAATATCCTTATCAGCAAACTTTTGAGCATCACCTGCACGGCCCACAGATATACCGTAGGCTGGCAAGCCCGTAGATTCACCCATACGGCCCATAAGTGTCAAATAGGTACCGATATCAGGCACACCGAGCGTGTCAGGCAAGATAACTGCAGTTTCGGAAAGATCAGCCATCCGTGTGAAGGGATAGCCTGCATTGGCAAATACCGCCAAATTAGGCATCTGGATGTAATGAGGGAATGAAGTTAAATCTAAGGTCGAATCAGGATCAATAGCACCTTGAAGATTCTGCATATCCACGTCTTTACAAGCACCCAGTTTTGGATAGTCGTAATGGAAGTGAAATTGCAGCTGGCTTCGGGCTGGCATTAAGGTCAGTGGCACATAAAACTCTTCATGCCCTGGTAAGAGTTTGTCATTTGTCAGAAGTGATTGAAATTTCTTCGCAACTGAATCAGTAGATGCTAAATCCGGGAAAGGGAGCAATGGATATGCAGTAACAAAATTGCGATTGACATTGATATTCAGTGTCGATTTATCAATATTAGGGCGTGGCGTATAGCGGTATTTAACATCAAATGGAACGCCTTTACTTTTCCAAGAGAATAAATCGGGTGGCGTGCGCAGATTGACCCGTATTAAATCAGGACGGATGCCTGAAACGTTCATTTCTTCTACCGTAGCCAATTCTCCTAACTTTACAGGCCTATCACTAGGAGTCCAATTTGGCGCATCATAAGGCTGCCGAGACTTGAGGTTTTCAAGGCCTGTAACTTGTACGGTTTGACCTGAGAAGGTATTCCGACCTAGTCCTAATGCCGTCGCTGCAGTGCGTAATTCTTTTGCATCACGACCTAGTACATACAATACTTTGTAGCGTGCATCAGCAGGGTGCGGTGCAACCGATAGCGTAGGCCCATTGATCGTCGGAATAGTGAGCCCAGCAGGACGATCGTCATTCGTTGCGAAAACCACCACATCGTCCACGGGAATTGTATTTAAATTCGCAGGAAACCAAGCACCGCGGTAGCTGGCAAGCGCGCCAAACCAAGAAGAAACAATACCAGCAGCCTCCAGAGTACCTGTAGATGGCGTACCTCCAAACACAAATGGTAATTCAAGGCGACGGTTGTCGCGGCGATCAAAGAAGGGAGCAGGCAGAAGTGCGAGATCGTTTTGAACAGATAGGGGTGTGACCGTAAATTCCAATGTACTCAAATTACTGACGTTTAACCAGAGACTCGAATGGTAAGGGTCTTCACAATCCAGTGTGTAGTGGCCAATGAACTGTAAGTTAATACGATTGAAATCCGTCAGCAAACGCGGATCAATCGAAATCTCTCGTATCAGATTGGTACCCGATTGCTCTTTCGGCAGGGCAACCGTCGCGGCAACTTCGCCATTAACTAAAATTTTCAAATGCGACAAATTGGTCAGCAGTGAAGGTGAGTAAGCGAAATCAAGCTTGAGTTTCAGAGCAGTCACGACTTCATCAGCTGGAACACTGAAAGGAAGAGAGTAAACGGGATCTATTCCGCGCAACTGAAACGGATCTCCCGCACCTAGTTGCTTCAAGCTAAAGGTATATTTACGTAGAGTGCCCGCACCGAGACTGGCCGCGATTTCATTCGATCCTGGAACTATTTTTGGGGTTGCCAAATTAGTATTGATAACCGCCTCTGACTCCTTCCTTTCAATTTGCTCGCTGGGACTCTTCTTGGTACGTGACCAAGCCTCAGTAGTGTGCAAACCAATGGGAAGTGCAGCACATAAGACAACCGCCGCTATCAAATTTCGCTTAAACATTGTCTGTTTTCCTCTTTGTGCCGGTTTTCTCGACATAGACTTCAAAAATTAATATTTCACCGATACTGGCGCTTGAGCACCTACAGATGGTGTGATCGTTTTAATCGTATTTGTAGCGGGATTGCGCTTATGAAACATGGGCTTAACCACCATGCCCGCAAACATTTTTAACCCTCGGAATCCCAAGAAAAATACCTCGACCAGTCCACGCAGAGGAGTATCTCGCTCACGTTTATCGCTCCAAACTGCCCAGCTATCAGCTCTAGCAAATGTACATTGAACAAAGTTTATAGATTGTTCCAAGTTCATTTCTGGAAAGCGCAAACCAAGTCGTTTGCCGCTATTTAGCGTGACTATTGCATCAAACACGTATTCAGTACTACCTCGGTACATAGTGATTTGAACCTCTTCACCTAATATCATCATGGTTTCTACGGGTAATATGAGCCCAACACCACCCTCCGAGTAATCACTGGTTACACACCGTATTGAGCGACCATTCTTGAGTCTAATAGCTGCTTGAAGCTTCATCTGTACACGGTGGGAAGTTCGTACTTGTCGCGCTTCATTTGCTACAGAGAGGCTGGCACCTAGCATTACAAGGTTATAGACTGTCCAAATTAAGTTAAGAATTACTGTGCCGGTTTCATCTGGTTCCCAGAAAAATAATTTACCCAAACCAACGATTAAACCAATCAAATTTAGTGTGAGTAAAATAATATAGGGTTTGGATATATCCCAATCAAAATATGAATTTTTGTTCAAACCACCTTTAGCTGTCACATTGAATTTACCAAGTTTTGGATTTATGACAGCGACCAAGGTGGGGCGTAGGATATACCATGCCAATACAGACTCATACACTTCAGCCCAAAAGGAGTGCCTAAACTCCCCTTGCATTCGTGAGTTGGTAGCGCTGGAGTGAATCAAATGTGGTAGGGCATAAAGTGCAATCGTAAATGCCGAAGCATAAATTACGTGCGCACCGAAGAACATGTAAGCCAATGGGGCCGTTAAAAACACAATACGCGGTAAGCCGTAGAAAAAATGCAACATGGCATTCAGATAACATAGCCGTTGCGATAATTTCAACCCTGGGCCTAGCATAGGGTTGTCAATTCTGAAAATCTGTGCCATACCGCGCGCCCATCGAATTCGCTGGCCTACGTGGCCTGACAATGATTCAGTTGCAAAGCCTGCGGCTTGGGGGACTGCCAAATAGGCTGTGCTATAGCCTAAACGGTGAAGCTTCAAGGCTGTGTGTGCATCTTCTGTCACAGTTTCAACAGCGATGCCGCCGATTTCCAGTAAGGCTTTGCGCTCTAAGATGGCGCAGGAACCACAAAAAAATGTAGCATTCCAGAGGTCATTGCCGTCTTGTACCAAGCCATAGAAAAGCTCCCCTTCATTAGGGACTTTTTTGAAGGTTGATAGATTTTTCTCGAATGGATCTGGTGAGAAAAAATGGTGAGGTGTTTGTACCATCACAAGTTTTTTATCTTTGAAAAACCAGCCCATGCAAACCTGTAAGAAAGTGCGTGTTGGAATGTGATCGCAATCAAAAACTGCAATGTACTCGCCAGATGTGACTGTTAAAGCATGATTGATATTGCCAGCCTTAGCGTGAGAGTTGTCTGGTCGCGTGAGGTGTTTGACGCCTACGGTATTCGCAAATTCTTCAAACTCAGTGCGCTTACCGTCATCCAATATGTATATATTCAATTTGTCTGCTGGCCAATCAATCGCCATTGCAGCAAGTACGGTAGGTTTCACGACCTTCAGTGGTTCGTTGTAGGTGGGAATAAATATATCTACTGTTGGCCACAGCGATTGGTCTTCAGGCAGAGGTACAGGTTTGCGCTCCAATGGCCATGCCGTCTGGAAAAACCCAATAGCCAATACTATCCATGCGTATAGCTCGGCAAATAGAAGTCCAACGCCAAAGAAGAAATCGAGCCAGTTATCAAGAAATAAAGTTTCAGTGACACGCCAATATAGGTAGCGTGTTGAAGCGACAAACGACATTGCAATTAATATCTGTGTAATTAAACGACCGGGCACACGCCCAATCAATATCGAACTTCCCAGAGAGATTAAGGCAAAAATCAACTGTTGCCCATTGTCCAAAGAGGTCGTTATCGCCAGAAAAAGGAAGTAAAACGATATGGCTAACGCACCGCGCTGAATGATGAGGTTTTGCCATCCTTGCCAACTGGCGAGATGACGAACCACACGGACAATAGGGACGAAGAAGTGTCTTCTTCCAAGGAGTCGCATCGCATAACGCGTGCGACGCATACGTTTGACATTCATCGCCTTAGCTCCTACTTGCGACCAGGAACCCGACGGGAACTGGACATTTTGTCAGAGACCCATTGCGTGCAACTTGCGATGTCAAAGGTTGCTTCGCAGTGGGGGTCATACTCAGCGACCAATCGATCGCAAGCTAGAGATTCACGTACAGCTTCATCTTGGTGAATGACCATGGGCACCATGCGCTCGCTTAAGTTGCTTCGAAGTAATTCGACGATATCGCGTGAAAGTACTTTGTCAGAATTCACACAATTGAGTACATACGCAGAGCCAATAAAGTTATCACGCTCCTGACAGTAGCGCTGTATCAGCCCTTCCATTGTGGGAACTGTGGCGTAAGACGCTGCATCGGCATGCAATACAACTAGTGCAAAGTTAGCTACACGCAGCGCCTGTTGCAGATAAAGCGAAGCACCTGGAGGTGTATCTATCACTAAATAATCAGTGTCTTTTAAGCGTAGGCTCTGTAGACCTTGTGCCAACCAATTGGGGTGTTCTGCAAGGTGAACCTCAAAGGCGTCCCTATCAGTTTCGTTGATGGTGCCAAAAGGCAAAATTTCAGGACTACCAGGGCTTTGAAAAATGGCACTGTCCCAGCGTCGACCTTCTAGCGTACAGCGTGCTAAGCCATCCAGCTCGTCCATAGCAACACCCAAATGCAACCGCAACGCATTTTGGGGATCCAGGTCAACACAAACTACACGTCTGTTCGCTGCCAATGCTGCACCTAAATTTGCAGAGAGGGTTGTTTTTCCTACGCCACCTTTGGCTGACACAATAGCGAGAACATTCACTTGATAAATTTCCGTCGTAGTACACCTGCTTGAGGGCTAGGTGGTTGAGGTTTGGACAAACGACCAAATAACCCTATCAGCGAGTGCTGGCTGTTTGTAGCTTCAACTGTGTCAGTTGTGGCCAAGGCAATAGGCGCTTTCAGCCGCGCGGCAAGAGGCAAAATACGAGGTGTGAGCTTTGATTCGGATGCCAGAATTGGCGCTGCCGTTTCAACCGACGGCTGTACACGAGGTGCCGCCACCCTAGCTGGACTGGGTGTGGCTGGTGCTGCAGCGGCAGGCTTATGCTCTTGGTGAGCCGCGACCATCGGTGGGGCATAAATGGGAACCGAAGTTTCTGCTGGTGGATATGCAAGTACAGGTTCCACGGCTAACACTTCTGCAACTTCCGGATAAGTCTCTTCGAGCAAAGGTCGTACGGCACTGCCTTTGACCGTTCGCCTAGCCGATGGAATGGTCTGCGGGTGATTTAATTCAACCTGACCCAGCATTGTCCATTTGTTAAGGGATTGCAAGGTTTGACGCTCGCGCACGACCTCTTGGTAGGTGTCCGGTTCGCCACCAAAGCGCCGGAATAAAGTTTTTACGTCTTCAGAGGAGCTCATATGACTGTCCTAAAGGCAGCATTGTGCGAGCGGGTTCGCAGCATGAGCTGTATGTTAAATCGACGAAAACGAGATCCATCAATGACTACCAAATTGATACTGCAGGACTGACTCAGTAGACATGCCGGAAATCTGTTTGATACCCAAATCAGCTTCTGCACCCGCAGCACGGAACCAATGCTCGTAAACGCCCTCCAACAGACCACCAGCAGTCTCAGCGTCCAAGCCTAGCGCCACAGACAGTGGGCTGAAATGGTGCTCAATATTTAGTGAGGCTCCAGAATCTATCAATTTGACATGGCCCCACTGCATGCCTGCAAAACGTTGGTTGATGGCGGATTCCAATTCTTCGATCGTGTCACGCGGCCCAATTGGTAAAGACTCTGCCATCCTTTGACCGATGCTGTGCAGCAATTGTCTGTATTCTTGCTGGGTTAATTGGCTTTGCATTTCAGCTGATAAGGCTTGTAAAAATGCTGCCCACTGCGTTGAAATTCGCTCACGGAGCAGGTATTCCAACTCACCCGAGGATCTGATTGAATCATTTGGTTTTGATTTGAAGAGCGTCATACGGTGTGGCAGGTACCTGCGAGATTAAAGTTGGTCATGATTATGTCGTGTTTTCCGTATCGCGAAAGGCACTTTTGCGCATCTCAAGGTGTCTTCAGAGACTAATTTGTGCGAGATACAGCACATTGTTTGTATGAATGTGTATCGAAGTTTTTGCCGGTTCTTTTTGTCTTTTTTTGCTTGAGTGCTATCCCGATGTTGTTCTTAGTCGATGATTTTTGTCCTAATAGCGGCGATTCGCTGCACATAACGGGCTGGATTTTCTAAAGTCACATCTTCATAAGCCACAATTTTTAAACCTTTACAGACCTGGAGTAACTCGCCCGTATTCAGCAGAAAATCCGGTCGACTCGGTTTGCCAACAGTCTCGTTGCCTGTAGCAAAAGTCTCGTAAATCAGCACACCTCCTGGTGCTACGCTGTCGATGAGGCGTGGAAGCAAAGGGCGCCAGAGGTAGTTGCAGACCACAACCGCATCAAATTGGCGCACGCCTGAACTCATGCTTGAAGAGGCCATAAATGGCCAAGGCCCGGTTTCAATATCAGCTGCCACCACTTCACCTAGTAACGCTACGGATTTAATAGCATCTAGTGCCTTGTCTACACCAATAACTGGGTGATTTCTGCTATGAAACCAACGCAGATGTCGACCAAATCCGCAGGCAACATCCAAAACTGTGCCATGTTCAGGCACCAAATGCGACCAGCGGCGAACCCACTCTGAGGCGTTGTCTAATGCCGTGTGCGATATTGGTGCAAAAAGGCTAACTGGGCGGATGCTTGAAGTCAAAAGCAAGCCCAAACTTGATTCGATAGAGCTACCAAAAAATCAGGTTGCGTGTAGAGCGTGAATACCCCCAGCAAAATTATGCCAGCGCAGCTTAGAAGCGCCAATTTGCGAAGGTTGAGTTTTACAGCCGTACTCATGCTGCTACAGGCATTGAAAGGCTTGGAGTGCGCTGAATGGTATTTTCTTTAACTGGTAAATTTACTAAGCCAGCGAATACCCCCAGCCCAATAGTGATGTACCAGATCACATCATAACTGCCCGTCTTGTCGTACAAAAAGCCTCCCAGCCAAACGCCTAAAAAACTGCCTATTTGGTGGCTGAAGAAAACAAAGCCACTCAACATGGACAGGTGCTGAATACCAAAAATTTGGGCAATAGCTGCGTTGGTTGGTGGCACCGTGGAGAGCCAAAGCAGGCCCATGACACTGGCAAACACATATACCGTGAGAGGCGTCAGCGGGGCTAGTAAGAAGAGGCTAATGACCACTGCACGGGCAAAGTAAATGAACGCCAGAATATTCTTTTTGGCCATCCGTTGCCCCAACGTACCTGCAATGTAGGTGCCAAACACATTGAACAAGCCAATTAGCGCCAGCGCGTAACCCGCGACCTGCGGCGATAGGCCTTTGTCTTTTAAATAGCTGGGCATGTGTACGCCAATGAACACCACCTGAAAGCCGCACACAAAATAGCCTGCCATCAGCAACTGAAAGCTGGGGTACTTAAAGGCTTCTTTGAGTGCTTCGCCAATGGTTTGATCCCGTTTGACGCTCGTATGGCTACCAAACCCCGGTTCACGTAGACCCCATGCCAGAGGAATAATCGCCATTACTGCAAACCCGAGCACCGTCAATGCCTGCTGCCAACCGAACATACTGATTAAAAAGCTTTCGGTAGGCACCATCAAAAACTGTCCAAACGAGCCTGCAGCAGCTGCAATACCCATAGCCCAAGATCGTTTTTCCGCAGAAACATTACGGCCAATCACGCCATATATAACGGCGTAGGTCGTGCCAGCTTGAGACATACCAATTAGTCCACCTGCCGTCACTGTGAACAGCCACGGCGTAGCTGAATAGGCCATGCCCATTAAGCCTAGAGCGTAGAGCAGCGCCCCGGCAACTATCACTTTAAAGGCACCTAACTTGTCTGCCAACATGCCTGCAAAAATACCTGAAATACCCCAGGCCAAATTTTGGATGGCAATAGCAAAAGCAAAGGTTTCTCGTGTCCAGCCTTGGGCTTGGGTGACGGGCTGAAGCCACAGACCAAACCCGTGGCGAATTCCCATTGAGAAGGTGACGATGAGACCACCGCAGACCAGTACTTGGACTAGAGACAACGTTTGTGGCTGTGAAATTGTAGAGTTTGAGCGCATGGCCTTGACTGTAGCGAGTTTCACTGCGATAAAGCTAACTCGGGCGTACCTAAGCGGTATTCGAACTCTGTAGGTTACTTGGGCTGATTTTATATACAGTATTATTTTGCGGTGGTCGCTACAATGCCGCCATGGCAACCAAGCTCCCTAGTGATTATTCTGAAGGTTCGATCCGTGTTCTCAAGGGCCTAGAGCCTGTGAAGCAACGGCCCGGCATGTACACCCGTACCGACAATCCCTTGCACGTGATTCAAGAGGTATTGGACAACTCTGCTGATGAAGCCTTGGCGGGTTACGGTAAAAAAATCAAAGTCACTCTATATATAGATGGCTCAGTCGGCATTGACGACGACGGGCGCGGCATCCCGTTTGGGATGCATCCTGAAGAGCATGCGCCAGTGATTGAGCTTGTGTTCACGCGCTTACACGCCGGTGGTAAGTTTGACAAAGGCAAAGGTGGTGCCTACAGCTTTTCTGGTGGTCTGCACGGTGTTGGTGTTAGCGTCACCAATGCTCTCGCTACGCGCTTGGAAGCTACGTCCTTTCGTGACGGTAAGGCGGCCAGGCTGGTGTTTTCGGCTGGGGACGTTATTGAGCCCTTGCAAATTCGCGCAACCAGCGAAGGCGACCGCAAGCAGGGCACCTCGGTGCGTGTGTGGCCAGATGCCAAGTATTTTGAATCTTCGGTGCTTCCTATGGCTGAGTTGACGCACTTGCTGCGCAGCAAAGCCGTGCTTATGCCGGGAGTGCAAGTCACCTTAGTCAACGAAAAAACCAAAGACACCCAAATCTGGCAGTTCAAAGGTGGATTGCGGGATTATTTGGCGCAAAACCTTAATGCTGATCCCGTTATCCCTTTGTTTGATGGAGAAGGCTTTGCCGATGTTAATCATGATAGCTTTGCAGAAGGCGAGGGCGCGTCTTGGTGTGTGGCCTTTACCGAAGACGGTCACCCCGTGCGCGAAAGTTATGTCAATCTAATTCCCACCAGTGCTGGGGGCACGCACGAAAGTGGTCTACGCGACGGACTGTTTACTGCAGTCAAGAGTTTTATTGAGCTGCACGGCCTGCTGCCTAAAGGCGTGAAGCTGTTGCCCGAAGATGTGTTTGCCCGCGCAAGCTACGTTCTCTCAGCCAAAGTACTTGACCCTCAATTCCAAGGCCAAATCAAAGAACGGTTGAACTCGCGTGATGCTGTGCGCTTGGTTTCAAGCTTCGTACGGCCCACCCTAGAGCTGTGGCTTAACCAGCATGTGGAATATGGTAAAAAATTGGCCGAATTAGCGATCAAAGCGGCCCAATCACGCCAAAAAGCCGGACAAAAAGTCGAAAAACGCAAAGGCTCTGGCGTTGCTGTGTTACCTGGAAAGTTGACTGATTGTGAAAGCAAAGATTTAGCGCAAAACGAAGTCTTTTTGGTCGAAGGCGACTCAGCTGGCGGCAGCGCCAAAATGGGTCGTAACAAAGAAAGCCAAGCCATACTCCCCCTGCGCGGTAAGGTACTCAATACTTGGGAGGTCGAACGCGATCGGCTGTTTGCCAACACTGAAATTCACGATATTTCAGTCGCTATCGGCGTTGATCCTCATGGGCCTAACGATTCTCCTGATCTCAGCGGCCTGCGTTACGGCAAAGTCTGCATTTTGAGCGATGCCGACGTGGATGGCTCTCACATCCAAGTGCTGTTGTTGACCTTGTTTTTTCGCCATTTCCCCAAGCTCGTCGAAGCGGGTAATGTCTATGTTGCCCGCCCACCGCTGTTTCGCGTCGATGCGCCCGCCCGGGGTAAAAAGCCAGCATCCAAGGCCTACGCTTTGGACGAAGGCGAGATGACAGCTATTCTTGACAAGCTACGTAAAGAAGGTGTGCGCGAAGGCGCATGGAGTATCAGTCGCTTCAAAGGTCTGGGCGAAATGAACGCCGAGCAGCTTTGGGATACCACGCTTAACCCCGATACCCGTCGTTTGCTGCCTGTGCAACTAGGCTGCTTCAACTTCGCGCAAACCGAAAGCCTTATTACCAAGCTCATGGGCAAAGGCGAAGCCGCTGCTCGCCGTGAGCTGATGGAGCTGCACGGAGATGCGGTGGATGTTGATGTTTGAAAGCGACGTGATCTTCACACGTCAAATTATGCAGGTGCGTAATTTTTTTGCTGTTTTATTGCTATCAATTTTAAGCTTTTCTGCTTGCGCTGATGTCTGGGGCTACCTAGACGACAAAGGAGCACCGCACTTTTCCAGCGAAAAGTTGGACGAGCGTTATGAGTTGTTCTTCCGCTCCAATGCGGTATTGCCGGGTTTTAGTGATGACAAAGTCAGCACTAAAACCACCGCTGAGTCGGCTTCGCCTCCTTACCCCAGGCCGGTCAATGTACCCAGTATTCCGCCTAAGTTATTGGCCTTTTTTGAAGTATCAGCCAGTTACAAAGGGTTTCGCCATCTGATGCGTGAGGCGTCCACCGCGCACAATATTGATATCGAACTCCTACAGGCGTTGATCGTCACAGAGTCCGGCTTTGACAGTCAGGCCGTCAGTCCCAAGGGCGCTGTGGGGCTTATGCAAGTCATGCCCGCTACGGCGGAACGTTTTGGTGTCGTATCCGATGCTAAAACGTCCATCGAGAAAAAACTGGCCGATCCGCAGACCAATATCAAAGCGGGTGCGCGCTTCTTGCATTACCTTATCGACCTGTTTCCTGGCCGCTTGGAGCTGGCTTTGGCGGCCTATAACGCGGGTGAAGGGGCAGTCAAGCGGGCAGGGAATGCAATTCCTAAATACAAAGAAACACAAGACTATGTGAGAACGGTGATGCAACTCTACACCCTGCTCAAACCCCCTGCTCTCGTAGCCGATCAGCGGCGTATCAGTGCTGTTGGCGGTGGGCGCTTACGCCTGGAGCTGCCTGGCACGCCTGCGGGTATTTCACTGGTGCCAGGTGGTGCCTTTGGCCGGGCCAACATGGTCTCGCCCCTACTGGCTCTGGACACGCTTGCCGCCCGCAGTGCCGAATTGAACTTTGAACCTTGACGACTTCTTATTCTGATGACTGACTTACCCAGCTCCTCACCTATCACGCCACCCCTCACGCCGCCTGTTGAGCCACCTGCCCCTCCCCCTGAACCTCCTGTGCCTCCACCGCCAGAGCCTCCCAGCGACGCCGAGGCTGCACTTAGCTTGGCGGGTTATGCCCAGCGTGCTTACTTGGAATACGCGCTCAGCGTGGTTAAGGGCCGTGCCCTCCCCGATGTGTGCGATGGTCAAAAGCCCGTGCAACGCCGAATTTTGTACGCCATGTCCTGCATGGGTCTGGGTTTTGGTGGGGCCAATGGAACGAACGGAGCCAAGCCGGTCAAGAGCGCTCGTGTGGTGGGCGATGTGTTGGGCAAATTCCACCCGCACAGTGACCAAGCTGCGTATGACGCCATGGTGCGCATGGCACAAGATTTCTCACAGCGCTACCCGCTAATTGACGGCCAAGGTAACTTCGGTAGTCGTGATGGTGATGGCGCTGCCGCCATGCGCTATACCGAGGCCCGACTGGCGCGCATTACCAGTCTGCTGCTGGAGGAGCTGGACGAAGGCACGGTCGATTTCATTCCCAACTACGACGGCTCCACGCAAGAGCCTAAGCAGCTGCCTGCGCGCCTCCCGTTTACCTTGCTCAATGGGGCTAGCGGCATTGCGGTAGGCTTGGCTACCGAAATTCCCAGCCACAACCTGCGCGAAGTGGCCGATGCCTGCGTGGCACTTATCAAAAATTCGCTACTGACAGACGAGGAGCTGTATTTGCTCATTCCCGGCCCGGATTATCCTGGTGGCGGGCAAATCATCAGCACGGCTACCGATATCTCAGAGGCCTACCGTACCGGGCGTGGTTCACTCAAAGTGCGCGCACGCTGGAAGATTGAAGAGCTAGCGCGTGGTCAGTGGCAGCTTGTGGTTACTGCGCTCCCCCCAGGCGTTAGTACGCAAAAAGTACTGGAAGAGATTGAAGAATTGACCAATCCCAAGGTCAAAGCGGGCAAGAAGACCCTGTCGCAAGACCAAACCCAGATCAAAGCGACCGTGCTTTCAGTGCTGGATGTAGTGCGCGATGAATCGAACAAAGACGCTGCAGTTCGCTTGGTGTTTGAACCAAAAACCAGCCGCATCGAGCAGCCTGAACTTATCACCATTTTATTGGCCCACACCAGCCTGGAAAGCTCTTCCCCCATCAACCTCACGATGGTGGGGCACGACGGAAAACCGGCACAAAAATCCTTGCGGCAAATCCTTGTCGAGTGGATCAGCTTCCGCCAGGCGACGGTACAACGCCGCTCACAACACCGGCTGGACAAGGCGCTTGACCGTATTCATATCCTGGAGGGGCGGCAGATTGTGCTGCTCAATATTGATGAGGTGATTGCCATCATCCGTCAGTCGGACGAGCCTAAAGCCGCGTTGATTGCTCGTTTCAATTTAAGCGCCGCTCAAGCTGAAGACATTCTCGAAATCCGTCTGCGTCAGCTGGCGCGATTGGAAGCCATCAAGATCGAGCAAGAGTTGCAGAGTCTGCGTGAAGAGCAAGCCCGCTTGGAAGACATACTGGCCAATCCTGTAACGCTGCGCCGGTTGATGATTAAAGAGATTGAAACCGATACGAAGCAGTTCGCTGATGCTCGACGTACGCTGATCCAGGCTGATAAACGTGCCGTAGTTGAGGTCAAAGTAGTGGACGAGCCGGTGACCGTGGTGGTCTCTGAAAAAGGCTGGGTGCGGGCTCAAAAAGGCTGGGTCAGGGAGCGTGCAGTCACCGTCAATTCAGGCGCCAACTCCACAGGTGCCGCTGTGGTCGGCGCGGCTAATCCAGAGTACAACTTTAAGGCTGGTGATGCGCTCTACGGTGCGTTCGAATGCCGCAGCGTGGACACCTTGCTGGTGTTTGGCAGTAACGGTCGTGTGTATTCAGTACCCGTTTCAGCCCTACCTGGCGCACGTGGCGATGGCCAGCCTGTAATCACGTTAGTCGATTTGGAGGTGGGGACGCAGTTGCTGCATTATTTTGCGGGCCCCGCAGGCGCCACACTGCTGCTGTCCAGCTCCGCAGGCTATGGCTTTGTGGCCAACATCGAAGACATGGTCTCGCGTCAACGGGGTGGCAAGGCTTTCATCACCTTGGGTGAAGGTGAGGCTGTATTGCCACCATCGCCAGTGAGGGGGGTAAATGCGGGCCAAGCGTTGATAGCTCCAGCAACCCATGTGGCCTGTGCCTCAACGGGCGGGCGGATTTTGACGTTTGAAGTCAGCGAGGTGAAAGCCCTTACCAAAGGGGGCCGAGGCGTTACGCTGATGGACTTGGAGACCAACGATACTTTGGCCGGCGCTGCCGCTTATACCCGCAGTGTTCGCATATCAGGAATTGGGCGTGGCGGTAAAGCGCGCGAGGAAACGCTGGAAATTCGCTCTTTGAACAACGCACGTGCTGGCCGTGCCCGCAAAGGTAAAGTGGCTGATTTAGGATTTAAGCCATCAGCCGTGACGCGTGTGGAGTAGAACCCCCTAAAGGTGTAGGCTTTCGCAGCTTGCCCATAATCTGTACATAAAGCTTGAATTGTGCCAAGAGGTGCTGTTCCGCAACACTAAAACATGGAGGCAAGGCATGAACCGCAAAAATTTTCAAATGGCAGCCAAACTCTGGCTGGCTGTGGGTGCCTTGGTTCTCGCGCTAATGGCCGTCACTGGGTTTGCCGGCTTGCGCTTCTTCAAGACTCAGTCTGAGGGTGAGATCGCTCTTAAGGCCGTTAATCGGCGGGTTGAGGCCGCCACGCGCTGGGCTGGGTTGACCGAGGCCAATGCTGCCCGTACGCAGGCTTTGGTACTTAGCAACGAGGTAGTGATCGAATCGGCCTTCAAAGATCTGATTGCAGCGGCCAGTACACAAATTTCTGAAGTTCAAAAGAGCATAGAAGATATGGATCTTCGGCCAGAAGACAGCACTCAGCTTAAAAAAATTGCTGCCAGTCGCAAATTCATGATTGATCTGCGCGGCTCTGCGCGTGCCCTCAAGGTTGCCGGCAAACAAGACGAAGCTATAGCCATGATTGGTGCGCAGTACAACCCGGCAGTGTCAGCGTATCTGGCGAACTTGCGGGATTTTGTCGCTATGCAAGAAAAAGCCTTGGTGCAGACCCAGGCTGACATTAATGACGCCACTGCGATCACTTTGAATACCGCTGGAGTTGGCGTGGTGTTGATTCTTGCGTTACTTGTTGGAGGCGCTTTTGGGCTTATCCGAAGTATTTTGATCCCTCTGGGGCAGGCCAATGCGCTGGCAGCCCGCATTGCTGGCGGTGACCTTAGTGCCAACATGAGCGTAGACCGGAGCGATGAGTTCGGTGATCTGATCCGTTCCCTGCTCACTATGAGTCAATCCCTGGGCCGGATGGTTCATCAAGTACGGCAAAGTACAGACAACATTGCCATTGCCAGTGCTGAAATTGCGGCAGGTAACAACGATTTGTCGCATCGTACGGAGCAGACGTCCAGTGATTTGCAACAAACCTCGGCGTCGATGGGACAGCTAACCCAAACTGTGCAGCAAAGTGTTAGCAGTGCGCAGCAAGCCAGCAAACTCGCAGCCAATGCCTCAGCTGTGGCCGAGCGAGGAGGTATTGTTGTGACGCAAGTGGTTGCTACCATGGAAGATATCAACCTCAGTAGCAAGAAGATCGCTGACATCATTGGTGTGATTGATGGGATCGCATTTCAAACCAATATTTTGGCGTTGAATGCGGCGGTGGAAGCCGCGCGAGCTGGTGAGCAAGGTCGTGGGTTTGCCGTGGTCGCCAGTGAGGTACGAAATTTGGCTCAACGCAGTGCCCAAGCAGCCAAAGAAATCAAGGTACTGATTGATGCATCGGTCGATAAAGTCGAATCTGGAGCGCGTCTTGTGGCCGCTGCGGGCACAACGATGACCGACATCGTGCAGTCTGTTCGGCAAGTTACGCAGATGATCGGTGAAATTACCGCTGCGGCCAGTACCCAAAGCGCTGGTATCGCTGACGTGAACGATGCAGTGACAAACTTGGATCAAATGACGCAACAGAACGCTGCTTTGGTCGAGCAAAGTGCTGCCGCAGCTCAAAGTCTGCGAGACCAGGCGGATCAGCTGACTCAGGTTGTGGCAGCCTTTAAGATTAGCGGAAGTGGTGCTGGTGGCAGTGGCGGAGTGCTCACAGCGGTGACACCGGTACCCGTACGGGGCATGGTGTGAAACTAGCTACTAATAAAAGTTAGTAGTTAGTAGTTAGCTAATTTCCGCAATCATTTCAATCTCTACGCAAGCTCCCATCGGGATTTGTGCCACACCGAATGCACTGCGAGCGTGGATACCTGCTGCTCCAAAGACTTGGCCTAACAACTCACTGGCACCGTTGGTGACCAAGTGCTGTTCAGTAAAGTCACCGGTGGAGTTCACCAAGCTCATTAGCTTTACGATGCGCTTAACTTTATTCAAGTCTCCAACAGCGGCGTTCAATGTACCCATCAGCTCAATGGCGATGGCTCGGGCTGCTGCTTTGCCTTCTTCCGTGGTCATGGTTTTACCAAGTTGGCCAACCCAGGGTTTACCGTCTTTACGAGCGATATGGCCACTTAGAAAGATCAAGTTACCCGTTTGTACAAAAGGCACGTAGGCGGCAGCAGGCGTTGCTACGGCAGGCAGAATGATGTTCAGTTCTGTCAGTTTGGCGTAAATGCTCATGATTTTGAAGATTGAGATTGAGATTGAGATTGAGATTGAGATTGAGATTGAGATTGAGATTGAGATTGGTGCAGTACTGCAGGTGTTTGTACATGACTGTCGGCGAGCGCGTTGGAGTTCGCAACATTCCCCGTTGTATCTGCATCAATGGGTTGCACCGTCACACCGACATGCAGGCGGTGGTTTGCACCACCATGAATCATGCCACGCATAGGGGACACGTCCGAGAAGTCCCGGCCAATCGCTAGGGTGACATAGTCTTCACCGGGTGTGCCAAAGCCCCAACGGTTGTTTGTGGGGCAAAAGTCAAACCAACCGCCACCGAAACCATTAGGTGGACGTCCATCCAGTCCTTTGCGGCGGCTCTGGTTCAAGCCTGGAATGTAAGCTGAGACCCACGCATGCGACGCATCAGCACCAACCAGTCGCACTTGACCCTTAGGGGGTTCCGTCAGCAGGTAGCCGCTCACGTACCTGGCTGGCAGGCTCATGCTGCGCAGGCAGGCGATCATGATGTGCGAAAAGTCTTGGCAAACGCCTTTTTTTTGCTTTAGCGCAACCTGTGCAGGTGTGTTGACTTCTGTGCTTTGTGAGGCGTAAGTGAATTCGGTGTGAATACGCTCCATCAGGTTGCAAATGGCAGACAGCAGCGCTGTGCCTGTTGCAAAGCTGGGCCTTGCATAGTCCAAAAAGTCGGAGTGCCGCGGTATGCAAGGCGAGGCAAATACAAACTCAGATGCTGGGTCATACGCATTTCCGGCATGAAAGCGAAACACCTCACGGGTGTGCTCCCAGAGCGTTAAATCGGTACTGCCATCAGGGGACTGGGGTTTGCTGGTTACAACCACACTATCGGCTGTAACGGTCAATTGCTGGTGCGGGATTTGCAGAGAAAAAAATGTCCGTACATTGCCAAACACGTCCATCGCCTCTGTCAGCAGCGCAGGCTGAGGATTGACAGTAAGGCTATGTGAGAGTAACTGCTGTCCCGATGTACTTAGAGGCCGCAAATGCGCCAAATGTTGTGCCGTCTCCACCGCAGGCGTGTAGTCATAGCGGGTTTCATGAGTGACACGCAATTTCATCAAGAGCCTCCGGTATTGCGCGCATGACCCGAGTGGGTAAAGTACGTGGCGCTGATATCGTCAGAGACTTGGACGGCGCAAGCTCGGCATATCTGGAGCACCGCAGTCAAGTTGGCATGTGTGCTGATATTGTTGACAGTGCTTGCCGTGTTGCCTGTACTGGCCGTGCTTGCCACGTTGTTAGCGTTGAGCGCGCATATTTGCCAGTCTTCTGTCGGCTGGCACAGCTTGGTTAAATCCCACAAATTAGGATCAGGCACTTGCAAGGCAAGACCACCCAGTTCGCCTGGTGCGCTGCCACCCAGCTTGGCCAAGCGGCCCCGCAACGTTTGTACTACCCAGCCTAATGAGCGGGGATTGTCCCGGTCGAGCACGAGTAAATCCAACAGGGCAACCAAATCATGGCTTTGCTGGTATCGGGCGCGGAAGGTGATAGTGCTGTCGAACAGCGCAATCATCGCGTCAAATCCGCCCTCAGTGTGGATGGCTTTGCTCGTCAATCCCGTGTCTAATGCACCTGCTAGGAAGGCCAGCCGCTCAATATGGCGACCAATACTGAGCAAACGCCAACCATCGTCGCGCGTCATACGGTCAGTTTGTGCGCCCGTCATCGCAGCTAAATGGGCACTGGCTGTGCCCAAAAGGCGCAAAGCTTCCAAAGAGGAGTAATCACCTTGCTCTGCTTGTTCCGCGCAGCGTTGGGAGAAGTCCTGTTCCGCCTGCGTGATGATGCGCCACTGGGCTGGCGACAAGCGCTCCCGCACGGAAAACGCCGCGCCTTTAATCGCCCGCAGGTTAAACCCGACGCTGGACGACATGTTTGTTGCGCCTAAGCCTGCAATCAGTGAGCGTTCAAACACACGGCGCGCTGCCAGGGCACCCGGCACCGCAGGTAGAACCAAGCCATGCGCGACGGCCATTTGGCTTAACCATTGCATTAAGGGTGGCGATGCTTGGTGTTCGCCTTGCAAACATTCCAGCGTGAGCTGAGCCAAACGTATAGCGTTCTCTGCCCGCTCGGTGTATCTGCCTAGCCAAAATAAATTTTCTGCCGCACGGCTGGTGACTACGCGCTTGCGTTGTGCCACTGTGGCAGGGGAGAGTTTGTCTTGCAGCAAGGTGAATTGGTCAACTTCTGCACCGTTTTTAACATCTGCTACTACCCAGACATCGGCGCTGCTACCACCTCGTTGCATGGAGGCAATTTCAGAGTTGGCACTGACCATGCGCGCCAACCCACCGGGCAGAACCCGCCAAGACTGTGGGCCGTCAGACACCGCAAAGACCCTGAGCATTACCGAGCGAGGTACCAGCTGGGGGTGTTCTACACGCCCGTTCCAAGTCGGCATTTGTGACAGCGGCATGTAACTTTGCAAGGTGTATTCATCGGCTTGCCGTACGACACGACCCGACCATTCGTTCAACTCGCGTTGCGACAACGAACGGCCCAGCACCGCATCAAAACTGTTGAACGCTGAGGAGCCAGGGTAGGTTGGCTTGACCACGCTGTCTGCCAATTCAGGCAGGGCATTTTCCATAGCGGCACGCTCGCCACACCACCATGTTGGCAATGCCGGTAGTTTGAGCTCTTCGCCCAGCAAATGCCTTGACAGTGCGGGTAAGAAGCCAAGCAAGGCAGGAGACTCTAAAAAGGCCGACCCAGGTGCATTGGCCACCAGCACGTTGCCAGCACGTATCGCTTGAAGCAGACCGGGTACGCCCAATCGCGAGTCTGAGCGCAGCTCTAGCGGGTCTAAAAACTCATCGTCCAAGCGCTTGAGCAGGGCATGCACTGGCTGCAAACCCCGCAGAGTTTTCAGGTAGACCCGCTGATTACGCACGGTGAGGTCACTGCCTTCCACGAGGGTTAGGCCCAGGTAGCGGGCCAAGTAGGCGTGTTCAAAATAGGTTTCACTGTAGGGGCCAGGAGTCAGCAGAGCGATGTGGGCGTCTTTGCCCGCTGGGCTCGTCTGCTTGAGATTGTCTACTAGCGCGCGGTAGGTAGACGCCAGCCGCTGTACCTTCATGCCCGCGAAGCTTTCTGGGAACAGGCGTGAAATGGAAATGCGGTTTTCCATCAAATACCCTAAACCTGATGGAGCCTGCGTGCGCTGTGACACCACCCACCAGTTACCGTCGGGTCCCCGTGCTAAATCGAAGGCTGCAATGTGCAGATGCGTGCTCTCGGGTGGGAGCAGACCATGGGCGGCCCTCAAGTAGCCGGGATGACCTTGTACCAACGCTGGCGGTACCAAGCCATTTCGTAACAGCCGCTGTGGCCCGTACACATCTGCCATCAGCCGATCGAGGACCCGCACCCGTTGTTTGACGCCCGCTTCGATCTGTTGCCAGCTTTCGGGTGAGACGATCAAGGGAAATAGATCCAGCGCCCAGGGGCGCTGGGGTTGGTCGGCATCGGCATACACGTTGTAAGTGATGCCGTTGTCCCTGATTTGTCGCCGTAGACTTTCGGTGCGGCGGTTCAACTCTTCAGCAGGTTCTGCGCCCAAGTGACCAAAGAACTCAGCCCAGTGCGGTACCACAGGGGCTACTTTGTCAGTCGGCGATGCGAGGGCGGCAGCTTTGGTGTCAGTGCCGCTGGTTGTAGACGCGGATGCGATTGCTGTTGGAGCCGTACGCCCTTGAAGCTCGTCAAAGTGGCCGCGCGCTGCGGGCACAGCAGCAGCTACAGCCCAATCGTCAGGTTTAAGGTTGGATGGCCCATCAAGCGGGCTAATGTTAATTTTTTCCACTGTGACTGATTGTCACATTACAGCGTATTCATTTTGGTGTGCTGCCTAATTTAAGGTCGTTTCTGCCACCTTAGTGGACAAAAATTAATAGTGATATGAGCCCCTAAATTTTACAGATACGCACTTTAGCTGGATTTTTAGGGTTTTATTCGCTTGTTTCAAAGTGGAGGCTGGGGTGTTTAATAAGGCGTTGGTAGTGATGGCCCTTTGGAGAAATACGTTGAACTTTTTTGTCTTTGCTGCGACTTCCCGGGCTAGCGTGCTGACTATGGTCACGGCGTTGCTATTCACCGGTTGTGCATCCGTTACTGAAAAAACAACGGGATGGCTGTCGTCTAATTCGCAGGTCTTTGGGACCGTTGGGGGGCAAATTTTGCGTGGTGAGGCTAACTTTGTACGTGAACGTGAAGCCACTTTTCAGTTGCAATCAGGAGTTGTGATGCAGGCTGATCAAAGTGATGTCACTGTCAAATCTGCTTCGAATCTCAGCTGCTTTGGCCGAATGCACTACACCGCAACCAGCAGCGGCGTAGTTAATTTGGCGTGTAGCGATGGTCGCACTTTTGTATTGGTGTTTACGTCCCTTAGCCCCGTGAGTGGCATGGCGCGTGACGTGTCAGGGAGCTCTGATTTCGCGCTGACCTACGGCTTGCCGCCTGAGAAGGCTGCAGGTTATTTGGCGGTATCGTTGGAGCAATTGGTGCCACTTAAGCCTCGATGAATAGCACCTGCGGATAGCGTGAGTACAAGTAACAAGCAAGAGCCTCGCAGCGTTTAATACTGCGAGGCTCTTTAGAGTAACTGATCGACAACGCAACTAAGCAACTAAGCAACTCCGCGCCACGCGTTACGACGCAGGCGCCGCTGGTTAGCAGAGGTCTCACCGACGCAAATCCAACGTAAACGGAAACTCCCGGCTGCCTGGTACATTGATCGTCGCTGGTGGTACTTGCATTTTTCCAGGGGTATGACCCATACGGAAGAAACGGGACAAACGACGGCTTTCGGCTTCATAGCTGTTGACGGGGAAGGTGTCGTAATTGCGGCCACCGGGGTGTGCCACGTAATACTGGCAGCCGCCCAGAGAGTGTTGCATCCAGGTGTCCACAATGTCGAACGTCAGCGGGGCATGGACGCCTATCGTGGGGTGCAGTGCGCTGGGTGGGTTCCAAGCTCGGTAGCGTACGCCTGAGACGTATTCGCCCGTGGTACCCGTTGGTTGCATGGGTAGCGCCTGACCGTTGACGGTGACCACATAGCGGCTTTGGTTCATGCCCGTCACGCGCACTTCAATGCGCTCTAAGGACGAGTCTACATAGCGCGCAGTGCCTCCGGAGGTGCCTTCTTCCCCCATCACATGCCATGGCTCCAGCGCATTACGCAGCGTGAGTTCCATGCCTTGAGTTTTCACTTGACCAACGATGGGGAAGCGGAACTCGACGTGTGGTGCAAACCAGCTTTGGTCGAACGCGTAGCCGCTTTGCTGCATTTCAGCAATGACGTCCTCAAAGTCCATTTTGATGAACGTGGGCAACAGGAAGCGATCGTGTAGTTCTGTGCCCCATCGGGTAATCGGTGCAGTGTAGGGAGATTTCCAGAAGCGGGCGACCAGCGCACGGATAAGCAGTTGCTGGGCAATGCTCATGCGGGCGTGGGGTGGCATCTCGAAGGCGCGCAACTCCAGTAAGCCTAAGCGACCTGTAGCACTGTCAGGCGAATACATCTTGTCGATACAAAATTCACTGCGGTGGGTGTTGCCTGTCACGTCCACCAGGATATTGCGCAGCGTGCGGTCTACCAACCATGGTGGCATATCCAAACCGTATTTTTCGCGGTTCTTGTAAATTTGCTCAATGGCGATTTCTAGCTCATAGAGCTGGTCATTGCGGGCTTCGTCTACACGCGGTGCTTGGCTGGTGGGGCCAATGAACATGCCGGAGAACAAGTAACTCAAAGACGGGTGGTTATGCCAGTATTTCAGCAGGCTGGCCAGCAGCTCCGGTTTGCGCAGAAACGGACTGTCGGAGGGCGTAGCTCCACCCATCACAAAGTGGTTGCCGCCGCCAGTGCCGGTGTGACGGCCATCGGTCATGAATTTTTCAGCCGACAGGCGTGTTTCAAACGCGGTTTGGTAGAGGAACTCGGTGTGCTCGACCAGCTCCTTCCAATTGTTAGCGGGGTGTATGTTGACCTCAATCACACCGGGGTCAGGTGTTACGGCCAACAGTTTCAGGCGTGGATCACGAGGGGGAGGATAGCCTTCCAGCACAATTTTCAGGCTAGTCTCTTTGGCCGTGATTTCTACTGCGGCCAGCAAGTCCAGGTAGTCATCCAGCTTGGCCAGTGGGGGCATGAAGACGTAAAGTACGCCAGGCTTGCCGGTGATGGCATCCGTTGCTGAGGTGCTGAATTCGGCTTTCGGACCGCTGGAGCGGCGAGGGTCACGCACTTCCACCGACAAGGCTGTACGGGTGATGCCTTGCGCTGATTCAAACGCTTTGGGCGCTTGGGTGTATATCGCTGGCTCAGCCTGCGTGCTGGTTTGGGCATTCGTGCTGACTTCGCTCGCATCCCCAGTTTGACCGCGTTGCAGGCCACCTTGCATCAAGCGGGTAGCTTCTGTGGGCAGGCTGGTACTTGCCATGTAGCCCGGACGGCGCATTTCAGCAATTTTGGCAGCGGGTGAAATTGCTGCCATTTGGGTTCTAGGCCCGGTTTGACTGGTTGGGGTACTGGCGACTGCTGCGTAGCGCGCGGCCAGCGCAGCCGAAGCAGGCAGGGCGCCCCGAATTGTGCTGGGATCGCGTTCAACCAAATAGGGGTAATCAGCTTTGCTGACCCAAGGTTGAGAATCCAACGGCAAGCGGTAGCCCATTGGGGAGTCACCAGGCATCAGGTACATGCGTTCGTCACGCAGGAACCAAGGGCCTGTGCGCCACACCGGGCCGGCAAGGGCCGGGCCTTCGGTAGCCTCCAGAGGCAGTACATAGCCGACAACCGCATCCAGCTTTTGCTCAAAAACGCGGCGCAGGCGCGCACGTTCCATCTCGTCGTCCAGGCGCGAGTCAAACGGGTCTACGTTGATGGGCAGGCGACGTTCACGCCACAAGTAGTACCAGACATCCTCGTAACCGGCTTCAATGTGCTTGGTGGTGATCTTGAGTTTGCTGGCCAAGTGCTCGGTAAAACGTTTGGCATCTGCACTGGTGTAATAAGACGGCACGCGTTCATCTGCGAACAACGTTGGGTCTTTCCATGACTGCTGACCATCAGCACGCCAGTAAATACTCAATGCCCAGCGCGGCAGTTGTTCACCGGGGTACCACTTACCTTGGCCAAAGTGCAGAAAACCACCTTTGCCGTATTCGTCACGCAGTTTTTGAACCAGCTCAGTGGCGTAGCCGCGTTTGGTTGGGCCGAGGGCGTCGGTGTTCCATTCTGCGGCGTCGCGGTCGCTGGTGGCGACGAAGGTGGGCTCACCGCCCATAGTCAGGCGCACATCACCGGCGACCAATTCGGCGTCAACTTTATCGCCCAGGGCCATCACGTCGGCCCATTGCTCTTCGGTATAAGGTTTGGTGACGCGGGGGGATTCGTAAATGCGGGTCACGCCCATGTGGTGGCTGAAGATCACCTCGCACTCGTCCACGCCACCTTCAACTGGGGCTGCACCCGATGGCTGAGGCGTGCAGGCCAGCGGAATATGGCCTTCACCGGCCATGAGGCCCGAGGTAGGGTCAAGACCGACCCAGCCCGCGCCGGGCAGATAAACCTCGCACCACGCGTGCAAATCGGTGAAATCCACCTCGGTGCCGCTAGGGCCGTCGAGCGATTTCACATCGGGTTTGAGTTGAATCAGGTAGCCTGAGACAAAGCGTGCAGCCAATCCCAGGCGGCGCATCAGTTGCACCAGCAGCCAGCCAGTGTCGCGGCACGAGCCTGAACCCAGCGTCAGCGTTTCTTCGGGGGTCTGCACACCTGGTTCCATGCGGATGGTGTAGCTGATGTCGCCTTGCAACATCTGGTTCAGACCCACCAAAAAGTCGATGGTGCGCTTTTCGGTCAGATCGATTTTCTTCAGGTAAGCGGCGACCAGTGGCGTAACAGGTTCCAAGGCAAGGTAGGGTGCCAGCTCGGTAGCGGTCTCCGGCTGATATTTAAAGGGGAAATTTTCTGCTTTAGGTTCCAAAAAGAAGTCAAACGGGTTGTAAACCGCCATTTCGACAACCAAATCGACCGTCACCTTGAATTCCCGAACATTTTCTGGAAATACTAGGCGAGCTTGGTAATTGGCAAAGGGGTCTTGCTGCCAGTTCACAAAATGCTGGGCTGGCTCGACTTTCAACGAGTAAGAAATGATGTTGCTACGGCAGTGTGGAGCGGGGCGCAGGCGAACAACCTGTGGTCCCAGCTTAACCAAGCGGTCGTAGGAGTAGTGGGTAATGTGGCTCAGCGCGGCGTGAATGGACATATTGATTCGGCAGTAGTTAGAGCAACAACGACAAAAAATCTTAACAGGCGTAGCTTAGCAAGTCCCGAGCCATGATCTGCCAGCGCTGGCCATCAATCTGAGGTGAGATTAGTATTGACGTATGCAAAAACAGGAGGAAAAACAGTGGAACAACCACGCTGATGATGGCAAGGCCGTTGAGGGCGTTGATATCGTTAGCTCGAAAGTGTCTGCGCACGGCCTGTTTGAGACGCCTGCCAAGTCGTCCTTGCGCCGCCCACTGCTCACCCCCATGTTGCTGGGCTGGATGGTGGGTACGGCGGTGCAGTTGGGGCAAGACACGCTATCGCTCAATTTAATTTATGCCTGTTTTACGGTCTGTGTCTTTACAGTATGTGCTTTACTAGCTATTAAATCCGCAGCAGACAGTTGGCGCATGGTGCTTGCTTTGGTTGGGGGCGCTGCTTTGGCGTTCGCGCTGTGCGGAGCACGCGCCAGTAGTTTTGCAGGCCAAGCTCTGTCGCCCGAGCTAGAAGGGCGAAATATCCAGATGGTAGGTGTCATTGCCGCCATGCCCCAGCGCAACGCCGGCGGGACGCGTTTTCGGTTTGAAGTGGAGTCAGCGAGTGTTTCCGCAGTTTCCCCCGCGGTTTTCACTACGGAAAGATCAGCGCTACCGGGTGAGTCTGTGGTGGCCGTCACTGTGCCACCCTTGCTGTACCTCGGCTGGTACGCCACACCCAACGCTGCTGTGCCGCCCGCTTTGGTTCCTGGCGAGCGTTGGCAATTGACAGTGCGCCTCAAAGCCCCGCACGGCAACAGTAACCCCCACGGTTTTGACTACGAGCTGTGGCTATGGGAGCAGGGCCTGCAAGCGACGGGTTATGTGCGCGTTACTGATACGGTGGACGCCCCGCAATGGCTGGCCCAAACCCATCGGCACCCGCTGGAGCAGGCCCGGCTTGCCGTACGTGACGCCATCTTTGCAGCGGTTCCTGAGCGCCGCACCGCAGGCATCATTGCGGCCCTTGTGGTGGGCGACCAAGCGGCCATTGAGCGCGCTGATTGGGATGTTTTTCGTGCAACCGGAGTGGCTCATTTAATGAGTATCTCAGGCCTGCATGTGACGTTGTTTGCTTGGTTAGCAGCCTGGGTGTTGGGGCAGTTATGGCGGCGCTCTGGGCGTTTGTGTAAGGCGATGCCTGCGCCATCAGCCGCGTTGGTGGGGGGCGTACTGTTGGCCATGGCTTATGCAATGTTCAGTGGCTGGGGCGTACCTTCCCAGCGCACAGTCGCGATGTTGGCGACAGTGGCTCTGCTGCGCCTAAGCGGGTACAACTGGCCTTGGCCGGTCATGTGGCTGCTGACCGTAGCGGTAGTGTTGGTGTTAGACCCATGGGCCATGCTTCAGGCGGGATTTTGGTTGAGTTTTGTTGCGGTCGCGGTGCTGTTTATCAGCAGTGCTGAGCGGGATGCAGTTGCAGCCCCTGATCCCCCAGGTTATTGGTTGCTTGTGCTGCTAAGGCGGCTGTGGCCACCTTTCCGGGCTCTGCTGCGTGAGCAAGCTGTGGTGACGCTGGCGCTAACGCCGCTCACGTTGCTGCTGTTTGGTCAGTTTTCGGTGGTAGGGCTGGTGGCGAACCTTGTGGCGATTCCTTGGGTGACGCTGGTGGTCACGCCGTTGGCGATGTTGGGGGTACTTTGGTCGCCAGTTTGGGCGCTTTGTGCTGGCAGTTTGAAGGTCTTAGATGTTGTGCTGCAGCTGCTGAATTCCTTTTCATTTGCTACTGTTTCTACAGCTGCTCCTGAATTCTGGGTTTGTGCAGTGGGTCTATTTGGTGGTGTTCTTCTCGCCATGCGCTTGCCCTGGGCCTTGCGCGGCTTGGGTGTACCGCTGTTATTGCCTGTGTTGCTGTGGCAAGCGCCACGTCCGGTGGTTGGGCAGTTTGAATTGTTGGCAGCCGATGTCGGTCAAGGTAATGCGGTTCTGGTACGTACAGCCGGGCACAGTCTGCTGTATGACACGGGGCCTCGCTTTGGCGCGGACTCAGATGCCGGACACCGCGTGCTAGTGCCTTTGTTGAGAGCCTTGGACGTGAAGCTGGACACGCTGGTGCTGAGTCACCGTGACTTGGACCACACGGGTGGCGCACCGGCTGTGCTGGCAATGCAACCCCAAGCAACGTTACTCAGTTCTATAGAGTCAGCACACGAGCTGCAAGCGCTGCGCCCCGCCACGCGCTGCTTGGCGGGGCAATATTGGCAGTGGGATGGCGTGGAGTTTGAGGTTTTGCATCCTTTACCGGCAGATTACGACGCGGCGGCGGCGGGCCGACTTAAGCCTAACGGACTGAGCTGTGTGTTGCGGATTTCTAGCGGTATGTCGGGCAACCCGTCCATACGTAGCAGTGCGCTGCTGGTGGGGGATATTGAGCAGCCGCAAGAAGCGGCACTGCTGGCTGGGGCTGACCGCGACAAGCTGAAGGTGGATTTTCTGCTGGTGCCTCACCATGGCAGTAAGACTTCATCGAGTGCGGCATTTTTGGATGCCGTAAAGCCGCATGTGGCCGTAGTGCAGGCAGGCTACCGGAATCGCTTTGGGCACCCGGTACCTTCAGTGGTGGCCCGTTACAAGGCGCAAGGTGTGCAACTGGTTGATGCGGCACATTGCGGCGCGGCCCTGTGGTCAAGTGAGCGGCCTGAGCGGCTGGACTGTCAACGGGCAATTGCCCCGCACTATTGGCAGCACAGTGCGCCGTAAAACCTGTAAGAGAACGGGTTAATCAGGAGTAGGGGTTCCCATGTGCGGTTTCAATAGCGCAAGTGCTTCTTCAAAATCGAACGCCGCTACCTGCTGGTGCAGGGTGTTCAGCACGTCTTGGGGCAGCAGAGTCGTTAGCTCGCTGGGCATAGATGCCAGGAAGTCGTGTGCGTCGCCGTCCATCTCTTCCAGCATCGTGCTCAGCTTTTGCAGCTGAACTTGCAGGCGGATTTGGGCGTCTGCTGAAGAAGTGGCAGAAGCGGGTGTAGTTGTGGCTGGCTTTGAAGCCTCGGTGGCCGCAGCGCTGGCGTCAGCATGGTCAAACCAAGCCTTCAGTGAGGTCAGCAGAGGCTGCAGCGAATGATCTGTCTGGGTAATATGGCTTGCGATATCTGCCTCACTCGCGCCCTCGCGCAAAGCTTTTTCCAGCAGTGCAGCTTGGGTTTCTACCGCCTCCGCACCAATGTTGCCAGACACGCCTCGCAGCGTGTGGGCCAGCCTCTCAGCGGTGGCGTGATCGTGGGCGTCCAAACGTTCACGCAATTCGCTAAGTGTGTCAGCTTGGTCGCTGCGGTAGCGTTGAAGCAGGCTCAAGTAGAGCTTGGGATTGCCTGCGACGCGGCGCAGTGCTGTGGCGACGCTTAGCTGTGGCACTTGGGCTTGTAAGGCGGCCATCACGTCGTTAGGAGCGGTCTCCGGTGTTGACTGCTTTGCTGGCGCTGCCTTTGTTGTCGTGCTCTTCGCAGGTGGTGCAGGCGTTACTGCATGGCCGCCCCATTTCAGTAGCGTTTTGTAAAGTAGCACGGGGTCGATAGGCTTGGCGATATGCTCATTCATGCCTTCGGCTAAGCAGCGTTCGCGCTCTTCCACCATGGCGTGGGCCGTAATGGCGATGATGGGTAAACCATTGAAAATATGGTTTTTTCGAATCAACTGGGTAGCTTCATGGCCGTCCATTTCGGGCATTTGCAAGTCCATTAGCACCAAGTGGTACACGCCAAGACCTGCGGCTTGTAGCATGTCCACAGCGATACGACCGTTGTTGGCAACGTCCACCTGCACCCCGGCGGTTTGCATCAGTTCGATCGCGATTTGCTGGTTGATTGCGTTGTCTTCGGCCAGCAGCACGCGCAGGCCGTACAGGTTCGGCACTTCTTCTTGGTTGACCTGGATAAGGGGCTCGCTGTCGCCTGAGTTGTGCTGGGCAAACAAACTGACCAGCGTGTCCACCAACATCGACTGGTTAATGGGCTTGACCAAAAACCCATCCATCGCTGCATTCTCTGCCTGTAGGCGGACTTCTTCGCGGCCAAAGGCGGTGACCAGCACCACAGAAGGCTGGGGATCAATTTGGTTATCGGTCTTGATATGGCGGGTGAGTGCAATGCCATCCATTCCGGGCATTTTCCAGTCGGTGAAGACCAAACCATAGGCTTTTTTCTCGAAATCAAGACGGCGGCGATTATTGGGCGTTAGAAGATTGCTACTATTTTGTGAGCGCAATGCAGCCAATGCTTGCTCTCCGCTAGCGACGCTGTCTATTTCAAAATTGAAGCGGCTCAACGCTTCTCTCAAGATTTCGCGTGCATCAGCGTTATCGTCCACCACCAGCACCCGCATGTTGTTAAGCGCGTCAGGCATTAAGCGAGGTTTACTGAGGTTGGCGTCAGCGAGCGAGCACACCCAAGTGAAGTGGAATACCGAGCCTTCTCCTGCTACGCTGTTCACGCCAATGCTGCCGCCCATCACCTCAACTAAATGCTTGCTGATCGATAAACCCAGGCCAGTGCCACCAAATTTACGTGTGGTGGAGTCATTGGCTTGGCTGAAGGGCATGAACAGCTTGGCCGTTTGCTCAGGTGTCATACCGATGCCGGTATCACGGATTTCAAACTTAAGCTCAATGCGGCCATTTGCAGTGCCTTCGTCAAGCAGGCGGTGCGCCCCGGAGACCAAGATTTGTCCGTGTTCAGTGAACTTGACCGCGTTGTTAATCAGGTTGATGAGCACTTGCTCCAGCCGTAGCGGATCGCCTTTAAGGTTGCGCGGCATATCGTTGGCGATATGGAACATCAGTTCGAGTTCTTTGTCCCAAGCTTTGCTGCTTGTGATGGTGGAGACTCGGTTCAACACCTCGTCCAAATCGAAGGGGATGGACTCGGTTTCCAGCTTGCCCGCTTCGATCTTAGAAAAATCAAGAATGTCGTTGATGATGCCCAGCAATGACTGCCCAGCGCTATGCACCTTTTGTATGTAGTCGCGCTGCTGCGGTGTGAGCTGCGTACGCAGCGCCAAGTGCGCTAGCCCAATGATGGCGTTCATGGGGGTGCGAATCTCATGGCTCATGTTGGCTAGGAAAGTGGATTTGGTCGCTACGGCGGACTCAGCGGATTCTTTCGCGCTAACGAGGGCGTCTGCGGCAAGTTGTCGCTCGGTGTTGTCCAGCACCACACCCAGCAAGCCAGCGGGTGTGCCATCTTTGTGTACGATGCCGCTGAGCCAGAACAGTTCGTTATACAGCTTACCGTCCGCCCAGGTATTGATCTGTGTTCTGTGCAACGTGCCACTGCTGCGCACGATGTGCAATTGTTCGGCGTGGGCTTCTTGTTTGAATTTGTCCGACACTGTGTCGTGGAAGACCCGCAATTGACCTAGCAGGTTAGCGCGCTTGACGCCATAGGCCTTCTCAAAAGCGCGGTTGATGGTGGTGAATCGGAGTTCGGTGTCTTTAATAAAGATCGGAATGGGAATAGCGTCAATCAGCATTTCTTGAAATGCCAGCTGGTCAGCCATATGGGTTTTGGCTATGCTTTGCTGCTTCAAAACTGTACGCGCGCGGGTACGCTGAGACAGTGTGTAGTAGATCAACAGGCTGAAAGCCAGTATCAACGTGCCCAGCGCCAGAGTGGGAAGGTGGTGGTTGTGCCACCCGGCTTGGTCTTGTACCAGCACTACACGCCACGGCCCTTGTGCGTCAGGCCAGCTTAACGTTTGGCTGGTCATGGCGAAGCGCGCGTCCCCGAGGTGCGCCAATTGCGTGTCTTGGTGGTCCAGATAAAGAGGTAGCCGTTCGGGCAAACCTTTGGCGAACAGGTTGCCAAACTGCTGGTCGTGCGCCAGTATTTGTAAGCGTGCAGGGCTGGGTCCACTGTCGGGGGCTGCCAGCAGTTGCATCCGCCATTCGCTGCGGTTGCTGGCAAAGACTACCCCATCCGGGGAAACAAGCATCGCGGTACCCGCGTCCCACTGAAGCATATTCTCTACCGCATCGATCCCCATTGTGATGATGTAAACCCCCAGAGCGGGGTAGATGGTCTGGCCGGCACGCCGCACGGGTGCTGCAAAGTAAAGTTCACGCTCCTCAGAGTTCTTATCCACGGCTGGATAAACGGTGGGCGTACCTGCTAAGGCCTGCTGAAAGTAAGGCCATACTGACAAGTTCAGTCCCAGGCCTAGCGTTTTGCCATCACGGTCGAGGTAGGCCAGGGTGTCCCCTTTGGGATCAAGCACCAGAACGTTGTGGGCTTGGTACGCGGTTAGCAGAGTTTTGAAATCGTCCAGGATTTCGGTTTTGGCACCTGTGACAGGGTTGGCAAGCAGGCTCTTTACGTCATCGTTCACTAAGCTCATCATCACCGCGCTACCCATAACTGTGCTGTTATTACTCGCGTCGTTGACCTTGGCAGTCAAGCGACTGGCTTCGCGGTTTAGCTCGCTTTTCTGCTCTGTCGCCACGTAAGTGGTGTAGGCCAGCATGGTCAGTACAGCCAGCACCATGCACGCGGCGATAGCGACTATGTCGGTCAATAGTCGTCGGCGTAGCGGGAATGGAGCGGGTGCATTAGTCATGTGAGTCTAGGTGAGGGTGAGCATCATGTTGTGCCTCTAATATTTGTGACATTTATCACATTTGTAACCTTTGTTACTTTAGCTGCTTTCGGCTTCTCAGGCCGCCCAAACGTAATAAACCTCACTTTATTTTGTGGTGAGGCTGTAGGGGGCCAAAACGATGGCTTCGCTTTTACGCTCCCTTTAAGCGCGTAATTTC
This sequence comes from Betaproteobacteria bacterium, assembly GCA_043739385.1. Classification (GTDB taxonomy): domain Bacteria; phylum Pseudomonadota; class Gammaproteobacteria; order Burkholderiales; family Burkholderiaceae_C; genus Defluviibacillus. The sequence goes on along the minus strand of JAYUED010000053.1, from coordinate 13,477 downwards.
GCGACGCCGTGTTCGAGGCATCTGATTAACAGGGGTATAAACACGGTTTAGGGGGTTGGCACGCTATGTGCGTAAACGAGATAAGCACCCTAACTTGCTATGCTATGCCCAGGAGATTCGAGCCTATGAAAAAATTTGACGAAATGTATGTTGAGTTACCCGATGCGGCTGTGCGGGATCTCTCGCAATGGCAGTCACAAGGGCAATCCCAGAGCCAAGGCCCAAGCCCCGAAGTCCGTGAGCATTACCTCAAGTACGCGCAATGGTTATCGGAACAACCCCATGAAGTGATGCGTGCCCGCCGTGATGAAGCGGAGATGATTTTTCGCCGTGTGGGTATCACCTTTGCGGTCTACGGTGCCAAAGACGAAGACGGCGCAGGCACGGAGCGCCTGATTCCGTTCGATTTGATCCCCCGAATCATTCCGTCCCATGAATGGGCCAACATGGAGAAGGGCTTGGTACAGCGCGTCACCGCCCTGAACCGTTTTCTACATGATGTCTACCACGACCAAGACATCATCAAAGCGGGTCATGTACCCGCTGAGCAGATCCTGAACAACGCTCAGTTTCGTAAAGAGATGATGGGCGTGAACGTACCCGGCAACATCTACTCGCACATTAGCGGAATTGATATCGTGCGCGCGCCTGATGCCCAGGGCAACGGTGAATACTACGTTCTGGAAGACAATTTACGCGTGCCCAGCGGGGTGAGTTACATGCTGGAAGACCGCAAGATGATGATGCGGCTGTTCCCCGGTCTCTTCAGTACTTACAAGGTCGCCCCTGTGGCTCATTATCCCGATTTGCTGCTTGAAACGCTGCGAGCCTCGGCCCCAGCCAACGTGGCTGAACCCACTGTGGTTGTGCTGACGCCAGGTATGTACAACTCGGCTTACTTCGAGCACGCCTTCTTAGCCCAGCAAATGGGTATTGAGTTGGTCGAGGGGCAGGATTTGTTCGTCAAAGATAGGTTTGTGTACATGCGCACCACGCGTGGCCCGCGCCGTGTGGACGTGATTTACCGCCGTGTCGATGATGACTTCTTAGACCCGCAAGTGTTCCGTCCCACGTCCACTCTGGGCTGTGCTGGTTTGATGGAGGCCTATCGTGCGGGCAATGTCGCGATTTGTAACGCCGTTGGTACGGGTGTCGCTGACGATAAGTCCATCTATCCCTATGTGCCTAAGATGATTGAGTTCTATTTGGGCGAAAAACCAATCCTGAACAACGTGCCCACTTACATGTGCCGAAACAAGGAAGATTTGGCCTACACCATGGCTAACTTGAAAGATTTGGTGGTCAAAGAGGTACATGGCGCGGGCGGCTACGGAATGTTGGTGGGGCCAGCTTCCACGAATGCAGAGATTGAAGACTTCCGTAAAGCGGTTTTGGCTAACCCTGCGGGCTACATTGCTCAGCCAACGCTGAGCTTGTCGAGCTGCCCCACGTTCGTGGAAAGTGGCATTGCACCTCGCCATATTGACCTGCGGCCATTTGTGCTTAGCGGAAAGACCGTGCAAATGGTGCCCGGTGGCTTGACCCGTGTCGCTCTGAAAGACGGCTCACTGGTGGTCAATTCGTCACAAGGTGGTGGCACCAAAGACACTTGGATTTTGGAATAAGGGAGAACAATCACATGCTAAGCCGTACTGCTGACCACTTATTCTGGATGTCTCGCTACACCGAGCGGGCTGAGAACACCTCCCGCATGCTGGATGTGAACTACCAAACCTCGCTGTTGCCTCAGTCTGCAGCTGTCGCTCAGGTGGGCTGGCAAGGGCTGCTCTCCATCAGCGAATTGTTACCTGCTTATACCGAGCACCATGGCGAAGTGATGGCCCGTGAGGTGATGGAGTTCATGGTGAAGGACGAAGAAAACCCATCTTCCATCATCTCTTGCCTGCGCGCAGCCCGTGAGAATGCCCGTGCCGTGCGAGGCACGCTGACTACCGAAGTTTGGGAGACCCAAAACCAGACTTGGCTTGAAGTTAACCGCAAGCTGCGCGATGGGGATTTTGAGCGCGATCCATCGCAGTTTTTTGAATGGGTGAAGTTCCGCAGCCACCTTTCACGTGGTGTGACCGTGGGCACCATGCTGATGGATGAAGCCCTGTTTTTTATGCGATTGGGTACTTTTTTGGAGCGTGCGGACAACACTGCACGCTTGGTGGATGTGAAATTTCACGCGGTGCAAAGCGACTTCTTTGGCGCGGCCAATAGCAAAGACCAAGAGTACGATTTTTACCACTGGAGCGCGATTTTGCGCAGCGTCAGCGGGTTTGAGATTTACCGCAAGGTCTATCGTGACGTGATCAAACCCGAGCGTGTCGCCGAACTGCTGATTCTGCGCTCTGACATGCCGCGCTCGTTGCATGCGAGCCTTAACGCCGTCGTGACGAATCTCGCGCTGGTGTCCAGCGAAACAGGCAGCGAAACCCAGCGTCGCGCCGGTAAGCTGTGTGCTGAACTGGAATATGGCCGCATTGACGAGATTTTGGCGACGGGCTTGCATGCATTTTTAACGCAATTCCTGGACCGTGTGAACGAACTCGGAGCCAGTATCAGCCGAGATTTCTTGGTGCCCTCCAAGGTCTAAGGCGCGCCCACTACCAGGCTAATTGATTGATTGATTGATTGGGGGTTGCGGTGGGGTGAGATATGAAGTTGCAAGTTCAAATATGCGCTTCAATTACCACCTCACTGTCACTGATCGCCGCGTTCAAAGGGCTTTGGGCCAGATTGAATGCTAAAATAAACGCAGGCACATCCTTGCCACTCAAGGGTTTGCTGAAGTAGTTGCCCTGGAACTGCGTACAGCCCATTTCACGCAGCAATGTAACTTGGCGTATCGTCTCCACCCCTTCCACTGTGACGTGCTTGCCAAGCCGATGGCCTAGCGCCATGACTGTATGCACGATAGCGGCATTAGTACGTGCGTTATCGGTATCGGTTCCCATGTCGTGCACAAATGAGCGGTCAATCTTCAGCCGGTCTAAGGGCAGCTTCAAGTGCATGAGTGAGGCGTAGCCAGTACCAAAATCATCAAACGCTATTTCGATGCCCATGCCGTGCAGCACCGCCAAGCCTTGCAACACCAACACGGCTGTACTGCCCAGGAACATCCCCTCGGTAACTTCCACCCCTACGGCGCTAGCGGGCACACCATAGTGTGCCAAGCGTTCTGCCAAAACGGTGGGAAAGGCGCCTAGTACAAAATCTGCTGCTGTGACGTTGATCGCTACCCGGTTAAAGGGCACTTTTGCTCGCAGCCACTGCGCTGCTTGTGCGACGGCCATGTCCGTGACCAATCGGCCTATTTGCGCAGCGATACCTAGATTGTCAAATACCTGCGGAAAGATGCCCGCCGAGACTATGCCACGTACGGGATGTTGCCAGCGCAGCAAGGCCTCCAGTGATACCACCACACCGCTTTTTATATCTGCCACAGGTTGGTAATACAGCAGCAGGCTACGCGTGCGTATGGCCTCTTCAATTTCTTGCACCAGCAGGGCTTGCCGGTCAACGGCTAGCTTCAGTTTGGGGTGGAACAGCGCATATTGCCCGCGGCCTGCTGCTTTAGCGCGGTAGAGTGCAATGTCGGCATTTTTGAAAAGGCTAGCACTCTCGGTCGTGTCCGTAGGGTAGATCGTGACACCCATGCTCAGGCTGCAACGGCGCAACTGACCGTTCACATTGAAGGGTAGGGCCATGACCTGCATTAGGGCATCCAGCTGGTGGGGAAGCACTGGATTAACTGCCGTGCCATGCTCGCTGTGGATCAGTACGCCAAATTCGTCCCCGCCCAAGCGTGCTATCAGGTCGTTGGGGTGCAGCGCTGCACGCAGGCGCTTGGCCACGGCGGCGAGCAGTTCGTCGCCCACTTCATGCCCTTGGGTGTCGTTAACTTCTTTGAAGTTGTCCAAGTCGATCAGCGCAAGGGCAAAGGATTTTTCCATGCGCGCGGCGTCGGTGATCGTCTGTGACAAGGCCGCATTGAAGTTAATGCGGTTTGGCAGCCCGGTTAGCGCGTCTAGATTAGCCAGTGCCCAAATACGGTCTTGGGCTGCACGGTGTGCCGTAATGTCACGGCCCACGCCCCGGTAGCCAGTGAATTTGCCATTCGCATCAATTATGGGCTCACCTGACAGACTTACCCACAGCCATGGCGGCCCGTTGGTGTGCTGCGCTGAAGGATGTTTGATACAAAATTCAAAATTGCGGTAGGGCTGCTGCGCGGTAAGGGTGGCACGGTGCGCCGTCCAGTCGGGGTCTTTGGCGTTAATGCCTATGTCCCGTAGCTGCTTGCCGATAAGGTTAAGACGGCCGAGTCCGGTATGGTCTATCCCTTCAGAAACCTCGGTAATCCGATTGTCCAGGTCTACCTCCCAGTACCAGTCGGATGACATGGTCAGCAGGCTTTTAAAGCGTTCACGGCTCTCGCACAGATGACGCCGTTGCTCGATCTGGTTAGTGATTTCAATTTGCACGCTGATGAAGCCAGTGACGGTGCCTTTACGGTTATGTACAGGCTGCAGGTCCATGTCAATCCAATACAAACGGCCATCCCGTGCCTGGTAGAGGATTTCAGCCCGGGCTGGAAGGCCTGCCTGCATAGCGTCGCGCACGCGCTGGTTGACACTCAGGTCCGTTTGCGCGCAGTGCAGAAAGTCAGAAGGTCTACGGCCTATGACTTCAGCCAAACGGTAGCCGGTCAATGCCTCGAACGCAGGGTTAACCCATTGAATACGCTCATCTTTGTCACAAAATACAAACTGGTGAGGCGTGTGCTGGGCGACCAGTATCAGCTGGTTTAGCGGTTCTTGTTTGGTGAGCGGGTTGTGCCGCGTCCACCAGCGCGTCCACCAGCCTAAAGGGGAGGGCATAGTGGGAACGGTTGGCATTTGGGACAGATCGAAAAAATAAATTAAAGGCGTATGAAAGGCTAATAAAAGACGAGTGAACGGCAAACTCAAGGCGAGGAGTTTGGGATAGCATTTTTCACCATCAACAATTTCACCGCCTGACCCAACTCAATCACTGCCATAGCATAGTAGCTGCTCCAGTTATAACGGGTGATAGCGTAGAAATTCTCGGTGCCTGCCACGTATTGCGGTGCATTCGCGCCGTTTTGCAGCTCGACCAGCGCCACCGGGCCTGTGTGAGCTGCACCAGGTGCTTCCACCACAGCCCCTAGCGCGGCCATGCGGGTTGCGCTGAAGGTAGGCAGGATGTCAGGTGCCATCAGCGTGTCCATGTCCAACTTGCTGGAGTCAAACTGCACACCATAGTGCGTGGGCATACCGGGTTGCCAGCCAAAACTGTGGAAGTAGTTGGCGACGGAGCCTATGACATCTGCTGGACTGTTGAACAAGTCAATTTTACCGTCGCCATCAAAATCTACGGCAAACTTCCCCCAGCTTGATGGCATGAACTGCGGCATCCCCATCGCCCCGGCGTAGCTGCCACGCGCAGCCATCGGGTCATTGCCCATGCGGCTGGACAGGCTGAGGAACTGCTCTAGCTCTGCCTGGAAAAAGGCTTGCCTGACTGCCGCATGTGGGTGCGCAGGGGGAAAGTCGAATGCCAGCGTGGCCAGTGCATCAATCACGCGGAAGTTGCCCATTTGTTGGCCGTAAATTGTCTCTACACCGATGATGCCCACCACAATTTCAGGCGGCACACCGTAGGTTTGCTCAGCGCGTTGCAGCGAGTCACGGTAGGTTTGCCAAAATTTGACGCCTGCAGCAATACGCACGGGCTCGACAAAGCGGCTACGGTAAATGCCCCAGTTTTTGGGCGTGCCTTGCGCAGGGGGCAGCATCAGCTTGGTAATGTTGGGCAGGTAGTGCGCCTGGGTCAGCGCATTGCGTACCCACTCGGGGTCCAAGTCACGGCGCTGGGCGATGTCTTGGGCCTGTTGGAGTACGTCGGCACGGTTCCCGTAAGGGGCTCCTTGGGGGGCGGCCTTGGGCAGGATGGAGGTGCCTGTTGCGCGGGTATGTTTGGACTTACGGTTTTGGCTTGCAGACGTGGTTTTCAGGTCATTACTGGCAAATGCACAAGACAGATTTGCCAGTGCCGCTATGAAAATAAGAGTTCTTTGGAAAAATCGTGTCATCGGGATAGGCGTGATGTACGTGATGGGCGGGGTGAGGTAGGCCAGACGAGGGTTCTCAAATCGCGTTGTAACTGGCGCAGGCTGTCAGATTCTTTTGAGTTTTGAGGCGGGGCATAGCGTAAGCGCTCCAAACGTAGCAGCCAGTGGTGCAGAGCGTGACCCTGTGGGCCAAAGCGCTGTTGTACTGCATGGGCAATCTGGCGGGGTGAGCTTTGGGGTTGGAGCTCAAGACCGAGTTTACTTAAGCGGCTGTGCACCGTGTGCAACAAACGCAGCCATGGGTCGTGTTGGCGGCGCTCCCATAGCGTCCAAGCGGCACCGCACAGGCTCGCCGCTACCAGCAATCCACTCAGCAAATACCCCAAGTCTTCCCAGCTGGGGGCGGTGAATCCCAGGTTTTTGAGCAGATTGAGCTGCTTACTTTGGCTGTAGTTCAACACCCACTGGTTCCAGTTGTTATTCACAGCCTCCCAGGCAGCGCGCAGGTTGGCGGTGAATGTTGGGTTCAGCATCGTGCCTAAGGCTGTAGCCATCGCACTGCGCGGCGCAATGAGGCGGGTCAGGCTACCAATGCGTCCGGGTGATACGGCAGCGGTAGGGTCTACGCGCACCCAGCCTTGGCCAGCCTGCCAGATTTCTGCCCAGGCATGTGCATCGCTCTGGCGTACTACCCAAAACCCATCGACGTTGTTGGCTTCACCCCCTTGGTAGCCTGTGATCACCCGGGCGGGCACGTCCAGCGCACGCATTAGCAGCACATAGGCGGTGGCAATGTGTTCGCAAAACCCTTCTTTTTTGTCAAACCAAAACTCGTCAGCCACATGGGTGCCATAGACACCGGGATCCAACGTGTAGCTGTAGCCGCCTGTACGCAGGCGCTCAAGTACAGCGGCGCTCAGCGTAGCGCTGTCAGCTTCAGCCAAACTTGGGTTACGGCGCATGTCAGCGGCCAGTTGCAGGGTGCGGGGATTGAATCCGGGCGGTAGCTCGATGAAATCTTGTAGCTCGCGTGTGTACTTGCGTGGGCCATAGCGAAAGTCAGGGTAGCTGGTCGCTTGGTAGCGTACGAGGTCAGTGATGCCCCGGTTGGACAGCCACTGCAAATCGGCATTGGCGGAAAGCTCGAGTCCAGAAGGTACCAGCGGCGCCTCTGGCGCTGCGTCCAGCACCATGACCCAAGGGCGGCTATTGGCTTCCAGCGTGACTTCGTAGCGCACAGGTTCGCCCAGGGTTTGCAGTCTGTCTGCAGGGGGAACGCTGCGTGGCTTTGGTGATGGAATGGAAAGCCATTCGCGACCGTCAAAATGGCTGAGTACAGGGCCACGGAAATACAGACTGGGGGTCGGTGGCACGGGACCTTCAAAGCGCAAGCGCATGGCAATGCTGTCGTCCAGTGCCAGTGTGGCTATGGTGCCGACCTGCATGGTGGCCGATAAACCGCTGCGTCCGGTCATGCCGTCGCTTGGAATGCCCCATAAAGGTGCCACGCGTGGGAACAGTACAAACAGCACGGCCATGATGGGTGCGCCGATCAGCGCCATCCCACCAGCAGTGCGGGCCGCTTGTAGAAGGGGCGGCTTACCCACAGGCATGTGGGCATTGACCAGCGCCGTCAAGAGGCCAAGCAAACCGATCAACATGGCTGCAGCCGTGACCAGTGATTGCGAGAACAAAAAGTTTGTCAGCATGACAAAAAAACCAAGGAAGAACACCACGAAGGCATCGCGTTTGGCTCGAAGTTCCAGCGTCTTCAAGGCTAGAAGCACCACTATGAGCGTCACGCCAGCTTCTCGTCCCAAAATGGTGCGGTGGGTAAGCCAGGTTGCGCCCATCGTCAGAAGCAACAACCCAAACAGCCAAAATCGCCCTGGTAATGGCCGAGCCAACCAAGTCAAGCTGCCACGCCAGAGAAGTACCAGCGCTGCAAGGGCACTGCACCAAACGGGGAGATGTTCGATCTGCGGTAGCAGCACCCAGGCTATAACAGTGAGCAAGAACAGGGTGTCACGCGCTTCGCGGGGCAACTGGGCCAAGGTTTGCAGTTGAGTTTTCAGCATAAGGCCAGCGCCTCCAAGCATTGCCGTTTATGGGCTTCGCCGCTGGCGGGAACGATTTCGCGGCTTGGCAGGCGCAGGCCGTAGTGCAGCGCTTGTTTGTCCGCACGCAGCACCCAGGCGCACAGGCGCGACAGGCGGGCTTCTTTATCGGCAGTGCCTGCCATGCCAGTGGCGGCAAAGTCCAACCACAGCTCGGAGGTTTGTGTTTGCTCGGTGTCACGACTGACCAGATCGTTTGAGCCCATCGCCAGGGCCTTGGCCGCTTTTTTCCAAACCACCGTTTTGAGCGGATCACCACGCCGGTATGCGCGTACGCCGTCGAACTCGCCGCTACTCGAGGTTTGCCGGGCTGTACCGCCGCTGGCCCGTGGCACACCGGGTGGGAGTGGCGGTGCCAAAGGCTCAGGCGCGGGATAGACCAAAATTTGCGCCGCTGGTCGCCAGACTGTCCAGACACGAAATGTACCCATAGGAAAACGCGTTTCAGCCGTCAGCGTGGGCAGCGATGTGAGGCCGCGTTGCGTAGCTTTCCAGGCGACTTGCAGACTGCTGCTGCCCAGGCCTGGAACATCCGTCCATGACCATTGCCCCGAACCCAGCACGCTGACGCCGATACCATGACGCACAGAAGGCCGATCACTGCTTATTTGCACCTCAAAAGCGACACTAGTGCCTACATGGTGAGCATCAGGCGCTATTAAATGCATAGTGACACCACGCAGAGTGCCATGGCAGATGTGCATGCCAACCACGGTACTGCCTGCGAGCAAAAAGGTCAGCAGGTAGCCGAGGTTGAGCTGGTAGTTGATCGATGCAATCAGCAGTACCAGCAGCGTTGCCCCCAGCATGAAGCCCGGGCGTGTGGGCAGGATATAAACGTTGCTCTGCGTGAGCGTGATGCTGTCGCTGGGCTTGAGCCGCGCTTGCAGCCAGCGGTTGAAGCGACGGCGAACATAGCTGAGGGGGTTCACGGCAGTGGCACCGCTTCCAGCATGGCCCGCACTTGCTCCACCGCACCTCGACCTGCATCACTCACCGGTATTAAGCGGTGCGCGACAGTTTGTGGAAGGATGTCCTGTACATCGTCTGGTGCCACGTAGTCACGGCCATTCAGCAATGCCTGTGCTTTCGCAGCGCGTACCAGGGCGATACCGGCACGTGGACTCAGGCCTTGCAAAAACCAACGGCCTGAACGGGTGGCGGCCATCAGGTCTTGCACGTAGTTCAACAGAGGGTCAGAGGCATGAACCTTAATGACCTGCATTTGCAGTTGTTGCAGCTCGTAGGGCGAGAGCACCGCGCCCATCTGGTCCAGCATGCTGCGCCTATCCTCACCTGCCAGCAACTCGCGTTCGGCTTGACGATCAGGATAGCCCAAGGAAATGCGCATCAAAAAACGGTCAAGCTGCGACTCGGGCAGCGCGTAGGTGCCCAGTTGGTCGTGCGAGTTTTGCGTGGCGATCACAAAGAACGGGTTCGGCAAGGGGCGGGTTTCGCCTTCTACCGTTACTTGTTTCTCTTCCATGGCTTCGAGTAAAGCACTTTGGGTCTTGGGGCTGGCACGGTTGATTTCGTCAGCCAGCAAAATTTGGGCAAACACCGGGCCGGGGTGAAATACAAAGCTCTCTTTGGCACGGTCATAAATGGATACGCCCGACAGATCGCCTGGCATCAGGTCGGCTGTGAACTGCACACGGGAGAATTGAAGGCCAAAGGTCTTGGCCAGCGCGTGCGCCAAGGTGGTTTTGCCCACCCCGGGTACATCTTCAATCAGCAGGTGCCCCCCTGCCAAAAGGCAAGCCACGCAGTCGCGCACCTGGGTATTTTTGCCAACAATCACCGTGTTAAGCTGAGCTAAAAGTGATTTGAGTTTGAGTTGTACGTCCATGCGTCCCACCATAACTGAAACGCTGATTCTAAGAACCTAAAAACCCCTAGCCGATGGATGAGACGTGAGCAGTACAGGTTATTTCACCCACCCCGATTGCCGTAAACACGATATGGGCGAGGGTCACCCCGAATGCCCTGACCGTTTAGATGCTATCGAAGACCGTTTGATTGTCAGTGGCGTCGGCGATGTGCTCAAGCGCTGCGAAGCGCCAGAAGCCTCGCTTGCTGACATCGAGCTGGCCCACGCCCGAATGCACGTGGCTGCGATGCGCGGTTTGCATGACCAGCTGGTCGAAGACATTCAGGCTGGTGGCCCCATCCACAGCTACATCGACGCTGACACGGCCATCAACGAACACACCTGGAAAGCCTCGCTTCGCGCCGCCGGTGCTGCTTTGGCTGCGACTGATGCGGTGATGGCGGGTGAATTGGAGAACGCCTTTTGCGCCGTACGCCCGCCTGGCCACCACGCAGGTCGCAACCAAGCTTCAGGATTTTGCTTTTTCAACAACGTGGCGATTGCCGCCAAGTACGCACTGGAGCGCCACGGTTTGCAGCGCGTAGCGATTGCTGATTTTGATGTTCACCACGGCAATGGCACAGAAAACATCGTTGCTGGGGATAAGCGCATTGCCATGGTCAGCTTCTTCCAGCACCCGTTTTACCCGGAAGGGGGGGCAAAGTCGGAAGCGCCTAACCTTTTGAACTTGCCCGTGCCTGCTTACACCCGTGGTGCTGAAATCCGCGAAATCATTGCTGCGCAGTGGTTGCCCTTTCTGGAGGAGCACCGGCCCGAGATGATTTTTATCAGCGCTGGCTTCGATGCCCATCGCGACGACGATTTAGGCCAGCTGGGCCTAACCGAGCACGATTACGCCTGGATCACTATGGCGCTGAAAGGTATTGCCAAGCGCCATTCCAAAGGGCGTATCGTTAGCTGCTTGGAAGGGGGTTACAACTTGTCCGCGCTGGCACGCAGCGTAGAGGCTCATTTGAGGGTATTAGCCGATGTCTAACGCTGTTCATCCTATTTCTCCGGCCGTGCTTTTTGCACAGGACGCCCGTGGTGTCGTCACTTTGACGATGAACCGCCCATCTACCTTCAACGCGCTAAGCGAGGAAATGCTCTCGGCTTTGCAGGTCGAGCTTGACCGGGTGAAGGATGACGACACCACCCGCGTGCTGGTATTGGCTGCCGCTGGCAAAGCATTTTGTCCTGGCCACAATCTGAAGGAGATGAGCGCCCAGCCTGCGCTGGCCTACTACCAAAAGCTGTTCACCCAATGCAGCCGCATGATGCTGAGCCTGCAAAAGCTGCCTATCCCAGTGATCGCCCGCGTACAGGGCACCGCGACGGCTGCGGGCTGCCAGCTGGTGGCGCAGTGCGATTTGGCAGTAGCGTCCAGCGCAGCCCAATTTGCTACCAGTGGTATTAACTTTGGCCTATTTTGCGCCACGCCCAGCGTACCCTTGGTTCGCAATATGGGCGCTAAGCAGGCGATGGAAATGCTGCTGACAGGCGACTTCATCACTGCCGAGCATGCACTGGCACGTGGGCTGGTCAACCGGGTGACAACGCCTGACGGCTTGGATGCGGAGATAGAAGTCTTGGTTCGAAGCATTCTGCAAAAGCCCAGGGTAGCCGTGACGATGGGCAAAGCACTGTTCTACCAACAACGTGAGTTGGGTATCGAGGCCGCGTACCAACTGGCCTCGCAAACTATGGCAGTAAATATGATGGATGAGGCGGCGCAAGAAGGCTTTTTAGCGTTCACTGAGAAGCGCGAACCCAGCTGGAAGCTTAGAAGTGCGGATGAATGACAGCCCCAATTGGGGTGAGTTACAAAAGGTATTCACCGATTTGCGCAGCCCTGGGGTGTGGTTTGAGCTAGGCGTATTACTGGCATGCTTGGGCGTGGCGTACCTCTTTACGAGGTGGCTGGCCTACCGACTCACCTTGGTCGCTGAAGCTGCTGCTGCGAAAGCAGTGGTTGATGCGAGTGATAAGACCGAGAACACTGAGAAGCCTGAGAAGGTCGAGGACGGCCTGGCGTTGCTTCCTCTACTTGAATCCCCCGTGCTCGCGCCAGACAGCGTTTGGTTTGGCCGCAGAATTTTGGACGGTCTGCTTTTCCCTTGTTTGGCTTTGGTACTGGTTTACCTGGCTAACAAGCGGCTGGACACGTATTACCCGCAAGTAGCCATTTTGCATATTGCGGTGCCCATTTTGATGTCGCTGACCGTGATCCGGTTTTTTGCCCGGGTGCTGACCGGTGTTTATCCAGGCTCTGGTATGGCCAGGCTGGTCGAGCGTGGTGTGTCTTGGGTGGCTTGGGTAGGGGCTGTGCTGTGGATTTTGGGCTTGCTACCTTCCGTCTTGACGGAATTAGATGCGCTTGCGTTCTCGTTTGGCAAAACTCGCATCAGTGTGCGCATGCTGGGGGAGGGTGTGTTGTCGAGCACGGTTGTCTTGATGTTGGCGCTGTGGATCGCGGGCGGTATTGAGAAACGGGTGTTAGTTCCGGCTGTGCATGATTTGTCGATGCGCAAAGCCGCGGTTAACGCGGTGCGTGCGCTGCTGCTGCTGCTGGGCCTGCTGATTGCGTTGTCAGCCGTGGGCGTTGACTTGACGGCTTTGTCTGTTCTAGGCGGTGGTTTGGGCGTTGGCCTTGGCTTGGGGTTACAAAAATTGGCCTCCAACTACATCAGTGGTTTTGTCATCCTGCTGGAGCGCTCGCTGCGTATTGGGGACATGGTCAAGGTTGATAATTTCGAAGGTCAAATCACCGATATTAAAACTCGCTACACCTTGATCCGCGCCGCTAATGGCCGTGAATCGGTGGTGCCCAACGAAAAGCTCATCACCGAGCGGACTGAAAATATGTCGCTGGCTGATTCAAGCGTGTCGCTTACCTCGGTGATTTCTGTGGGTTACGACAGCGATGTGTCTCAAGTGCAGTCGATTTTGTGCGGGGCGGCAAGCGCGCAGGCCCGAGTACTCACCACACCAGCGCCCGCCGCATTTTTGTCGAATTTTGGTGCGGACGGTCTGGAGTTCACCCTTAGCTATTGGATAGCTGATGTGCAAAACGGGCAGTTGGGTGTTCGCTCAGACGTCCACATAGCGATGCTGAAAGGGCTGCGCTCAGCGAGCATTGATATTCCTTACCCGCAGCGGGTACTCCATCATGCCTTGCCGCCTGCTACGCCACAGACTGAACAAGCCGTGGAAGCTTCAGTTGTGCGGTAATTTGAATGAACTTAGTAATACTTGCGGCAATGCTAAATACAGTGCTATAATTTGAGGCTAGGGCGGCTGTAGCTCAGTTGGATAGAGTACTTGGCTACGAACCAAGGGGTCGTGGGTTCAATTCCTGCCAGCCGCACCATATGAATCAAGGACTTAGAG
>JAYUED010000052.1:0-2057 GCA_043739385.1 Betaproteobacteria bacterium | reverse complement strand
TCGGCCACGGTCTTGATGCCCAGCATGAAGTTGTCGTCGGCTATCCAGGGCGCGTACACCGTGAGGTAAGTGGCGGGTGTGCCCTGGGTTTGCAGTGCGCGCAGGGTGTCGGTCAGTTCGTCCAGCGGCAAGGCCTGCACCACCAGCGCCACATCGCCCGCCAGGTACAGATGCTGGTCTTTGATGGTGCGCACGGGTGTGGTCAGAGGGAGGCCTTCGGCCAGCAGCAGGTTGTACAAAATGCGCGGCAGTTGTGTGGGTTGCGGCGTGGCGATGGCTGTTTGCAAGGAGAGCACGTCGGCCTGGGTGGCTTGCTGCAAGGGCTTTTGCAGGATCAGTGCTTCGGGGTCGTCCACCAGTTCAAAGATGCGAAAGCCTACGTCTACTTTGGGCTGCTCGTCGGGTAACAAGCCACCTGCGGTCTTCGCTTTTTCCGCTTGTTCGGCTTCGATTTTTGCACCTGCACGGCGCAGGCGCTCGGCGGTGATCTCGAAAATGGTGGCTTCGGGTTTGCCTAGGGTTTCCGTGACGAAATGGTGCGCTTCTCTTTGCTTTTTGGGGTCGATGGGCTGTGGAATTTGAGCGAGGATGAAACGGCGGGTTCCGCCGTCTTCGGCGTTCAAACGCATCACTGCTTCACCTGTAGTGCCGCTGCCAGCAAAAAAATCAAAAACTATTGAGTCTGTCTTTGTTGATAGTTTTAATATTCGGTCTATCAGTCGAATTGGTTTAGGGGTGCTAAAAATTTTTCTATCGAGCAGCTCACCAGTTTCCTTTTGAGCCTCATCGTTGTGGCCGCATTCATCGAACGTCCACCACGTGCTAGGAACGACTCCTTGCTGTACTTCTAATAAGTAGCGCTTCATACGGGGCTTTGTATAGGTGAAGTCTTTGCCCCAGTAAAGCCCATCTCGTTGTTCAATCTCTAAATGCTTTTCTTGCGAATAGCGCCAAACTGCATGCTCATCCGGCCAAATATCCTCGCCTGTTTTCGGATGTTTTACCGGATACCAGAGAGTGGGGCGTTCAGTTTTTGATTTGTTGCTTGCATAGTTGTCGGCTGCCCATGGACCTCTCGGATCGTTATCCGGATTGGTGTATCTAGCTTTTTGCCAATCAAGTCGCGGCATCAAATTACGTTGAAATTTGTCAGATTTTTGGTAAATCAGTATGTGGTCGTGCATGACTCCAATACCAGGATCGTCATTGGACACAGCGTATTTCTTCTGCCAAAGCGCGTTTGCTACAAAGTTATCTTGCCCAAACACCTCATCACATAGCAACCTCAACTGCGCCTGCTCATTGTCGTCAATGGAAATAAATATCACCCCGTCATCCCGCAGCAGATCTTTGGCCAGCAGCAGGCGCGGGTACATGAACGACAGCCAGCCGCTGTGCGTGCGGGCACCGTAAATGTTTTTGATGTACTCGATGTTGTCCGCGCTGTAGCCTAACTGCGTCAACACTTCACTCTGCTTGGCGGAAAAGTCATCGCGGTAGATGAAGGCATCGCTCTGGGTGTTGTAGGGCGGGTCGATGTAGATGAGTTTGACTTTGCCAAAGTAGCTGTGGCGCAACAGGCGCAGGGCATCGATGTTGTCGCCTTTGATCAGCAAGTTGCCCGTGCTGTCCCAGTTTTTGCTTTGCCCAGGGCGAGGTTCAACGATTTTTTGCACTGGCACAAAGGCGCTGTGGTAGGCCTCACGTTTGCCGACCCAGCGCATTTCATAACCGTCTTCCTCCACCTGGACGCCCGCCGGATTGGTCGGGTCCAGCGCCAGTTGCAGGGCCGCAGCGTTGACCCGAACGCGCCCTTGGGCATCGGTCTCCAGCGCTTGGGGAAAGTGTTGACGCAGCAGTTCAAGCCTTTGCTGGTTGGGTGTGGGGGCGTTCAAGATGGGGTTTGGCATATGGTGGGGTATTATTATTTTGATAGCTTCTTACGCATATTCCATGAGGGCTAGAGGCATATTTGGCTATGAAAATAGCGGATAAATGCCTTTAAAGTGGCCCAAAACCCTATACAGCCTTGAGACTGCGGCGCCGTGGCGGCGGCA
>JAYUED010000051.1:0-53841 GCA_043739385.1 Betaproteobacteria bacterium | reverse complement strand
CAAGACGCTCAAAAGCGTCTTGGCAACAGGCTGTTTAGTCAAGTTTCTATTCGAATAGTGCTGGAATGCTATTTAATGTGTAGCAAACTATGACCGTTGAATATCCTCCGAAGGTCGTTATGCCATGTTTACGGCGATGAATGCCAGTAAAAACATCAGCACAGCACCAACGAGTGGCAAAACGATAGGGATCACAGGCACGATGCTGTCCACGGGATCAACTTCTGCTTCGGGATGGTGCTGGGGGGCTGACATGGTGTTCCTTAGATTTTTTGGGATTGGTGTGATTTTATCCGCGCTTCGCCCTGTGGCGTCGGGACATGAGGGGAAGTGACGTGACATTACGTCACTTTTGCTCCGCAGCAGCAAAGCCTGCCGCATGCAGTGCGCTCAGTACTTGGGTGATGTGGTCGTGGTCACGGGCTTGCAACACCAATTCAATCTCCACATTTTGTACAGACAGTGAGGTGAACGCGCGTTGGTGGTGTACCTCGTCAATATTGGCTCCAGCATCGGCCACTATATGGGTAATCTGGGCTAGCGAGCCAGGCACGTCACGCGCATTTACCCGCACCCGTGCCAGTCGTCCTGCGCGCACCATGCCGCGTTCGATGATGGCGGCTAGCAACAACGGATCGATATTGCCGCCACACAGGACCAAGCCCACACGCTTGCCTTTGAAGCGTTCAGGGTATTTGAGCAAGGCCGCCAGGCCTGCCGCGCCTGCGCCTTCCACCAGTGTTTTTTCAATCTCCAGCAGCATCACCATGGCCTGTTCAATATCGCCTTCGTCCACCAGCACCAAATCGTCCACCCGTTTTGCGATGATTTCCTGTGTGATCTTGCCCGGTGTGCCTACAGCAATCCCGTCTGCAATGGTGCTGCCGCCTTGCGGATAGTGGGTACCTTTGATCGCGTTCACCATCGCAGGGAAGCGCAATGTTTGCACGCCAATCACCTCAATGCCGGGTTTAAGCGCTTTGGCCGCCGTGGCAATGCCCGCAATCAAGCCGCCACCGCCCACCGCAATCACCAGGCAGTCCAATTCAGGTACGACCTGTAGCATCTCCAAGCCCACGGTGCCTTGCCCTGCTGCTATGGTTTCGTCGTCATAAGGGTGTACGAAAGTCAAACCTTGCGCTTCGGCCAATGCGTAGGCGTGGGTTCGGGCTTCGTCCAGCGTATTGCCATGCAACACCACCTCGGCACCAAAGCCGCGTGTGCGCGCCACCTTCACGCCCGATGTAAAGCGTGGCATCACCACCACGGCGCGCAAACCCAAGCGTTGAGCGTGGTAGGCCACGCCCTGCGCATGGTTGCCTGCAGACATTGCAATCACGCCGGTAACGGTAGTGGGGGCATTGACAGGTGTGTGGAGCGCTGTATCGAGCGTGGAATTGATCGTGCCCGTGCCCGATACCGAATCAGTTTCAAGCAACTGTGTCAACTTATTGCAGGCGCCACGCTCTTTGAAGGAGGCGGTGAACTGCAAATTTTCAAATTTCAAGAATACCTGTGCCCCGGTAATTTCGGACAAAATTTGAGAAGCTACGCAGGGGGTGTTGAGCACATGGCCGCTCAAGCGGGCGGCGGCGCGTTCGATATCGTAAAGTTCAATCATTCGCAGATTTTGCACTTGACCACGATAAATTTCGCACATTAATAGGCGTTAAGAGTGGTAATCGGCAAATAAGCACCATCGCCGAAAGGCCCTGAGTCTTCCATTGCTTTCGCGACTGCGTTATGGTTCCGAAAGACGTTCCTTCAGTTTTTTGACTCAGGAGGTGAAGATGGTCAAGTCGATTCACAAGCACCCGTCAGATTTGCAAACGCTGCCCTCACCTGGCCTTTTGGAAGCGCCTGTGCTGGACTTGATGTGTTCGCACTTTGTGCTGACTTTAGCGGCGAAACAAGGCCCCAAGTTCAACGTGCGGCGCGATTTCAACAGCCTACTCGCCTTGGCGGGCAAACATCTGGTCTGGCCTGTTCCAGCTATGCAGCGCCTGCGAGAGTTCTTGGGTCGTCGCTGCAAAGACAACGATTTTTGGTGCGGCCATGAAGACCTCAGCATGCGCGATTTCATGGACCGCCACGGAGTATGGCGTGGCCCGTATGAAGAAGGAACGCTGTTTTTCTACCTGGATGAATACGCCAAAGATCAGCCCAAAGATTTGCTCTCGGTGCTGACTGTCACTGGCGAATGGCTGATGCAGGCGCTCAAAAAGCAAAGCACCTTGGTTGAAAAGAACATCGATGCGCTCTCGGGCCTATTACAGCTCAACCGCGCTGAGCGTGCATTGCTACTTTATGGCACGCTGGCACGCTACCAGCGCGACTTGCGCAGCCTGCTGGTGGAGTTCAAAGTCAAAAATGCGCCTGAGGCCTACGCCGCATTGGCTGAGGTGGCTGGCGTCAAGCCTGCCGAAGTTGGCGAAGCCTTGCGTGCCGGTTCACGCTTGGAGCGCATCGGTTTGGTCGAAAACCTGATTTCCGAGCACAACATCACAGACTTGGGCGATCTGATGAAAGTCAGCGAAAAACTGCCGACTGTGCTGATGCGCGAATACCGCGACAAGGCGGAGCTGATGGCCGTGTTCACCCGCCCGTCTACCAAAACTACGCTGGCCTTGAGTGATTTCACCTACGTTCAAGATGATGCCCAGGTGCTCTGTACCTTGCTGCGTAACGCTGTGGCGCGCAAAGAGCCGGGCGTGAACGTACTGCTCTACGGCCCACCAGGCACGGGCAAAACTGAGTTGGCCAAGGTGGTTGCCCACGCCGCAGGTTTAGAGCTGTTTGAGGTGGAGTACGCTGACCGTGATGGCAACTCCCTCAGTGGACGCGACCGCTATCGATCGCTGCAAATAGCGCAGGTGTTCCTCAAAGGCAGCCGCAACGCCGCCCTGCTTTTTGACGAAGTAGAAGATGTATTTCCACCCATTAGCAGCGAAGCCGCTCAGCTGATGGCACGCACCGACCAGCTGGCCGCGCCTGGTAATGGGAGCGTGAACGGCAAGGCGTGGGTCAACCAAATTTTGGAATCCAACGCCGTGCCTACGCTGTGGGTGACAAACCGCATCGAGCAAATCGACCCCGCTTTCCGTCGTCGCTTTGCCTACCACTTAGAGTTGAAATCGCCCCCGCCAGGTGCTCGCGAAGGCGTAGTACGTAAAACTTTGGAGGGAGTGGCTGTCAGCGATGCATTCATTGCCAAGCTCACTGAGCGCAAGGGGCTGACGCCCGCGCAAATTCGTACTGCGGTCAAATTCGCTGGTTTAGCGCTGGCGCAAGTCAGCCCCACCCGGGTCCGGTCTTCCTGCGCAGCCACCAAGCTCAGTGCAAAAACCATAGCGGCTACCGCTGAGCGTATAAGCGTACTGGAGGGTTTGATTGAGCGGCAACTCAAAAACGCGGATATGGCTTTAGGTAACCGCAATGCAGAGCTGCACGGGCGCCCTAGTGCCACCACTTACGACTTGGACATGCTCAACGTGGAAAGCCGCTTTGATATTCCGCGTATCGTTCAGGCGCTGAAAGCCCGTGACCACGGTGCGCTGTGCTTTTATGGCGCACCGGGAACGGGGAAAACAGCGCTCGCTGAGCACATCGCCAAAGCACTGGACAAGCCACTCATCATCAAGCAGGCAAGCGACCTCATCAGCAAATTCGTGGGTGAGACCGAGCAAAATATGGCAGCCATGTTCCGCGAAGCGGAGGCTGAAAAAGCCGTGCTGTTGCTCGATGAGGCTGACAGCTTTTTGCAAGACCGGCGTGGCGCCCAGCGCACCTACGAAGTTACCGAGGTGAACGAAATGCTGCAAGGCATGGAGCGCTATAACGGCATTTTTGTCTGCACCACCAACCTGCTCGATCGCATCGATCAGGCTGCGTTGCGCCGCTTTACATTCAAAATCAAGTTTAAGCCGTTGACCTTGGCGCAGCGTGAGTGCATGTTCATCACGGAGGCACTGGAAAGTAAACCCGCTGATTTAACCGACGCGCTAAAAGCCCGTCTTGCCAAGCTCGATCAACTCTGTCCCGGCGATTTCGCTGCAGTCAAGCGACAGGTGGATATTTTGGCGACGGAGTTCAGCGCCGATGAATTCATGGCGCAACTTGAAGCCGAACACCGCATCAAGCCGGAGGTGCGCGAATCGCGTGCAATGGGATTTTTACAGTAGCAATGGTCACCATGCATGAGTTTTAAGAGCATACCGAAAATAGGCTTTGACCATGTGGGCCAAAACCCAAAACATAGTTTGCGTATGCGCCGTATGCGCCGTATGCGCCGTATGCTGCTGGTGTGGAGCACTGTTCTGGCGATCCTCTCGCTGGGTTGGGCGGCGTATTTTGTTGCGCATAGTGCCTGGGTGATTGCGGGTATTGATGCCTTACTCGTTTGTGTTGCTGCTGGGAGTGCCTTGCTCACACTGCGCGGCCAAAACCGCAGCGCGGTACTGGGAATAGCCAGCAGTGTATTTGCAGTGCTGTGTGCGATGTGCCTGGTGCAAGACATTCCCAGCCCCCAAGCACCACGCTCTGCGCACCATTTTTTCCTGGTGATTGGTATGGGCACCTTTTTGATGTTTAAAGGTGAAGCAACGTGGTTACGCCATGGGGTTCCATTGCTGTGCTTTATCGCATTCTTTGGTTTTGCCAGCACTTCTTGGGGTTGGATGACGCCCTATGCGCTTTCCGATGCACTGCGCATTCCTGGTGCCTGGATCAACAACGCGACCGCGCTGGTGCTGCTGTACGCGCTGCTCCACATCATGCAGTCCAAAATGACTGAAAACCACGCTCTGGAGTCAGATCTGCGCAAAGCTTTGCACGCCAACCAGTTCCTGTTGTACTACCAACCTCAGATTGGTGACGATGGCTGTATCGCCGGTGCTGAGGCTTTATTGCGCTGGCGTCACCCTGTGAACGGTATGGTGTCACCCGCCGAATTCATTCCTTTGGCAGAGCAAACCGGTTTAATTCTGCCCTTGGGCCACTGGGATTTGGGCATCGCCTGCGCGCAACTTGTAGCGTGGTCAGGTAACCCACTCACCGCAGGGTTGACAATGGCCGTGAACGTCAGTGCGCAGCAGTTCAAGCAAGTGGACTACGTGCAACAAGTGCTGTCTGTACTTGCCCGCTCGGGGGCTACGCCGTCACTGCTCAAACTTGAATTGACAGAAAGTATGCTGGTCAACGATGTGCAAGACATCATCACCAAAATGGCGGCCCTCAAAGCGCACGGAATACGACTGTCGCCGGAAGATTTTGGTACAGGTTATTCATCTCTCGGTTACCTGAAGAAACTGCCGCTCGACCAGCTAAAAATAGACCAATCGTTTGTGCGCGATATTCTCACTGACGCCAACGATGCAGCCATTGCGCGCACCGTAGTCACCTTGGCTCATGGCATGGGGCTGCAAGTGATCGCTGAAGGCGTGGAAACCGAGGGGCAGAGGGCGTTCCTGGCCGAGATTGGCTGCTTGGCTATTCAGGGCTATTTGGTCAGTCGGCCTGTACCGATTGCAGAGTTTGATGTATTTGTCTCGGGGTACAGGGCAGGAGTATGAAAGGCTAAGAAACGGAGAAACGCTCTGCCGTTATTTTGTCCCTGAAGGGGTGCTCTTCAGCACTTCAGCCAGTTCCTTTTTCCAGAATTTGGCCTGCGCCGTAGTGCCATGTCCTGCTGTGAATTCACTGCTAGGAATCAGAAAAATGCTGCCCTTCTTCACCCGTTTGATCTCTCGCTCCAATACACCTAGCTCTGGTGGGTTGCGCTCATCGTCTGCAGAGTTAATAGCAAGCACTGTTGCCTGAATGCGCTCTAGGCCCGCAGAAGGATCAAAATCTCGTGATGAATCCCACTGGTACAGCAGGTCATTGGCATCTCCGGTGAACGGGGCCTTCAAACGCTGGTCTAGCAGTGCGTCGGCCTTCGCGCGCGTCGGGGCTACTTTGTACAGCGCCTGGTTGCCACCTAAAGTGGCCATGCCGTAAAACACCGAAGCAAACTGCGCGCTGCGCGGCTGCTGCGTGTAGTTGCCGTTCAGCCACGTTGGATCACTGCGGATTGAGTCGGTAATCAGGCGGCGCATCATCCAGTTGCGGCCCGACATTTCCACGGGCAGCGATGCCATCGGCACCGCTATATCGATGAATTCAGGGTGCTTCTGCGCCCAAATCCACGTCTGCATGCCACCCATAGAATTGCCAATCAACAGTCGCAAATGCCGCACACCCAAGTGCTCTGTGACCAACCTGTATTGCGCGTCCGCCATGTCGTTGTAGTTGTACTTCGGAAACCCGGCGCGCAGACCGTCAGACGGCTTACTGGACTTTCCCGTGCCAATTGCGTCCGGCAAGATCACGTAATACCGGCTTGCGTCCAACGGCTGCCCTGGCCCAAACAGCTCCCCACCAAACGCTGCTCCCAGCATTCCTGTGCCCGACCCCGCCGTGCCATGCAGCACCAAAACCGGCTCACCTGTGGGTGCGCCTATGGTGGTGTAGTGCAAGCGTAATTCGGGTAACACCTCCCCGGTGTGAAACCGGAAATCACGTACTACCCAATCGCCCTCTTTGGGAGCGGGGGTGTCAGCGGCGAAGCTGGTGAGGGCTGTCAGTGACAGCATCATGGCCAAGGCGGTTTGGCTGAGGAATTTCTGGGTAATCATGTGTCTCTCTTTTGTAGTGGCTCGCAGTAGCCTGGGGCCTTATGCGGCGTGATTTTCGTTGCGTTTGCGTACGGTAGGGTACTGAGGCTGTAGCCCGGCACGTTGATGCCGCACTACAGGGAGAAGAAGTGGGTCATGTTGCACCCTCGCAAACTCGAACTACCTCTGCCCCGTACGCTTCCAGCTTCTTGGCTCCTATCCCGCTCACGCCGTGCAAGTCGCCCAAGTCTTGCGGCGCGATGGCGGCGATGGCGGCCAGGGTGGCGTCGTGGAAGATCACGTAGGCGGGCAGGTTGTGCTCGCGGGCGACCTCGCTGCGCCAGGCTTTGAGGGCGGCGAAGCGGGCTTGGCCGGCGTTGTCCAAGGCGGCAGCGATGGCTGCTGCTGCGGGCTTGGCGGATGTTGATTTTTCCCGCTTAGGTTTACGGTCGGCCGCGCTGCTGCTGGAGGTGGATTCACGCAGCATGATAGGCACTTCGCCCTTTAGCACCGCGCGGGATCCTTCGGTGAGTTGCAGGGTGTTGTAAGCCTCGGCATTGACAGTAACGGCGCCGATGGCTATGAGCTGGCGGAATACGCCGCGCAGTTCGGCTTCGCTGTGCTGTGCGCCCAGGCCGAAGGTGCTGATTTCGGCGTGGCCGAATTGGGCGACTTTATCGGTGCGTTTACCGCGCACGATGTCCATCAAATGGCCTGCGCCAAAGCTGATGCTGCTCATTTGCTGCACGCGGTAGATGGTGGAGAGCAGCTTGCGGGCGGCCTCGGTGCCATCCCACACGTTGGGTGGGTTCAGGCAGTTGTCGCAGTTACCGCAGGGCGTTGAGGTTTCACCAAAGTAGCCCAACAGCCGTACGCGACGGCAGTCGCTGGCCTCGGCCAGTCCCAAGAGCGCGTCCAGCTTGCCACGCATCACCTGCTTGAATTCTTCGCCAGCGGGGCTTTCATCAATCATGCGCCGTTGGTTCACCACATCTTGGAGGCCGTAGGTCATCCAGGCTTGGGCGGTGCTGCCGTCGCGGCCTGCACGGCCCGTTTCCTGGTAGTAGCCTTCGATGTTTTTGGGCATGTCCAGGTGGGCGACGAAGCGCACGTCGGGCTTGTCGATGCCCATACCGAAGGCGATGGTGGCGACCATGACGATGGCATCTTCCCGCAGGAATCGGTTTTGGTTGTTTTGGCGGATTTTTTGGTCTAAACCGGCGTGGTAGGGCAGGGCGTTGATACCTTGGGCGCTCAGCGTCTCAGCGATGTCTTCTACGCGTTTGCGCGATTGGCAGTAGACGATGCCGGCGTCGCCCTCGTGCTCACGCTGGATGAAGCGCAAGAGCTGTTGCGTAGCTTCTTTCTTTTCGACGATGGTGTAGCGGATGTTAGGGCGATCAAAGCTGCTCACGAACTGCTCTGACGCTTCGAGTTGCAAGCGTTCCAGAATGTCAGCCCGCGTCAGCGCGTCGGCCGTGGCGGTGAGTGCGATACGGGGTACGCCTGGGTAACGTTCGTGCAATACCGTCAGTGCGCGGTATTCAGGTCGGAAATCGTGGCCCCATTGGCTCACACAGTGGGCTTCATCAATGGCGAAGAGGCTGAGTTTGCCGCGCTCGTAGAGTGAATCCAGTTGCGCTAAGAAACGTGAGGTGGTCACGCGTTCAGGGGCGGCATAAAGCAGGGTGATGTCACCGCGCAGCATGCGTTTTTCTACTGCGTTGGCCTCTTCGCCCGTTAACGTGGAGTTGAGGAAAGCGGCTTCGACGCCCGCCTCGTGCAGTGCGCCCACCTGGTCTTGCATCAGTGCGATCAGCGGTGAGATCACCACCGCAACGCCATGGCCTGCATGCTGACGGGCAATGGCAGGGATTTGATAGCAGAGCGATTTGCCACCGCCAGTGGGCATCAGTACCAGCGCGTCACCGCCCGCGCAGACATGCTCGACGATAGCCTGCTGGGGGCCGCGAAAGCTGTCGTAACCGAAGACCTCGCTGAGGATGGAAAGAGGCGTCAAAGCGTGATTCTCAGGCAGTTACAGTAAAGTTGCTATTAAAAACATAGCAAATAATGAAGGTAGATGTTGCGCATTTAGGCGATTTGACTTGAAATTTCATAAAAACCGGCTGCAGGTATGCCTAGGCACAGGCAAGCCGCTATTGTCCGGGCAAAAATTTCGCCCCCAAGTTCCTACAATGGAACGCTATGAAAGACCTTATCTACACCCGTGCCCAGTCCCTTCCGGCCATCTTGGCTCAGCGCATCGCTATTTTGGACGGCGCGATGGGCACTATGGTGCAGCGCTTCAAACTGTCCGAGGCGCAGTACCGGGGCGAGCGCTTCAAGGATTTTCACAAAGATGTAAAGGGCAACAACGAGTTGCTGTCGCTCACCCGCCCTGACGTGATTACCGACATCCACGAGCGCTACCTGGCTGCGGGGGCTGATCTGATCGAAACCAACACCTTTGGCGCGACGACCATCGCCCAAGAGGATTACGACATGGCCGATTTGGCCATTGAGATGAATCTGGCTTCTGCCCAGCTGGCGCGTGCTGCGTGCGACAAGTATTCCACGCCTGATAAGCCTCGTTTTGTGGCTGGTGCCCTTGGCCCTACACCCAAAACTGCCAGTATTAGCCCTGACGTGAACGACGCTGGGGCGCGCAACACCAGCTTTGAGGCTTTGCGTGCTGCTTACTACGACCAGACCAAAGCCCTGGTGGAGGGCGGCTCAGACGTGCTGCTGGTCGAGACGATTTTTGACACGCTGAACGCCAAAGCGGCTTTGTTCGCCATTGACGAATATTTCGAGCATTCAGGCGAGCGCCTACCGCTCATCATCAGCGGCACGGTAACGGATGCCTCGGGCCGCATTTTGAGCGGGCAGACCGTCACGGCGTTTTGGAACAGCGTTCGCCATGCTCGTCCCCTCGCTATCGGCCTGAACTGCGCTTTAGGTGCAGCGCTGATGCGCCCCTACATTCAAGAGTTGAGCCGCGTTGCCGGGGATACCTTCATCAGCTGCTACCCCAACGCCGGTCTGCCCAACCCGATGGCAGAAACCGGGTTTGACGAAACACCCGATGTCACCTCGCGCCTGCTGCATGAGTTCGCATCGGAAGGCTTGGTCAACATCGTGGGGGGCTGCTGCGGTACGACGCCAGAGCACATTGCTGCGATTGGCGAGGCTGTGGCTCCCGTTGCCACTCGTCGCTTGAAGCGGGCCGTGTTCTACAAAGAAGACCTTACGTTAGCCTAAGCTATCTCACCTGTAGCGTAAGGTTTGCCTATGAAGCTGTCCTCATTCCGCCACGTGGCGTCGTGGTTACTGCCCAGGCTGACGCCTGCTATGTTGCCGTTGGTGATCGTGGCGATAGGCGCGCTTCTGATGGCCTTTGACCCTCCGCCGATTCAGGGCCTGCGCAACCGCATGTTTGACCAGTACCAGCGCTGGCAGCAACGTGCCTACGTGGACACCCCCGTTCTCATCATTGACATTGACGAAGAAAGCCTCAAGCGCGTGGGCCAATGGCCATGGCCGCGTACCCGGGTGGCTGAGTTGATCAACTTGATGCGCAGCGCTCAACCCGCGGCCATCGGATTTGACGTGGTATTTGCTGAGTCTGATCGCACATCACCCAAGTCTATGGCTTCGCTGTGGCTGCAAGCCAGCCAAGACGCGGCACGCATGGGTAACGCCGCAACGACAACCACCGCTGCAGCTTCAACTGCCTCGCTCAGCGACATGCTCCAAGCCCTGCCAGACCACGACGACGTGATGGCCCAAGCACTGGCGGGTGGTGGCGTGGTACTAGGGTTCACCTTAGGGCCTAAAACCCTTGCAGTAACGAGTGAGCAAACACCCTTGCGCCGCCCGGCCCCTTATGTGCAAAAAGGACCGTCGGCGTTGGCATCGCTGTATCGGTTTGAAAGCGCCTTGTCGCCGCTAATGCCGTTCCAGCGTGCGGCTGCAGGTAGTGGCGTGCTTACGTTCAAATCCGATGACGATGGTGTGGTGCGCCGTGTACCTCTGGTACTGCGCTACAAAGAAGACCCTGTGCCTTCGTTCATCGCCGAAATGCTGCGTGTGGGCCAGGGAGCCAGCACCACTATTTTGACCAGTGCCCCGACACTAGGCGGCGACAGTGCGGGCTTGCAAGAGGTGCGGATTGGGGCCGTTTCTGTTCCCACCACCTCAGAGGGCGAGATATGGGTGCATTACACCGCGCCACATCCCGAGCGCTATATACCGGCTTGGAAGCTGTTGAGTAAGCAGGTGCCGCCTGAGGTTTTGAAGGGGAAGTTGCTGTTAGTTGGCAGCTCGGCGCAGGGTTTGATGGACCTTCGATTTAACCCCTTGGGTCACATTGTCCCTGGTGTAGAGGTTCATGCCCAAGCGTTGGAGCAAATACTGTCGGGCAAATTGCTCCAGCGCCCCAGTTGGACGGCTCCCGTGGAGATTCTGCTGATGCTGCTGGTTGGCGTGACTGTTGGCATGCTGGCCTTGAAGGCCCGCTCGTTGTGGGCGGCTTTGCTGTCTGTGATGATGATTGCCAGCGTTTTTTCCGTGGGGTGGCTGGCGTTTTCGCAGTACCAGGTGCTAATTAATCCGCTTACGCCATCGCTGGTGGTGCTGGCCAGTTTTGTCGTATGCAGCCTGGTACACCACTTCCGTAGCGAGCGACAGCAACGTTGGCTAACTGACGCATTTTCGCGTTATGTATCGCCCAATAAAGTGGCGTATCTGGTTCAGCACCCTGAGGGTCTTGAGCTTGGCGGTACACGCCAGACGTGCAGCTTTATCTTCACCGATTTGCAGGGCTTCACTGGCCTGATGGAAAGCATGGATCCGAGTGAGGCGGTCTCGTCGCTGAACGCCTACCTGGACGGTATGGTGGCCATAGCCTTTAAGCATGAAGGCACGCTAGACCGCATCATGGGCGACGCTGTGGCGGTGGTGTTTTCGGCGCCAGTACGGCAAGAAGACCATCGCCAGCGGGCTTTTGATTGCGCAATGGAGATGCATGCGTTTTCCAAACGCTATGCCTTTGAGCAGCAAGCCAAAGGGGTACGCTTTGGCAATACCCGCATCGGTGTGCATTCGGGAGAGGTCATTGTGGGCAACTTTGGCGGTACCACCATGTTTGATTACCGTGCACTTGGCGATCCTGTGAACACCGCTGCACGACTGGAAAGCGTCAACAAGCATCTGGGTACGCTGGTGTGTATATCCGAGGCCATTTACATGGGGTGTCTGGATGCGGTGGCAAGACCCGTAGGTCGTTTGGTGCTCAAGGGCAAAAAACAACCTTTGATGGTTTACGAGCCGGTCGTGGCTGGCGACGAGCAAACACGTGCGCCGCTACCTGCGTACAAAGAAGCGTATGGCTTGCTTGTTGCCCAGCGGCTCAATGGCCTAGAGACAGAACAAGCCCTGCATTTGTTTGCTCAACTGGCACAACATTATCCGCAAGACCCACTGGTATGCCTGCACTTTGGGCGCTTGCAACGCGCAGAAACGGGCGATGAGATTGTGATGACCGAGAAGTAGAAGTAAACGCTTGCCTGTGTCACTCATCGGATGGTGATTTCGACCCGCCGGTTGCGCGGCTCTGGTGTTTCGTCTGGTGTCGCTACCAGCAAATTACGTTCGCCGTGTGACTCAATGGTCAGTGTGGCAGGTTGTAAGCCTCGCTCGCGCAGCAGCACAGCGATGCTGTTGGCGCGGCGGTAGGCCAAACTGGCGTTGGACTCAGCATTACCTGCCGTGTCAGTATGGCCAATCACTGACACATCGGCGCTCGTACGGGCTTTGGCGTGCTCCAGAATGGTAGGCAGCAAAGCCTGTGATTCTGGGGTCAAGTTTGAACCGCCAGACTGAAAATACAAGAGGAACTGCTCAGGCAGCACGGGGCGCGCCGCTATGGCTGAGCCAAAGACTTTTTGCAACTGCTCGGTGGACACGGCAAATGCGGCGGTATCGCCGTCCAAGGAAGCGCCGTTTTGAGCCACGTCCAGGATTTGTTCGCCCTTGCTCCCCTTGACCAGTACTTTGCCGACACTGCCGTCAGGGCTAGGCAGCAACACCACGTAGTCAAAGGGCTTGGGTGGTAGCTTAGGTGGTGCGCTGCAACCGGCAAGTACGCCAGCTAGCATCACCCACAGCGCTAATGATGATGCGGCGACCGCTCTGCTCGTTGTCATGGAGACGTCTCTGGTGGGTTGACCTTGACCACAAATTGGGTACCACGAACACCAATCATGCCGGTGGGCGTTGTAACGGTGACGCCATCGGGCCTGAGTTTGGCGATGACCCCGGACACATAATTCAGCGTGCCGCGAGTCAGATGTGAGCCGAATCGCAGCTTGCCTTCGACAGGCGCGTAAAGGTATTCGTCTACTTTCAATTCAGTCTCGGGACCAAATGACATGACGGTACTGTCCTTGAATGTTACGCCGAGGCTGCTGTCTGGGCCGGTTTTGAGTACGCTGCCCTGCATGACCGGACTACCGATATTGGCACGCACTGGCTTGCCCAGTGTCACCACAAATGCGATACCTGTGACGGTCTTTACATAGCCGACTGGCGCCATATCGGAAGCTGTAGATGCCGGTTGCACGGTCTCACCTGTGAGACCGTCACTGACCTTCAAGCGCGTCAAGCTGTCTTGTGCTAAGGCGGCGGTGCAAGTAAAGAACAGTACCAAAAAAAATCGGATACCAACCATCGTAGCTTCTCCACGTATAGCGCAGCCATGCGCTGTAAAAATTATAGGAAGCTATTGAATAGCAGCACACCATTCGTGTTGATGTGTGTGTTGAGAGGTAGTATCTGTCAGAATTTGTAAGAAACAAGTGAAAATCGTGTAATGTTGCTCAGTCCGGCATCAAGCGGTCGATTTCCTGTTGCATGGTTTTGGTCAATTGCACGTATTTTTTGAGTTTCTCTGTGTTGTCACGCAGCCGCTCACCAATACGCATGGCGATGGCCATCATCAGCTTGGCGCCGATTTGTGGATCGTTTTTGAGCAGTTGCAGCATGCCGCCACGCGTCAGAATGGCACAGCGCAGGTCACTGCTGGCCGTGCATGACGCAGATCGCGGTAAGCCATCAATCAAGCCCAGCTCGCCGTGCATGCTGCCGGGCCCGAGTACGGTGACCGTGATGGGCGACACGCGGCTGACCACGATGTTTTCTACGACTACTTCGCCTTCAAGTACCAGCACCATGAAGCCGGTGTTTTTCTCTTCGCCTTCGCGAATGAACATGGTGCCTTCCGAAATTTGTTGCGGGAGCATGTAGTGAACTACTACCCGTGCCTCTGCGTTGCTCAGTTGCATAAACGCGGAGGGCGCTGTTAGCATTTCTGCCGCCAGCGCCGCGTTGGGTGAGTTGCTCAAATCTTCGCTCTGTACGTCGCTTAAATGTAGATCCGTAATGACTTTAGAGTCCGCGAACGCAGGAGTCATTTTGCGGAAAAGCTTTTCAAACATGGTGATTCCTTCGTCGTCTCATGTAAAAAGTTTGAGCCTAAACATCTTCAGTAGACCACAAGCCGTAAAATAGGCGCCTTTCCGAGAAGCGTTGCAGCAACCCCACCTGTTTTTCAATAGGCTGTGTTGTCAGGCTCGGGAAGTTTTGTCCACAGTGCGCCCTTTTTACCCATCGGATGCCCTGCTTGGATTTGAAACGACGCTTGCCTGCCGGGGATGCTGTTCCCTATTTTGCCCACAGGTGAGTCGTATGTCTGAAGAATCTACCGTTGCTGCTGTTCCCGTTGTGTTGCCCATGCTGTTGTCCGGTCTCGAGCCCGTCAGCATTGACGCCAGCTCCCTCTTCGTCAACATAGGCGAGCGGACCAACGTCACCGGTTCTAAGGCCTTTGCCCGGATGATTTTGAATGGCGAGTTTGACCAAGCGCTCTCAGTCGCCCGCCAGCAGGTCGAAAACGGTGCGCAAATCATCGACATCAACATGGATGAAGCCATGCTCGACAGCAAGGCTGCGATGGTGCGGTTTTTAAACCTGATTGCCAGCGAGCCCGACATTGCCCGCGTACCCATCATGGTCGATTCGTCCAAATGGGAGGTGATTGAGGCCGGGCTGCGCTGTATCCAAGGCAAAGGGGTGGTTAATTCCATCAGCATGAAAGAAGGTCTGGAGCCGTTTTTGCATCAAGCCCGGTTGCTCAAGCGTTACGGCGCGGCGACTGTGGTGATGGCGTTCGACGAAAAAGGCCAAGCTGATACCTACGAGCGCAAGATCGAAATTTGCGAACGTGCTTACCGTGTGCTGGTAGATGAGGTGGACTTTCCGCCTGAAGACATCATTTTTGACCCTAATATCTTTGCCATTGCCACCGGTATTGACGAGCACAACAATTACGCCGTTGACTTCATCAATGCGACGCGCTGGATTAAGCAAAACCTGCCCGGTGCCAAGGTGTCGGGCGGTGTCAGCAACGTGAGCTTCAGCTTCCGAGGCAACGATCCGGTGCGTGAAGCTATCCACACCGTGTTTTTGTACCACGCGATCAAAGCTGGCATGGACATGGGCATTGTCAATGCCGGAATGGTGGGGGTCTATGACGACCTCGACCCTGTATTACGTGAACGTGTGGAGGATGTCGTACTTAACCGCATCCCCGTTTACCAACCCGGTGAAGCCGAGCTCACACCTGGTGAGCGGTTGATTGAAATCGCCGAATCCGCTAAAGGTGCCGCCAAGGATGACAGCAAACGCAACGAATGGCGCTTGGTCAGCGTCGAGCAACGTCTGAGTCACGCGCTGGTGCATGGCATCACTGAGTTCATAACCGTGGATACCGAAGAGGTGTACCAAGCCATCCTCGCCAAAGGTGGGCGCCCGCTGCACGTGATCGAAGGCCCGCTGATGGCAGGCATGAATATCGTCGGCGATTTGTTCGGCCAAGGCAAGATGTTCTTGCCTCAAGTGGTCAAGTCCGCCCGCGTGATGAAGCAGGCGGTGGCGCACTTGATTCCTTACATTGAGGAAGAAAAGCGTCTGCAAGCCGCCGCTGGTGAAGACGTAAAGGCCCGGGGCAAGATCATCATTGCCACCGTCAAGGGCGATGTGCATGACATAGGTAAGAACATTGTTACTGTGGTGCTGCAGTGCAATAACTTTGAAGTGATCAATATGGGCGTAATGGTGCCCTGCCATGAAATATTGGCGCGCGCCAAAGTCGAGGGCGTAGACATTGTGGGTTTATCGGGCCTCATCACCCCCAGCCTAGAAGAGATGCAGTATGTTGCAGCCGAGATGCAAAAAGACGACCATTTCCGTCTGCGCAAAATTCCGCTGCTGATTGGCGGTGCCACCACCAGCCGCGTCCACACTGCAGTCAAAATTGCTCCACACTACGAAGGCCCGGTGGTTTACGTGCCCGATGCATCACGCAGCGTCAGCGTGGCGCAAAGCCTGCTGTCCGACAACGCCAGCAAGTACGTGGCCGA
The DNA here is from genome assembly GCA_043739385.1 of Betaproteobacteria bacterium. Classification (GTDB taxonomy): domain Bacteria; phylum Pseudomonadota; class Gammaproteobacteria; order Burkholderiales; family Burkholderiaceae_C; genus Defluviibacillus. The sequence goes on along the minus strand of JAYUED010000051.1, from coordinate 37,706 downwards.
GCTGAATGCCGATTACGACAAGGTTCGCACCCAGCACGCAAACAAAAAACAAGTCCCGTTATGGCCCCTGGCGAAAGTGCGTGCCAACAAGACGCCGGTGGACTGGTCGCACTACACGCCACCCGTACCTAAATATTTGGGTCGTCGTGTGTTCAAAAACTTCGATCTGGCCGAGTTGGCCAAATTTATCGACTGGGGCCCGTTCTTCCAAACCTGGGATTTGGCCGGACCGTTTCCCGCTATTTTGAAAGATGACGTCGTTGGCACTGAAGCCGTGCGCGTCTATGCTGACGGACAGCGCATGCTCAAACGCCTGATCGAAGGCCGCTGGTTGACCGCCAACGCCGTGCTGGGTTTTTACCCGGCCAACACGGTGAATGATGACGACATCGAGCTGTACACCGATGACACTCGCAGTACCGTTGCGATGACCTGGCATGGCCTGCGTCAACAAACCGAAAAGCACATGATCGATGGCGTGATGCGCCCTAGCCGGTGTTTGGCGGATTTCATCGCACCAAAATCAGTCACTCCTAAATTAATAGCTAACACTGATGGTAGCAAAGCCGCTTTAGGCCAAAATGGTCAAGGATCGCGTCCGATGCAGGATTACATCGCTGTTTTCGCTGTTACCACCGGTATCGGCAGTGAGAAGAAAGAAAAGTACTTCACCGACGACCTCGATGACTACTCCGCCATCATGCTAAAAGCCTTGGCTGACCGCTTAGCCGAAGCCTTTGCCGAATGCTTGCACCAGCGTGCACGGCAGGATTTATGGGGCTATTCCGCGGACGAGGCGTTGTCTACGGAAGAGTTAATTGCTGAAAAATACCGAGGTATCCGCCCTGCGCCTGGCTACCCGGCTTGCCCTGACCACAGCGTGAAGCGCGAGATGTTCAAGCTATTGAAGTGCGAAGACATTGGCATGGGCTTGACTGAAAGCTTGGCGATGACGCCAGCGGCCAGCGTCAGCGGTTTTTTCATGGCCCACCCGGATGCTGTCTATTTCAACGTTGGCAAAGTTGCGCCCGATCAGGTGGCTGAATTGGCAAAGCGTAAGGGTGTGATGCAGGCGGATTTGGAGCGTATGTTGGCCCCGAATTTATAGGGTGAATGCCTTAGGGGAATTTACTTGAATTTACATGCTGTTCACATGGATTTTCCGTATGGTGTGTACTTTCGCCAGACTTAGCGCGTTAAATAGGCCTAGTCATTGATTGAGGAATCTCCATGAGCACGACTTTTGACCCCAACGCTTCCGCCTCTACAGCCGCCTCTGCTGCTACCCCTGCTGTTGCCACCACAGCCCTCGCCAGTGTAAAACCCCTATGGGCTGCCGTTGGCGTACTGGGCGTAGCGGTGCTGGGCATGGGAGGGATGTTGATTCATGGGCAGAGTGCTGCGCCGACCGTGGCTGCGTCTGTTGCCCCTGTGGCAGTGGTTAGCCAAGCCGCAACGCCTGCCATTTCCGCTCCTGTGGTGGAAGCCCCCGTTGCGAAAGTTGTTGAAAATCCGGTCACCGTAACGCCAAAACCTGTGAAGGTAATCGCCAAACCACGTCCCATGCCAAAGCCTCACGAGGTGACTGTTGCGTCTTCACCGCAAGCGGTGCAGCAGACTGCGCCACAAGTGGTGCAGTCTGGTAACGTTTACAGCAGCGAACCCACCGCGATGCAAACGGCCCCGGTGGTCGCTCAATCACAACCTCGCCAAGTGTGCGGTAACTGTGGCTCGGTGGAGTCGGTGACGCCGATTGAAGCAGCTGGCGCGTCCAATGGCCTAGGTGCGGTAGCCGGGGGTGTTTTAGGTGCTGTGCTCGGCCATCAGGTGGGTAATGGCAATGGCCGTACTGCCGCGACTATTTTGGGTGCGCTGGGCGGTGGCTTTGCCGGTAATGCTGTTGAAAAGAACGTGAAAAAAACCACCCACTACGAGATTCGCGTGCGTATGGAAGATGGCCATATCCGCACCATTGAGCAAGCTTCACCAGTCTCGGCAGGTGAGCGTGTGGTGATTGAGAATGGGGTGCTGCGTGCAGCACCCCAGTAGTCAAGCGCAAACGCTACGGTGATGGGTGGTCGACGGCGCTTGAGCTCAAAAATCGCAACAGCAGGGCAAGGTGTGAATTTCGGATTAATTGCAGTTTGCCCGTACTTCGTCAATCGTCGTCAAGCCGGCCAACACCTTTTCAATACCATCTTGCCGCAACGAGCGCATGCCGCCTTTGTGCAGGGCTTCATGTTGTAGTTGCTCGGGCCGGGCACTGGTTTGAATCAGGCGGCGAATCTCGTGGTTTACCACCAGCAACTCATGTACCCCTACGCGGCCTTTCAAGCCCGCGCCCTCGCAAGTGGGGCAGCCGGGAGAGTGGTAATGCTGTAAACGGCCATTGTTGCCAAAGCGGGTCACCCAATCGGCCATGACGTCTTCACGCGGTGGCCGAATATCTTCGGCGAAGACGTGCAGGTAGTCTTCTAGCAGTTCATTGACTTCTTCATCGCTCGCATTTGTGGCGGTACGGCACGTACTACACAGCTTGCGCACCAAGCGCTGGGCCAAGACAGCCAGTAGCGAGTCAGCGAAGTTGAACGGATCCATGCCCATGTCGAGCAAACGGATTATCGTTTCAGGTGCACTGTTAGTGTGCAAAGTTGATAGCACCATATGCCCAGTTAATGAGGCTTCAATGGCAATTTGAGCTGTTTCATGGTCGCGAATTTCACCCACCATGATGATGTCTGGATCGGCCCTCAAGAAGCTGCGCAGGGCTTTGGCAAATGTCCAGTCTATTTTGGCGTTGACCTGCACTTGGCGCAGGTCAGGCTGGGTGATTTCAATCGGATCTTCTGCGGTCCATATTTTTTTATCGGGCGTATTCAGGTAACCCAGCACAGAGTGCAGCGTGGTAGTTTTGCCCGAGCCTGTAGGGCCTACGCACAACACCATTCCGTAGGGTCTGCCGACCGCATGACGCAAATCGTCATAAGTGCTTTGGCGTAAACCTAGTTTGTCCATGGCGATCGGTTTGGCCGAGGCCAGTAAGCGCATCACGACGTCTTCCAGTCCGTTACTGGTGGGTATGGTGGCCACGCGCAGCTCAAGCTTGTGTTGCGCGGAGAATTTGGAAAAGTCAATCTTGCCGTCTTGGGGCTTACGGCGCTCTGATATATCGAGATCGCACATGATCTTTATACGGGCAATCATGGCATTGCGGTAGGTAGAAGGCAACTCCATGTAGGGGGCCAGTACACCGTCTTTGCGAAAGCGGATGCGCAGTTTGCGTTTGCCAGGATGGGTCTCGATATGGATGTCAGATGCTCCCTTGCCATGAGCATCAATAATCATCGAATTAATCAATCGTACCAACGAGTTATCCGACTGCTCAACGGGCTTGTCAGAGTCTTCTTTCTCAGCGCCAGTGCTGTGCTCTTGTTCTAGCGATTGCAACAACTTGCTAGAGTCGTGTTGTTCAAATTCAATGGCGGAGCCGAGGTTAGCTCCGCCTTGGGTGGCACTCCAGGATTCCAATCCGGCTTTCTCATAGGCGAGGGGCAAATTCTTGGCGATTACTGCGCTGGCCGCCAGCACAGGTACAACTTTGCCGCGTATTGCAAATTCAAGTTCATCGACCAGCGAGCGGCGGGTCGGATCGTCAGTCGCCACAACCAGCAGGGAATCGCGTAGCAGCAGGGGCAGTGTGTTGAGCCGGGACGCGACCTGAAAGGGTACTTTTTTGAGTGCGGCAGGATCAATGGGGAAGTTGGCCACATCCACCACTGGATAACCCATTTTGCGTGCCAGTGCGATGTGCAAGTCTTGGCGGCTGATCATCCCTGTGCGCACTAGCAGTTCGCCCAATGGAACAGTACGCTCCGTTTTTTGCTTTTCTAGCGCGTTGCTCAATTGCTCATCGGTAATTAAGCCGAGTGCGGTCAACGCTTCACCAATTTTGACCATGGGCATCTTGGACTGCTGGTCCAGCGCTTGCAGCAACTGCTCAGCCGACACAATCTCGTTGATGACGAGGTAATCGCCCAACTTGCGGCTGCGGATGTCTTGCTGCTCTTGCGCGACCTGATCTACCTGTGCTTGCGTGACCGCGTTTTGCTCCACCAGCACCTTGCCGATGTGGCCACCAAACTTAACAGACTTGTACGCTTCACGGGGCACAAAAACTCGGCGCACTGAGCCCAGTTCGTCTGCGGGGGGGAATAAAAACAACCCACCGTCGGTTTCCACATGGCCCACAGAAATCCCATTGAGGACGCCGCTGTCTGCAAGCTCCACTGAAAAATCTACGGAGGGGCGGTAGCCCAAAATCTCTGCAAAATCATCGGTCGCGGCTGATTTTGCAGGATTCAACAAGGACTTGAGTGTGATGCGTCGAAACTGCTCAAAGCGCAGTGGCATGGACACTTTGGACGGCGGTACCTGAATGATGGCCTGTCGGTCAATCATGTTGATACCTATCAATAGACAGCTGCGCGTGATGCCGTTCATGCCCTCAACTTCGCAGGGTTCGGGTTCTAGCCACAGTGATGTGCCTGGATAGCTTGCATAAGGTGGTGTGGGCCAGCTGAAACGGTGCATTGGGTTTGCTTCGATGGACTTCATGTTGCCAGTATCAAACAGTTAAAGGCCAAGGTACTAAGCACGAGTGCAGCAGCATTTTGGAATGGCAATATCTTAGATGCTGATAGTGCAATGCCCTAATTTTTGATTGAAATTTAAAGCATTCTTGTTATCCAGCTAATTCTGCCTTTGTAAGGCGCGTCGGTATTGGATGGCTTCTGCCACGTGGTTGAGCTGGGTGCTTTGCGTGCCAGCCAAATCGGCAATGGTTCGGGCTACTTTCAAGGCGCGGTGCGTACTGCGGGCTGACCAACCCAAGCGGTCAGCGGCCGTGTGTAAGAATTTTATGGCTGCTGGATCAAGGTGCGCGTGGGCATCGATGTCTGCACCCTGTAGCGCTTGGTTCGAGGTGCCTTGCCGCGTCATGGCCTTTGCTCGGGCCTGGGTGCACCGCTCGCGCACAGGCGCTGTGCTTTCACCAGCGCTGGCTTGCAGTAGTTCCTGGGCCGGTAGAGCGGCAACTTCCACGTATAAATCAATCCTGTCGAGTAAAGGGCCGCTCAGCTTGGATTGGTAGCGGCTGACTTGATCTGGGCTGCACCGGCATTGCTTTGAGGTTGATCCCAGATAGCCACAAGGGCAAGGGTTCATCGCTGCAATCAGCTGAAAACGGGCAGGAAATTCGGCCCGCTGCGCCGCCCGTGAAATGGTGATGCTGCCGGTCTCTAAGGGTTCGCGTAGCGCTTCCAGCGCACTGCGAGGAAACTCAGGCAACTCGTCTAAAAATAAAACACCATGGTGTGCCAGCGAGATTTCACCTGGGCGCGGTGGTGTTCCGCCGCCCACCAAGGCCACGGCACTGGCCGTGTGGTGTGGGTGCCGTGTAGGGCGCATGCCCCAGCTGTTCAGTGAAAATCGTCCGGCAAGACTGGACACGGCAGCGCTTTCAAGCGCTTCGTTAACTGTCATCTCCGGCACCAATCCGGTGAAACGCTGGGCCAGTAATGATTTACCAGAACCGGGAGGTCCCACCATCAGTACGCTGTGCCCGCCAGCCGCCGCAATCTCCAAGGCGCGCTTGGGCCCCACTTGGCCTTTGACATCACTCAGATCGGGGTAACTGCTGGTGTGGGTCTGAGCGACAAACTCGAGCGGTGTCCAGCCCTGAGTGGTTTCCGGATGGGTTGATCCTGTAAAGCCACCGGGTAGGAATTGAGCGACAACGTCCAGCAGATGCTCTGCCCGAAATACAACCGCACCGGGTACCAGCGCGGCTTCTTCGGCGCTCTCAGGGGGCAGTACCAAACGGGTTTGCACTTTTTGTCCATGCAAGGCCAAGCTCATGGCCAACGCTCCACGCACGGGACGCAGTTGGCCCGACAGGGATAACTCGCCTGCAAATTCGTAGCCTGCAAGCCGTTCGGCGTCAATTTGCCCGCTCGCCGCCAAAATACCCAAGGCAATTGCCAAATCGAAACGGCCAGAGTCCTTGGGCAAGTCTGCCGGGGCAAGATTGACGATGATGCGTTTGTTGTGTGGAAATTCCAACCCGGCGTTTTGAATGGCCGAGCGTACGCGTTCGCGGGCTTCTTTGACTTCTACTTCGGCTAAGCCAACCAGCGTGAAGCTAGGCAGGCCATTGGCCAAATGAACTTCAACCGTGACTGCCAGCGCCTGCAATCCCAGCAGAGCGCGGCTCTGCACCAAAGCAAGGCTCATAGCGTTTGAATTCCTGTTTGCAGTGCGTGCATTAAATTGGTGCAAATGAACCTATTCGCACCAACAAAGTGCAAATAGGCCGTAATGTTAGGAAAAGTAACTACTGGTGCGGGCTGTGGCGCGTTGCAGATAGCCTGTATCTTCGTTCAAACTGACGATTGACTAAGGTAATGTTGTCCCATAGAGGATGAATCTGTGAACTTTGGCACGCTCCCTGCTAAGCCTTAACGCCCCATTTACATCCAACAGTCCCCAACGGAGAATTTAATGACCACAAAATTTGCAAAAACCCTCGCTGTATGCGCGCTAGTCGTTTCCAGCGCTGCGTTTGCCCAAACCAAAGCCCCGGAGCCTGATTACACCGTTTCGTACAACGCGGGTTTGGTTACGGACTACCGTTACCGTGGCATTTCGCAGTCAGGCAAAAAACCTGCTTTGCAAGGTGGTGCTGATGTGGCGTTTAAAAATGGTGCCTACATCGGCACTTGGCTTTCAACCATCACTTGGATTAAAGATTCCGGCCCTGGTCTGAAAGGCCCTGTTGAAGCAGATATCTACGGCGGCTACAAAGGCGCTATCAACGATACCCTCTCCTTTGATGTGGGTGGCCTGCAATACTGGTACATCAACAACAACTACAAAAACATCGGCGCTAATGCCAATACCTTTGAGTTGTACGGTGCTCTGAGCGCTGGCCCTGCCACGTTGAAATACTCCCGCAGCATGACCGAACTGTTTGGCGCAACTAACAGCAAGGGTAGTGGTTACTTTGACCTGAGTGCCACGTTTGATCTGGGTAATGGCCTCTCGGTGGTGCCGCATTTGGGCTACCAGACCATTGCTAATCAAGCGGTTTACAAGAACTACACCGACTACTCTGTTGCCCTCAATAAAGATTTTGACGGTTTGGTGCTGAGCGCCACGTTGTTGGGGACCAACTGGAAAAACAAATACGGTTCTGCTTATATGTTGCCAGGCAGTGGCAGCAAAGACTTAGCTGGCAATATGCTGGTGGTCGGCATCAAGAAGAACTTCTAATCCAGGTTATTTAAAAGGAAATCACCATGAAACTCGTCACGGCCATCATCAAACCGTTCAAGCTTGACGAGGTGCGCGAAGCCCTCTCCAGCATTGGCGTGCAGGGCATCACTGTCACCGAAGTCAAAGGCTTTGGCCGTCAAAAGGGCCACACCGAGCTGTATCGGGGTGCCGAGTATGTTGTAGATTTCTTGCCCAAGGTCAAGATCGAAGCCGCTATCTCTGACGACTTGGTGGAGCGCGTCATCGAAGCGGTAGAGGCTGCGGCCCGAACCGGCAAGATTGGTGATGGCAAGGTGTTTGTGTATGACCTGGAACAGGTTGTTCGCATTCGTACGGGTGAAACCGGCAAAGATGCCCTCTGATGTTCTGAGGCGGTGCAGCCACTTAGTGTGGGTTGTCGCCGTCCCCAGCCGAATTGATTCAGGAAAGAAGAAACTCAAATGAAAAAATTACTTGCGTCCCTCGCGCTAGGCGTTAGTCTGCTCGCGTTTGGTGGCATGGCACTGGCCCAAGGTACCGATACCAAGCCCGAGGCTGCCGCTGTTGCGGCGTCCGCCCCAGCTGCCTCAATGCCCGCCTCAGCCCCCGCTGCGGCGGCTACTGCAGATGCTGCTGCCCCCGCTGCTGCTGCTGCGCCTGTGCTAGTTCCTAACAAAGGCGATACCGCCTGGATGATGGTTTCCACCTTGCTCGTTATCTTGATGACGGTGCCTGGTCTTGCGCTGTTCTACGGCGGCTTGGTGCGCAGCAAGAATATGCTGTCCGTACTGATGCAGGTCATGGTCACGTTCTCGCTGATTGTTGTTCTGTGGGCCATCTACGGCTACAGCTTGGCCTTCACCGAGGGCAATGCTTTTATAGGTGGTTTTGATCGCCTGTTCATGAAGGGTATTTGGGACAACGTTGGGGGTACTTTCGCCAACGCGGCCACGTTTAGTAAAGGCGTTGTGATCCCTGAAATCGTTTACGCAGCTTTCCAGGCAACGTTCGCAGGTATCACTTGTGCGCTGATCGTCGGTTCATTCGCGGAGCGTATTAAGTTCTCGGCAATGCTGATGTTTATGGTGCTGTGGTTTACCTTCAGCTACGCCCCCATTGCCCACATGGTGTGGTTCTGGATGGGCCCAGATGCGTATTCAGGCAAAGAAGTGGTCGATGCTATGAACAGCAAAGCCGGTTACCTTTGGCAAGCTGGTGCACTGGACTTCGCTGGCGGTACGGTTGTTCATATCAACGCAGCGGTAGCTGGCTTGGTGGGTGCCTACATGGTTGGCAAGCGCGTAGGTTACGGCAAAGAGTCGATGGCGCCTCACAGCCTGACGCTGACGATGGTGGGTTCCGCTTTGCTGTGGGTGGGTTGGTTCGGTTTCAATGCCGGTTCTGCTCTTGAAGCCAACGGTTTTGCCGGTTTAGCCTTTATCAACACCTTCTTTGCTACAGCGGCTGCTGTGTTGTCTTGGTCTGCTGGTGAAGCGTTGCACAAAGGCAAAGCCTCTATGCTGGGTGCTGCATCCGGTGCGGTGGCAGGCTTGGTAGCTATCACCCCCGCAGCGGGCAACGTTGGTATCGGTGGTGCTTTGATCATTGGTCTGCTCGCTGGCTTCGCTTGCCTCTGGGGCGTGACTGGTCTGAAGAAGATGCTTGGCGCAGATGACACCTTGGATGTGTTCGGCGTCCACGGCGTAGGCGGTATCTTGGGTGCTTTGCTGACTGGCGTGTTCAATTCACCTAGCCTGGGTGGTCCTAGCTTCGTGGGTGACTGGGTTACTGCAACGATGGTCACACCTGATGCGTACTCCATTGCCGCCCAAGTTTGGATTCAAGCCAAGGCCGTGCTCATCACCGTTGTGTGGTCGGGTGTGGTGTCTCTGATTGCCTTTAAATTGGTTGATATGGTCATTGGTCTGCGTGTTTCTGAAGAAGAAGAGCGCGAAGGCTTGGACATTTCTTCCCACGGCGAAACTGCCTATAACCGTTAAATGTGAGGGTGGAGGCAGGGCCTGGTTAGCCCTGCTGCCCGAATCATTCCAGAGTTTATTGCGAGTTAGTCTCCTTTGGTTTCCTTTGGATTTGGGCCTGCTGATGCAGGCCCTTTTTTTCGTCCGTACCTTTCTAGGCAAAGGTTAAATAGAGGCCAAAGACCATGCACAATTGATAAAACTGACCTCTTGGAGACCTTACGCTATGAACTGGACTGCCCTCAATCCTCACACCTGCAAGCTCGGTGAATCCCCCTTTTGGCACCCCCAAGAGCAATCTCTATACTGGGTGGATATCGACGGCCACAGCGTGTTGCGTGCCAACGGCTATACCGGTGAAATCGAGCAATGGGCTATGCCCGCCGCACCGGGTTGCATAGCCCCAGCGGCCGGAGGTGGCTTAGTACTTGCCTTGCGTACCGGCATATTCCGTGCACCGAAGTGGCAAGGTGCGTTGACCCTGGTCCAAAGCGTGGACTACGACCCTGCAACCAGCCGCTACAACGATGGCAAGTGCGACACCCTGGGTCGTTTCTGGGCAGGCACCATCTACGAACCACGTGACAAAGCTTTAGGTACTCTGTACTCACTCGACAGCCATGCCACAGGCATCCCCGCCAGCTTTGAGGTTAAAGCCAGTGGGGCCACCGTCGCCAATGGCCTCGCTTGGTCGCCTGACAATCGCACCCTTTACTGGACGGACACCCCCAGTCATGCCATTCGTGCCTGGGACTGGGACGCTGCCAGCAACACCCTCTCTAACAGCCGTGTCTTCCACCAGTTTGCGATGAAACCCTCCGGCTGGACTTACGGCATGGGGGGCTATGGCGGTCGCCCTGATGGCGCCACCGTAGACATGGAGGGCAACTATTGGGCTGCAATGTTCGAGGGTGGCCGTGTCGTCAAACTCTCTCCTGCTGGTGAGCTGCTGGCTGAATTCCCGACTCCCGCGTTGTGCCCCACCATGCCTTGCTTTGGCGGTGATGACCTGAAAACGCTTTACGTCACCAGCGCTAGCCATAACCGCAGCGCCGCTGAACTGGCCGATTACCCGCAATCGGGATGCGTGTTCTCGACCCGAGTCAGCGTACCTGGCTTGCCTGTGAATTTCTTTCGCGACTGAGCGCCAAAAAAATCAATAGGCTCTGCGCCGCCAAGCGATACCATCCATCGCCATGAACCTGGACATTGCCCCCATCCTCAATCTTTTTCGCGACAGAATTCGTGCGGCTGCTTCCGCTCGCACCCCTCTTCGCCTGCGTGGCGGTGGAAGCAAAGACTTTTATGGGCAAAGTCTTCAAGGTGAGGTACTGGACACGTCGGTGCTCCGGGGCATCGTCAGCTACGAACCCAGTGAACTCGTCGTTACGGTGCGCAGCGGAACCCCTTTGGCGGAATTGGAAGCCTTGCTAGCTACCAGCGGTCAGTATCTGCCCTTTGAGCCACCCCACTACGGGTGGTCACAAGGCCAGGCTACGGTGGGCGGCATGGTTGCCAGCGGCCTGAATGGCCCAGCCCGCGCCAGTGCAGGTTCGGTGCGCGACCATGTGCTCGGGGTTACCCTGCTCAATGGGAGTGGGGAGTTACTGCGTTTTGGCGGTGAGGTCATTAAAAATGTTGCTGGCTATGACGTGAGCCGCGTGATGGTCGGCGCTATGGGCACCTTGGGTCTGCTGGTGGACGTTTCGCTCAAAGTGCTGCCCCTGCCCCTTGCAGAAGCGACGCTTACGTTCAACATGACGCAAACTGAGGCGCTGGCGCAGTTACACAGCTGGGGTGGTCAGCCGCTACCGTTGAATGCCAGTTGCTGGGTGAAAGAAGTAGAAGAAGGAGAAGGAGAAGGCAGCAGGCGTAACGATGGGCGGAACAACCAGCAGGGAACATTGTTCCTGCGCCTGCGCGGTGCCGTTGCTGCTGTAGAAGCCGCTTGCAAGCAATTGCTGAATGAAGCCTTGCCCGGTGCCCAAGCCGTTCGTCTGAACAATGCCCCAGCCGCCATTGGCTGGCGTGCTTGCCGCGACCATCAGCATGCCTTCTTTGTAACCCCGCCCGCATCAAATATGGCCCTGTGGCGTTTGAGCGTCGCGCAAACTGCGCCTGCGCTGGACTTGCCTTGGCCGCAACTGGTGGAATGGCATGGTGCCCTGCGCTGGCTGTGGGCACCGATGTCGGCATCGTCCGTGCTGCGCGATGTGGCAGCCACGGCAAGGGGACACGCTACTGTTTTCGTAGCTAATGACACCCATTTAGAGAGCGGTGCAGGTCGATTTGATGTATTTACCCCGCTACAACCGCCTCTGGACCGTATTCACCGCCAACTGAAGGCTGAGTTTGACCCGGCGGGTGTCTTTAATCGAGGTCGGCTGTCCGACAGCTTCTGAATCGTTTTTTGTCTTTTCCGTCAAGAACAGCCCTGAGCCGCCGCCATGCAAACCCATCTCGCCCCCGAATTTCAAAACACTGCTGATGGCCTCGCCGCTGAGGCGATCCTGCGCAAGTGCGTGCACTGTGGATTTTGTACCGCCACGTGCCCCACCTACCAGCTGCTAGGCGATGAGCTGGACGGTCCGCGCGGGCGCATTTACCTGATTAAACAGGTTTTGGAAGGCCAAACGCCGACCCGTAAAACCCAACTGCACCTCGACCGCTGCCTCACGTGCCGCAACTGCGAAAGCACCTGCCCCAGCGGTGTGCAGTACGGCCACCTGATCGACATTGGGCGGAAAATTGTGGATGCTAAAGTTGAGCGCCCTGCCGCTGAAAAGGTCTTGCGTTGGGCTTTGAAAGAAGGCTTGCCTTCGCCGCTCTTCGCCCCTGTGATGAAGGTCGGCCAAGCCGTTCGCAGTTTGTTGCCGGACAGCCTGAAGAACAAAATTCCACCGCAACAATCTACCCGCCCTTGGCCGACAGTGGTACATCCACGCAAGGTGCTGATGTTGGCTGGTTGCGTGCAGCCCGCGATGATGCCCAACATCAACGTTGCCACCGCTCGTGTGCTGGACGCCGCAGGTATTCAAACGGTCATCGCGCCTAAAGCGGGTTGCTGCGGGGCCGTCAAATTCCATCTGAACGACCAAGAGGGCGGTAAAGCCCATATGCGTGCCAATATCGACGCCTGGTGGCCGTATGTGAACAATGTCGACGGGGCTGGAGGTTCAGTCGAGGCCATCGTGATGAACGCTTCGGGCTGCGGTGTCACGGTCAAGGACTACGGCCACATCCTCAAAGATGACGTGATTTACGCCGCCAAAGCTGCACGCATCAGTGAATTGACCAAAGATCTGAGTGAGTTGTTGCCTGATTTAGTGCCTGTGTTGCAAGGCAAGCTGCAAGCCGGCAAGGCTGGTCAAGTTGTTAATCCAGGCCAAATCGCCTTTCACCCTCCCTGCACGCTACAACACGGTCAGCAGTTGCGCGGCGGTGTCGAAAAACATCTGGGTGATTTAGGCTTTACCTTGAAAACTGCCAGCTGCGAAGCCCATTTGTGCTGTGGCTCAGCAGGCACTTACTCGGTGTTGAATCCTGATTTGGCTTACCAACTTCGCGACCGCAAACTAGGGGTATTGAACGAAATGGCACCGCAAGTCATTGTCTCGGCAAATATTGGTTGCATCACACATTTGCAGAGCGGCACAGCTACACCCGTACGGCATTGGGTAGAGTTGTTGGACGATGCATTAGCTGCTTGCGTTTAAGAGGCGATGGGCGATTGGCGCTTACCCCGCCAATGCAGCCTCAATATCCTTGGCCATTTTTTCTGGCGTATCCAGCGGCGCGTAGCGCTTGATGACTTCACCATTCTTGCCTACCAAGAATTTGGTGAAATTCCACTTTATCGCCTTAATTCCCAGGAGTCCAGGCGCTTCATTCACGAGCCACTGGTACAGCGGATGTGCCTCAGCACCGTTGACGTTGATCTTTTCCATCATCGGAAAACTCACACCGTAGTTCAACTGGCAAAAGCTGGCGATTTCCTCATTGCTGCCCTTGTCTTGTGAACCAAACTGGTTGCATGGGAAGCCCATCACCACCAAGCCTTTATCGCCATAGGATTGATGCAGCTTCTCCAACCCACCAAACTGCGGCGTAAAGCCACAGGCGCTGGCGGTGTTGACGATCAGCATGACTTGGCCTTTGAACTGATTCAGAGATACCGTTTTGCCGTCAATTTTCAGGGCTTCAAAATCGTAAATCGTGGTCATATTAGATGCCTTGGTTGTCGCTGCGGGACGCCAGCAGTGCTGCTAGCAAAATCATTGTGCCACCAGCTAGCGTGCGTGTATCTGCGCTGGAGGCTCCCATCATCACTGAGGAGACACTGGCGAACAGCACCTCAGACAGCATGATGAGTGAACCGGCTACTGCACTCAGCCGTGCGGCACCGTACTGCAAGGCCAAGTTGCCGCCGATAAAGCCGACGCACAGCACTGCCGTCCAGCCAATCCAAGTAAACCAAGCCCCATTTGCAAAGGGTACCGCTTGCACCCAACCAGCGGCCATAGCGATCAGTGCCATCACCGTTGCCATCCCTGCTCCACCACTAAACATGGCCAACATACGGGCGGCAGAGGGCACATTGCGCAACTTCCGCAGCATTATGTTTGTCAGTGCAAATGAGAAGCCGCCTAGCAAGGCCAGGTAATCCGCCAGACTCTCGGGTACAGGCCAAGGTACGCCAGGTTTTTTGAGTACCACCATCACACCTGCCAGCGCCAGGGCAACTTGCAACAGCCTCGCCTGAGTAGGCCGCTCGCCCAACACCAACCACGCCAACAGCACGGCCCAGGCAGGCATGGTGTAGAACAACAAGGCGACGCGCACTACGTCGCCAATCGTTACCGCCCAGTTGAAGCCTACATTCGATATCCCTGTGGCCGCGAACAACACCCACAACCCAGGGTGTGCGGTGAAGCCCCGCCACGCGCCAGGTCGCCAAGCTACAAGGCAAACCAGAGCCACTGTAAACACCATAGCGGTCGCCCATAGCGGATGCACACCTGCAACTTGCAAAGCGCGAAAAGGGATCCATGAGAGACCCCAAACAAAGGAGTTACTGATCAGCGCTGCTGCGGCAATCCAAAGGGGGGCTGTAGGCGCACTCTGTGCGGTAACAGTCATGTCATGTCATCGCAGTAAGCCGCAGTAATCGACTTAGCTATGACTATTGTCATTTCGTGCAATCTCAAGCAAATGTGCCAGTTCTTGCGGGTAACGCTGGCAGTTGCGTTCGTTCCAGCGTTTGATTTGGTACATCAGCCCGGCCACAACCAGCCCAAAGCCGATGATCGCGCCAAAGGCTGACAAGCCCATGCCGATCGAGAAACTGTAGAGCGAACCCAGCACAAAAATACAGGCCTGTTCGTTGAAGTTTTGTACCGCAATCGAGCGGCCTGCACCCATCAGGTTATGGCCCCGGTGTTGCAGCAGGGCGTTCATGGGGACTACCAAAAAGCCCGCCATACCGCCCAGCAAAATCAAGAACGGCACTGCAATCCAAACGTTGGTAATGACGTTGAGTACGATCAACATCAAGCCCATGGAGATACCCAGCGGGATGACGCGCGTCGCCACGTCCAGCCGCATTCGCATTGATGCCACGACGGCGCCCACAGCCAGTCCTACCGACACCACACCTTGCAAAGCTGTGGCCTGCGTGGTGCTATAACCCAGAGAGGCTGCAGCCCAGGCCAACACGATGTATTTCAAGTTACCTCCTACGCCCCAGAATAAGGTGGTGGTGGCCAATGAAATTTGTCCCAGCTTGTCACGCCACAGGCGCATGTTGCACGACCAAAAATCGGGCAACAGTGCCAATGGGTTGTTTGGCATTGGCCGCATTTCTACGCCAGTTTTGGGGATGCGGGTGTTGAACCAAGCGGCCAGTGCGTAAACCACAATCAAAAGCGCAATAGCCAATTCTGGGGGGGTATCGATACCGGTATCAATCAGCGGAAAATCAAAGGCCAACATCTTGGCGGCCATTGCATGGCCAACCAGTTGACCCCCTAGCAAAATACCCAAAATGATTGAAGCTATGGTCAGTCCTTCGATCCAGCCGTTGGCCTTGACCAACTGGGATGCGGGTAGCAGCTCAGTCAGGATGCCGTATTTGGCTGGCGAGTATGCTGCGGCGCCTAGGCCTACGATGGCGTAGGCGAACAAGGGCGGCACACCGAACAGCATCATCATGCAGCCAATCACCTTGATGGCATTGCTGATGAACATCACTTGGCCTTTAGGCCTTGCATCTGCAAACGCGCCGACAAAAGGCGCGAGCACCACGTAAAAGAAAGCAAACATCGGCACCAAAACGGCTTGCTGCCATTCGGGCGCATGTGCTGAGCGCATGAGTTCAACGGCAGCGACGAACAAGGCATTGTCCGCAAGCGAGCTGAAAAACTGCGCTGCCATGATGGTGAAAAAACCTCGCTTCATCGAATCTTTAGACTGGGCATCGTAGGTCTGCGCTGTGGTTGTTTGGGGCTGTCTCCATGAGGATGCTGGGTTATATCACGTGGCATCCCATGGTCTATTAAGGCTGAAGGTGGTGGGTGCACCACTGCGGCGTTGAATCCGTTCTTAGCCGTGCCTATTTCACCTCGTCAGTGCATCCAGTGCCACAATCTCCCAGAATTGCTCCGCTTAAATCCAGACTATGCCACGCCCCATCCTTGCGACTGTTCACACCCAAGCCCTGCGCCACAATCTCGCGCAAATTCGCCATGCCACCCACGATGCCCCCCGCGTCTGGGCTATCGTCAAAGCCAACGCCTACGGCCATGGGATTGAACGCGCGTTTGAAGGCTTGCGCGGAGCCGATGGCTTTGCGTTGCTTGATTTGAACGAAGCCGAGCGCGTGCGTGCCTTGGGCTGGCGCGGCCCTATATTGCTGCTCGAAGGCGTGTTCGATGCACGGGACTTGGAGCTGTGTTCGCGCCTAGGCTTGTGGCACACCGTACATTGCACAGAGCAAATCGACATGCTGGCAGCGCATAAAACCAATATGCCGCACCGTGTGTTCTTGAAAATGAATTCGGGTATGAATCGCCTGGGTTTTATCCCCCAAAGTTACCGCGCCGCCTGGACGCGCCTGAATGCGCTACCCCAAGTGGATGAAATCTCTCTCATTACCCACTTCAGCGATGCCGATGGGGCTAAAGGCGTGGCCGAGCAACTGGCCATATTTGAGGCCACCACGCAAGATTTACCCGGCGAACGCTCTTTAAGCAACAGCGCCGCCAGCCTGCGACACCCCGATTTAGCCACCGACTGGGTGCGCCCCGGTATCGCCGTTTATGGTGGCGCGCCTGATTTTCCTGAACATACTTCCGCGTACTGGGGTTTACAACCTACGCTGACGTTGTCATCAAAATTGATAGCTTTCCAAACACTACAAGTCAGTGAAACAGTCGGTTATGGCTCCACGTTCGTTGCTGATGCGCCAATGCGAATCGGCGTTGTTGCCTGCGGCTATGCCGATGGCTATCCGCGCCACTGTGGCACTGGCACCCCTGTGCTGGTGGATGGCGTGCGTACCCGCTTGATCGGCCGCGTCAGCATGGACATGGTGACGGTGGACTTAACCCCCGTGCCCCACGCCACCATGGGAAGTGAGGTAACGCTGTGGGGCTGCGCCAGTGCCGCCAACCACAGCACCGTCTTGCCGATTGACGAGGTGGCGAGGGCTGGCGGCACTGTGGCCTACGAACTGATGTGCGCGGTGGCGCAGCGGGTACCGTTTTTGGTGGATTGAGCGCAGTCGCCTTTTGTCAGAACAGCAACCCGTAAGTGCCAAAGTATCAAACGGACTTGCCGACAGCTGCAACAGCCATTTTGACTTTTTCAGGCGTGAATGGAATAGCACGCAAGCGTGCGCCTGTGGCGTCGTAAATCGCGTTACCAATGGCGGCGGGGATGACTGTAGCAGTGGGTTCACCTGCTCCCCATGACACATCGCCAGGGGTGTTAATCAGTTCTACCTCAATGCGTGGCACATCAGGAAAGCGCAGGATGGGATAGGTCGCCCAGTCCACGCTGGTGACTTGGGTTGCGTTCCATTCGACTTGTTCGATCAGCGTGCGGCTAACGGTTTGTATCGCACCGCCTTCGATTTGGTTGGCCAGTCCATCGGGGTTGATGATTTGGCCGCAGTCGTGGCCGATACAAATGCGGGTGACGCGCACAGCACCTGTTTTACGGTTGACCTCGACTTCAGCTACTGCCGCTACATAGGTCGTAGTGCTGTTGTAGCGCACATACGATATGCCTCGCCCTTTGACGATGTCTGGCGAGCTGGCGCTCGCTGCTGCTGGGTTGATGCCTGTGCGTGGTTGCCAGTTGGCACGCTTCATCGCTGCTTGCAGCACCGCCACGGAACGTGGGTCTTTGAGGTGTTTCAGGCGGAACTCAGCCGGATCAGCTTGGGCCACCGCCGCCAATTCGTCCATGAACGATTCATTGGCAAAGGTATTTTCAATGCGCCCCGGGCTGCGCAGGTGGGCTGAGCGCAAGAAGGTTTGCGCCACATGGCGGGTGTTTACGCGGATGTTGGGCAAGGTATACGGCGCGCTTGAGTTCTGGAACAAGAAACCCACCCAGTTGCCAGGTTTGGGCATACCCACATCGGTGGCCGCCAGCAATGGGAAATCCAGGGGTTTGAAGGCCACGATGTGGTTCAGAGCGATATGAAAGTCTGCCGACCATGCCACCAGATTACCGTCTTTGTCAAAGCCTGCTTCGAGGTCAATAGCACGTGGCGGGCTTTTCGGCGAACGGGCAGTTTCATCGGCACGCATCCACTGCACGCGCACGGGTTTACCAATCAGGGTGGCGATCAAGGCGGCGTCAGCGGTAGCGTCCTCATGGCCATTGCGGCCATAGCAGCCTGAGCCGTCGAGGTACAGAAGCCGAACTTTTTCTTGTGGCAAGCCAGTCAACGTCGCCAGCTCGCTTTGCATGGAGTGGGTGGCTTGTGAGGGCGACCACACCACCAGTTTGCCATCGGTAAAGTCCGCCACTGCGCATGAGGGGCCGATGGAGGCGTGGGTTTGCACGGCGAATTCGTAACTGGCTTTGAAGCGTTTGGCACTGCTGGCCAGGGCAGCGGGCGCGTCCCCTACTTTTTGCGTGATCTCTTCCTTGGCGATGGGCTGCTTGCGCCAGTAATCAAACACGGTGGCCTTGTCGGGCAAGCCAGTGCCAGCGCTCCAGGTGAGTTTGAGCGCCCGGGCGGCTTTGATGGCGCCCCACTCGCTCTTGGCGATGACGGCCACAAAGTCGCCCCGGCGTACGGTTTGGACAAAGCCGCCCACCTTTTGGGCCGCGCTTTCGTCCACCGCTTCAAGCCGCGCACCCAGCGCGTCTGCACGCACCACGCGGGCGTGCAACATGCCAGGCAGGCGGAAATCATGGGCGTAGGTGAACTCGCCTGTGAGTTTTGCAGGAATATCAACACGGGGAATGGACTTGCCGACAACGCGGTAGTCGGCAGTGGCCTTCAGCGGGGCTTTGGCGTCCACTTTCAAATGCATGGCCATGCTACTGTCGTTGGCGGAGGAGGCGTTCGTTCCGTTCTGCATCAGCTCGCGGTAGGTCACTGCTTTGCTGCTGTCGCCTTTATCGCCTTTGACACGCACCACGCCTTGGGTCACCGTTAACTCTCCCACCGGCGCGCCCAGCTGGGTTGCCGCGCGGGTCAGCAGAGCGGCACGTGCAGTAGCGCAAGCGCGACGCAGCTCACTGCCACCTTGGGCGATGGTGAGATTGGCCCCAGTGATCCATTGGTCCGGCGTGGTGGCGGTGTCGCCCATCACCATTTCAATTTGCGAGAAATCCACATCCAGCTCGTCGGCGGCTATTTGGGCAAGGGCGGTGCGGGTGCCAGTGCCCAAGTCCACTTTACCGACGAAAACGGTAATCTTCCCGTTAGGCTCGATGCTGACAAACGAATCCACTTGGTCTTTGGCGACTTCTTTGGCGGAGCGCAATGTGGGCGCAGCGAGCGGGTTGGCGGCATAAGACAGGGTGGCATCAGCGCTAAAGCCCACCACCAGTGCACCCAGGCTAGCTTGCAGCAAGCTGCGGCGGCTGAGGGCGGGGGAAGTCGATGGGGTTGATATCAGTGTTGTGTTCAGAGTCGCGGTCATGGTCATGCTCCCGTTCAGGCCATTGCTGCGCGTTTAACGGCGGCGCAAATACGTTGGTGGGTGCCACAACGGCACAGGTTGCCTGCCAGCGCATCTTTGATTTCAATGTCACTGGGCTTGGGGTTAACTTTCAACAGGGCCGCTGAAGTCATCACCATGCCATTGATGCAGTAGCCGCACTGCACGGCTTGCTCGTCGATGAAGGCTTGCTGTAATTTGCTTGGATTAGTGCTACTGCCCAAGCCTTCCAGCGTCGTGATGGCCTTGCTTCCTAGGGTGCTGACAGGCAGTAGGCAAGATCGTGTTGCTACACCATCCACATGCACGGTGCATGCCCCACATTGGCCTAAACCGCAGCCGAACTTGGGGCCTTTCAAGCCCAGTTCGTCACGCAGTACGTAGAGCAGCGGGGTATCGGCATCGACGGTGACGGGCTGGGGCTGGCCGTTGACTTTTAGGGTGTAGCGTGGCATGGGGTTTGTCTCCTAAGGGGGTTTACTTTTGACTTTTTATATGACGCGGGGAACTGACGTTAAGTCAGGGTTCAGTCGGCGGTAATACCTGCCGATTTGATGGTTTTAGCCCAAAACGCGGTGTCCTTTGTCACCAAATCGCCCAGCGCAGCTGGTGGCAGGTAGCGCAGCTCTACGCCAGCACCATCTGCACGGACTTTGGTTTCGGGCAGTTCCAGCGCAGTTTTGATTTGGCCGCTAAGCTTGGCAATCACATCGGGTGGTGTGGCTGCAGGCGCGAAGATGCCGATCCAGGCTTCGATCTCAAAACCTTTCAATCCCGCTTCTGCGGTGGTGGGTACGTTGGGCATGCTGGGGTGGCGGGTTTTTCCGGCCACGGCCAAGGCCTTCAATTTCCCCGCCTGCACCTGTCCCATGATCGAGGGCGGAGTGGTGATGAACACCTGCACTTGGCCCGACAGCACATCCTGCACCGCTGGCCCAGAGCCTCGGTAAGGAATATGCACCATGCTGGTTTGAGTTTGCTGCTTGAACATCTCCGTGCCGATGTGCGAGAGCGAGCCGTTGCCTTGGGAGGCGTAGCTCAGCTTGCCAGGGTTAGCCTTCAGATACTTGATGAATTCTGCCAAGGTGTTTACGGGTACCGCAGGGTTCACCGCGATCACGTTGGTGGCCACAGTAATCAGTGCAACGGGAGCAAAATCCTTTTGCGACCAAGGCAGTTTGGCGGTCAGATTTGGGTTGCCCACGTGGTAGGCCGAGTAGGAATTCAGCAGTGTGTAGCCGTCCGGGTTGGCACGGGCGACGGTTTGGTAAGCGATGTTGCCACTGCCACCGCCCCGGTTATCTACTACCACCGCTTGCCCCACCACTTTGGCGAGCGAGTCCGACAGGATGCGTGCGGACGCATCGACAAAGCCGCCGGGGGGGTTGGGCACGACCAGCGTGATGGGTTTGGTCGGGTAGCCCTGGGCGCTGGCAACGCCACTGAGTAGAGTAGCTGCGAGACTGATGGCAAGTTGTCGAAAAGCAAAGGTGAGGGGCTTCATGGGGTGTCTCGTGTGTCTGTGTAAGCTTGTATGGCGTTGATCGGGGTATCAAATTGGGGTCTCAATAACGGCCTGACAGCAGCGCCCCAGCATTTGGCACACGCCGCTCTAGCCCCAGGCTTTTGAGCAGTGCATAGGTGGTGCAAACGGAGCTGGATACCACCGGAAGACCGCTGTCAGCTTCAATCATCGGCACGGATGCCAAAGAGGGCATTTGTACACAGGCAGAAGCCACAATAGCGTCAGCACCTTTCACATTCAACTGTTTCCACAACTCAGCGGGGGCTTTCGGGTCACGAGCGCCCACTGCGAGGTTGTCGTGGATTTCCAGCGAGATACTGTCGATCACTTCAATGCCTTCGTTTTCGATGTAATCGATCACCATGCGCGTCAGCGGTTTCATGTAGGGCGCGATGATGGATACGCGTTTCGCACCTATCGCTTGCAAGCCCTCGACCAAAGCACCCGCACTGGTGATGACCGGCGTGGGCGCGCCGTTGGCGGCGGTAACTTCGTGCAGTCGGCGTTGCGATTCGCGGTGGTAGCCGCGCCCCATGCTCATGATTGCTACCAGGCAGGCGTAGCCCATCACGTCCATGCGGGCGTCGGACAACTCCAGCGCGCAGCGGTCGGAGTCTTTGTCCATCGCTTCCAGCTCTTCCTTCGTTACGGACTTCATACGCATCCGGCTCGAATGAAAAGTGAAGCGCTCTGGTAACGTCAATTCACGGGCGTGCAGCATGGCCGGAATTTCAGTCTCCATCGTGGTGTTGGAGCTGGGCACGATGAGGCCCACGCGAAACTGAGACTTGGTCGGCGAAGTGGCTGCGGTCATGGATGCGTCTCGGATATTGAGCGTAAAAAATTTAAGGAACTCTTGAATTGTGTAGTTTCTGATTCATACAAACAAATACATAATTCAGATAAATCCAGACTGAAAACGAATAGATCAACCCGCCGAACGCCGCCTATGGAACTGCGCCAACTCCGTTACTTCACCGTGCTCGCCGTTGAGCTGAGCTTCACCCGAGCTGCACAGCGGTTGCATGTGTCGCAACCTCCGCTGAGTTTGCAAATCGCGAATTTAGAAACTGAATTGGGTGCCCGATTGTTTGACCGTACCAGCCGCAGCGTGTGCCTAAGCGAGGCGGGCAAAGCCTTTTTGCCCCATGCGCAAGCGATTTTGGCGCGGCTGGATGAAGCGCGCAGCCATGTGCAGCGCGTTGCCAGTGGCTGGCAGGGTAGGGTGCAGGTAGGGCTGTCAGGGTCGCACTTTTTGGGGCCGTTTCCCAAGTTCATCCCGCAATTTCGCCGACAACGACCGGCTGTGGAGGTGGTGCTGAAAGAGATGATGCCGTCTGACCACCTGCAAGCTCTGCGCGATGGTCAGCTCGATTTGAGCCTGTCGCGCAACCCCTTGAATGCGGATATCAGCCCCGGGGCCTTGCCACTGGACGCCACCCTCAGCGCCGCGCTGTTGTGGCGTGACCCGGTCGTGGTGGCGCTGCCGCCAG
The DNA here is from genome assembly GCA_043739385.1 of Betaproteobacteria bacterium. Lineage (GTDB taxonomy): Bacteria > Pseudomonadota > Gammaproteobacteria > Burkholderiales > Burkholderiaceae_C > Defluviibacillus. The sequence goes on along the minus strand of JAYUED010000051.1, from coordinate 15,214 downwards.
GTCACTGGCTGGTTGGGCGCACCACGTTGCGCTTGGCCGAGCTGAAAGACGAAGATTTTGTGTTTCTGCGACTGGGTTCATCACCCTTCGCAGCGCGCATGTTTGAGGCGTGCGTACAAGCCGGTTTTGCGCCTCATATTGTTCAGCAGGTGGTGGAAGTACCCGCCACGCTGAATTTAGTTGCAGCAGGTTTGGGCGTGGCGCTAGTGCCAGCTTCCTTGGCTATGCTGCGCAAAGATGCGGTGCATATGTGCCTTATTGAACCACCAAAGTTAGTTAAAGCGCATGACCAGCAGATCCAACAGAATCAGCAGAATCAAGAGGTGCTGAACGGCGACGTGTATGTGCTGTGGCGAACCGCTGATGCAGCACCTGCAGTGGGAGAGTTCAGAAAACTGCTGGTCGAATGGGCGCACCACCATCTTGATTACCAGCTTGCCTAGCCTTGGCTCGCCCCGCCCCGCCCCGCACTCGGAGGCTCAGTACAGCCCGTGTACCCGAGCGTGCAGCCGTGCCAGCCCCAAGAGCGCATCGGTATTAGGCGTCGCAACCCCGGTGATCTGCCCCAGCTCGCGCACCGCGCCTACCAGGGCGTCCAGCTCCACAGCACGTCCCGCTTCCACGTCTTGCAGCATCGAAGTTTTGAACGAACCCAGTTTCAGCGTCACTTGGTGACGGTCTTCAGGCTGCTGGTCGATCGGGATACCGATACGGGCGCCGATTTCTTTCGCCTCCAGCATCACACTCGATATGAAGTTGCGCACCAAGACGTCGCCCAGAATCAAATCCGTCGTGGCCCCTGTTATCGCGCTGACGGGGTTCACTGTCATGTTGCCCCAAAGTTTGTACCAAGTATCACGCTGGATTTGTGGCGAGATGGTGGCGTCCAGCCCCGCCGCATTCAGCACCGCAACCAGAGCGTCCAGGCGTTGGCTATTGCCTCCGGTGGGCTCGCCCAAAATCAGCTTATTGCCGAAATGTTGCTGCACAAAACCAGGTTCTTTCAGCGAGCAACTGGCGTGAACCACGCAACCAATAACGTGGTGTGCGGGAATCGCAGCGGTGATGTCTCCCGTGGCATCTACGGTGTGCAATGGCGTGTTGGCGAAATCGCCGCCAAAGCCTTGTAAGAACCACCAAGGCACACCATTCATCGCCGTCAATACAAGGGTGTTCGGGCCTAAAAGTGGCGCAATATGGCGAGCTACGTCGGGTAGCGCGGGGGCTTTGACCGCGACGATCACCACGTCTTGTACACCCAGCGTGGCCGGGTCAGCGCTCACCCGCACTGGGGCGGTGATGACGTCGGGGGCGTTTGTACTGGGTGATGCAGAGGCTGCTACTGGGGCTGGCTGAAAGCGCAAGCCGTGTTGTTGCAGTGCCGCCAGTGTGTTGCCGCGTGCGACTACGCTGACGGTATGCCCCAAAGCTTGGGTTGGATCGCCCAACCGTGCGCCAATCCAGCCGCCAATGGCCCCGGCGCCGTAAATACATATTTTCATTGTCAAACCTTGCTGTGGTGCACCGTAAATATGGGCAACTTGCTCTAATTTTTATAGCTAATATCTAGCCGATCAACTTGCCGCACCAGAGCATCGAACACATCTTGACCCGCGCCAAACTTGGCATCGAATTGCAGCGCGTCGCTGGTCGTCTTATTGGCGATAGCCTCGGGAACCGGGATGGCTGCACCCAGCACAGCTTGGGCTACTTGCACGTCGCAGGCGCGTTGCAGCGTCCACAGGCGAACAAAGGTCAGCGCCAGCGTAGGGCCACAGGCCAGCAAACCGTGGTTGCGCAAAATCAACAGCGGTTTTTCACCCAGGTTGGCCAACAGGCGCGGCGTTTCTTCGGCGTGGACGGTGATGCCCTCAAAAGAATGGTAGGCCACCATGTCGTGTAGCTGCGCGGAGTAAAAGTTGTTTTGCGCCAAGCCACCTTGCGAGCAAGCCACGGCGACGCCATTGGTGGTGTGGGTGTGCATCACACAATGGGCCTCAGGGTTGTGGGCATGGATGGCGGCGTGCACGGTGAAGCCGGCAGGGTTGACATGCCAGGGGTTGTCTCGGCTGAGCTGATCGAGCTTGTTGCCTTGCAGGTCGATTTTGAGCAAATTGCTGGCAGTGACTTCCGAGTAATGCAGGCCGAAAGGGTTAATGAGGAAATGCTTCTCGCCATTCGTCACGCTGTCGGGCAAACGCAACGTGATGTGGTTGTAGATCATCTCTGTCCAGCCCAGCATGGCAAAGATACGGTAGCAGGCGGCCAGTTGTACACGAGCCTGCCACTCGTCCGGGTGCATGGGGTGGTGCATTAGTTTGGTGGGGATGGTCATGATGATGGTCGTTGTCATAGGGGGCCTACTTTTTGAGAGGTTGACAGGTAATTAGCGAGGGACTCAACCTTAAATTCAACCATAAACTGAGCCAGTTGCAGGCGGGTTCTGCGTTGACACATGGGGTGGAGTTTTGTATTTCGCAGCCAAGTCACTCGCCGCCTTCGCCAGCAGCACGGTATCCACGCCCACCGCTACAAACACTGCGCCTAACTCAATATAGCGCCGTGCCAGCTTCTCGTCACCCATCAAAATTCCGGGTGCTTTACCCGCAGCCAGTACCCGCTTGATGCCGTCTTCAATCACCGCCTTTACCTCCGGGTGGCCGGGGTTGCCGACATGCCCCATGCTGGCGCTGAGGTCGGCGGGGCCGAAGAACACGCCGTCCACGCCAACGGTGTTAGCGATGGCGTCCAGGTTACTGATGGCGGTGGTGGTTTCGGCTTGTACCAACAGACAGACTTGGGCATTGGCCTCGGTGATGTAGTTGGGAAAACGGTTCCACTGCGAGGCGCGGGCGAGACTGGCACCCATGCCTCGAATACCGCCCTTGCCATCGTCTTGAGGGTAACGCGTGGCTAGCACCAGTTGAGCCGCTTGTTCGGCGGTGTCCACCATAGGTACGAGCAGGGTTTGGGCGCCGATGTCCAAGTACTGTTTGATCAGCGCCGTGTCACCTACGGGTACGCGGGCTACGGGGTGTGGCCCCTTCCCTAGCAAGGCTCTAGAGCTTGCTACACCTTGAAGTTGCGCTAGCATTTTAGGCACGTCATTAGGTGCGTGTTCGCCGTCCAGCAGCAGCCAGTCGAAGCCTGTACCGGCCACTAACTCGGCGGCGTAGCCGTCAGACAGGCCGAACCACAAGCCGATGAGGAGTTGACGCGCTTTGAGGGCTTGTTTGAAGGTATTGATGGGGGTTTGCATAGTTCTTTCTTTCAGGTGATGCTACTAACTAGGGTGCCGCCGCCGCGCTGGGCCGCCCCAAGCAAGGCAGTCCCCTAGGGAGGCAGCGCAGTACGCGAAGCGACAAGCGTGGGGGTCCTGTTTCAAACGAAGCGGAAGGCGATATTGCCTAAATCACCGTAATCGGCATGGAAAGTGTCTCCTGCCGTAGCTACCACAGGCCGGGTGAACGAGCCGCCCAGCACCACTTCACCAGCCTCCAAAAATTCGCCATACGGGGCCAGCTTGTTTGCCAGCCACGCTACACCGGTTGCAGGGTGGTTCAGCACTGCAGCAGCGAGTCCGGTTTCTTCGATCACGCCGTTTTTGTAGAGCATGGCACCGCACCAGCGCAGGTCTATTGCGTCAGGCTTGACGGGTCGCCCGCCGGTGATGATGCCGGCGTTAGCGGCGTTGTCCGAGATGGTGTCGAATACCTTGCGCATAACCTTGGTGTGGCGGTCAAACTGCTCGATGCGGGCGTCGATGATCTCGATAGCGGGCACCACATACTCGGTCGCGCGTAATACGTCGAACAGGGTGATGTTGGGATTTTTCGGGTCGGCTTGCAGACGGGTTTTGAGCACAAAGGCCAGCTCTACTTCGACCCGTGGCGCGATGAAGCGGCTCATGGGGATGTCGCCGCCTTCGGTGAAGAACATGTCGTCGAGCAGGGTGCCAAAGTCCGGTTCAGTGATTTGACTGGAAATCTGCATGGCGCGGCTGGTCAGGCCGATTTTGTGGCCCTTCACGGTGCGGCCTTCAGCGATCTTCATGGCCACCCAGGCGCGCGAGATAGCGTAGCCGTCCTGGATGGTCATGCCAGGGTGGCGCTTGGAAAAGTGTTCCACCGGGACGCGGGTTTTCTCGGCTTGGTTCAGCTCGGTGGCGAGTTGCAAGATGAGGTCGTTAGAGAACATGGGGGCCTTCAGGTTCAGGTTTAGTTTTAGGTTGTCGGGCTATGCGGGAACTTACTTTTGAAACAACGGATGCAGGTTGCTGAGCTTGGCGTCGAATACTTCGTGGCCTTCGTCAATCTGCAAGGTAATACCGATGTGTCTTTCGGTAAAAATAGATTCAAAGAAGGCTGAAGCGCATGATTTCATTGCTTCACCAGCTCTTTTTTTCGTAGCGTCTGAGCGCCCTTGCCCCATCCGCAGGTTCAAGTAGACGAAGGCGTAGTCGCCTGTGCCACCTGCAGCGCGGCCTGCTTCACCGCCATCGGCCACGGCCCAATGCGCAGCCGGGTAGGCCAGCACGCGCGTGCCACCGGTGGGGTAGACCTGCTTGCCGTCATCGTCGCACACGGTGAGCATGGTGTCGGCGAGGCTACGGCACAGGGCGCTGATGTTGGCCTGCGGTTCCAGATTGCCGGTATAGAGGATGACTAGATGGGGCATGGTGCTTCTTTACGTCGATTTAGGCGATTCAGGGTTGCTATGCAGGCAAAGGGGTAACGGGAAAAATAGCGTTGATTTGCCCGGTGCCCGAACTGCCAAAGTAGGGCGTTATGACTTCCACTGGCGCGGTGTACTTGTCCCACCCGAGTGCGCCCAAGAGCATGGCGGTGTCGTGCATACCGCCTTCGCCCCAGCATTTTTCGTTGTACAGCGGCAGCATGTCGCAAAAGGTTTTCCACTCGCCCTTTTCCCATAAGTCCACCACGTGGCGGTCAGTTTGCTCCAGGAACGGATCCCACACCTTGTGCATGAACTGGGGTGCGGTGCCGTTGTTGGCGAAGTGGTGGCTCAAGCTTCCGCTGGCGAAGATGGCGACGGTGCCGCCGTAGTGGTCTTCAATGGCTTTGCGCACCGCCAAACCAAACGTCGCGCTGGTGGGCAGGTCGTGCCACATGCACCAGCCGCTGATGCAAACCACTTTGAAATGCTGGTCTTCGTTCATGTAGCGCATGGGCACCAAGGTGCCGTATTCCAGCTCCAGCGTGGTGTCGCTGTGGGCGCGGGTGGCGACACCCGCCTCGTTGGCCACTTTGGCCAGCAGGTGGCCAAGTTCCGGGTTGCCAGGGTATTCGTAGGGCAGGTTTTTGATGAAGTGCGGCAACTCGTTGCTGGTGTAAACGCCTTTGAAGTGTGGTGCGCAGTTGATGTGGTATTCGCTGTTGACCAACCAGTGCACGTCAAATACGACGATGGTGTCCACGCCCAACTCACGGCAGCGGCGGCCTATTTCTTTGTGGCCATCAATGGCGGCTTGGCGACAGCCTTTGTTCGGGCCGTCCAGCTCGGAGAGGTACATCGACGGGACGTGGGTGATTTTGGCGGCGAGGGCGAGGGTTCCCATGGGCTGTACTTTAACTTTCTGCCGTGATGTTGGCTTTGCGAATCACGTCGGCATACCGGCTGATTTCGCTGTGAATGAAGGTGGCGAACTGCGCGCTGCTGCCAGCCTGCGATGTGATGCCGCCACGTTGAAAGGTTTCTATCACTGAGGGGGCCGCCAAGGCTTTGTTGATATCGGCATTCAAGCGGTGCACCACAGCATCAGGTGTACTTGCGGGGACCAGGATGCCGTTCCACGAGTTCGATTCAACTTTGACGCCCTGTTCTGTCAGCGTTGGTATGGCTGGTGCGTACACCGAGCGGTGGGTGGTAGCCATACCGAGTGCAACCAACTTACCTGATTCCACGTGGCTGCGAAATTCGGGCCAGTTGCCAAACATCATGCTCACCTGCCCGCCCAGCACATCGCTCAGCGCGGGAGCTTGGCCCTTGTACGGTACGTGGACGATGTCCACGCCCAGTTGCAGTTTGAGCATCTCACCGGCCAAATGGGCGGAGGTGCCCGTCCCGAAGGAGGCGTAGCTCAGGCTACCGGGTTTGGTGCGCAGCACAGTGGTGATGTCCGCCACGGTTTTCAGGCCGCTGCCAGGGTGCGTGACCAGCACATGCTCGGACAGGCCCATCAACGCCACGGGGCGCAGGTCTTGTGCGCTGTAGGGCAGTTTTTTGATGAGCGTCTGGTTGACGCAATAGCTGTTGGCCACGCAGACCAGGGTGTTGCCGTCAGGTGCAGCTTTGGCGGCCGCGTCCACGCCAATCACGGTGCCCGCGCCGGGTTTGTTATCGACGATGACGGCTTGCCCCAAGCTTTTGCCGAGTTCCAGCGCGACCAGTCGGCTCACATTGTCCGTGGTGCCGCCGGGCGGGAAGGGCACGATCAGCCGCAGGGGTTTGCTGGGCCACGCCTGGGCACGGACTGCCCACGGCGCGGCCAGTGCGCACGCGCCTGCAACAGCTTGTAGAAAGTCACTCAACAGTTGGCGGCGCTGCATGGTCAAACGCCCCAATGCGGGATATGGTGCCCGCCGAGCGAAACACAGATGTTTTTGGGTTCACAAAACACCTCGTAGCTCCAGGTGCCGCCTTCGCGCCCAGTGCCGCTGGCTTTGGTGCCGCCGAAGGGTTGGCGCAAATCGCGCACGTTTTGGCTGTTGACGAAGCACATGCCTGCTTCCACGGCAGCCGCTACGCGGTGAGCACGGCCCAGGTTTTCTGTCCATACGTAGCTGGACAGGCCGTATTCGATGTCGTTCGCCAAGCGAATGGCGTCGGCCTCGTCTTTGAAGGGAATCAGGCAGGCGACGGGGCCAAAAATCTCTTCCTGGGCGATGCGCATCTGGTTGTCCACGTTGGCGAACACGGTGGGTAGCACGTAGTTGCCGTTTTTCACACCGTCAGGCAATAGCGGCTGGCCAAGGCCTCCGACCAGCAATTCAGCACCTTCACTGACACCCAATGCTATGTAGCTGCGCACCTTGGCTAAATGGGCTTGCGAGATCATGGGGCCGACGATGGTGGCGTCATCCATCGGGTCGCCTACTGCGATCTTGGCGGCGCGGGCGGCAAACTGCTTGGCAAATTCAGCGTAGATGGACTGCTGTACGAGGATGCGCGAGCCTGCGGTGCAGCGTTCGCCGTTGTTACTGAAAATCATGAAGATTGCCGCGTCTAACGCACGGGGCAGGTCAGCGTCTTCAAAAATCACGAACGGGGATTTACCCCCCAGTTCCATACTGAATTTTTTCAGGCCTGCGGACTGCACGATGCGGTTGCCCGTTACCGTAGAGCCGGTGAACGAGATGGCGCGCACATCGGGGTGTTTGCACAGCGGCTCGCCCGTGTCTTTGCCATAACCGTGGACGACGTTCAGCACGCCAGGAGGAATGCCCGCCTCAAGGGCCAGCTCACCGAGTCGGGCAGCGGTCATAGGGGAAAGTTCACTCATCTTCAGCACCGCTGTGTTGCCAAAGGCGAGGCAGGGCGCGACTTTCCAGGTTGAAGTCATGAACGGCACATTCCACGGGCTGATGAGCGCGCATACGCCGACCGGGTGGAACAGCGTGTAGTTCAAGTGCGTGGGCGTTGGGTAGGTGTGGCCATCGACGCGGGTGCACATCTCGGCGAAGTAGGTGAAGTTGTCACCGGCACGGGGGGTGAGTTGCTTGCGGGTTTGGGCGATAACTTGGCCGCAGTCGTTCGTCTCCATGGCGGAGATTTCAGGCACTTGGGCGGTGATGAGCTCGCCCAGTTTGCGCATCAGTTTGGCGCGCTCTGTCGCTGGGGTGGCCGCCCAGCCAGGGAATGCGGCTTTGGCGGAGGCGACGGCAGCGTTGACTTCAGCCTCGCCACCGTTGGCCACAACAGCCAGGACTTGCTGGTTGGCGGGGTTGATGGTCTCGAAATACCGTTCGCTGGCCACGGATTTTCCGTGAATAAGGTGGTTGATTTTGGGCAGAGTCATGCTGGTTTCCTTTGTATTTTTTAAAGCCTCAACCACCGCTGACGATGGTGTTCACCAGCGCACCAATGTGCTCAATTTCGGTGACAATCACGTCGCCGGGCAGACAATCGACCACGCCGTCTGGGGTGCCGGTAAGAATCAGATCGCCGGGGGAAAGCGTCATGAAACTGCTGAAATATTCGATGAGGAAAGGCACGTTAAAAATCATGTCGCGTGTGCTGCCAGACTGGGTGACTTTGCCGTTAACGGTGGTTTGCAGCGCGAGGTTCATGGGGTCTGCAATGTCATGCGCGTCGACCAGCCACGGGCCGATAGGTGTGCAGGTGTCGCGGTTTTTGACGCGCAGGTTGGGCCTGTACCAGTTTTCCAGGTAGTCACGGATGGCGTAGTCGTTGGCGACGGTATAGCCTGCGATAAAGCCATAGGCGTCCGCACGTTGGACGTTGCGTGCCGTTTTACCGATCACCACAGCCAGCTCGCATTCGTAGTGCATGTACTTCACATCAGTCGGGCGCTGGGTGAAGGCGCGGTGGCCGATCAAGCTGCCTTCGCCTTTGATAAACACCAGGGGTTCTTCAGGCGCTTTAAATTCCAGCTCTTTGGCGTGGTCCGCGTAGTTCAGGCCCAGCGCGAGGATGGTGCGAGGGCGGGGCGTAGGCACCAGTGGCGGTAGCCAGACCACGTCGTCAAAAGCGACGGTACGGCCATTTCCCAGCCGCAGTTGATTTCCCAACGGGCCAGGAACTTCGATGGCGTGGTGAACAGCCCCGGCATAGGCAATGCGAGCATGTTTCATGCGGTCTCCGCGATCAATGTGTTGGTAAGGGTGGCAAAGCCGGGAGCGCTGAGGGTGATGCTGTCGCCCACCCGAGCGTGAGGGCGGCCGGCGTCACAGCCCAGCAGAAGTACATCACCTGCACGCAGTGTCATAAAGGCGCTTACGTCCGCCAGCAGTTGTGCGGCGTGGCGCACGAGGTGAGCAAACTGCACAGTCTGGCGTACCTCGCCGTTGACGCGGACCTCCAGCACAAACAGTGACGGGTCTAGCGGGGAGATGTGTGGGGAGTCTGGTGCCGGGCTGGCTGATCGCAGGGTATCCCCCAAACCTAAAAATCCATCCAGGCATTTGAATTTGACCGGGGGACGAAAGAAGCTGGTATGCGGTACGGACAAGTCATTCACCAGAACATAGCCCGCTACTGCATTAAGAGCGTCTTGTGTATGCCCCTTGTGTAGATCTTGTCCCATCACCATCGCAATACTCGCACCGATTTCCACTTCGGCCACTCGTGCTGGCACTGGGATGTCTACGCCATTGGGGCTCCAGGTGTTGGCCGTTTTGACGTAAAGCACAGGCTCCTGGGGTGGTGCTTTGTAGGGCGCTTGTCCCATTTGCGGTGCCATCGCTTCGGCTTCTGCACGGAAATTCAGCAGCACGCCATAGACCGTGCCGGTGGGTAAAAAGACCTTTAACGGTGAACGCAAGTGCGAATGTGAAGGCGGAAGTAGGGGGGTGCTCATGGTTGCTCCAGTTCAATCAAATCGTCCAGCAGCGCATAAAGCTGTGCCAGTTTGTCCGCACCGATGGACTTTTCCAGCCAGTCGTAGTGCGCCTCAATCGTGTGCGACAACCGCTGAACCAACTTCAGTCCTTTGGCCGTCGCTTCTACGACCGTGCTGCGCTGGTCTTGAGGGTCACGCTGACGGGCAATCAGACCGTCACGTTCCATGCGTACCAGCACACCCGTAAGGCTGGGGCCGAGGATGAAGGCCTCACGCGCAATGCGCCCGGTTTCCACGGTGCCGTGTTCACCCAGCACCCGCAGCACCCGCCATTGCGGGTCAGACAGGCCATGGACGCGCAAGCCCGGGCGGTAATGCGCCATTACGGCTTCGCGGGCTTGCAGCAGCAGGCTGGGGAGGTTGCGGTGGGTAAAAGGCTGGCTCACGGTTAGGTCAGGGTTGAGTTTAGAAATTTATTTAACATATTCAATAAAGTTTAAATGACGTGACTTGGACTGAGCTCCGTGATTACCCTTGGTTTGTGTTGATGCTTGTCTGTTCGAGTGGCCCTGAATGGGAGTGCTATCGTGCTGGGCTGTGCAGCCACAGTGCTCGCTGTTATTTCCCCTGATGTGAACGCCCATGGCCAAAGAAAAATCTATCTACACCTGCACCGACTGTGGTGGTATCAACGTCAAATGGCTGGGTAAATGCCCGCATTGCAACGCTTGGAATACGCTGATTGAGTCCGCTGCAGAGTCCAATGCACCCGTCAAAAACCGTTTCGCATCGCTTGCTAAAACTGCTGCTGTCGTGCGCCTGGGCGATATTGAGGCGACGGACATGGCGCGCACGCCTACTGGGCTGGAGGAGCTTGATCGGGTGCTGGGCGGCGGCGTCGTGGAGGGCGGGGTGGTGCTTATTGGGGGGGACCCTGGCATTGGAAAATCCACTTTGCTGCTGCAAGCCTTGGATGCCTTGCAGCGCGCTGGGGCTGAAACGCTGTATGTGACGGGGGAAGAAAGTGGCGCGCAGGTGGCACTCAGGGCACAGCGGCTAGGGCTGATGAACAGCCAAGTCAAGGTGCTGGCCGAAATTCAGCTCGACAAAATTATCTCGACGCTGAACACCACGCTGCCTACGATTGCAGTGATTGACTCGATCCAAACGGTGTATTCCGACCAGTTGACCTCCGCGCCTGGCTCCGTCGCGCAGGTGCGCGAATGCGCGGCCCACCTGACGCGTATGGCCAAGGCCAGTGGGGTGTGCATCGTGCTGGTGGGTCATGTGACCAAAGAAGGTGCCCTGGCGGGGCCGCGTGTGCTGGAACACATGGTGGACACGGTGCTGTATTTTGAAGGCGATACGCATTCGAGCTTTCGCCTTGTGCGGGCTATCAAAAACCGCTTTGGTGCAGTGAACGAAATCGGTGTGTTCGCGATGACGGAAAAGGGCTTGAAGGGCGTGACTAACCCCAGTGCGATCTTTCTGAGCCAGCACAGCGAGCCGGTGCCCGGTAGCTGCGTGCTGGTCACGCTGGAGGGCACGCGGCCCATGCTGGTGGAAATTCAAGCGCTGGTGGACAGCGGTGGCCCTAGTCCGCGCCGCCTCTCTGTGGGGCTAGACCGGGATCGTCTGGCGATGCTGCTCGCGGTGCTCCATCGGCACGCGGGCGTGGCCTGCATGGACCAGGATGTGTTTGTTAACGCGGTGGGCGGTGTGCGCATCAGTGAACCTGCTGCCGATTTGAGCGTGATGCTGGCGATCACGTCCAGCCTGCGCGGTAAGCCGCTGCCCAAGGGATTTTTTGCGTTCGGTGAAGTGGGCTTGGCGGGTGAGGTGCGTCCGGCACCGCGCGGGCAAGAACGCTTGAAGGAAGCGGCCAAGCTGGGCTTTAGCGTGGCTGTGGTGCCCAAAGCGAATGCACCCAAGAAGCCGATTGAGGGGCTGACAATTCACCCTGTGGAGCGAATTGAGCAGGCGATGGAGATTGTGCGCAGCATGGGGTGATGCCCACCGTCTTGCCGCCGCCCCTGCCCGATTAAACTGTGGGGTGCATTCAGCAACACACGACACCACAACAAAATACACAATTACAGGAATTTTTGGTCTATGAATTTTCACAAAGCCATAGTTGGCACGGGCGTGCTGGCGTTGATGGGCGCTGCCTGGTACAGCTACCGCTGGGCTGGGGTCGCTTTGGTCGGTACAGCAGCGGTGATGTGGATATTGCTTCACTTCACGCGCTCATTGCAGGTGCTCAAGCGCGCTACCAATCGCCCTATTGGCAGCGTTTCCAGCGCTGTCATGCTGAATGCCAAGCTCAGAAAAGGGGTTTCGTTGCTGCATGTGATTGCGATGACCAAAAGCCTGGGTTTAGAGCAGTCTGCCAAAGATGCCCAGCCCGAAGTGTTTCGCTGGAAAGATGCGGGTGAGTCATACGTTACTTGCGAGTTTCTCGCCGGTAAGCTGACCACATGGTCGTTGGTCCGCCCGCAACCTCTTGACGATGCCGATACGACTGCCCCGTAAAATTAGGCACTGACTTTTAACGTATTTTTTCCACGCATCTCTTTCGTTGATCCCCAAACTCACCCCCCTAAGGAATTCCGTATGAGCCTACCCCCAAGCATGGCCGACCGCGACGGCAAAATATGGATGGACGGCCAGATGGTCGAATGGCGCGATGCCAAGATTCATGTGCTTAGCCACACGTTGCACTACGGCTGCGGCGCTTTTGAAGGCGTTCGCGCTTACAAAACGGCTGACGGCACAGCGATTTTTCGATTGGAAGAGCACACCCAGCGTCTGTTTAACAGCGCCAAAATTCTGCGAATGAAAATTCCCTTCACCCAACAAGAGGTGATGGATGCGCAATGCGCCGTGGTGCGCGAGAATAATTTGGAAAGTGGCTACCTGCGTCCGCTGACGTGGATTGGTTCGCAAAAGTTGGGTGTTTCGCCCAAAGGCAATACCATCCATTTGATGGTTGCCGCATGGGAGTGGGGCGCGTATTTAGGTGAAGAAGGTATGCGTCGCGGTATTCGTGTGAAAACCAGCAGCTATACCCGCCACCACGTCAATATTACGATGACGCAGGCCAAGGCGGTGAGCAACTACACCAACTCCATCCTCGCCAACATGGAAGCCACCGAAGACGGATACGACGAAGCTTTGCTGCTCGACAGTTCGGGCTTTGTTTCCGAAGGCGCAGGCGAAAATATCTTTGTTGTCAAAGACGGCGTGATTTACACCCCCGATTTGTCCGCCGGAGCCTTGAACGGTATCACCCGCAATACCGTGCTTCATATTGCCAAAGATTTGGGCCTGGAGGTGGTGCAAAAGCGGATTACCCGTGACGAGGTGTATATCGCTGACGAAGCCTTCTTCACCGGTACTGCCGCTGAAGTGACTCCGATTCGCGAGCTTGACCGCATTGAACTTGGTAAAGATGACTATGTGGGCAGCCGTGGCCCAATCACCGAAAAAGTCCAAACTGCGTTCTTTGACATCGTCAATGGCCGCAACCCCAAGTACGCCCACTGGTTGACCAAAGTATGAGTACTCCCATCGAACTTCTGGCCACTGACCTGAACGACCAGGGTGGCGTGTTTTGCCCCTCGCCCAAAGCGCATATGCTGGTCTGGAATACCCATCCCAAGGTCTACCTGGATGTCGGCAAAAGTGGTGAAGCTAGGTGCCCTTACTGCGGTACGGTTTATAAACTGAAGGCGGGTGAGCACTTCGGTGGTGGCCATTGATGCTGCTGTAGTTCGGTCTCTCGTCATCGCCCCGCAATGGATTGGTGACGCGGTGATGACTGAGCCACTGATGCGCCGTTTGGCCGCGCGTGGCGAGCGACTCACTGTCGGTGCGTTGCCGTGGGTGGCCCCTGTTTACCGCGCTATGCCACAGGTGGCGGAGGTGATTGAGTTTCCCTTTCAGCGCAGTGGCTTGCAGTTCCAAGGACGGCGAGCACTTGCTAAAAGCTTGCAAGGTCAGTTTGATACAGCCTATGTATGTCCCAACTCGCTCAAAAGTGCCTTGTTGCCCTTTTGGGCTGGTATTCCCAAACGGGTTGGCTATTCGGGTGAGCTGCGCTTTGGCCTGCTGACGCAACGCCTCAAGAACCCCGTCAAAGACCAGCGTCCGCCCATGGTTGCGTTTTATTCAGCACTGAGTGGTGAAGAAGAGGTCGCAATTGCGTCTGACAACCCCCGGTTGCACGCTGATGAGTCCCACACGTCGCGCGAGCTTATCTCGCTCGGTTTGCGGCCTCAGGGGTACCACGTGTTTGCACCTGGCGCCGAGTTTGGTTCCGCCAAACGCTGGCCAGCTGCGCACTTCGCCACGTTGGCGCGCCAACTTATGCTGCCGGTGGTGTTGCTCGGCTCAGGGAAAGAAGCAGCCTTGTGCGAGGAGATCAGCGCGCTGGCACCTGGGCGGTGTCTCAATTTCGCCGGAAAAACCTCACTTGAGCAAGCTCTGGCAGTGATTTCTGCTAGCAAAAGTGTAGTGAGCAATGATTCGGGATTGATGCATGTGGCCGCCGCCTATGCTGTGCCCCAGGTGGCCGTGTTTGGCTCATCTAGCCCCTTGCATACGCCACCATTGAGCGTTAATGCGACGGTGCTGTGGCTGAAAGATGAACCCGACTACCATCCGGCTCTGGACTGCGCGCCCTGCTTTCAACGGGACTGCCCGTTGGGGCACACACGGTGCTTGAGCGATCTGCTACCCAGCAGGGTCTTTGCCGCCTTGAACCAGGATGGCATTGCTCCCAATCAGTAATGCCTGTGTTCACACCCCAGTCGGGCTAGCTGGTTGTGTGTAAGGGCAAGTCAATCACGAAGCAAGCTCCACCCCCGGGGTTGGCTTCGCAGTGGACAGTACCACCTGTGCGCTCGGTGATGGATTTCACCAGTGCCAGCCCTAAGCCTACGCCGCCGGACTGTTCGCTGGCCCCAGGTAGGCGATAAAAGGGCTCGAAAATGCGCTCACGTAAGTTTTCGGGGACACCCGGGCCGGTATCGCGCACGCAGATGATGACCCGGTCGTGCTGGCGTTGCAGTGTGACGGTGATGTCGCCTTGGCTGTAGCGGCGAGCGTTTTCCAGCAGGTTACGTATTACGCGGCGCAGCAACTTGACTATGCCGGTTACCAAAATCGGAGCAGTATCAGTTTCTGCGTCAGAGTTGGTCATGTCGTGCTTGCCCGGGATATCGGGCAGCATTTCTAGCAGCGCGTTACTGTGGGCGCATTCTTCGGCGACGAGGCCTGTTAAATCTACAGCTTCCACAGTACCCATATCTGCCTCTTTGGCGTCCAGACGGCTGGCGAGCAGAATTTCATCAATCAGTTGATCGAGCTCGGCGATATTGCGCGTGATTTCGTTTTTGAAAGTAGGTGATGTTTGCCCCCCCATCAACTCCAGTCCCATGCGGATACGCGTTAGCGGTGAGCGCAGCTCGTGTGAGGCGTTCGCCAGCAGTGATTTGTGCGATTTCACCAAGGTTTCAATGCGACCTGCGGCCAAGTTGAAGCGGGCTGCAAGGTAGCCCACCTCATCGTTGCCTTGTAACGGCACGCGGGCCGATAAATCGCCGCTACCCCATTGCTCCACGCCGCGTTGCAGCGCTTCAAGCCGCTTTGTCAAGCGCCGCACGATAGGGT
>JAYUED010000050.1:0-122805 GCA_043739385.1 Betaproteobacteria bacterium | reverse complement strand
GAGCTTAGGAATAGCGGCCACCTATTTGCTGCGTCCCTGGTATTTCAACAGCAGGTAAGCAGGGCCCGCGAGATGAATTTCGCGTTGGTAGGCAAAATCGACCACAATTTTGTCACCGTCTTTGGTGACGCCCAGGTCTTTACCACTAACGGATGACATGTCGTCAATCGCAGCAGCACGATCGTAAATAGCGCGAACTTCAGCCACAGAGTTACCCTCATGGGCCGCTTTATTACTGGCTTTCAGAATGGCTTGGTACTCGATCACGGTGGGCACTACTTGCGCACCTACGACGAACAGGCAGGCAACAATGCCACCGAAAAAAAGCATCCCAAGCACTGAAAAGCCGCGCTGTGGATATTTCTGTGGGTAGTGGTGAGTTGTACCGGCAAAAGCTTTATCCATCACTGTGCTCCTAATCAAACGAACCAATGCGGCCCAAATGACCAAAGTTCATCCAGACAAAAAATGCTTTGCCGACAATATTTTTGTCAGGAACAAAGCCCCAGTAGCGTGAATCCAGGGAGTTGTCGCGGTTGTCTCCCATCATGAAATACATGCCTTCAGGCACTTTGCAGGTTACGCCTTCAACGGTGTAGTTGCAGTTTTGCTTGAAAGCGAAATCATCGGCACCTGGCACAAACGCAGGTCGGTCGTCGTCATTGAGCAAACCGTGGGTTTTACCCCCCAGCGTTTCCTGAAACTGCTTGAAGTAGCGCATCGCATCTTCTTCAAAGAAATCAGGCTGTGCCTCTTTGCTGATCGCTTGGCCGTTGATAGTCAATTTTTTGTTCAGGTACGCCACCTGATCGCCCGGTACACCCACCACGCGCTTGATGTAGTCCAAGCTGGGTTTGGGTGGATAGCGAAAAACCATCACATCACCACGCTGGGGCTTGCTGCCTTCGGTGACCTTAATATTAAGGACGGGCAGACGCAAACCATAATGAAATTTATTCACGAGAATCAAGTCCCCCACCCACAGCGTAGGGATCATGGAACCAGAGGGGATTTTGAAAGGCTCGAACAAGAACGAACGCAGCACAAATACAGCCAAGATCACGGGGAACAGCCCGGCGGTCCAGTCCAGCCACCAAGGCTGCATGAACAGGCGCTCGTGCTCAGGAGCAATGGGTGTGCTTTCTTCGACTTTTTTAATACCCATTTTGTCCAGCGCTTCGCGGCGACGAGCCTGCTCGGCCACTGTCAGTAACAAGGCTTTTTCACGCTGGGGCAAGAAAATGAAGCGTTCTGCGAGCCAGTAAAGACCCGTCACGAAAGTCGCCAAGAACAGCAAGAGGGCGAAGTTGCCTTCCAGCATCCCGAAATACCAGGAACCGGCATAACCGACAAAAGCTGCGAGCACGCAGGCAGTAAGGACAGGCATGAAGGCCAACATATCAGTCTTCCACCTGCAATATTGCCAGAAAAGCTTCCTGGGGCACTTCAACGGATCCGATTTGCTTCATGCGTTTTTTACCTGCTTTTTGTTTCTCAAGGAGCTTGCGCTTACGGCTGATGTCACCACCGTAGCATTTTGCCAGCACGTTTTTACGCAAGGCTTTGATGCTTTCACGGGCAATGATAGTGCTGCCAATGGCAGCCTGGATCGCCACGTCGTACATCTGACGGCTGATGATTTCGCGCATCTTGGCAACCACTGCACGGCCTCGGTACTGGCTTTGGCTGCGGTGAACAATGATCGAAAGTGCATCAACTTTTTCGCCATTGAGCAAAATATCGACCTTCACCACGTCGGCCGTGCGGTATTCCTTGAACTCGTAGTCCATGGATGCATAGCCCCGGCTCACCGATTTGAGCTTGTCGAAGAAGTCCAGCACGATTTCGCCCAATGGCATCTCGTAGGTCAACATCACCTGGCGGCCGTGGTAAGCCATGTTCATCTGCACACCGCGCTTTTGGTTGGCCAGCGTCATCACCGCGCCCACGTACTCTTGCGGCATGTAGAGGTGCACAGTGACGATAGGTTCGCGCACTTCTTCAGTGCGGCCTTGGTCAGGCATTTTGGAGGGGTTTTCGACCAATACCACCTCACCATCAGCCCGTACTACCTGATAAACCACGCTGGGTGCTGTGGTGATGAGGTCTTGGTCAAACTCACGCTCCAGGCGCTCTTGCACAATTTCCATGTGCAGCAAGCCCAGAAAGCCGCAGCGAAAGCCAAACCCGAGTGCTTGCGAGACTTCAGGCTCGTAATGCAGTGAGGCGTCGTTCAATTTGAGCTTTTCCAGTGCATCGCGCAGCGATTCGTACTCACTGGCTTCGGTCGGGTAAAGACCAGCAAACACTTGGGGCTGAATTTCTTTGAAACCTGGCAAAGCTTCAGTCGCTGTGGCCGCCGCACCGCCAGAACCTAGCTTGATAAGGGTGACGGTATCCCCCACTTTGGCCGCTTGCAGTTCTTTGATACCTGCAATGATGAAGCCCACTTCACCTGCTTCCAGCGAGTTTCGTGGCTGCGTTGAGGGTGTGAATACGCCCAGATTGTCCGCGTTGTACGTCGCGCCTGATGCCATTATTTTGATGCGCTCGCCCTTAGCCAAGCGACCATCCACCACACGTACCAACATCACGACGCCTACATAAGGGTCGAACCAGCTGTCGATAATCATGGCACGCAGCGCAGCATTGGGGTCGCCTTTGGGGGCGGGCACCTTGGCAATGATGGCTTCCAGAATCTCGTCGATGCCCAGACCAGTTTTGGCGGAACAAGGAATCGCGTCAGTGGCGTCAATGCCAATTACGTCTTCGATTTCACTGCGGGCGTTGTCAGGATCGGCATTCGGCAAATCCATTTTATTCAACACGGGCACCACGGTAACACCGAGTTCCAGCGCGGTGTAGCAGTTGGCCACAGTTTGCGCTTCAACGCCCTGGCTGGCATCCACGACCAGCAATGCACCTTCGCAGGCGGAGAGCGAGCGGCTGACTTCGTAGGAGAAGTCCACATGACCAGGGGTGTCGATCAAATTCAGGTTGTATACCTGCCCGTCCAGCGCTTTGTATTGCAAGGCAGCAGTTTGAGCTTTAATAGTGATGCCACGCTCTTTCTCGATATCCATCGAGTCAAGCACCTGCGCCGACATTTCGCGCGCTTCTAAGCCGCCACAGCGTTGAATCAAGCGGTCAGCCAGGGTCGACTTACCGTGGTCAATGTGCGCAATGATCGAGAAGTTTCTGATGTGATTCATCAATGAGGGCGTCAAATGATTGAGAAAGAATGAGGGAGGTGCTGGGCGGGGACAGACACAAAAAAAGGCGCGTCAAAGTGGACGCGCCCAGAACCAACCCTGAAGGGCAACTGCGGGTGTTGGCGGTCTATTCTAACCTTGCACCTTTATTTCATCTGCCGAATCAGCGCGTACTGCGCCCACTCACCCCGACGAAACAGCACATTGATGGACTTGCTCTTGTCGCTTTTAGCAATCGCCGCTTCAAATTCTTTGACACTGGCGACTTCGGTATTCGCAATGGCCACGATGACATCACCCTCACGCAAGCCAGCACGTGCCGCAGCTTCAGTAGCTGAGTCAACTTTGACGCCGCCTTTGGTGAGCTTGAGCTCTTTCTTAAGGGCTTCATTCACGTCACTGACCGCCAGACCCAAGGTTTGAGCTGCAGTGGAGACTTTGGGCGGCTCTTCTTTCTCAATTTTTTTAGCGACAACTTTCTCCGCTTCAAATTCACCCACAGTCACCGTCAGCTCTTTCACGCTACCCCGGCGGAAAATGGTCAGTACACCGCGTGTACCAGGCTTGATGTTGCCCACCAAACGGGGTAAATCTGTGGCTTTTTCAATCGGCTTACCGTCAAACTTAGTGATGATGTCACCTGCTTCTACGCCCGCCTTCTCTGCGGGTGCGCCTGCCTCGACACCACTGACCAACGCGCCTTGAGCCTTGCCCAGGCCAATGGATTCGGCCACCTCTTTGGTGACAGTGGCAATTTGCACACCTATACGGCCCCGCGTCACGCGGCCTGTAGCGCGGAGCTGATCACTCACGCGGGTAGCTTCGTCAATAGGAATCGAGAACGAAATGCCTGCAAAACTACCCGTACGCGAATAAATTTGGCTGTTGATACCAACAACCTCGCCACGCATGTTGATAAGCGGGCCACCCGAATTACCGGGATTGATGGCTACATCGGTTTGGATAAAAGGCAAATAGTCACCTGTATCGCGCTGCTTGGCGCTGACGATACCTGCGGTAACGGTGTTTTCCAACCCAAATGGCGAACCAATTGCCATCACCCATTCGCCCACTTTAAGGCGACTCACGTCCCCAATCTTCACAGCAGGTAAGCCAGTAGCGTCAATTTTGACCACCGCCACATCGGTTCGCTTGTCAAAACCAATGATCTTGGCCTTGAACTCGCGCTTATCAGGTAATGTCACTAGCACCTCGTCGGCACCATCAACCACATGGGCGTTGGTCATTACGTAACCATCTGTGGACAAAATGAAGCCGGAACCGACACCACGTGGCTGCTCCTCATCAGGCTGCTGGGGTTGCTGTGGACGGTTTTGGCGCGGCCCAGGCTGTTGGCGAGGTGTACCGGGCATGGGTTGCCCGAAGAAACGCCGAAAAAACTCTTGCATTTCATCATCAGCACCGTTGCCGGCTGCCCCATTGCCACTGACTTTGACTTTTTCTGAAGTTCGGATGTTCACCACCGATGGCCCGACCTGCTCTACCAAATCGGTGAAATCAGGCAAAGCCCGGACTTGTGCAAAGCTGGACTGTACGGGCAAAAAGCTCAGGCCTACGGCTGCTGAAAAGGCACCCAAAACAAGGGAAGAACGGCATTTTTTCGAGATAAATTCAAACATCACAACCTCTTTAAATAAAGGACTATTTTTTCCGCTCTAAGTTTTGCGCAAAAACTAACAAAGTAGGTGCAGGGACTTCGCCCAGTACCGTCAGCCACCAGTCACCGTCTTTGTCGTGCAAATGCCGTGTCAGCGACTGGGTTGCCCCTAAAGCTTGCAGACTCTCTTGCAGATGGCGTTGCTGGTCGTAAATTTCAAGAAACATAGAGACAGTTGCCAATCCGTCAGAAAAAACCCACTGCATCGTATTACCTTTGGCGGAGCCCGGTATCGCGGCATCCATTGCCCGCTTAAAGCAGCTAATAGATTTAAATCCTGGCACCGGTGCTTTCAAGACCCACCCTTCTATGGCCGCCGTAGTTTTAATGACTTCGGATTTTTCGACGCGGTAGCCCTCGGTGTTGGACATCATCTGGGCCAGCTTGTCCATTTTGACGGGCGCATCGAGCTGCAATTCAGAAAACGCCGATTGCTCAATCACTCGGCTATCAGCATCAAGTGTTTGCAGTCGAAGAACCAAGCCGGTTTTTTTCTCGCTCCAGATACGATAGCCAAACCGCAATCGGTCTTTGGGCGCTATTTGCACCACATCCGCGTCATAACCTGCGACACGGTCAGAGCCAATAGCGCGGGCAGCATAAAACTCGGCAATTGACGAATCTCCTGCACGAAACAAGTTCGGGAACATACCAAACGAATCGCGCTTTTCGGCCCGTGCTAGCTTGAGTGCGGGCAAAAACGTGACGACATCATCGTTACGGCGCAGCGTTGTACGCGCCATACCATTCATCGCGTCTACGCGCTCCATTTGCTGATCGCCATCGCACACATGCCAAATGCGCGATGTGGACAAATTACCCAGTGCTGATGACACCACAAAAGTGCCAACATAGGCCCGCTTACTGGATGCACCGTGCATGCGCATCAGCCAATCACTGACGCTGCGTTGCACTGGCACGGCCTGCGACGACGCGGTTGGCAGCGCGGTAGCTGGCGTTGCGATTGGCGTTTGGGCTGAAGCCGCAAATGAAACCATCAAAATGATAGCGCCCAATATGCAGCTAGATTGCACTCTACGGCTATCGCTGTAAGACATGAAATGAGCCTGCATGAGTGCCATCAGCGTCCTGCGACCTCGAAAGTAGCATTGCGTAAAAAGCCTGAAGGAGCCTGCAAGGCAGAGGCCCCTCCAAACTGCTTGTGCGCCGCCAGTAGAGCATCGAGGT
Organism: Betaproteobacteria bacterium; assembly: GCA_043739385.1. Lineage (GTDB taxonomy): Bacteria > Pseudomonadota > Gammaproteobacteria > Burkholderiales > Burkholderiaceae_C > Defluviibacillus. The sequence goes on along the minus strand of JAYUED010000050.1, from coordinate 116,727 downwards.
GAGCATCGCGAATCATGACTTGCGGTACTTGAGTTGAGTTAACAGAGCCGACCACAGCGTCTGACGAGGCAAGCGTCGTCAGCACAGGTACAGGCTGTGCTGACGCCAAAATCTGACCCATGCTCGGGTTAAACGAGCCCATCAGATTCCAGCCAACAGCCGCTACAGCTGCCATAGAGGCAAAACCAGCCACCAGCTTCCAACGGAAAACCGATTGGTTAGCCGCCTCATCAACGTCGACGGAGCGCACCACTGATGCCACCGCCGCAACAGCAACAGGTGTAGCCATCTCAGGTTGGGGTGCATGGCATGTTTCTGCTTCCAAACGCGCCTGAAAGCGAGTCATAAAACCAGCGCTGACGTCGCATTGAGCCAAATCCGGCGAGCGCAATGCGTCTCCCACCAAGTGATAGGCATGCCAAGTGGCGCGGGCATCGGCATCGTTAACGCTGGCCTCAACGGCGCAGGCAAACAACTCACCGCACAGGTGACCATCAGCCAGTGCCGACACCAATTCGCGATTTTTCAGAATGTTGTCCATGAAGTTCATCCCCAGTTCACCATCTTTACCGTTATTACCGTTATTACTGTCTTTTCCAACGTCACGCTCTTCACCACCGCTTGCCAGACTGGTTTTCCAGCAGGGGCTTAACTTTGGCTGAAACCGCTTCGCGAGCTCGAAAAATACGAGAGCGCACGGTGCCTATCGGACAGTTCATAGTGGTTGCAATCTCTTCGTAAGACCAGCCTTCAATTTCCCGTAGCGTCAAAGCCTGCCGCAGTTCTTCGGGTAAAGATTGCAAAGCAGCATTGACCACAGCAGCAATTTCTTTGGCCGCCAGCACCATCTCTGGCGTTTCAGTCGTGGTTTGTTCATTTTTTGGTCGGTAAGTTTCATCGTCGTCGTCAGACCCTTGCAAAGCACTTTCAAAAACCAGCGGATCGCGCTTGAGGTCAAACAACGCTTTCTTGGCGGTATTGACGGCAATACGGTAAAGCCAAGTGTAAAACTGAGCATCACCTCGGAAATTCGGCAAGGCGCGGTATGCGCGAATGAATGTCTCTTGCGCGATGTCTTCCACCAAATCCACATCGCGCACCATACGGGCGATAAGGCGCTCAATACGGCGCTGGTACTTGATGACCAACAGCTCAAATGCCCGTTTGTCTCCAGCAACAGTGCGTGCGACCAGCATCAAGTCAGAATCAGCGACAGAAGAAGTAGTACCTGCAATGACCTCGGGCAGGCCAACGCCGACAGGTGAAAGTCCAGCTTCGGACGCCGTGGGGGTCGAAGACGCTGAAACAGCTTGAAGCCCCGGAAAAACCGGATCAGGCGGGACAGAAAGTGGAGGGGTTAACGTTAAATCGCTCATGGCTTGTTGTGTATGCCCTTACGCAACGCGGCAGGCGTGAGCTTGGTGGTCATTCTGGCGGGCGAATATACCGCACGCCGCAGATCATGCCATCGAGAAGGCTGAGTGGACATACTGACCCAAAGCCATAGGCCCCTGCCCTGCGCGGGCACAAACAGCAATAGCAGGCACCGTTGCCAGTCCAGGCGCACATGAACCTGGCCTTCCGTTTCACGCTGGTACTGGTCACTCCATACCCAGTCCGGGGTCGCCCAGCGTAAGCTGCCTTGTGGGCTGCTTTTCCAAGACAAATACGCCAAACTGCCCGAGCCAAGCAACGCGAAACAACACAACCCTTGTCGCCACGACACACTATCAACACCATAGCACCACAGACTCATGGAACCTGCGCCTACGACCAAAACGAGACATAAAATCCAGCCGTAGATAGCAGAACGCCCCACAACGTAAGTAACGGATGGGGCGTTGTGCATGAGGCTGAATATCCCAAAGAACTAAAGTCCTTTAGGTGGGTTGGCTAAACCCGTTTAAACACTAAAGTGCCATTGGTGCCACCAAAACCAAAATTGTTTTTGACGGCAATATCAATCCTCATGTCCCGTGCGGTATTGGCACAATAGTCCAAATCGCATTCCGGGTCTTGGTTAAAGATATTAATGGTGGGTGGGCTTTTTTGGTGGTGCAAAGCCAGTACAGTGAATACCGACTCGATACCGCCCGCGCCGCCCAGCAAATGGCCGGTCATGCTTTTGGTGGAGTTGACGACAACACGCTTGGCTGCGACCTCACCCAACGCCAGTTTGATGGCATTGGTTTCGTTCGCATCGCCCAAAGGCGTGGAAGTACCGTGGGCATTAATGTAGTCAACCTGTTCAGCGTTGACGCCCGCATTGTTGAGCGCCATTTTCATGGAGCGGCGCGGGCCGTCCACGTTAGGAGCGGTCATGTGGTAAGCGTCACCGCTAAGGCCAAAGCCCGCAATTTCAGCGTAAATTTTTGCACCCCGGGCTTTGGCGTGTTCGTACTCTTCGAGCACCAGCACGCCTGCACCTTCACCCAGCACAAAACCATCACGGTCTTTATCCCAGGGGCGTGAAGCCGTTTTAGGGTCGTCGTTGCGCGTGCTCAAAGCCCGGGCAGCCGCAAAGCCACCCATGCCCAAAGGCGAAACGGTGGACTCAGAGCCCCCCGCCAGCATCACATCGCAATCGCCTGATTCGATCATCCGGGCGCTAAGACCCACGGCGTGCAGACCCGTTGTGCAGGCCGTTACTACTGCCAAATTCGGCCCTTTGAAACCAAATTTGATAGACACATGACCAGAAATCATGTTGATGATGGATGCAGGCACGAAAAACGGAGAAATACGCCGAGGACCTCGATTGACGTATTCCCCATGCGTCTGTTCAATCATGGGCAAACCACCGATGCCGGCCCCGATGTTGCAACCGATACGTGTGGCCTCTTCGTCGCCCAGCGCATCGCCAGTGGCCAAGCCACTGTCTGCCACGGCTTGACATGCCGCCGCCAAACCCAAGTGAATGAAGCGATCCATATGGCGCGCTTCTTTCTCCGGAATGTAGTCGGTGATGTTGAAGCCCTTGACCTCGCCTGCAAACTTGCAGGCAAAAGCACTGGCATCGAACGCCGTAACCAGGTCAATGCCTGAGTTACCTGCAAGCAAATTGGCCCAGCTGTCGGCCACGGTATTACCGACTGGGCTGACACAGCCCAAGCCGGTGACGACAACGCGACGCCGGCTCATCACGCCTTCTGGTGGCTATTCGCGTAGTCGATAGCTTTTTGTACCGTGGTGATTTTTTCGGCGTCTTCGTCAGGAATTTCGATACCGAATTCGTCTTCCAAGGCCATCACCAACTCCACGGTATCGAGCGAATCAGCGCCCAGATCGGCCACAAAGGCTTTTTCGCTGGTCACTTGGGACTCTTCTACGCCCAGTTGTTCGGCAATGATTTTTTTGACACGTGCTTCGATATCGCTCATAAGTCCCTCAGAGGGTTGTGAATAATTTAACAATTTTAACCGGCTAGAACATAAGCTCTAAGCGGCACCATAGACCGCCATTGCTGACAGTCGTTTCTAACTCAAAAACAAGGCTTACGCCATGAACATACCACCGTTCACGTGCAACTCTTGCCCCGTGACGTAAGCAGCTTGGGGACTGGCCAAATAGACCACCGCATGGGCAATGTCCTGCGGGCGACCTAGTTTCCCTAAGGGAATTTGGGTCAGCAGCGCCGTCTGTTGTGCTTCAGTCAAACCGCTGGTCATATCGGTGGCAATAAAGCCGGGGGCCACGCAGTTGACAGTGATATTGCGGCTGGCCAGCTCACGTGCTAAGCCTCGGGTCATACCTGCTACACCGGCCTTCGCGGCTGCGTAGTTGGCCTGACCCGCATTTCCAGATGCCCCTACCACCGAGGTGATATTAACAATGCGGCCATAACGCTGCTTCATCATAGGGCGCATCACAGCGCGGCTCATGCGGAACACGGCTTTGAGATTGGTGTCTAGCACGGCATCCCAGTCATCGTCTTTCATCCGCATAGCCAAACCGTCACGGGTTATACCAGCATTATTGACCAGCACATGCAGCGCACCATGGGTTTTAATAATGCTGTCAATCAGACTTTCTGCTGCTGCCGCATCAGTGACATTCAGATTGGCACCCCTGCATTGGAGCGACGCGCCAGGCACCGCAGACATTGCAGCCGTGATCTTGGCTGCGCCTTCATCGCTGGTGGCCGTGCCAATAACGATCAAGCCACGGGCTGCTAGCTCTTGCGCAATGGCAGCACCTATGCCACGCGTTGCACCAGTCACAAGCGCAACTTGGCCTTCAAATTTCAAGTCAGTGTTCATGGTGGTCACAGGTACAGCGCCGTTTTGGCCTCAGCCAGTGTTGAAGGGTCGCACAAGGCCAATCCAGTTAGTTCAGCATCAATGCGTTTGCACATGCCTGCCAATACCTTACCAGGGCCGCATTCCACCAAGGTCAACAGGCCACGGGCTTTCAAAGCTTGCACGCATTCCACCCAACGCACCGGGCCAAAGGCTTGACGGTACAGCGCATCACGGATGCGGTCTGGATCGGTTTGCGCCAACACATCAATGTTATTAATCACAGGAATTTGGGGTACCGATACCGTAATACTGCGTAATTTATCGCGCAATTTGTCTGCAGCGGGGCTCATCAGCAGCGAATGGAAGGGCGCCGACACAGGCAATGGCAAAGTGCGTTTGGCTCCCATGGCCTTCAGGTGCACACAGGCTTTTTCAACTGCGTCTTTGCTACCAGAAATCACCGTTTGTGCAGGATCATTGAAATTGGCTGCAACAACGGATTCAACAGAATTTAGACCAAAAGTGTTTGTCACCTCTACGCAACCCGCTATTACTTTTGAAGCTTCCAATCCTAAAATAGCTGCCATGGCACCCGTACCCACAGGCACGGCGTCTTGCATGGCTGCGGCGCGAAAGCGCACCAGCGGAACAGCATCGGCAAGCGTTAGCACGCCAGCTGCAACCAGCGCAGAGTACTCACCCAAGGAATGCCCAGCTACAGCGGATGGAGCTAAGCCGGTTTCCGCCATCCATACGCGGTAGGCAGTAACAGCGGCAACCAGCATCACGGGCTGTGTATTGGTGGTCAGTGCCAAAGCTTCTTTGGGGCCTTCGCGCACCAGTTTGGCGAGGTCTTCGCCTAGAGCCTGAGAGGCTTCAGCCAAGGTCTGCGCCACCACAGGGTGATCGCCCCAGGCGTCCATCATCCCAACAGACTGCGAGCCTTGGCCCGGAAAAATAAATGCAAATGGTGTTGACATGGTCTCGTGGCGCGTTGAATGACGCTTATGGAAGTTCTTAGTTCTTGTTCTGGCGCTTCAATAGCTCAATAGTTCAGCAGCACCGCACCCCAGGTGAAACCACCGCCCACGCCTTCAAGCATCAGCGTGTCACCAGGCTTGATGCGGCCACTGCGTACGGCATGGTCCAAGGCCAGCGGAATTGACGCCGCCGACGTGTTGCCGTGCTGATCAACCGTGACAATAACTTTTTCCAGCGGCAACTTTAACCGCTTGGCAGTGCTTTGCATAATTCGGATATTGGCTTGGTGAGGAATCAACCAGTCGATATCCGCTGTGGTTTTGCCTGCCTTCTCCAACGTAGCACGTGCAGCGTCTTCCAACACGCCCACAGCCAGCTTGAATACGGCTTGACCATCCATTTTGAGCAAAGGGATACCCAGAACCTGCCCACCCGACACCGTTCCAGGTACACACAAAATTCCCACATGTTTGCCATCTGCATGCAAATCGCTGGCCAAAATACCGGGGCCAGTACCATCGTGTTCGCAGGCCTCGAGCACCACCGCACCTGCACCATCGCCAAACAGCACGCAAGTTGTGCGGTCTGTGAAATCGAGAAGCCGGGAGAACACCTCTGCACCAATTACTAACGCTTTGGTCGCCGCGCCGGTTTGAATCATGGAGTCCGCAACCACCAGCGCGTACACAAAACCACTGCACACAGCTTGCACATCAAATGCAGCGCCTCCTGGAGCACCAAGCTTGTGCTGCAAAATACACGCAGCAGACGGGAACACCATGTCTGGTGTGGACGTCGCGACGATGATGAGATCGATGTCAGTAGGGAGTAAACCAGCAGCCTCCAGAGCACGTTTGGCGGCTTCCAAACCTAAATCGCTACAGCAAACGTCGGGGGCCGCAAAATGACGCACTCGGATACCGGTGCGCTCCACAATCCATTCGTCGCTCGTCTCTACGCCTTTGACCGCCAATTCAGCAGCAAGGTCAGCATTGGTAAGTCGGCGAGGCGGCAGATAACTGCCGGTACCAGTGATGCGGGAATAACGTCTCATTGTGTAGGAGTTTCCCGCGCAACTTAACGGCTTAAAAGGCCAGTCAAACTGCTAAAGCGGGCTGTTAATTAGGGGTCACTGTAGGGATCACGCTGCTGGCAAAGACAGAATCCGGGAATTCTTGCGTCAGCGGCACTACTGAAATCAGCGGGGCGGCATGGGCAATACGGACTCTAACCTTCTCCAGCAGGTCGTTTCGGGCTGCATCATACGCCCGGTTCAAGGCCTGCTCGAACCCGAAGGTATCTGCGGAACCATGGCTCTTCAAAACCAAACCACGAAGCCCCAATAGCGGTGCACCGTTGTACCGGCGGTAATCAACCCGTCTTTTAAGCGCTGATAGCACCGGATAAGCAACAATGGCACCAATTTTAGTGAATATGTTGCGTGAAAACTCAACCTTCAGAAGATCCACAATCATTGTGGCCACGCCCTCACCCGCCTTCAGCGCCACATTTCCGACAAAACCATCGCACACCACAATCTCAGTGGTACCTTTGAAAATATCGTTACCCTCGACATTTCCAAAAAAATTCAAGTCACCCGTAAGACTGGCTGTTCGTAGCAACTGGGCACTTTTCTTGATATTTTCATTGCCTTTAATGACTTCTTCACCAATATTGAGCAAGCCCACGCTCGGGTTGTGATTACCCTTAAGAACAGACACCAGGGCCGACCCCATCACCGCGAATTGGAGCAGGTGCTCTGGCGTGCAATCTACATTGGCGCCTACATCGAGCACAGTAGTAGAGTCACCTTTTGCATTGGGAATACTGGCGGCAAACGCGGGGCGGTCAATGCCGTCCACGGTTTTAAGTAAATAGCGAGACAGCGCCATCAAGGCACCGGTATTACCCGCCGAAACCGCCGCAGCGGCTACGCCATCTTTGACCTGCTGAATGGCCACGCGCATTGAAGAATCTTTCTTCTTGCGCATAGCGACTTCTACGGGGTCATCCATGCCGACCACTTCGCTGGCGAACACCAACTTAGCGCGTGAATGCGTAAACGCACTCAGACTGGCAGGCAGGCCAACCAGTAACAATTGGGCATCAGGATGGCTGTCAAGAAACTGCCGGCAAGCGGGCAGCGTGACCGCGGGGCCATGGTCGCCGCCCATGCAGTCGATGGAAAGCGTAATCATGTGAAGGGTTCCCACAAAAGAAAAAGCCCTTTGCTACAGGGACTGTAGCGCCGGGCCTTCAGGTTTGAGCGAAAAATTACGCTTCAGACTTATTCTTCAACACTTGGCGACCACGGTAAAAACCGGTAGGGCTGATGTGGTGACGCAGATGTGTTTCGCCTGTGGTGGACTCTACAGCGATGCCTGGCACCACCAAAGCGTTGTGCGAGCGGTGCATACCGCGCTTGGAGGGGGATTTTTTATTTTGTTGAACTGCCATGGTGGGCTCCTAATCTTCAGTAAATGGGGTGCAGAAATGGTTGGTTTGCGCCTTTACCGAAGTTTGCTGCAATGCTTTTGCAAACCCCGAGCTCTCTGCGCCTAGCCCAAGATTATAGCGTGGCTAAGTACGAGTAGCCAAATTCACGTTAGATAGACGTTGTATTTACCGGCATCAAGCTCAGGATTCAGCAAACAAATCTAGCAAGGTTTGCCGCATCCAGCGATTTCCGGGGTCGGTTTCAAAGCGCCGACTCCAATGTAGCGACACGGTAAAACTGCGTACCGGCATCTCTGGCTCGACGATGGCATAGCCCCCTGCATCGACAAACCCTTGTGCAATGTTGAGAGGCATGACTACACCCAAATCTGTTTCTTTGACGATGGCGGGCAAGGCCAAAAAATGCGCTGCTGTCAGGCGCAAACGCTCGTCCAGTTTGAGCAGCTGCAAGATACGCAAGGTTTCCGAATGCGAACGCACCGCCACATAGTCAAGCTCGTTCAATATGGAGAAAGCCATGGGCACAACGCGCTGACTCGGTGTGCAGCGACTGAAAACGGGGTGCCCTGCGCGCAACAGCACGATGTAGCGGTCAGTCAACAACTTGGTACGCTGCGTATCTGTAACAGACGGCAAAAAACCCAAGGCAAAGTCGATTCGCCCCGCGGCCAGCGCAGTCGCTATGTCGGCGTGCGGCACCGGCGAGGATTCCAGGCGAATATCCGGCGCTTGCTCGTGCAAGACAGCCATCAGACGCGGCAGAAACCGCGCCTCACCAATGTCACTCAAATGCAAACGAAACGTCTTGCGCGACTGGGCAGGATCGAACTGACTAGCCTCACCCAACGCCTGCTCCAGCGTACCCAGTGCCTGTTGCACGGCCACCGCCAGCCGATCCGCGCGCGACGTTGGAGCCACGCCGCCGGGCGCGCGCACAAACAAAGCGTCTCCCAGTAGCAGACGCAACCGCATCAGCCCTTGACTGGCCGCAGGCTGGGTCAAGCCCAAACGCTCAGCCGCCCGACTGACATTGCGCGTGGTGTAGACCGCGTCAAACACCCGCAACAAATTGAGATCGACATCATTAATATGCATAAATCTAATATTACTTAGTTCAACTATTTTATTGACTGATGATCCCGTAAAAAAGAAGATACCCCTCAACCCCAATAGCTCTAAATACCTACACCCGTTCTTACCGTTTTGATGGCTTGGAGACACCGAATGCCCACTACCACTACGACTACCAACAACACGACCAGAACCACTGACATGACCGACACCCTCACCTCCCCTGAAACCACAATCACTGTGCGTGAAGCCGTGCTCGACCTGCTGCGCGCCTTCAACATGACCACGATTTTCGGCAACCCCGGCTCCACCGAGTTGCCGTTATTCCTCGATTTCCCCAGCGACTTCCGCTACATCCTTGGTTTGCAGGAATCCGTGGTGGTAGGTATGGCTGATGGCTACGCACAGGCCACGCACAACGCGGCGTTTGTGAACCTGCACTCCGCAGCGGGGGTGGGCCATGCCATGGGCAATATCTTCACGGCCCACAAAAACCGCACGCCGATGGTGATTACTGCGGGCCAGCAGGCACGCTCCATTCTGCCGTTTGACCCTTTTTTGTTCTCGAACCAAGCCACCGAGCTGCCCAAGCCCTACGTCAAGTGGAGCGTCGAGCCTGCCCGCGCCGAGGACGTGCCGCTGGCTATCGCTCGCGCTTACTACATCGCCATGCAGCAGCCCCGGGGCCCCGTGTTGGTGTCCATCCCCGCTGACGATTGGCAACGCCCTTGCGAGCCACTCTTGCCCCGCGTGGTCAGCAGCGAAATCCGCCCCGATCCGCACGTGTTGGGCCTCGTTGGCGATGCGTTAGACCAAGCCCAGCGCCCCGTCTTCGTGGTGGGTGCCGCCATTGACCGCGACCAGGCCTGGGACGCCGTACTGCAACTTGCCGAACGCCATAACGCAGCCGTCTGGGTAGCCCCGATGTCGGGCCGCTGCAGCTTCCCTGAAGACCACCGCCTGTTCGCAGGCTTCTTGCCTGCCATGCGCGAAAAAATCGTCGCACTGCTGGGGGGCCACGACGTGGTCTTTGCCTTGGGTGCGCCAGCCTTCACCTACCACGTCGAGGGTACGGGGCCTCACTTGCCTGCTGGCGCCACGCTAGTTCAGTTGATTGAAGACCCACAGATTGCTACTTGGGCACCCACGGGTACTTCTGCTGTCGGTGGCATCCGCCTAGGCGTGCTGGACTTGCTCGCCCGCCCTGCCCCCGCCAACGCCGCACAGCGCGCCCTGCCTGCACCCCGCGCCCGCCCTCCCCATGCCGCGCCGTCCCCCCTGATGTCAGTCGCTTTTGTGCTGCAAACCCTCGCGGAACTGCGCACGCCGGAGTCCATCGTGGTCGAAGAAGCCCCCAGCGCCCGGTCTGTCATGCACAGCTACCTGCCCATCACGCAGAGCGGTACTTTCTACACCATGTGCAGCGGCGGCCTGGGCCACAGCATGCCTGCCGCTGTGGGCGTAGCGCTGGCTCAGCCCGACAAAAAAGTAATTGCCCTGCTGGGCGACGGCTCCAGCCTGTATTCCATCCAGGCGCTGTGGAGTGCTGCACAGCTCAAGCTGCCTATCACTTTCATCATCCTAAAGAACCGCCGCTACGCCGCACTGCAAGAGTTCGCGCCCACCTTTGGCTTCAAGCAGGGAGAAACCTTGCAAGGCACGGACCTGCCCGAAATCGACTTCACCGCGCTGGCCCGCGGCCAAGGCTGTGCGGCGGTGACGGTCAGTGACCCCACGCTGCTGATGGACGTCTTGCGCAACGCACTCGCCGCCACCCAGCCCACACTGGTGGAAGTAGACGTAGCTTGAGAAAAACATCAAGCCAAATAAGGCTATTGCGCAATATAGATGGGCACAAAAAGCTACGTTATTAATAGCAAATATGTGCATTTAGAACAACAAGAATTCTCACTATCACCAGAGACACACCATGACCACCATTTCCCTTTTAATCAACGGCGAACACGCCGCCGCCGGCAACGGTGCCACCTTTGAGCGCCGAAACCCGCTTGACGGCAGCGTGGCCACCACGGCGCCCGCCGCCACCGTTCAAGACGCCATCGCCGCTGTCGAGGCCGCCGCAAAGGCCTTCCCAAGCTGGTCAGCTACGGGTCCAAGCCAGCGCCGCGCCCTGCTCACCCAAGCCGCCCACGCACTGGAAGCCAAAGCTCTAGCTTTCATCGCCGCCATGGCCGCAGAAACTGGTGCTTCAGCGATGTGGGCCGGTTTCAACGTCCACCTGGCCGCAGGCACGTTACTGGAGGCAGCGTCGCTCACCACGCAAATTACTGGCGAGGTAATTCCCTCGGACGTGCCCGGCAGCCTGTCCATGGGCTTGCGCCAAGCGGCAGGCGTGGTGCTGGGCATGGCCCCATGGAACGCCCCCATCATCTTGGGCGTGCGCGCCATCGCTGTACCACTGGCCTGCGGCAACACAGTGGTGCTCAAAGGCTCGGAACTCTGCCCCGCCACCCATGGTTTGATTATTGAAGCCCTGCAAGAAGCCGGGCTGCCTCCTGGCGTGGTCAACTTCATAACCAACGCGCCTGCTGATGCAGCGGCCGTGGTCGAGGCTATGGTGGCCCACCCGGCCGTGCGCCGCGTGAACTTCACCGGCTCGACCGCCGTAGGCAAGATCATCGCCAGCACCTGCGCCAAACACCTCAAGCCCGTGGTGCTGGAGCTGGGAGGCAAAGCACCACTGGTGGTGCTGGACGATGCCGACCTGGATGCAGCGGTCAACGCCGCCGCCTTCGGTGCTTTTGCCAATTCTGGACAAATCTGCATGTCCACCGAACGCATCATCGTGGACGACAAAATCGCCGATGCCTTTGTCGCCAAACTGGCGGCCAAAGCAGCCAGCCTGCCACTGGGTGATCCACGCCTGGGGCCGGTGGTGTTGGGGTCGGTCGTCGATATGAGCACTGTGACGCGCTGCAATGCTCTGATCGACGATGCGTTAGCCAAAGGCGCCAAGCTGCTGTGCGGCGGTAAGGCAGATAGCACGCTGATGCCCGCAACGCTGCTCGACTACGTCACCCCCGCCATGAAGATTTACAGCGACGAGTCGTTTGGCCCAGTCAAAGGCATCGTGCGCGTGAAAGGCGTGGAGGCCGCAATCGCTTGCGCCAATGACAACGCCTATGGCCTCTCCAGTGCGGTGTTTGGCCACGACATTGCCCGCGCCTTGCAAGTTGCCGGACGCATCCAGTCCGGCATCTGCCACGTGAACGGCCCCACAGTGCATGACGAGCCGCAGATGCCTTTCGGTGGCGTCAAAGGCAGTGGCATCGGCAGTTTTGGCGGTAAGGCGGGTATCGAGGCCTTCACTGATTTGCGCTGGGTCACGGTACAAACCACACCGCGTCACTACCCGTTCTAACCCGCCACGCTACCTTCAACCCACCGGAGACCGTTATGCCAACAAAATTCAAACCAAAAAACATTGCAGAGCAAACCAGATGGGCACTATCTGCTCTCTTTTTCGGAGCAATCACACTGCTACCACTTACCGTATCGGCACAAGCGTGGCCCAACAAGCCGATTCGCGTCATCGTTAACTTCCCCCCAGGCGGTGCCGCCGACCAGATTGCCCGCGCCATTACGGCGCCACTGCAAGACGCTTTGGGCCAGCCCGTGGTGGTGGACAACCGAGCCGGTGCAGGTGGCAATATCGGCGGCGACGCACTGGCCAAAGCACCACCCGACGGCTACACACTGCTGCTCACCTCAGGCGGGTTGGTGTCGATCAACCCAGCGATTTACCCCAAGATGCCGTTTGATCCCACCAAAGACATCATCCCTGTCGCCGCTGCGGCCAGGGTGCTGGTGTTCCTTGAGGTCAAACCCACCCTGCCCGTGAAAGACGTGCGAGCATTTATCGCCTATGTCAAAGCCAACCCTGGCAAACTGACCTACGGCACACCGGGCAACGGCTCATCGCCTCACTTGGCTGGTGAAATGTTCAAGGACATGACCCAGTCCTTCGCCGTGCACGTGCCGTACCGTGGCGCAGCCCCAGCGATGCAGGATTTGCTAGGGGGACAAGTGGACTTCATGTTTGACCCCGGCATCGGGCTGAACCAGGTGCGCGCAGGCAAACTCAAACTGTTGGCCGTGGGCAGCCCCAAACGCTCGCCGTTGTTCCCCGATGTGCCCACGCTGGACGAAGTCGGCCTCAAAGGCTTTGACGCCGATACCGTGTTCGGTTTCTACGCCCCAGTCGGCGTGCCAGCAGATATCGTCACTCGGCTGAACCACGAGATCAACAAAATTCTGGGTACCCAAGCCGTGAAAGACCGCATTGCCGGACTGGGCGGCGAGGTGGCCCCAATGACACCTGCTGAGTTCGGCGCCAAGGCCCATGAAGACACTGCACGCTTTGGCAAGCTGATTCGCGAACGGCACATCTTGGGGGACTGAGCACCCGCTTTTTGACGCTATCAATACGTAACGTACCCCCCAAAAAAACCACCCGATACAAACCGCATGACCCCCTTTCTCGATCATTTGGCCCAGCACTTTGGCCCAACACAACTGCATACAGGGGCTGACCTGGACGCTCGCTTTCTTCATGACTGGATGGTCACGCTGACACAGGGCGCACCACTGGCTGTAGTGCGCCCTAAAACAACCGCGGAAGTAGCACAGGTACTGAGCGCCTGCCATGCCCACGGTGTGGCTGTCGTACCCCAGGGAGGGCTAACCGGCTTGGCGGGCGGGGCCGTTCCTGTAAGCGGTGGGGTGGTTCTGAACCTGGAGTTAATGCAGGGAATTGAAGAGATTGACACCGCTGCCAGCACCATGACCGTCTGGGCTGGAACCACCTTGCAAGCGGTGCAAGAAGCCGCCAGCGAGGCAGGTCTGTTCTTCCCGCTGGACATTGGTGGACGCGGCTCATGCCGTATCGGTGGCAATGTAGCAACCAACGCTGGCGGAAACCGCGTGCTGCGCTATGGCATGGCCCGCGAATCGGTGCTGGGCATGGAGGTGGTACTGGCCGACGGCACGGTCATCACCGCTTTGAACAAAATGCTGAAGAACAACGCGGGATATGACCTCAAGCATTTGTTCATCGGCAGCGAAGGCACCCTGGGTGTCGTCACCCGTCTGGTACTTCGGCTGCATGCCAAGCCACTAAGCCGCTGCACCGCGCTGTGCGCGCTAGCCGATTACACCGCAGTGCTTCAACTTTTGCGCCAAGTACGCAGTCGCCTGCCGGGGACCCTATCTGCCTTTGAATGGATGCATCCCGATTTTTACGAACGGGTCACACGCGGCGTGATGGGGTTGACCACCCCTGTGCCTTACCGCAGCAGTACGGGGCAGCTGCACGGAGCCTATGTACTGGTCGAATCGCTGGGGGGCGATCAGGCGAGCGACCAGGCCGTTTTTGAGGCTGTGCTGGGCGAAGCGCTGGAAAGCGGCGTGGTTATGGATGCCGTGGTGGCGCAGTCTGAAGCAGAGACTGCAGCACTATGGCGCGTACGGGATGCCTCAGGAGAATTTCGCCAGGTTTTTTGGCTCCATGTGGGCTTTGATGTGAGCATTTCCACAGGTGAAATTGGGCAGTTTGTAGCGCAACTCACCACCCAACTGCAAGCCCATTGGCCAGATGTGGAGACCGTATTTTTTGGCCATGTTGGCGACGCCAATATTCATATTGGCGTCAAGATTGGCACGAAAGAACAACCCGAACAGGCCATAGAAGCGCTGGTTTATGCCCTGGTGGGTGAATGGCATGGCTCTGTCTCTGCAGAGCATGGCATTGGTTTGCTGAAAAAGGCCTACCTAGCTCATTCACGCTCCCCCGCTGAAATTGCCTTGATGCACCGCTTGAAAGCCGCGTTAGACACCAAAGGCATCTTGAACCCCGGCAAGGTATTCGACGCCTTGCCCACTTGAATTCCACAACAGAGAACAGAGACAAGACATGAAAAAACGCATCTTTAACCAATCCCTCATCGCCCTTGCTGTGGGCCTGAGCGCCACCTTTAGCGCCGCCATCAGCATCGCCCAGACCAACGATGCCAAGCCTATCGAATGGGTGGTGGGCTATCCGGCAGGGGGAGGCTCAGATGCCGTGGCACGGGCTGTGGCCGAAAGCATGTCAAAAGCGCTGAACCGCACCATCATCGTGAACAATAAGCCAGGGGCAGGCACCAACATTGCAGCGGAATACACAGCCCGTTCTAAAGACTTCGGCAACATCATGTTCACCGCAGACTTCGCAACACTGGCGGCCAATCCGCATTTGTTTTCCAAGCTGGCTTACAACGCAGAAAAAGATTTCGTCTCGGTCGGCTTACTGGCGCGTTTTCCCTTGTTTTTTGCGGTCTCCAGCACCGTTCCCGCCAATAATTTCAAAGAATTCGTCACCTGGGCCAAAAGCAACCCCAATGGCACCAACTACGCCACCCCTGGCTTGGGCTCGCCGCACCATCTGGCCACCGAGTTGCTGCGCGAGCGCACAGGGTTGAATTTCATTCACGTTCCTTACCGGGGTGGCGCACCCGCCATCGTGGACGTGATGGGCGGGCAAGTCCCTTTCATGCTGATTGACAGTGCCTCGGTGGTACCGCATATGAAGGCTGGAAAAGTCAAAATTCTTGGTGTGGCCAGCGCACAGCGCCTCAAGAATTACCCCGAAATTCCAACGTTGATTGAGCAAGGTGTTACGGGCTTTGAAGCCTACGCATGGCAAGGCTTGGTAGTGCCCACAGGCACTTCGCCAGACACCGTCACCCACTTCAGCAAAGCCTTACAGGCAGCACTGGATTCGCCAACAGTCAAAGCACGTTTCGAGGCTTTGGCCGTTGACCCTCTGCCCGGTACACCCGCCCAAATGACCACCTATGTGGCCAGCGAAAAAGAGCGCTGGGGGCAGGTGATTCGCAGCATTGGCGTCAAACTCGATTAAAAATCGCGGCATTCACACCACCAAGATAGCCCGAAAATCATTCACATTGGTGTGTGTAGGCCCGGTAATCATCAGGTCGTTTAAAGCGCTGAAGTACCCATAAGCGTCATTGCGATCAAGGTAATCGGCCACCTTCAACCCTTGGGCCGCTGCGCGGGGCAGCGTGTCGGGCATGACAAAGGCCCCGGCGTTGTCTTCAATGCCGTCAATGCCATCGGTGTCTGCGGCCAAGGCATACACCCCCGCCTGGCCTTGCAACGCCTGCGCTAGCCCCAAGCAAAACTCCCCTGCCCGACCACCTCGCCCACGGGGTGAGCCAGGGGCTTGGGGCTTAATTGACACCGTGGTTTCACCCCCACTCAGAATGACGCAGGGCTTGGTAAAAGGCTGGTCTTTAGTTGCAACGGCGCGCGCCAGCGCCGCATGGACTTTGCCCACTTCGCGGGATTCGCCTTCCATCTCGTCAGACAGGACGTAGGCGGTGATGCCCGCAGCACGTGCCAGTTCGGCCGCCGCCTCAAGAGATTGTTGTGGGGTGGCGATCATATGGACTTCATGGCCCGCAAAAACAGGCGTACCTGGCTTGGGAGTTTCCAAGATATTTTGTCGCAACAAATCAAGCACTAAAGCAGGTACATCAATCGTATAGCGCTTCAAAATTTGTAGCGCCTCAGCGCACGTACTGGCATCAGGGACAGTAGGCCCGCTAGCGATGATGGACGGGTCATCGCCCGGCACATCGCTGATGGTTAGTGTGACCACCCGGGCGGGGGCACAGGCCGCCGCCAAACGCCCACCTTTAATGCTTGAGAGGTGCTTGCGCACACAGTTCATCTCACTGATGCTCGCGCCACTGTTAAGCAGGGCTTTATTGATGCGCTGTTTGTCTTCCAGCGTAAGACCCTCGCAGGGCAGCGTCAGCAAAGCTGAGCCACCGCCAGAAATCAGGCACAACACCAAATCGTCTTCGGTCAACCCTTTGGTAAGTTCCAAGATGCGTTGCGCTGCGGCCAGACCGGCAGCATCGGGCACGGGATGAGCCGCCTCAACGAGTTCAATGCGCTGGGCCAAACCTGCCGGGCGTGTCGGAATATGGTGATAACGGGTCACAACCAAACCGCTTAAGGGGGCGTCTGCAGGCCAAAGTGCTTCCACTGCCTGCGCCATAGCCCCACCCGCTTTGCCAGCACCCAGCACCAGCGTGCGGCCTTTGGGCGGCGACGGCAAATAGGCGGCGGTATTGTGCAGTGGCAAAGCGCGCTGTACTGCTGCGCGGTAGAGATGCTCCAGAAATTGCCGGGGTTGGATAATGGGATCGATAGCGGGATCGGGATCAGAAATGCTGCGGGTCGTCATGTCAAGAGGTCTCCTGAGACGATTGTGCCCGCAGCCCGCTAACCTGCTGGTTTTTATTGCTTAAAACATCTGAATCAATCGATGCTGACTTTGGCATCTTTCACCAGCTTGGCAAAGCGCTCGGTATCGTCTTTGATCTGCTTGGCCATTTGCTCGGGCGAATTACCGATGGGTTCAGAGCCGATATCGTCCATTTTTTTACGGAAATCGGGGGTGTTCACAATTTTCACAATCTCAGCATTGATGCGGGCCACCACGTCTTTTGGCGTCCCTGCGGGGGCCAGTAGCCCAAACCACGTGCCAAGATCAAAGCCTTTTAAACCGGATTCGTCCAGCGTGGGCACATCGGGCAACGCACTGGAGCGCTTGAGGGTGGTGACGGCCAGCGCACGCAGTTTTCCACCTTTGATGTGCTGCAGCACTGGCGTGATGGTGTCAAAGGACATAGTGATTTGCCCGCCTAACAAATCGGTGGTCAGGGGGCCGCTACCTTTATAGGGAATGTGCAGCAGCTGAACACCGCCCATGGCCTCAAACTGCGCGCCGATAAGGTGCTGGCCCGTGCCATTGCCGTTAGAGCCGTAGGTAAGCTTCCCAGGATCAGCCTTGGCCAGCGCGAGCAATTCCTTGACGGTTTTTGCGGGCACATTGGGGTTGATAACCAGCACATTGGGCACCAGGGCAAGGGTTGTAATGGGTGTCAGATCTTTCTGGAAGTCATAGGGCAGTTTTTTATACACACTGGTTGCAATGGTGTGGTGCACTGCGCCCATCAGCAGGGTATAGCCGTCAGGCTTGGCTTTGGCCACGAAGTCCGCGCCTAAGGTAGCACCTGCGCCGGGCTTACTTTCAACCACGACGGGTTGACCGAGGTTTTTAGACAACTCTTGACCCACGGCGCGGGCAAGCACATCGGTGGTACCCCCAGCAGGAAAAGGCACAACCAAACTGATAGCCCTTGTGGGGTAGGTTTGGGCTGCTGCAACTACACACAACGTGCTGATCGCAACTGAGACACCAAGCTTGAACAGGGTTTGTCTTGTGATGCGGTTACTGTTGCTATTGTGATTATTGTGATTATTTAAAGCCATGGTTTGTCTCCATTGGGTGCTGGTTAAGCGCGGGATTCAGGCGAAGGATGCGATCACAGCCTGCGTCACCTGAGCCGTGGTGGCCATGCCACCCAGGTCACGGGTGTGCAGCGCGGTGTCGGCAGTGACCTGCTCAATGGCTTGCATCAAGCGCTTGGCGGCAGCAGGCTCGCCAATGTGCTCCAGCAACATCACACAACTCCAGAACGTACCGACTGGGTTAGCCAAGCCTTTGCCCATGATGTCAAACGCTGAGCCGTGGATAGGCTCAAACATGCTGGGGTAGCGGCGCTCAGGATCAATATTTCCGGTGGGCGCAATACCCAGACTGCCTGCCAGCGCTGCCGCCAGGTCACTCAAAATATCAGCGTGCAAATTCGTCGCAACCAGGGTGTCCAGCGTGGCAGGCCGGTTGACCATGCGAGCGGTCGCGGCATCGACCAGTTCCTTGTCCCAGGTGACGTCCGGGAACTCTTGGGCGATTTGCACGGCGATCTCGTCCCACATCACCATGGCGTGGCGCTGCGCGTTGGATTTGGTCACCACGGTGAGCAGCTTACGCGGGCGAGACTGCGCCAATTTGAAGGCATACCGCAGAATTCGCTCTACGCCCACACGGGTCATGATGGACACATCGGTGGCCACTTCAATCGGGTGCCCCTGATGAACACGACCACCAACCCCCGAATACTCCCCTTCAGAGTTTTCACGCACGATCACCCAGTCCAAATCTTGCGGGGCACAGCGCTTGAGTGGACCGTCGATGCCTGGAAGGATGCGGGTGGGGCGCACATTGGCGTACTGGTCGAAGCCCTGGCAGATCTTGAGGCGCAGGCCCCACAGGGTAATGTGGTCAGGAATATGCGGGTCCCCGGCGGAGCCGAACAAAATGGCATCCTTGTCGCGCAAAGCGTTCAGGCCATCAGCGGGCATCATCACACCATGCTGACGGTAATAGTCGCCACCCCAACCAAAATTCTCGAAATGGAACGTGAAGTTGCTGCTGACAGCCGCCAGCGCTTCAAGTACGGCTTGGCCCGCAGGCACTACTTCTTTGCCAATGCCGTCGCCAGGGATGCAAGCGATGTTGTACGTCTTCATGGGGAGTATCCAGTGTAAAAAATTAAGCAATAAACGTTAAGCAATGCTTGAACTTTATCGCGCATCAAAATTAAAATAACCCACCAAAGTGACACCATTGTTTACTTTGAGTTAACAATAAAGCACCTCAAAATACCTCAAACCACAATGTCCACCCCTTCAACAGCCCCGTCCGAAATGGCCTTCTTCAGCGCGTTGGCCCGCTTTGGCAGTTTTTCAGCCACAGCACGGGAATTGGATGTCACCACGCCCGCTATCAGCAAACGCCTAGCGCAGATGGAAGCCCGCCTGGGCGTGCAACTGCTGATACGCACCACGCGCCGCATCAGCCTCACCCCGGAGGGAGAGGTTTACCTGACCCATGCGCGCCGCATCCTGACAGACATTGATGACATGGAAAAATTGGTGTCCAACACGGTCGCCACCCCAAAAGGGCTGCTTCGCGTCAACGCCACACTAGGTTTTGGGCGAAGCAATATCGCACCACTGATCGCCGACTTTGCCCAACACTATCCCGAGGTCCAGGTACAACTCCAACTCACGGTAAACCCGCCCCCACTGAGCGAGGACGCATTTGACGTGTGTATCCGTTTTGGCGAACCCCCTGATGCCCGTGTTCTAGCTCGGCGACTTGCGTCCAATCGCCGTCTGTTGTGCGCCGCACCGAGCTACCTGGCGCGCCATGGCAGTCCTCTGGCACCTCAGGATCTGGCGCAGCACAACTGCATTGGTATCCGCCAAGGAGACGAGGCCTACGGCATATGGCATTTGACCCAGGCCAAGCGCACCGAAACGGTAAAGGTGCGCGGCAGCCTCAGCACCAACGACGGGGAAATCGCGGTGAACTGGGCACTCGCTGGCCACGGCATCCTGATGCGGGCCGAATGGGACATCACCAAGCACCTTGAAAGCGGACGACTATGCCCTGTGCTGGCGCAATGGAAGACGCCCCCCGCAGACATCTACGCCATCTACCCCCAACGCCACCAAACGGCAGCGCGGGTGCGGGCTTTTGTTGATTTTGTGGTGATGGCCTTTGCACCCAACCCGTCTTGAATCGGGCTACACCACAATTCGCTGCGCCAACAGCGCGCCCGGCATCATCCGCAGGGGCACAATGCACATATGACGACACTGCTAATCCACAACGCCACTTGCATTGCCACCCAACACGCGCCACTGGGCGAGTTGCACAACGCATCTATAGTCATACAAGACAACACTATTGCCCACATCGGCCCCGCCAGCGCCCTGCCCCCAGCCTTGTTGGCCAGTGCCGACGAGGTTATAGACGCACGCGGGCACCTCGTCATACCCGGCTTGGTAAATACCCATCACCACATGTACCAATCGCTCACCCGGGCCATTCCTCAGGTGCAAAATGCCGAATTATTCGGTTGGTTACGCGGCCTGTACCCGATCTGGGCGGGTCTGACGCCGGAGATGGTGCAGGTGTCCACCCAGGTCGCGATGGCCGAGCTGCTACTTTCCGGGTGCACCACCAGCAGCGACCACCTCTACATCTACCCCAATGGCGTACGCCTGGAAGACAGCATCGAAGCTGCGAAGGACATCGGGATGCGCTTTGTCGCCACAAGAGGCAGCATGAGCGTAGGTCAATCGCAGGGTGGCTTACCGCCTGACAGTGTGGTCGAGCGCGAGGACGCCATCCTGAAAGACAGCCAGCGTCTGATCGAAATCCACCACGACGCGCGCCATGGCGCGATGCTGAACATTGCTCTAGCCCCCTGCTCCCCCTTCAGCGTCAGCCGCGACCTGATGCGCGAGTCCGCCCAACTAGCACGCTCGTTCAAAGGCCAGAACGTGCGCCTGCACACCCATTTGGCGGAGAACGACCACGACATTGCCTACACCCGTGAAAAATTCAACTGCACCCCAGCTGAATACGCGCAAGACCTAGGCTGGCTGGGCGACGATGTGTGGCACGCCCACTGCGTCAAGTTGGATGATGCAGGCATCAGTCTCTACGCAGCCACCCGCACCGGCGTGGCGCACTGCCCGTGCAGCAACATGCGGCTGGCGTCCGGCATCGCCCCAATTCGCAAGATGCTGAACGCGGGCGTTCCCGTAGGGCTGGGTGTGGACGGCAGCGCCAGCAATGACGGCGCGCACATGGTGAGTGAGGCTCGTATGGCGCTGCTGCTGGCCCGCGTGGGGCGTTCTTTAGAGCCGTTCGGTTGTGATGCTGGCCCCGCAGAAATGACAGCCCGCAACATGCTTAGCGTCGCCACCCAGGGTGGCGCTCGCGTGTTGGGCCGAAGCGACATTGGTCACCTGGCTCCTGGCATGTGCGCTGACTTGGCGTTGTTTGACCTGCGCACACTGGGCTTTGCAGGCGCTG
The DNA here is from genome assembly GCA_043739385.1 of Betaproteobacteria bacterium. Lineage (GTDB taxonomy): Bacteria > Pseudomonadota > Gammaproteobacteria > Burkholderiales > Burkholderiaceae_C > Defluviibacillus. Next base: position 95,148 of record JAYUED010000050.1, on the reverse strand, counting down.
CTACACATGATCCTGTGGGTAGCTTGCTGTTGTGCGCCAGCGCACAAGCTGCGTACACCGTGGTGAACGGGCGTGTGGTCGTGCGCGAAGGGCAATTGACGACTGTAGATTTGGGCCCGCTGGTGGAAAGGCATAACCGACTGGCTATGGGCTTAGCCTTAAAAACGACTTAAGCCAGGCTGTACACGAGGTCGGGCACAAATAAGCCCGTCATGCTAAGGTGAAAGAACTTTCATTGACGAGTCCAACATGTCTTTACCCCTTGCTGAATCTTTCCATTTCTACGAACCCCGTCAAGGCCATGGGTTGCGGCATGACCCGTTCAACGCTATCGTCGGGCCGCGCCCCATCGGTTGGATTGCATCGAAAAGCGCAGCAGGTGCGGTGAATCTGGCACCGTACAGCTTCTTCAACGCCTTCAACTACACGCCGCCGATCGTTGGGTTTTCAAGCATCGGCTACAAAGACACGGTGCGCAACATCGAAGAAACAGGGGAGTTCGTTTGGAATTTAGTCACACGTCCGCTAGCCGAGGTGATGAACCAAACCTGCGCCAATGTGCCTCCCGATGTCAATGAGTTTGAGCTGGCAGGGCTGACGCCGCTAGCCTCGCGTCTGGTCGCCCCACCACGGGTGGCAGAAAGTCCAGTATCGTTTGAATGTCGCGCCACTCAGATCGTGCAACTCCAAGGTATCGACGGCGAAAAAGTGCCAACTTGGCTGGTGCTGGGTGAAGTTGTGGCGGTACATATCGCAACGGCTTTGCTGAAAGACGGTGCGTACAACACCGCCACAGCAGGGCATATCTTGCGTGCTGGTGGACCAGGAGACTATTTCTCCATCGGCCCCGAGCAACTGTTCAAAATCTATCGGCCTGCTTGAGTTCGCTCAATCAGCGGCAGGGATCGCTTCTGCTTCTGCTTCTGCTTCTGACGAAATCGTTGCAGGGGCAGCCTCAGTGTCAGCCGCAGCCGCTGGCTGAATGCGCTTACGGGCCAACGCAGCGCTGACATCGCGCTGGTTCATGCCATACATATCGGCGAACTCTGCCAGCGATTTTCCACTGGCCTCATAAGCGCGCACCAAGGCTTCTTGTTTGGCTAATTTTTGATCGAGCTCAGCCAGAGCTTCTTCCAGCAAAGCAGTAGCTTCGTCGTCCTTGGTTTGCACTTTGGACATATATTCCAAGTTGGTCAGGCCAGAGGCTTCCACAGCGGCTATCAGCTGAGCAATGAATTTGGGGCGCAAATCTTCACGGGCACGCGACTGGCGACGGCGGAACAGCTCCAGCATCGACAAATAGATGTGCTCAGGAGCTACATCGTCCACCGCAACGCCTTGCAGGTCATGGCGCTGCTTACCGGCAGCCACACTTTGCAGGTAGCGGGCTGAGCGGGTGTGAACGCTCAACGCAGCTTTAAGGCTGTCGCGCTGGAACACATCAGGATGGGCCGCCAGCAGCTCTTGAAAGATGCCCAATTTGAGCGGCAAAAACTCCGCACCAAAAAGATGAGGGTAAAGCTCAAACAGCTGCTCCAGTACAGGCTGGGCAGACTGCATGCGGCCTGGCTTCTTGACTTGCGGAGGAAGTGGCTCTGCGGTTTGCAAGACTGTCGGATCAGTGGCCTCAGAGGCCTCGGAGATAACGAGGTCAGTCGCTTGTTCGCTTACTGTGACGGGCGCGATAAGGGCTTCAACGGGCAGAGCTGGTGCTTCTAAATTGGTAGTGCTGGTCATGAAATTAAACAGGTGGTCAACCTGCGATTGTCAACTACACGGTGGGTTGGGCGTCTGGGCCTAGCCAGAATGCCCTTTTGACACCTTTTTACTGTCTTTTTAAGGCCGTTTTTTGACTGCTGAAATCAATGCCCACCACCCAAGTAAGCCGCCTGCACTGCCGGGTCATCGCGCAGCTTGGACGCTTCGCCATGCACCGAGATTCGCCCATTTTCCAGCACATAGCCGTAATCGGCCACCTTGAGTGCCGCCGCCGCAAACTGCTCAACCAGCAACATGGTGACGCCACGAGCCTTCAAGTCACCAATTATGCGGAACACCTCCTCCACCAGAATTGGGGCGAGGCCCATGGATGGCTCGTCCAGCAGCACGATTTCGGGGTTCAGCATGACAGCGCGGGCCATTGCCAGCATTTGTTGCTCACCACCCGACAAGGTGCCCGCAAGCTGGTTACGGCGCTCTTTGAGGCGGGGGAACAGCTCCATTGCCCGCTCTAGGTCCCCAGCTACGTCGCCCTTGGGGCGGCTACCTGTCAGGCGCGGGAAAGCGCCCAAGATCAAGTTGTCTGTCACCGACATGGTGGCGAACACGCGGCGCCCTTCAGGTGAGTGAGCCAAACCCAGCTTGGCAATGGTGTAGGACTCCATGCCGTCGATACGCTTGCCGTGCAAAGTGATCTTGCCGGCAGTAGGCTGGATCATCCCCGATACCGCCCGCATGGTGGTGGTTTTCCCCGCACCATTGGAGCCAATCAGCGTGACGACTTTGCCCTTGGGCACTTCGATGGAGATACCGTGCAGCACTTGCACTTTGCCGTAACCGGCTTCTAAATTTTGAATGCTCAACATGGTTAGTTCCTTTCGCCTTAAGTCGCTGTGCCGCCGAGGTAAGCCTCGATGACCTTCTCATTAGCCCGCACCTCTGCAGGCTTACCTTCCGCGATTTTTTGGCCAAAGTCCAGTACAGAGACTGCATCGCAAACGCTCATCACCACGTCCATATGGTGCTCAATCAAGATCACAGTAATACCGTGATCGCGAATTTTGTGAATGATGGCTATCAGCTCTTTGATGTCTGGTGCCGTCAGGCCAGCAGCGGGTTCGTCGAGCAACAGCAACTGCGGATCAAGTGCCAATGCACGGGCAATTTCCAGCAGGCGCTGCTTGCCGTAGGGCAGGTTGCGCGCCTCCTCGGTTGCCAAATCACCTAAGCCTACGAAATGCAACAGACCCATACCACGCGCCACTGCAGCGCTGTCTTCGCGCTGATAGCGTGGTGTGTTCAGCGCCACATCGAGGATGTTGCTGTCAAAGGTATGGTGCAAGCCCACTTGTATGTTTTGCAACGCCGTCATCTCGCCAAACAACTGCACGTTTTGGAAGGTTCGCGCAATGCCAGAAAGCGCAATATCGGCTGAAGTGCGCCCCACCACGGCACGCCCGGCGAACTCAATGCTGCCTGCAGTCGGCACGTAAATACCCGTCAACACGTTCATCATCGTGCTCTTGCCAGAGCCGTTGGGGCCAATCAGACCATGGATGGTGCCGCGTTTGACGCGCAAATCGACTTGGTTGATGGCCTTCAAGCCACCAAACTGCATCAGCACGCCTTGGGCGATGAGTAAATCGCTACCAGCTTCGCTATGCCCCGCATTGGCCGCCACCGCCACAGCGTCTTTGCCAAGGTCAATACGGGCCAAGGCACTCGTGTCTGTGGCCACTGCTTTACGCGCAAAAAGGCTGCGGGCAAAGCCCACAATACCGTCTTGAAGATAGTAGACAACGAACAAAATCATCAGGCCAAAAATGCTCAAGCGCCAGTCGGTGATGGACTGCAACCAGAAAGAAAAACCAGCCAATGCAATGGTGCCCACCACAGGAATCACCATGACTTTGGGCGTAGTTATTTTTTTGGCAATACCGACTGCACCACCCACAGTAATCAGCACAGCAAGCACTGTCGCAACGTTACGGAACAGCTCCAGATCGTCCAACAACTTAGGCAAGATCACGATGATGGCTGCACCCAGCAAGGCTCCCGAACGTGTCTTTCGCCCCCCCATGATGACGGCTAACAAGAACAGCACAGTCAACTCAAAGTTGTAGGTATTGGGCGAAATGTACTGTTCGGAATACGAATACAAACAACCCGCCAAACCCGCAAAGCCTGCACTGATCACAAATGCGTAGACCTTGTAGCGGTACACCGATACGCCCATACAGTCCGATGCCACAGGGCTGCCGCGCAGTGCCTCAAATGCCCGGCCCAACTGTGAGCGCAAAATGCGGTCAACCACAACCACTGAGAGCGCCATCAGCACCAACACCAGCCAGTAAAAACCGTGCTCGCTGAGCTGTTCGCCAAAAAGCGAAGGCTTGGGAATTTTGAGACCCAGTGGGCCTTCAGTGAGGAAGTCCATCTCGTTGATCAAGATCTGGATGATGGTGCCAAATGCCAGCGTTACCATCGCAAGATAGGGCCCAGTTACCCGCAGTGCGGGTAACGCCAGTAGTGCCCCGAAGCCAGCGGTTACAGCAATACTGGCGGGAACGATGACCCACAGCGGTGCTCCCAGCTTTAAGAACAACACACCAGCTGTGTACGAACCCACACCAAACAGCCCAGCGTGGCCCAGCGACACTTGGCCTGTGTAACCAACTACGATGTCCAGCCCAAACAGCAGAATCGCGTAAATCATGATCGTGCCGATCATGTGGATGTAATACGGGTTGTCCAGCATCAGCGGTACAGCGGCCAACACGGCCAGGCCGATTCCCGCGCCGATAAGAGAATTGCGGTTCATCGTCAGACTTTCTTGATCGCAGTTTTACCAAATAGACCTGCAGGCTTGAAGGCCAGCACCAACAGCAGCAGCACCAAACCGGGCACATCTTTGTAGCCCGTGGAAAGGTAAAAGCCCGTTGTGGTTTCGGCCACTCCTAAAATAATTCCGCCTACGATGATGCCCATACCACTTGTCAGCCCACCAATGATGGCGACCGCAAAAGCTTTGAGACCCAGCACTGAGCCCATAGTGGCTCCTGTCAACGTGAGTGGCGCAATCAGCGCACCTGCAAACCCGGCGGTAGCTGACGACAGCGCGTAAGAGAAGGTGATGACCAGCCCGGTGTTGATGCCCATCAGTTTGGCGGCATCACGGTCATTGAAAGTGGCGACTACGGCTTTACCATAAATGGTTTTACGGTTGAAAAACTCCACTGCCAGCATCATCAATACTGCTCCCACGACGACCAAAATTTCCATAGGAAGGACGTTGGCACCAAATACCTTGAGCGGCGATTCAGGCAACGGCGAGGGGAACCTTAAGTCATCCCGGCCCCAGATGTTTTCAGCTACGTTTTTAAAAATAATGCCCAAAGCGATAGTGGACATGATCCAGCCAAATTCACTTTTGATTTTGATGGCGGGGCGCACACCAATGCGCTCCACCAGCGCACCCTGGAACAAACCAAAGACGATAACAATGGGCAGCATCAACCAGTAGTTGACGCCCATATTGACCAGCGTCAAGCCCACCATAGCACCCAGCATGAGCGCATCGCCTTGACCAAAATTAAGGGTGTCAGAGGTCTGAAACGTCAGCTGGTAGCCGAACGCAATAACCGCGTAAATCATGCCCAGCGCGACACCGCTGTAAACGAGTTGAAGAAAAATTTCCATAGCTAAAGCACCCTCAAAATTACACCCAATGGCATCCGCCAAAAAAATTACCGCGCCAACTGATATAGCTGGCGCGGCAATTTAATCCAGTTCAACTTAATTCAAATTTAGACGAAACACTACATCACTTCTTGGCGGCCAATGCACCTTTGGCATTGACGTCCTTGACGCGCACTTCTGACGCTTTCTTGAAATCTTCAGGGTAGGCGTACACAACGCGTTGGCCCTTAACTTCGCCAAAAATCGGGATATTTGCGGTGATAGCCTCGTGGTCCTTCGCTGTGAACGGCTTGTTGTATGTCGTGACCACGCCTTCAACTGGTGTCTTCAGGTCTTCCAAAGCAGCCTTGATCTTTGGGCCATCGGTGGAATTCGCCTGCTTGATGGCGGCAGCCAACAGGTAGATCGAGTCGTAGCCTTGCGCCGCTGAAACAGGCGAGTCGATGCGCGCGTTTTTAGGGTTGAAAGTTTTCAGGTAATTGATGATGAAGGCTTGGCGCTTGGGCGTAGTAGGCTCTTGTACAAAAGTTTGCGGCATGCGCGCACCCTCGCCGCCAGGACCAGCGTTGTCAATGTAGTTGGCCATGGAGAGTGTCCAACTGCCGATGATTGGCACTTTCCAGCCCAGCTTGGTCATACCGTTGGCGATTTGCGCCAATTCAGGGCCAATGCCGTAGGTCAATACCGCTTCAGCACCGGCTTCTTTGGCTTTCAGCAGCTGCGCTGTCATGTCCACGTCTTTGATGTTGAATTTCTCAATCGCCACGGCCTTGATGCTTTTCGCGCCCAGTGCGGCTTCCAGATCTTGGCGACCTAACTGGCCGTAGTTGGTGGAGTCAGCCAAAATCGCGACCTTTTTAAAGCCCCGACGGGTAATAGCTTCCTCCACAATCATGGGCGCTTGGATGCTGTCGTGTGCAGCGTTGCGGAAAATGTAATTTGCAGGCTGGTCATCAAACTGATGCGTGATGGCCGAGCCGGTTGCTACGTTGTTCATCACCGGAATTTTGGCTTCTTGGTAAAAGCGTTGCGATGCCAGCGCTACACCGGTGTTGATAAAGCCCACGGTAGCCGTAACTTTTTCTTTGTTAATCAATTCTTGAGCGATTTGCACGCCCCGCTCGTTTTTAGCCTCGTCATCGCGCTCAACAATTTGCAGCTGACGACCGATCACACCACCTGCTTTGTTGATTTCATCAACAGCCAGCTTGACGCCATCACGCATGCTGACCCCCATGGAGGACGAACCGCCCGTGTAAGGGCCTGTTACGCCGATGCGAATAGGGTCAGCAGCCATGGCTGAGCCAGCGAAACTCAGAACAGCCGAGGCCAAAGCGGCATTAAGGGCCAGTTTTGCAAAACGAATAGTCATGGAGATATCCAGGTTAAAAAAGGGAGGCTGCTGCGCAGTGCAACTCAGGCGGTGAATCTATACGATTTAGGTGGAAATTGTCTTAGCGTATTCCGCTATTTGTCAGCAAAAGTATGTAAATTTTGATGAACAAATTTCAAGAAAGTATTCAATAGTTTTCAAGCCGCACACATCTGCACCAGACTGGTGACAATCTGATGCAAACTTCTTAGAATAATTACGAATAGTTTTCATTGATTTTGGCAGATAGCGCAATACAGGAAACATTTTAATGCTACATAATATATAGCATATTCAGATTAAAAGCATCAAAGACCTCATAGCAGGTGTTCGCGCTTAGCCTGAGCCGTCAATTCCGCACGGAAATTTGGGTGCGCGATGCCAATCAGCTCACGGGCACGCTGCTTGGCAGACTTGCCCCGCAGTTGAGCCACGCCGTATTCAGTGACAACGTAGTTGATATCGTTCTTGCTGGTGCTGACGTGCGTACCAGGCGAAAGGCTTAGCACAATGCGCGAGATACTGTCATTTTTGGCCGTAGAGGGCAACACGATAAAGGCTTTGCCGCCGCGCGAAAGATTGGCCGCGCGCACAAAATCCGACTGCCCACCCGTACCCGAATACGGGGCAAAACCCAGACTCTCCGATCCGCACTGCCCCAATAGGTCAATTTGCAAGGTGGCGTTGATGGCAGCCAAATTGTCATTTTTCCCAGCCAGTGCAGGTGTGTTGGTGAAGTCCACGGGGTGCATCTCCAGGCCAGGATTACGGTCCATGAAGCGGTAAAGCTTGCTCGAACCGAGTCCAAAGGTAGCAATCATCTTGCCGGGCTGGTAATTTTTGCGCCGATTGGTCACAGCACCACATTCCACCAAACTCAAAATACCGTCACCAATCATCTCCGTGTGAATGCCTAGGTCATGCTTTTGCGTAAGCTGCATCACCACCGCATCAGGAATACCGCCATAGCCGATTTGCAACGTAGCACCATCGTCAATCAAATCAGCCACATATTTACCAATCGCCTCTTGCACCGGGCCAATGTTCGGCAGACCCACCTCCTGCACCGGCTCGCTACTTTCCACCAACGCGGTCACTTGCGAGATGTGAATATGGCAGTTACCGTAGGCAAACGGCACATTGGGATTGACTTCCAGCACGATTGCACGCGCGCGCGCCAGCGCGGCCATCGTGTAGTCCACACCCAGACTGAGCGAAAAATAGCCATGTGCATCCATGGGAGAGGCCATGCTGAAAACCACGTCAGCGGAAATCTGACCTCGCTCAATTTGAGATGGAATTTCTGAAAAATAATTGGGAATGAAATCCACCCAACCCTCTTGCCCCCCAGCTCGAGTAGCCCCGCCATAAAAAAAGGCCACATGGCGCACGTTGTCCACAGTCTGCGGGTCGAGGTAGGCATATTTGCGCATCGCCAAAATTTGACCAACCTTCACGTCTTGGAAATCGCGGCGCTGCTCTGAAAGCGCGGTCAGCAGGGCCGGTGGCTCGCCAACACCGGTCGGCACAATAATGAAATCGCCGTTGTGAAGATGGCACACCGCCTCAGTGGCAGACATGCGTTTTTGTAAATACAAGGACTTAATCGACATTCAGAGTCTCCTTTTTCGCACTTAAGGGGCGTAGTAGACGCGATCATAAGATTGGTCGCTAACCTCAAACTTACTTCACTTACTCGCACGGCACATCAGCGTACCCCAGCCCCCCTTTGGACACTATGCCCAGTTATACCTACAACCAGCAAGCATCTAGCATTCCACTGCTAGACCGTTTTTACGGCATCTTTCTTTTTGTCTGCGTAGTTATCTTGTCAGTAGGTGTTCCATTTTTATTTCACCGTAAAGTATTCAGCGGTGTAGCCACTACGGTCCTCACAGTGGCCGTTTTGCTGGCATGGCGAATGAGTCGCCAAGGACAACCAAAAAAATCACTTCAGTACTTCTCCATACTCTTATGGCTTGTGCTAGTGGGAATACTTTATGGAGGTATGCCCAACACCACGGCAGCCACGGCCACCGCTGTGGCGGTGATGCTGGCCGTGGTGGTTAATACGCGCGCAGGCGTAATCTTTGGCACCACATACATGATGGCTTGGTTACTGCACGTGGTGTTGCAAATGCTCAACATGACCCCTGCCCCCTATTTCCCCGGATCGCCTTTAACAGGATGGTTCATCGGAGTTGCTAGCATTTGGCTGGTGCTGCTACCCATTCCTGAATTGGTACGCAACCTTCACGCGTCTGCATCGTTACAGCGTGCTGTGCTCGAAGCAACCACCGACGGCATTTTGGTGATCAACAGCAAAGGCAAGGTGGAAACTTACAACCAGCGTTTTGTAGTCCTGTGGAGCATACCCAGCGCCTGCTTTCAATCTGGCGACAACAGCAGTTTGCTGGATTTTTCAGCCCAACAACTGACCGACCCTGAGCAATTTCTCGACAAAGTTCGTGAGCTTTATGCCCATCCTGCTCAGTCAAGCCTGGACACCATACGGCTCAAGGATGGCCGTATTTTTGAGCGGTATTCCGAGCCACAGCGTTTAAAGGATCTCATCGTAGGCCGTGTTTGGAGTTTTCGGGATGTCACCGAGAAAGAGGCTACACAAGTAGAAATTCAACGTTTGGCGTTTCATGACACGCTAACCTTGTTACCTAACCGCCGCTTGCTGAATGACCGACTCGCACAGATGATTCAATCCTGCCAACGCAACGGCCAAAAGGGCGCGCTGTTGTTTCTAGACTTGGACAATTTCAAACCCCTTAACGATACCTACGGCCATAGCGTCGGGGATATGCTGCTGGTGGAAGTCGCACAGCGCCTAACCCGCGTGGTGCGTCAGATCGACACCGTAGCGCGGTTTGGCGGCGATGAGTTCGTTGTTGTCTTGGGCAATTTGGACATGGATTTGGAGGCCGCACGGCACCACGCCCGAAAAGTGGCCGAAAAAATTCGGCACGAGCTGGCACAGCCTTACCATTTGACCCTCCCCAAAAGCAACAACACTGACACGAAAGTCAGCCACCACTGCACGTCAAGCATTGGTGTCTCCATGTTTCCCGCGATGCACGTTACAGCGGAAGACATACTCAAACAAACTGATATGGCCATGTACCGGGCCAAAGACACGGGTCGCAATGCGGTACATTTTTATGAAGATGAAGCACTAGCAATGTGATTCACGCAAACGCATCTACAACAGTTCTACTCCACCTTTGCCCCCGCCAAAAACCAAGACCCAATCAGCGCTCGCTCGTCATCGGTGATGGCCGTGGCGTTGTTCATAGGCATGATTTTCGTCACTACCACCTGCTGATACATCGCCTGGGCATGTTGCTTGACACCCTCAGCAGAATCAAGACGTACGTTCTTCATCTGAACTTGCTCACCGTGGCACATGTAACAGCGCTGCGCCAGCACTTTTTGCACCTGCTTGTAGTCAATCGGCACTGACGCGCTTGCTCCTTGGGCTCCTTGTGAATTAGCAGCTACGCTTTTCATCGCAAAAGGCTCAGGACGTAGCGCGTAAATAAGCGCAGCGATGATCACTACTCCGACTAACGCGTAAGGCAGCGGGTTGCCGCGCTTGCCCAATTTCCAGCTGTGACGCAACACAAAAAACTGACGAATCAGCGCGCCACCCAGCATCATGAAAATCAAGATCACCCAATTGTTCGGATTGGTGTAGGTGAAGCTGTAGTGATTGCTCAGCATCGAGAAGATCACTGGCAGAGTGAAATAGGTGTTGTGGACGCTACGCTGTTTGCCGCGCACGCCATGCACTGGATCTACCGGCTGACCAGCGCGCAGGGCCGCGACGTTTTTGCGCTGTCCGGGAATGATCCAAAAGAACACGTTAGCGCTCATGGTGGTGGCAAGCATCGCGCCAACCAGCAAAAACGCGGCACGCCCAGCAAACCAATGGCAGGCTAGCCATGAGGCAACACAGACCAGTACGGCGACCAGCGCACCCACAGTCGCATCGCCGCTTTTACCTTTCCCGAAGAGCTGGCAAATACCGTCATACAGCACCCAAAACACCGCCAAAAAGGCGATGGCCACACTGATTGCAGCACCAGGCGACCACGCCATCAGGCTTTTGTCGATGAGGTAGGTGCTGGCATTCCACAGGTACGAGACCGTGAACAACGCGAAGCCCGTAATCCAGGTGGTGTAACTTTCCCAGTACGACCAGTGGAGATGGTCGGGTAGTACTTTGGGAGCTACGAGGTACTTTTGCGCGTTGTAAAACCCCCCACCATGAACGGCCCATTGCTCCCCGCCTACGCCTTTCTCTTGCGACTCTTTGTCGGTAGGAGGCTCAAGGCTGTTATCGAGCATCACAAAATAGAGCGATGCGCCCACCCAGGCCATGGCGGTGATGACGTGAACCCAGCGCAACAAGAGGTTGGCCCAGTCGAGGATGTAACTTTCCATTCAGGTGTTCCTTGGGTCGCTTAAAAGGCGACGATAAAGCGAAAATCGTATGCGCAAAGTGTATACAAAATTTATACCAATACGTAGCATGCTTATCCCGCGACTGATGCTTGTTGCAAGAGTTGCGCCGCAACGGCAATGGCAATCACTTCGGGCTGCTTACCGTTAATACCTGGGACGCCTATCGGGGAGGTAACTTGCATTAATTCTGCCCCGCTAAAACCTCGCGCTTCAAGCCGCTGGCGGAAAGTGGCCCATTTGGTACGGCTGCCGATGAGACCGACGAAAGGCAGATCACCCTGCGCTCGGTTACGGCGTAGGCAAGCAGCCACTACGTCCAAATCTTCGGCGTGACTGAAGCTCATGATGAGGACTTGCGAGCCAGAGACCAAGGTATCGACAGTGAGGTGAACGGGATCTGAGTGCTCGCACTGCACATTGGAAGGCACGCTGGCAGGGAAAATTTCATCACGACTGTCAATCCAACGCACATCCAGGGGCAACATTCCCAGCACCTGCACCAGCGCTTTGCCGACATGCCCACCACCAAACAAAGCTACAGGCGAGTACGGCGCATGCAAACGCTGGCGCAAAGCGGTGGCGTCTGCAACGCAAACACGCTCGAAACTCAAATGCACCACGCCGCCGCAACATTGTCCCAAGCTGGGGCCAAGGGCAAAGCGGCGAAGCAGTGGCACCGTGTACGTATCCGCACTCGCATCTGCATCTGCATACCTAGCCAGGAGCACTCTCGCTTGCGCGATGGCCTCGAACTCAAAGTGCCCTCCACCCAAGGTATTGACCTCGCAGCCCGCGAACACGGCTATCCACGCACCAGGTTCGCGAGGGGCAGAACCTTCGGTGCGCGCCACCATGACCAGCACTGCAGGCGCTTGCGTCAACTGCGCAAGAAAAGTATCCAACAGGTTAACCATGAGCTTCTTTTAAATTCAGACAAAATCCACACCAAGAACTGTTTTAAGAAACTTAATTAAGTAAGTTAAATAAAAAACTTTAAAACTTAAGAAATGCCTCTGATGCCCTCCATTTTTTCTACAGTACTGCGCTATTCGCACCCCATACGCGATGGTTTGGTGCATTACGGCCTGTTAATTGGTCTAGCGGCTGCTTCACTGCTTCTAGCAGGCTGTCAAAGCACACCACTGCCACCTTACCAGCCTAGCTCACCAGGTTCACCGTCAGCGCCATCCAGCACCAGTTCCGCGCCTAACAGCCCCAATACCCCTCGCACCGTACCGCAACCATCCTACGCGGGAACACCTCGTGATTACCGGCGTGACGGCGCACAGCACCTGTATAACCTGAATGCCCACCGTATTTACAAAGGCAAATTACCCCCCATGCTGTATGCGGTGGGCGTGCTGGAAACCGAGCTGGACAGCCGGGGACAAGTTATTCGCACCCACTGGCTGCGCGCGCCCAAACATGCGCCTGAAGTTATCACTGAAATCGAAAATGCCGTGCGCAACGCCTCTCCCTTCCCCGCCCCTGCGCGCTTGGGCCGTATGACATACACCGACACGTGGCTGTGGGACGAGAGTGGCCGCTTTCAACTCGATACGCTGACCGAAGGGCAAGAATAATTCAAGTGACTGTTAACTGCCCCGATAAGTGGAATAACTCCAGGGGCTGACCAGCAAAGGCACATGGTAGTGCTGGTCAGTATGGGCAATACCAAAATCCAACGCCACGCGGTTCAAAAAGTTGGGCTCAGGCAGCACCACACCGCAAGCTTTGAAATAACCGGCCACGTCAAACACCAGCCGGTAGGTGCCCACTCGAATGGTGTCGTTGTCGTAAAGTGGGCCGTCACTGCGCCCATCGGCATTCAATACAAAGCTGCGCACCAAAGTTGCGATTTCTCCATCAGTGGTGTAGAGTGCTGCCGCCAAACCAGCAGCAGGCCTGCCGTGCATAGTGTCGAGTACATGTGTGGAAAGGCCCATTGCGTTAACTCCTTGAAAACATACAAACACCAGCCTTTGAAGGCTGCAGGAAAGCAGATGACTGATTGGCATAAAGTGTATACACTTTTGGCATCCACGGCATGCTGCACGTATGATTCTGGTTCGACCATTTTCAAACCCTAACTCACCGCCAACCGCTAACTGCATGGAATCTTCAACCACCCTGACGATTGTCGAAGCGCTGACCAAAGCGATTGCCGAACGACGCCTGCAACCCGGCACCAAACTGGCAGAACAAAAGCTGGCGACCCATTTTGGGGTGTCGCGCACACTGGTGAGGCAAGCTTTGTACCAATTAGCGCAAAACCGACTGGTCAAGCTCGAGCCGGCACGCGGGGCCTTCGTCTCAGCACCATCGGCGGCAGAAGCAAAGCAGGTGTTTGCCGTGCGCCGCATGCTTGAAGCCGAAATGACGCGCGCATTCGTGCTGGTGCAAACCCCTGCCAAACTCAAAGCGCTGCGTACCCATGTAGCCCAGGAAAAAGCCGCCTTGCAGTCCAAAACCGTGGCTGGCCGCAATGAGCTGCTGAGCGACTTTCATGTGCGTATGGCGGAGCTTCTGGGCAATGAAGTGCTGGCTCAGTTGCTGGGCGAGCTGATTTCGCGCTGCGCCCTGATTACGCTGATGTACCAAAGCGACAAAGACGCAGCACACAACGCAGACGAACATGAAGCCATCGTCAAAGCGCTGACCGAACGTAACGCTGATGAGGCGGTGCGTTTGATGACCGAACACCTGACGCATGTCGAGCAAAACCTGGCGTTAGACCAAACTTGCCCTATTCCCACCCTCGCTATGGCGCTGGCATGATCCCAGCGTTGAACCAACCTACCTTTTTCTAGGCTTCCTCCCATGATCTATGACACCACCCTGCCCTACCCCCGCGATCTCGCCGGTTACGGTGCCCACCCGCCCCATGCGCAGTGGCTAGGGCAGGCCCGTATCGCGGTTCAGTTTGTACTGAACTACGAGGAAGGTGGAGAAAACTGCGAACTTCATGGCGACCCGCATTCAGAAACCTTCTTGTCAGAACTGGTGACGGCGCAAGCCTATGAAAACCGCCACATGACGATGGAGTCAATGTATGAGTACGGCTCGCGCGCTGGCGTTTGGCGCATCTTGCGTGAGTTTGAAAACCGCAAACTTCCACTAACCATCTTTGGCGTAGCACAAGCACTGGAGCGCTGCCCCGACATCACGCAGGCTTTTTTGGAACTCGGCCACGAAATCGCCTGCCACGGTTTCAAATGGATTCATTATCAAAACATGCCCGAAACCACTGAGCGCCGCCATATCGATATCGCCAGCACCATCCTCAAAGACCTAACCAAAGGCGCATGGCCACTGGGCTGGTACACAGGGCGTGACAGCCCAAACACCCGTCGCTTGGTGGCGGAGCACGGTGGCTATGAGTACGACAGTGACTATTACGGTGACGATTTGCCGTTCTGGATGCGCATCGCCAAATCCGATGGCACGGTAGTTCCGCATCTGGTAGTGCCCTACGCGCTGGACACCAACGACATGCGCTTTGTTCAAACCCAAGGCTTCAACACGGGCGAACACTTTTTCAACTACCTGCGCGACAGCTTTGACACGCTCTACGCCGAAGGCGACCCAGCAGGCCTGGATCGCCCCAAAATGATGAGCGTCGGGATGCACTGCCGCTTGCTGGGCAAGCCGGGGCGGATTGGCGCACTGAAGCGCTTTTTAGACTATATCCAAAGCCATGACAACGTGTGGATTCCACGCCGCATTGAAATCGCCCGGCATTGGAAAGCCACTCACCCTTACACAGCCTAATCACCTGATCGTGATCATCAAGGATCCAAGGAATTGACATGCCACTGACTTTAGAAACCCTCAATGCAGCCTCTGCCACGGATGCCGCTCAGCTGCTAGACGGCCTGTACGAACATTCCCCCTGGATTGCCGAAGCGGCATTGTCTGCACGCCCCTTCACCTCGCTGCCGCATCTCAAATATGTGATGACTCAGGTGCTCGATGCGGCGGGACGCGATAGGCAAACCGCACTGATCTGCGCCCACCCTGAGCTGGCAGGTAAAGCTATGGTCGCAAACACGCTGACGGCTGAATCCACCCACGAGCAAAGCCAAGCGGGTCTCACGCAATGCACGCCCGCAGAGCTGGCCCATATCCAGGCGCTCAACACCGCCTACGGTAAAAAATTCGGTTTCCCCTTTGTACTCGCCGTACGCGGTCCCCGGGGAACGGGCCTCAGCAAGCAGCAAATCATCGCCACCTTCGAGCGCCGTCTGGGCCACCACCCGGACTTTGAACTGAAGGAGTGTCTGAGCAACATTCACCGCATTGTCGAAATTCGCCTGAATGATAAATTTGGCGTAACCCCCACCCTAGGCCATGCCGTATGGGATTGGCAAGAACGCTTGGCCATTCACAGCGATCCTGGCTATGCGGAAAAAGGTCAACTCACCGTCACCTACCTGACCGAAGCCCACCGCGCCTGCGCTGCGATGCTCCAGCGCGAAATGCTGAAATGCGGCTTTGACCATGTGCATGTGGACGCGGTGGGAAATGTCGTAGGCCGCTACGACGCCGATATCATCAATCACCCCAAAGCCAAAACCCTGCTGACCGGCTCCCATTACGACACTGTACGTAACGGTGGCAAATACGACGGGCGCTTAGGGATTTTCGTGCCGATGGCTTGCGTGCGCGAACTGCATCAGACAGGCAGGCGTTTGCCATTCCACTTCGAGGTCATCGGCTTTGCGGAAGAAGAAGGGCAGCGTTACAAGGCCACCTTCTTAGGATCTGGCGCACTGGTTGGGGACTTCAAACTCGAATGGTTAGACCAAAAAGACGCCGATGGTATCCCCATGCGCGAGGCCATGGCCCACGCCGGGCTATGCTTGGACGACATCCAGGCCTTACGCCGTAACCCAACCGACTACCTGGGCTTCATCGAAGTCCATATCGAGCAAGGCCCAGTGCTCAATGAGCAGGATATTCCGCTAGGAATCGTCACTTCAATCAACGGCAGCGTACGGTACCTAGGCACGGTCAGCGGTATGGCCAGCCATGCGGGTACCACGCCCATGAACACCCGCCGAGACGCCGCTACCGCGGTCGCTGAACTGGCACTCTACGTCGAACACCGTGCAGGCCAAGACGGCAACTCTGTAGGCACCATCGGCATGTTGAATGTACCTAATGGCTCCATCAACGTAGTACCCGGCCAGTGCAGCTTCAGCTTGGATTTGCGCGCCCCCACCGATGCACAGCGCGATGCCCTGGTCACCGATGTGTTGTCACAACTCACGGCGATTTGCGAGCGCCGGGGCGTCACCCTGGCCTTGGAAGAAACCATGCGTGCCGCCGCAGCCCCCAGCGCAAGTGCATGGCAACAACGCTGGGAACGGGCCGTGAGCGACTTAGGCGTACCCCTTTTCCGTATGCCCAGCGGTGCAGGCCACGACGCGATGAAGCTGCATGAAATCATGCCCCAGGCCATGCTGTTTGTGCGTGGCGAAAACGCTGGCATCAGCCATAACCCCCTGGAATCCACCACCAGTGACGATATGCAGCTGGCCATTGAAGCTACAGCGCTGCTGCTCAACCAACTTGCCGAAGAACTGAAATGACTGCAACATCCTTGAATTACACCCAGCTCGACAGCTGGATCGACGCCCACTTTGACGAGCAAGTGCGCTTCCTACAAGAATTGGTACGCGTCCCCACCGACACGCCCCCTGGCAACAACGCACCCCATGCCGAGCGCACGGCAGAGTTGATTCAGGCCTTTGGCTTTGAAGCAGAAAGATACCCAGTCCCCACTGACGAAGTTCGGGCTTACGGCATGGAAAGCATCACTAACCTGATCGTGCGTCGTAAATTCAATGAAGGTGGCTTGACTATCGCACTCAACGCGCATGGTGATGTGGTGCCCCCAGGAGAAGGCTGGACGCACGCGCCCTACGGTGCAGAGATTACTGACGGCAAACTCTATGGCCGCGCTTCAGCGGTCAGTAAGTCTGATTTTTCTTCTTTCACATTCGCTGTCAGGGCATTGGAATCGCTGAACGCACCCCTCAAAGGCGCCGTGGAGCTGCACTTCACCTACGACGAAGAGTTTGGTGGCGAAAAAGGCCCTGGCTGGCTGCTGGCCAAGGGGCTAACCAAGCCTGATCTGATGATCGCTGCGGGCTTCAGTTACCAAGTTGTCACCGCGCACAACGGATGCTTGCAAATGGAAGTCACCGTCAACGGCAAAATGGCGCATGCGGCCATCCCACACACAGGTGTTGATGCACTGCAAGGTGCAGTACACATTCTGAACAAGTTGTACGCCCAAAACACGCTGTATAAAAGCATCACCTCTAACGTGGCAGGCATCAGCCACCCTTACCTGAACGTAGGCCGCATCGAAGGCGGCACCAACACCAATGTGGTGCCCGGAACCGTCGCTTTCAAACTCGACCGCCGCATGATTCCCGAGGAAAATCCGATCGAGGTGGAAGCCAATATCCGTAAGGTGATTGCAGACGCAGCGGCAGAGTTCAGCGCTATGGGAAACAGTCAGGGAGGAGGTAAAGATAGCCCTATCACTGTAGATATCAAACGCCTGCTGCTGGCTCGATCTATGCAACCTCTGCCTGGCAACAAGCCCCTGGTGGACGCGGTACAAAAGCACGCCTTACAGGTGTTTGGCGAACTGATGCCCGTTGAAGGCACACCGCTCTACACCGATGTGCGTCTGTATGCCGAACATGGCGTCCCTGGCATCATTTATGGTGCCGGCCCCCGCACGGTGCTGGAATCGCACGCCAAACGCGCAGATGAACGGCTGGATCTGGAGGATTTGCGTCGCGCTACTAAAGTAATAGCTAGAACTCTTTTGGATTTGCTAATCTGATCAGTTTTTATTCACTTTAACTGTCCGACTAACTGTCCGATATTGTGCAAGCCATAGCGATTGTTTTCACATACTCGGCGCAGTCACAGTAACAGGGCGGCGAGGCTGCGTTGCAGCCAATCGTCATGGTATGCGTGTAGTCCATCCAAGCGATAGGCAGGCGCGGCCAGGAGGTGCTGAGATACCGTAGACTGGCCCCAACGACAGAGCATCCAGGCACCACGCCCAGTACCTTCAATTTCATCCAAACTTGCGCAGCAAACGTAGTTGGGCAGTAAAGCTTGTAACAGGCCTAAGTACAGCCGGTTGTGCGCCAGAGGGCCCTCAACAATTACTGTCGAATCGGTGGTTGTAGGGCGCAGTTGTTGTACGAGCCAAGCGGTGAGCTGGGCACAATAGAGGGAGGCCAAAGCTGAGCGGGCTGCTGGTATCAAGTCTTGCAATTCGACAATCTGTCCAGCCTGCAGCACTTGCCCTTTAAGTTGCTTAAATGGGCCGCCTTGGGGTGCAAAGCTGGGTATAGCCATGGTCTGGCTGTGCAGTAAGTGAGCAACGTCTTCAAGCTGGCCTAAGTCAGCTGGAGCGCCATCCAATAAGGCAGCAAACTCTCGTCCCCCCATAAAACGGGCGGTCGGTGTGGATTCGCTACGAACATTGACATTACACAGCATGTCGCGCTCAGCTTGCAATACGCTGGTAAGCCCATCCGGAGCCATAAGTACAGTCCAAGTGCCAGAGGAGACAACCGTCAACTCTGTACTACTGGACAAATAACGTGCCAAGCAAGCGTTACTGTCATGCACGCCGACATGAACCTCGCAACTTTGTGGCAGACCCAAAGCGTCGGCCAGCATCGGGCGGACACAGCCTAGCACCTGCCATGCGGGGACAAGCGGAGAAAACAACTTATCCCAACCTTGGCTTTTAGCAAAAGGACAGAAATCATGCTGGTTAGGTGCCCACAGCTGCGTGTGGCAGCCCAAGGAAGTCACTTCGCTGGCAGTAACACCGCAGAGCCACCAAGCCCAGTACTGGGGATAGGGCAGCAGCGTGCGGGTGCGTGCCCATGCTGCTGGGTGCATGTTTTGCATCCAATAGAGTTGACGGGCTGCATTCAAGCCCATCGGCAGGTCAGGTGACAGGGTTACGACAAACCCATCACGCTGGCGCTGATAGTCATGGTGCAGATCACTGGTTTGATTGGCATAACCGTCAAATTCATAGTCTATCGCAGGCCAAGCCAAACCGTCTTCGGTGATACCGACAAAGGCTGCACCGTGGGTGCTGGTAACGGCGCGGGCGCAGCGCTGAGTCAGGCGGGATGCCGCTAACGTGGTGCAAATCCAGTGGGTCAGGCCATCAATGTCCAACGCGCTGTAGCCTAGCGCGGTACCGACCGGCGCGTTCTTATGGCTATGCTGTTCCAGTACATCACCGTGGTCGTCCACAAGGAGCAGTTTGGCGTGGCTTTTACCGATATCGATGACCAACGTCAGGTCTAAATCCAGCATTGGCATCGATCTAAGTGAGAACTAAAGGTCAAATATGACAAAGCAACAGCCTTAAATAGCGGTGTAGCCACCATCCACAGCCAGATTGGCACCGTTCACCATGGCCGCTGCGCCGCTAGCCAAGAACAGTGCGGTGTGGGCAATTTCTTCCGGTAAGGCAAAGCGCCCAGTGGGGATTTTCCGCTTGAAGGCAGCCCCGACTTCACCAGCCCAATGGACGCGGGCCAACTCGGTTTCCACCACAGTTGGTGAAATCGCATTAGCTGTAACTCCATATGGGCCCCACTCCATCGCCAACGATCGAGTTACGGCCAGCAACGCAGCTTTACTGGCGCAGTAGGCCAAGTGACCGTCAAGAGCCACAGTAGCAGCCTGGGATGCCATATTGATAACTCGGCCGTAACGGCGAGAAATCATGTGTCGACCAACTTCGCGAGAGAACAGGAACGTACCGCGCAAATTCACCGCCATGGTCGTGTCCCACATCTCGGAGGGCATATCCTCGGCTGGGGCTAGCATGCCAATACCCGCGTTGTTGATCAAAATGTCAATCCGGCCGGTCTGAGCCAGCGCCTCGGCCACAACGCTCTGCACGGACACTTCGTTACTGACATCGCCTGTAAGTGCGATGTGCTGGGCACCCAGACTAGCAGTGAAGCCGTGAAGTGTTGCACTGCGGTCGGTTAGCACCAAGCGGCAACCGCGTGCAGCAAACAGGCCAGCAATGGCCATGCCAATGCCGCCAGCGGCCCCAGTGACCAAGGCAACTTGGCCGCTCAGGTCATAGACTGAATCAAATGCAGAGTTCGACATCGTAGCTTCCTCTTTCACTACGGAGGCGCAAGCTTACCTGCGTCCCGTAGTGCGTTGCGTTATTTGGTAAATTGCTTGGCGTTGTCGATAGTGACCGATGTCCATGGCACGTCATACAGCGTGTTGGTACCGTCGCCCCAAGGCATTTGTGGATACTGAGACCAGATCGTGGACATCGGCTTGTAGCTGGGGCCAATAACACGGCGTAGTGCTACATCCATGGCACCTTGAGCCTGAGTTTTGGCATCTTGGCGGATGCTCAGGATCATTTCACCGGCAGCCACAGAGCGTATCGCGTCAGACACGCCATCAATGCCCGCGACCGGAATTTTCTTGATGTCCAACCCGGCAGCCTTCATAGCGGCAATCGCACCCAAACCCATTTCATCGTTTTGCGCGATAACCCCATTGATTTGTCCGGGGTGAGCGGTAATCCAGTTCTGCATCAGGGTTAAGGCCTCAGCCCGCGACCAGTTAGCCGTTTTCTTCTCGATCACCTTGATATTGGGATTCCGGTCAAGGGCTTTTTTGATGCCCTCGCCACGCATCACGGCTCCGAGCTGGCCGACCGGGCCTTCAAACACCACCACATTACCTTTGCCGCCCATGGCTTTGATGACGGCATCCGCCTCCATTTCGCCGCCCAGTACGTCATTGGAGCCTACAAAAGACACCAACTCAGTGCTTTTCACAGGGCCATTGGAACCCACCACAGGTAAGCCTGCAACCGTCGCTTTTTTAACCACATTACCACCGGCTATCGAGTCGATGGGGACGTAGATTGCAGCATCAAATTTTTGGGTGATCATGTTATCGAACTGGCCAGACTGTGTCAGATGGTCGTAGCGTCCGTCAAAAACAGTAAGTTTGACCAGCCCGCTTTTAACGGCAGGATGCTCTTTTAGAGCATCAACCCAGAGTTGCGCGTATTCGTTTTTCAGGCCATAAACTGCAGCCCCAATTTTGTACGATTTTTTAGCCTCTTGCGCCATGCTACTGCCGGCGCAGAGTACGCTCGCCGCAACCAGCGCGCTCCAAAGTAGGTTTCTTTTGTTCATTTCATCTCCTAAAATTGTTGTGAAAATAACTAACTTGCCCGTTTTAGCGGCTGGTTTTTCGCGACAAGGTGTCGAGCAAAACAGCAGCCACAATGACGATGCCCTTGATAACCTGCTGGTAGTAAGAAGACACTCCCATCAGGTCTAAACCGTTGTTGATGACAGCAATAATCAGCGCACCAAATAACGTTCCAGTGAGTCCGCCGACACCGCCAGATAGGCTGGTGCCACCTATAACCACTGCCGCGATAGCATCCAACTCGTAGCCAGTGCCAGATTGCGTCAACGCGGAGGTAGTACGGGCCGTGAGCACAGCCCCAGCTAAACCAGCGCAAAGACCGCACAGGGCGTAAACCCCCATCAGTACGGTTCGGGTGCTGATGCCACTGGTTTTAGCGCTCTTTTCGTTACCACCAACCGCATACACATAACGGCCAAAGCGGGTATGTCGCAAGATCACCCAGCCTACGATGAACAATGCAAAGAAGATCAGCACTGGCACCGGTACACCGTAGATTCGACCTTCACCCAGAAACAAAAAGTCAGCACTGAGCTGAGAGATCGGCCCGCCGTCGTTCCAGATTTGGGCGCCGCCGCGTGCAGCGCTCATCATCGCTAACGTCACAACAAACGACGGCACTTGCAGCCCGGTGGTGATGCCGCCATTAATGGCCCCGCACAGCACACCGGCTAGCACGCCGCCCAGCACGCCGACCCAGGCACCGTGCGCAGTGTCACCAGTTACTAAGCCTGCGCTGACCATGCCTGCCAAGGCCAACACAGAGCCCACCGACAAATCAATACCACCCGCCAAAATCACAAAAGTCATGCCGATGGCCAAAATGCCATTGATGGAGGTCTGCAACAGGATATTAGACAAGTTACCAACAGTGAGAAAGTACTCGTTCATCACCGATAGCACGATACAAATAGCAAAAAATGCCACCACGATGCCGTAGCGCGACATGAGATGCAATAAAGACTTGGGACTAGCCGGAGCTGCACCAATGGTCGAGAGTGCGCCAGTGGTTGTTGAAGTGTCAGGGGTGGTCATGAAGCAAATAATCGGGTTAGGAGGCCATATGGGTCAGAGATTCGTGAGTGGCATCATTACGGTCCAGCATGCCAACCAGCTTGCCGCGCCGGAATACGGCGATGCGGTCGCTAACCTGCAGTACCTCATCCAGCTCCGACGACACCACAATGGCGCATTTGTCTTGCGCCACAAAATCTGTCAAAAATTGGTAGATGTGCTGCTTGGTACCTTCGTCGATACCGCGCGTGGGTTCATCGCAAAGCAAAATGCGCGGGTCATTGAGAAGGCAACGCGCCAACACCACCTTTTGCTGGTTGCCGCCGCTGAGCTTTTGCACATCAATTTCGGGCGTAGCTAAGCGGATATTGAAGCGCGCTACCATCTTTTGCACCGCCGCGTTTTCCTTGGTGTCAGACACTATCCAGCCAATCGACCAACTTGGCAGCGACGAAAGTGTGATGTTCTCGCGGACTGGTCGCACGCCCACTACGCCACTGTCTTTACGGTCTTCGGTGACCAGCGCAATACCGCGGCGGATGGCATCTTTAGGCGAATGCACTGGAGCGGCTACGCCGTCAATATGCAACGAGCCGCTGTCTTTTGGATCCAGTCCGTATACGGCGTTGACAAACTCAGTTCGTCCAGCACCCGCCAGACCGTAGATACCAAGTATTTCGCCACGCCCGACGCGCAGGTTGATATCGGTAAACACCCCATTCCGATTGAAGCCCTTGGCCTCTAACATGGTGGGGCGAATACTTGGTACAGGGCGGGTAGCACGAGTGACGGTGCGACCCACTATCAGCTCTATCAGTCGTTCACGGTTGATATCGGTAATCAAACCAGTGGCAATCCGCTTACCGTCGCGGAAAACGGTGTAGTCGTCAGCAATGCTGAAAATCTCACTGAACCGGTGCGATACATAAATCACACCCACGCCACTGGCGGTGAGCCGCCGAATCGCACGGAACAGCACCACGGTTTCTGCTTCACCAATGGCCGAGGTGGGCTCGTCCATGATCAAAATCTGGCTGTCACGGCTGATGGCTTTGGCAATTTCCACCAACTGGCGTTTGGCTAGACTCAGCGTGCGCATGCGGGCTTTGGGGTCGATCTCAAAACCCAGCTTGGCCAGCAGTTGGGCGCTATCGTTGATTAATTTTGCGTGATCAACCACCAAACCACCTAGACGCATCGGCTCACGCCCGAGGTAAAGGTTTTCGGCAACCGTCATGTCCAACACAGGGCTGAGTTCCTGGGTAATGATGGCAATACCCGCTGCAAGTGCTTGTGCAGGGTTATGGAAATCAACCACTTGACCTTGGCAAATGATGCTGCCGCCATCGCGCCGAAGTTGCCCGGTAAGCACATTCAAAAAGGTTGACTTACCAGCCCCATTACCGCCGCAAAGCGCGTGTACCCGTCCGGTACGCAGTTCAATGCCGCCGTCACTGACGGCAAAGACTCCCGAAAAAGCCTTGCTCACACCACAGGCTTCCAGCAGCAAGGAACTAGGTACAGTCATTGCTGCCAGAACATCAGTCATGATCAATTACTGTTGATCTAGGAGTCAAGATCAGCGTGGGAAAGCAGCTAGATTGCCCGCATCCACATTAATGATGTTGCCCGTAGATTTGGAGGCCAGATCGCTTGCCAAGAAGTAGGTAGCTTCGGCAATGTCTTCAGGGAAGACGCTACGCTTCAACATGGAGCGGTCGCGGTAAAAAGCCTCCAGTTCTGCCTCGCTAACCTTGTTGGCGGCAGCGCGGTCTTGGCTCCAGGTACCCGTCCAAATCTTGCTGCCACGAATGACGGCATCGGGATTGACCACGTTGGAGCGAATGCCCAGCGGTGCGCCTTCCAAAGCAAAGCTGCGCGACATCTGGATCTCTGCCGCCTTGGCTGCGCAGTAGGCGATGGCTTGAGCGCTGGCAACCATGCCATTTTTGCTGGCGATATACACCATGGCGCCGCCAATCGCTTGCGCCTTCATCAGACGGAAGGCTTCTCGGCCCACCAGGAAGTAGCCGGTGGCCAGAATATTCTGGTTGCGCATCCACAGCGCCAGGCTGGTGTCTTCAATCAGTGCAGCCGAGGCGATGCCGGCGTTGGACACCAAAATATCCACCCCGCCAAACTCCAGCGTGGCCTCCACATAGGCGCCGATGACGGAATCTTCCGAAGTCACGTCGCACACCATGCTGCGCACCACGTCCTTACCGAAGCGCTTGGAAAATTCAGCACGAGTGCTGTCCAGCCCCTCGACGTCAATGTCCAGCAGCGCCACGCAGGCACCTTCAATCAAGAGTCTCTCGACAATGGCCCGACCAATTCCGCCTGCAGCACCGGTCACTAAGGCCACCTTGCCAACCAGCGGCTTGGCTTTGGGCATACGCTGCAGCTTAGCTTCTTCGAGCAACCAGTATTCGATGTCAAAAGCTTCCTGCTCGGGCAGGCCGACATAGGCGTCGATAGCGTTGGCACCACGCATCACGTTGATGGCGTTGACGTAGAACTCACCAGCAATTCGCGCCGTAGCCTTGTCCTTGGCAATCGATACCATGCCAATGCCAGGGAGCAGGATGATCACTGGGTTGGCATCGCGCAGGGCTGGGCTATCGGCGCGCTTGCAGCGGTCGTAGTAGGCGGCGTAGTCGGCGCGGTAGACGACTAGTTTTTCTTCCAGTACAGCGGTTAGGGCGGCGCCTTCCAGGTTGTAGACAGCGGCTTCCAGAATCAGTGGGCGAATTTTGGTGCGCAAAAAGTGATCAGGGCAAGACGTGCCCATGGCCGCCAGTGGTGCCAGCTGCACGCTGTTGACAAACTCCATCACGGCAGGTTGACGGTCTACATGCAGCAGCTTGTGGCCGCTCTTGGAAGCCAAGCCACGCAGCACCGGCAGCACGCGGGCCAGGGTGGCATCTTGCGCTTGTGTGCTCAGGGACTTCTGCGCCACACCACCAAAGGCCACGGCCTTACGGGCAAGGCTCTCGCGGCCCAACCAGTTTTGCGAATGAGCGATCACGCCCACGGTGTTTTCATAGCAGCTCTTGGCCGTGTCACCCCAAGTAATCAGGCCGTGACCGGCAAGCACCACACCACGCTGCTCAGGATGAGCGGCTTGGTAGCGTTGCAACATCAGACCCAACTCGAAGCCAGGCTTGCGCCATGGCAACCAACCGACCGTGCCTTCAAAAATTTTGACCGTCAGCGCTTCGCTGTTAGCCATGGCGGCAATCGCAATCACTGCGTCCGGGTGCATGTGATCCACATGGGCGAAGGGCAGGTAGGCGTGCAGGGGCGTATCGATGCTGGCGGCGCGTGTGTTCAGATTGAAGGTGCAGTGCGGTAAGTAGGCCACCATTTCGTCTTCAAAGTTCGAGCCACGGTACAGCTTTTGCAGCGCATTCAGCTTGTCCAAGTAGAGGGTGCTAAAGCCGTCGAGCTTCATTGAGCCCACGTCACCGCCCGAGCCCTTGACCCACAGCACGGTGGCATCCTGGCCAGTCAGCAGGTCTTTTTGCACTAGCTTGGCGGAGGTATTTCCACCGCCGTAGTTGGTAATACGCAGGTCGGAACCCAACAGATTGGAGCGGTACAGTAGCAAGCCGGACGCATCAAGCGTGGCAGCATGGGCATCGCTCCAGATAGGAAAAGGAGTGGTAGTGGTGTTAGGCATGTGAGCTGGCTGTAGGTAGACGGGGTGGGTGGATGGGGTTGCAATGAGTACAAGTCTAGGCATGGGTGTACATATTCACAACCAATGCTTATTGATGATTCAGCAAAGTTTTTCTTATGCATTGAGGATACTGAGACATGGCTCCATACCCGATGCCTGTAAGGCCTGAAATACAGCTGTTCAGCTAAGGGAAACTCCCACCAGCCCCTGGAACAGGGCGCCGATTTTTCCAACCATTGAAGACGAGAATTCCGGGTTAAACCCTGTAATTTTTTCTATGAAAAACACCAGCCTGAGCTACCCACGCATCTTTGCAGCCGTAGCAATCACCTTTCAGCGGGCAACACGAGCAGACTTGGGGAGCTATTTTTTGCGATGTTTTTGAAATGAACAGGTTCTGGCTTCGCGGTTAAATCTGCCAAATAGCAGACTACCGCCCCGCCGCCACGAATGATCGTTACTGGGAAGCCCAGATCAAATCAACTTTGACCACTTCAATGGTGCGACCAGCACATCTTTCTAGGTGTCTGTTGGCGCTTTCAGCACCAACTTGTCAGTGATGCAGCGGTGCCGAGCAACGTACCTAGGCACATTGTTTCGCGCTTGAGACCACCTTATAAATCTTATGTAAGATCACCTGATGACGTGACTTTAAGGGGAGACAGATCGACGTGCTCAAGCGCGGCGAGCGCCATAATGCGCTCCTCGGAGGCATCCTCAAAACTGAGTTCTCCTGCGAGTCGACCGGCACGCATCACGAGGATGCGGTCTGAAATGGTGAGTATCTCGGGCAAATCGCTGGAGATCACCAGAATTGCGAGGCCGCTCTGGGCCAACTCACGCATGAGAGCGTAGATTTCAGCTTTCGTTCCGACGTCAACTCCGCGCGTTGGTTCATCGACAACCAAGACACGAGGTTTGGACGCAAGCCATTTCGCCAGAACCACTTTTTGCTGGTTGCCACCACTCAGCAGGCCGACCATTTGTTCGACAGTTGGCGTCTTGATCCGTAAACGTTCTACGTAACTATCGATCATTTCGGACTCTTCTTCGGATTTGATGAATCCCAGAGTCGATACCCTCCCCAGACCTAATGAAGCGAGGGACAGATTGCTACCAACAGCCATACCAAGGACGAGGCCTTGGTCTTTGCGGTCTTCCGGAACCAGCCCGATTCCCAACGCCATCGCATCGCGAGGTTTTCTGATACTGACCGATTTTCCTTCCAACTCGATAGTCCCTGTCACTGCAGGCGGTGCGCCGAAGATACCCATTGCGACCTCAGACCGCCCCGCACCCATGAGCCCGGCGAGACCGACGATCTCACCGCGTCGAAGTTCAAAAGATACGTCGTGATAGCGTTTTCCGTCGCTCAAGCCGTGGACAGAAAGCACAACAGGCTGGCCCACATTTTTCGGTTTGATACGTTGCACTTCGCCAAGGTCACGGCCCACCATGAGCCGAACCACTTCCTCGGGCGATGTATCAGCCAGTCGGGTCGTGCGGACATGCACGCCGTCGCGCAATACGGTGATGGTGTCGCAGTTGTCAAACACCTCTCGCATGCGATGCGAGATGTAGAGCGTTGTAACGCCCCGGACACGCAACCCATGCACCACTTTGAATAACGCCAAAGCGTCAGTCTCCGACAAACTGGACGTGGGCTCGTCAAGTATGAGTAGGCGCGGCTCGTGGATCAGCGCCTTGCAGATCTCAATGAGTTGCTGCTGCGCGAGGGTCAGATCCCGAAGGAGTGTGTCCGGGTCCAGCGCAATGCCGAGCTGCTCCATGACGGCCGTTGTCCGTGCAAACATCTCCCGTCGACCCACGAATACCCCGAGCGCTCGGGGCTCCATGCCGAGAAAAATATTCTCTGCAATGGTCATGTTCGGGGCGAGCATCAGCTCCTGAAAAACGATGGCAATTCCCTGCCGCGCAGCATCCCTTGTACTGGACAGATGCAGTGGCAGACCATTGAAAATCAATCTCCCGGACGTGGGCTGGTGGGCACCGGCGATGACCTGCATCAGGGTCGATTTGCCGGCACCGTTCTCACCCATGACGCCATGAACAGTCCCTACCTCGACAGTGAAAGACACGTCCTGTAACGCCTTGACGCCCGGGTAGATTTTGGAAATATTCTCAACACTCAACAATGCAGGCATGGTGGCATCCGTTAGCGACAGGGCTCCCGGCTGCCGGCCCCCCTGCATATTGATTACTTACTAGGGGCAAATTTTTCGACGTTGGACGCATCGACAATATCGACGCCCGTGTCGGTCAGTGCCGGAACTTTTCCGCCCTTGGAAAGGGTGTCAAGTTGCTTGATAGATTCGATACCCATTTTCAACGGCCGCTGGCCGACCAGCGTGGTCACGTAACCTTCCTTCAGAAGCTTGATCTGCGCTGGCAAGGTGTCGAACGACACGATCACCAACTTGCCGGATTTGAGCGCAGTCACTTTACCTGCCAATGCGCGCTTATAGGCTTCCGGCGCAAACATCGCCCAGCCTCCGACAAAAAATATGCCGTCGATATTGGGATTCTTGGTAAGGATTTCCTGAACCAATTGCACCGCTACGCTGGTATCGTCGTTGGAGGCAAAAGGAGAACCCGAGATCTCCTTGAAATTACCGCCAAGTTTAGACTTGAAGCCTTTAATACGGTCGTTGAGATTATTCGCCGCCAAACCGCCAGTGATCATGGCGTAAGTCCCGCCATTGGGAAGCGATTTAACGAACGATTCACCAGCCGACGCGCCACCGACCTCGTTATTGGTTCCGATGTAACCAGCGCGCTTCGACTGCGGTGCATCCGCGTCGAACGTAACGACCGGGATGTTTTTAGACACTGCCAAGCTGATCACTTCACTCATTGAAGCCGGATTGGCCACAGATATGGAAAGACCGGCCACCTTGCGGGTAATGAGGTCGCGCACAACGCGAGCTTGTTCAGCATCGTCCGTCTGGGCCGGGCCGGTAAACAAGCATTCAGCGCCGATTTTGGCTGCTTCTTCCTTGCAACCTCTTTCCGCATCGGCGTAGAACGGCACGCCAAGCGCCTTTGCGACGAGGGCGTATATCGGTTTGTCGGCAGCTTGGGCGGTCCCGCCAATCCCAAATCCAAAAACAGAAGCAGCTACGGCAAAAATTACTGTGGATTTCATATTTTCCTTTAGGGTTGTGGTGAAAACTAAATTTAACGACGTCGCCAGACGCCTTTTCTGAGCTGATCTATGAATACAGCAATGACAATGACTGACCCAACAAAGACCCCTTGCCAGTAGGCGTCAGTACCGAGCAGGACAAGTCCGTTTCTTAGGACTTCGAGAATCATCGCGCCAACAAAAACGCCAATCACGGAGCCTCCACCGCCACTCAGATTGGTGCCGCCGATGACGGCTGCTGCAATAACACTCAGCTCCTTGCCAGCCCCCTGGTTTGAAATCGCAGAGGACAAATAGCTGACTTCCATGAGGCCGGCAAGTCCGGCCAAAACCGACGATATAACGTAGACACTGACCTTCAGGCGATCGACATTGAGCCCCGTCAGCATGGCGGCTCTTTCATTGCCGCCCACGGCATAAAGTTGCCGACCATAAACAGTGCGTTTAAGCACGATGCCGACAATGATCGACAAGGCAACGAAGATCAGAAAGGGGGTAGGCAACCCCAGGATATCGCCACCGCCGAGGGCAAAGAACGCATCCCCATCGGGCCGAAATCCGTCAACGGCTTTGCCGCGGGTAATGATGAGCGCGAGCGCACGGGCAATGCTCAAGGTGGCCAGTGTGGGCACAAAAGGCGGCATGCGAAGCTTGGTCACGCAAAGCCCATTGAACAGGCCAACGGCCGCCGCAATCAGGAGGGTAACCGCGCAAGCGGGAATGCCTCCCATGCCTGCCTGCATCATGGCGGCAGAGGCAACGGCCGCCAGCCCCCAAACACTACCCACGGACAAATCGATAC
Source organism: Betaproteobacteria bacterium (assembly GCA_043739385.1). Classification (GTDB taxonomy): domain Bacteria; phylum Pseudomonadota; class Gammaproteobacteria; order Burkholderiales; family Burkholderiaceae_C; genus Defluviibacillus. The sequence goes on along the minus strand of JAYUED010000050.1, from coordinate 64,952 downwards.
CGCCGGTGATCATGACAAGGGCCTGACCCAACACCACGACGCCGACAAACGAGAGGTTGCGCGCGACGTTCAGCAGGTTGTCGGCACTGGCAAAGTTGGGCGCAAAGATCGCCAATGCAACGACCATGATCAACAGCGCGCCGATGATACCGGTCTCTCTGGATTTCAAAATCCAAGCCAAAAAACCCGCACGGGCTTTGGGACTTGGCGCTGCACTGGTAATGTTGCTCATGGCGTAACTTTTAAAAAGTTAAATATCTTGGTTTTGCGGCAAGATAACGAGGTCACGAATGGTCACATTGGCAGGCCGGGTCAACATAAACAGAATCGCTTCTGCCACGTCTTCGGACCGGAGGCCTTCTCGTGCTTTCACTTTTGCTTCAATAACCGATTTATCGCTATACCCCCATAGTTCGTTCAACACGATCCCTGGCGCAATGGCACCGACGCGTACACCATGGGGGGCAGCTTGGCGTCGCATTCCATGCACAAAAGCCTGAACTGCGTGTTTGGTTGCGCTATAGACCGGTTCCCAATGGAGGGCCTGATGACCGGAAATAGAGCTGGTGACAATGATGTCGCCCGAGCCGCGTTTCATCATTCCCAGCAGCACCGCTCGGACACTGTGTATGACGCTGTTGACGTTGATAGCAATCATGCTGTCAAAAGCGGTTGTATCACCATCAACCACGTCGCCGGCAACGTACAAGCCAGCATTTGCGAGCAAAACATCGATTTTTCCAAAATGCTGCTCTGCCGCCAAAATTGCACGCTCGGTCGCCCCTGGCACCGCTAAATCGACGGCAAAGACATTGACATCACACCCTGGCAGCTCTGCTTTCACGGACTCAAGCCGCTCCCGAGAGCGAGCGACCAACGCCAGACGCATACCCTGCCCTGCCAAAGTGTGTGCCAAAGCACGCCCAATACCTGAACTCGCGCCTGTGATGAAGGCGACCTTACCGCTTAAATTTTGTTGCATGCTTACCTCTATGTAGTTTGAAATGCTCTGTAATTACAACTTCAGATCAGAGGTTGCATTACCTTTGGTCGGGTTTCGATGGATGCAAGTCTAGGTAGGGGTGTACATATCCGCAACCTATACTTATTTATGATTTTCCAAAGTTTTATTTATACTTTGAACGTGCTGCAGCATGAGTCTGTCCCTAGTACCTACAAGACCTGAAATACAACGGTGTAGCCAAGGGAAACTCCCCCCCAAACCTGGGAATAGCGTACCGATTTCTCCAACCACTGGATACCTGAATTCCGGGTTAAACCCTGTACTTGCCCACCATGAAAAATACCACCCTGCGCCAGCTGCGCATCTTTGAAGCCGTAGCCACGTCCTTGAGCTACTCGCGCGCTGCTGAGCAACTGCACCTGACACAGCCCGCAGTGTCCATGCAAATCGGCCAGCTGCAAGAAGACGCGGGCCAGCCGCTGTTCATTAAAACCGGCAGACGCATGGTGCTTAGCCCGATCGGCGAAGCTCTGCTGCGCCATACCCGCCGTATCCTCGACCAAGTGCGCATTGCAGACGAAGCCATGGCCGCCAGCCGTAGCGGTGAGGGGGGGCTTTTGCACTTGGGCGTTGTACCCACAGCGCACTACTTTGCGCCCGCGCTGCTGATGGCCTTCAAGGCACAGCACCCCGGTATCCGCTTCAAACTCACGGTGGAGCGGAGAGACACAATTTTGGCCATGCTACAAGACCACCAGCTTGATGTCGCGATTGGAGGCTACCCCCCAAGTGAGGCAGATATTGAAGCGGAAACCTTCGCCCGCCACCCGCACTGCATCGTGGCGCACCCCCAGCATCCACTGGCCACTAAGCAACAGCTGCGATGGGAAGATTTACGCACTGAAGACTTTATATTCCGCGAGCCGGGCTCCGCAACCCGTCAGTTTTTAGATCACCTGTTGCAAGCCCAGTCGCTACAGGTAAACCTGTCGATGGAGCTTTCAGGCAACGAGACCATCAAGCAGGCGGTGATGGTCGGCATGGGGATCAGTTTTATGTCGGCTCATGTGTTTCAGATCGAGCTGGTAGCAGGGCTGATGGTGGTGTTGGATATTCAAGACATGCCCAAGATGCTCGATTGGTGTCTGCTGCACAGGCGCGATGCCGTGCTGACAGATTTAGGGTCCTCGTTTCGGGACTTTGTGCTTGGGCGTGGCGCAGAGTTTGCGGGTTGTAAATGGTGACTTACCAGAGCTTGGTAAGCGGTATGCTCTTACCAATCAATACTAAACTAAAAGAATAGGAGCCTCACATGTCCGCTACACACCCCCACACGGGCCTTCAGCTTCGTAGCCTCGTCACACCAACAGGCACACTGGAACTCTCGCTGGTTGATGAACCCTTTCCCCAACCCGCACCTGACGAAGTCGTGATTCGCATTGAAGCGGCCCCTATCAACCCCTCTGACATTGGCTTGCTGTTTGGTACGGCGGACATGACCACGGCTCAGGCTCACGGCACGGTCAGCCATCCGGCCATCTCCGCACGAATCCCTGAGGCATTGATGAAAGCCATGGCAGGTCGCCTCGGCCAATCGCTGCCTGCAGGCAACGAAGGCGCGGGTGTCGTCATTGCAGCAGGTACGTTCCCCGCTGCGCAAGCCTTATTGGGCAAAACCGTGGCAGCGCTGGGTGGCGCAATGTACGCGCAATACCGTAGCGTCAAGCCCGATATGTGCCTGGTGTTGCCTGATCAAGTCACGCCAGCAGAGGGTGCATCGAGCTTCGTCAACCCGCTGACAGCGCTGGGCATGGTCGAGACGATGCGAAGCGAAGGCCATACCGCGTTGGTACACACCGCTGCAGCATCCAACCTAGGTCAAATGTTGCATAAACTTTGTCTAAAGGACGACATTCAGTTAGTCAACATCGTGCGCAAACCCGAGCAAGAAGCACTGCTGCGTGCGCTCGGTGCCAAGTACGTCTGTAACTCCAGCGCACCCACCTTCATGGAAGATCTGACGCAAGCGCTGGTCGCAACCGGCGCCACCCTCGCCTTTGACGCCACTGGCGGCGGTAAGTTGGCAGGTCAAATCTTGAACGCGATGGAAATAGCCATCAACCGCACCGCCAAGGAATACAGCCGCTACGGCTCATCCACCCACAAACAGGTCTACCTGTACGGCGGCCTGGACACGCGCCCTACCGAATTCCAAAGGGGTTTCGGCATGGCCTGGGGCATGGGCGGTTGGTTGATGTTCCCCTTTTTGCAGCGTATCGGTCCTGTTGCCGTGCAAGCCCTAAAGACGCGGGTCGCAGCAGAAATAAAAACTACGTTTGCCAGCACATATTCCAAAGAAATTTCTTTGGCAGAAATGCTGCAGCTGGACGCCATAGCCCTGTATGGTTTGCGGGCCACAGGAACGAAGCTACTGGTTAACCCAACGCGCGGTTTGGCGCAGTAAGACGTTCTGAAACAGGCTGGGAATCATCGGTGGATGTGAATGTGAAAGCGGGTTTGCTGTGGGTGTTATGGTCAGTCCATGAAAACACAAATTGATCACCTAGTCGTCGTTGCGCAAACGCTGGAGCTTGGCGTGCAGTGGTGTGAAGCCAAAATGGGCATCACGCCAGGCCCAGGCGGTGAACACGCACTGTATGGCACGCACAACCGATTGTTCAAGATCGCGACACCCGCCAACCCCCTGGCTTATCTGGAAATAATTGCTATTAATCCAGAAGCAACCCGTTCCGCAACAGCAACTGCTAAGCGCTGGTTCGATATGGATGATGAGGCACAACAGGCGGCGGTTGCTAGCGAGCCGCGCTTGGTTCATTTTGTAGCGAATACCAGCGACATTCAGGCGGCTTGCGCCGCCTTGAAAGCACTGGACATAGACCGCGGGCCCGCAGCGCTGGCCAACCGCCACTCTCGCAAAGGTTTGCTGCAATGGCAGATCACCGTGCGTGAGGATGGGCAACGGCTGTTCAATGGCACGCTGCCCACTTTGATCCAATGGGGCAAGCCGGATGCGGCTGAACCGCTGCGCCTGCACCCTAGGAACAGCTTGCCACGATCGGGCGTTTCGCTGCAAAGCATCACCGTCACGCACCCTAGAGGTGACCTGCTGCAAGCTGCTTACGCAGCCATCGGCCTCACAGATATTGCCGTTGAAACTGGTCCCGCCAACATCGCCGCCACCTTGCACACGCGCCAAGGCATCGTCACGCTTAATAGCAACGGAATATAACCGGGCCTCCGGCATAGCTGACCAAAGAACCAACTTGGTGCGAACTATTACAAAACGATGACGATGACGGGTTTACCCCGCTAAGCATATCTCCTGATTTGCACCAAAATTCACGAAAGTGTATACAAAATATGTGCGCAGTTTGGCATTCAATATGCGTACTGCTGATCTGTTTTGCAATTTTTTCCTTCCGTGCATCCACAGTGCATTCACATCTCCAGGAGTTCATTGATGTCCATCGTTCATCCCGTTGACGAACGCTTGCCTACAGGCAAGCTCGCCGCTTTAGGTCTACAGCATGTGATGGTGATGTACGCCGGTGCCGTCGCCGTGCCACTCATCGTGGGGCGGGCACTCAAGCTGTCACCCGAGCAGGTGTCCATGCTGATCTCCGCAGACTTGTTCTGCTGTGGCATTGCCACCCTAATCCAGTCGCTGGGCGTAACACAGTGGTTTGGCATCCGCTTGCCTGTGATGATGGGTGTGACATTCGCGTCTGTTGCACCAATGCTCGCAATTGCCAACACATCGACAGGCATAGTGGGCGCACAGCTGATATTTGGCTCCATCATCGGGGCAGGTTTGGTGTCGATTCTGATTGCGCCACTGGTTAGTCGTCTGCTGCGCTTCTTCCCTCCAGTGGTCACAGGCACCATCATCGCGGTGATCGGTATCAGCCTGATGCGCATCGGTATCAACTGGATTTTTGGCAATCCATTTGGCCCCACAGCCCCCAGCATCGTTAACCCGGAACACAGTAAATGGATGGCTGATGTGGCCGCTTTGGGTGCATCTGGGGTACCTGCTATGCCCAAAGGCATGGCTATCGTCAGTTTATTACCCAACCCCAAATATGCACCGCTGGATGGCCTTTTTGTATCGGCCGTTGTGCTCGTGTCAATTTTGCTAATTGCCAAATACACCAAGGGCTTCATTAGCAACATCTCAGTACTCTTGGGCATCCTCATCGGCAGCTTGGTCGCGATCGCCATGGGCATGATGACTTTCGAGAAAGTCGGGAATGCCGCGTGGTTTGGTTTGGTACTTCCCCTGCAATTCGGCATGCCCCAGTTTGATCCGATATTGATCATCACCATGAGCTTGGTAATGATTGTGGTGATGATCGAATCCACCGGTATGTTTTTGGCCCTGGGCGACATGACCGAGCGCAAGATTGACCGAGCCGATTTGTCCCGTGGCCTGCGCACCGATGGTCTGGGCACGTTGATTGGCGGGTTTTTCAACACATTCCCTTACACCAGCTTTTCTCAAAACGTGGGTTTGGTGGGCGTCACTGGCGTGCGTAGCCGCTTCGTCTGCGTCACAGGCGGCATCATCATGATTGTGCTGGGGTTGCTGCCCAAGATGGCGGCACTGGTGGAATCGCTGCCCACCGTCGTACTTGGCGGTGCGGGCTTGGTGATGTTCGGTATGGTCGCGGCCACCGGCATTCGCATCTTGGCTGGCGTGGATTTCAAACACAACAAGCACAACAGTTTTGTGGTGGCGGTGTCAATTGGCATTGGCATGATCCCGCTGATCGCACCCAACTTCAAGCAGTGGATGCCACATGGCCTGCACCCCTTAATTGAATCGGGAATTTTGCTCGCCTCAGTTGCGGCGGTGACGTTGAACTTGTTTTTTAACGGAACTTCCACAGGCAGTTTTGAGAAAACGATTGAAGCCGCGAAGCAGGCAGACGGGGGGCACTGAAATTACTCTTGCAAATGGAAGCACTATCGCGTTCTCCCCCTGCGTCCGATCTTCATCCTCACCTATCAACCAGTAGCTCTTATGAAAAACACACTGCATGGCGTACCCGGAGCCGATACACGGCTCATTAATGAAGACTTAGCCCCCGTTACAGGGGCTAAAAAAACGTGGTCCTCCTACAGCGTATTCGCCATGTGGATGTCCGATGTCCACAGCGTGGGTGGCTATACCTTTGCAGCCAGCCTGTTTCTGCTGGGCTTGAGCGGCTGGCAGGTGCTAGCGGCATTGGTGATTGGGATTTCCATCGTCAACATACTCATGAACTGGATTGGCAAACCTAGCCAGCAACTGGGCATCCCATTTCCAGTGATGGCACGGGTTAGCTTGGGCGTGATGGGCGCCAACTTCGCGGCGGTGATCCGCGGTGTGGTGGGGATAGTTTGGTATGGGGTACAGACCTACTTTGCCTCGAAAGCAGTCGCCACACTGGTACTGGTGTTCTTCCCAGAAGCCGCGTCGTTGCAAACCACCAGTCTGCTGCGGCTTGATTTATTGGGCTGGGGCAGCTTTCTATTTATGTGGATTTTCCAGTTATTGATTTTTCAGCGTGGCATGGAGGCGATCCGTAAATTCATCGATTTCTGCGGCCCGGCCGTGTACGTCGTAATGTTCTTGCTAGCGGGCTGGATCATCTGGAAAGCCGGCTGGGATTCTCTGGATCTGACTCTCAGCGACAAGGTGCTCACGGGCAGTGAGTCAATCTTTGCCATGGGCAGCGCCATCTTGCTCGTAGTAAGTTATTTTGCTGCTTTGCTACTGAATTTTGGAGATTTTTCGCGCTATGTAAAAACAGAACGTGCGATGAAGACCGGTAATTTTTTAGGTCTGCCGCTCAATTTCATCTTGTTCGCCATCATCGTGGTGATAGTCACGGCCGGTAGCGCCAAAGTGTTTGGTCACATGATCATGGACCCGATAGAGATCGTCGGAAAAATCGACAATAAATGGGCCGTTGTTGTGGGCAGCATAACGTTCATCATCGCAACGATGGGGATCAACATCGTTGCCAACTTTGTATCACCTGCATACGATCTTGCAAACCTGTTCCCCAAGCATGTGGACTTCAAGAAGGGTGGACTCATCAGCTCCATACTCGCGGTCATGGTGTGCCCCTGGATTTTTGTGGACAGCCCCCAAGCCATTACCGTGTTCGTCAGCGTGTTTGGCGCTGTTCTGGCCCCGATGTTTGGCGTGATGGTGGCTGATTTCTACCTCTTGAAGAAACAAGTTGTTGATGTAGCACAGCTCTACAGCATGGCCCCAGACGGGCGTTACCACTACGACGGAGGCTGGAACAAAGTGGGTCTAACTGCATTGGGCCTTTCAAGTGCTTTATCTATCGGCTGGGAAGTTTTTACCCAACTGCTCAAAGTTTTACCCGACAACAACTTCGGTTGGATCATCGGTGCAATCTCCGGCGCAGTCATCTATATGGGGATGATGCGCAGCGCAAAACGAGGCTGAGCTTGCTAGGTATATTGCCTAGCTACTGGCGGACGACATCGAAGACGCTGAGGTTATTCGCCACCAAGGCAATTTAACTTCAGTCAAGCCGCAGCAGTACAGTTCTATGCTGAAAGGGTAAGCCCCACCGTACTTTTACCCACGGTTTCTTACCGTTTTTGGAGTACGCTTAATTGTGCTCGCAGCAGCCATTTCGCCTGCAAAGCGACCTCAAAATCTCAGGAGACCCGCTATGAACAAACCCCTTTCCCCCGCTGAAGAATCTCTGCGCGACGCAGCACGGGAATACCACCGCAGCCCCACGCGCGGCAAAATTTCCATCACGCCTACCAAGCCCCTTTCCAACCAGCGCGACCTGTCGCTGGCCTATTCCCCAGGGGTGGCTTACCCCTGCCTCGACATTGAGGCTGACCCTAGCTTGGCGTTTGACTACACCTCGCGGGGCAATCTAGTTGGCGTCATTACCAACGGTACGGCTGTGCTGGGCTTGGGCAATATTGGCCCGCTGGCGTCCAAGCCAGTGATGGAGGGCAAAGGCTGCTTGTTTAAAAAATTTGCGGGCATCGACGTGTTCGACATTGAACTCGCAGAGACAGACCCTGACAAACTGGTCGACATCATTGCCGCACTGGAACCCACGTTGGGCGGCATCAACCTCGAAGACATCAAAGCGCCCGAGTGCTTCTATATCGAGAAAAAGCTGCGCGAGCGCCTCAGCATCCCGGTGTTCCACGATGACCAGCATGGCACCGCCATCATCTCGTCAGCCGCATTGATTAACGGACTTGAGCTGGTAGGCAAGAAGATTGATGAGGTCAAAGTCGCCGTATCTGGCGCTGGTGCCGCGGCGCTGGCCTGCCTGGATTTGATGGTGGGCTTGGGCGTGAAGCGCAGCAATGTGTACGCCTGCGATTCCAAAGGCGTGATTTACGAGGGCCGCCCCGGTGGATTTGACGAATCTAAAGCCCGCTTCGCACAAAACACCGATGCCCGCACTTTGGCAGATGCTGTTAACGGTGCAGACGTGTTCTTGGGCTGCTCGGCTGCTGGTGTACTTACGCAAGACATGGTGCGAACCATGGCGAACCGCCCGATCATCCTGGCGCTGGCCAACCCAGAGCCTGAAATTCGCCCCGAGCTGGCCCGCGAAGCCCGCCCCGATTGCATCATCGCCACCGGTCGTTCGGACTACCCGAACCAGGTCAATAACGTGCTCTGCTTTCCCTACATCTTCCGGGGCGCGCTCGATTGCGGGGCCAGCAAGATCAACGAAGCGATGAAGCTCGCCTGTGTGCATGAGATCGCCGCTTTGGCCAAGGCCGATATCAGCGAAGAAGTGGCCAGCGCGTATGCGGGCAAAGAGTTGTCTTTCGGACAGGACTACATCATTCCCACGCCGTTCGATTCGCGACTGATTTTGCGCATCGCCCCAGCGGTTGCCAAAGCCGCGCAAGAGTCCGGTGTGGCGACCCGCCCCATTGCTGATCTGGAAGCCTACCGCCAGCACCTGACGCGCTTTGTCTACCAAACAGGCATGATCATGCGGCCTGTGTTCGAGACCGCAAAAGCCGCTACAGCCAAACGCGTGGCGTATGCCGAAGGTGAGGACGACCGCGTCTTGCGTGCCGTGCAACTGGTGGTGGATGACAAACTTGCCAAGCCCATCTTGATTGGCCGCCCTGCGGTGATCGAAGCACGTATCGCCAAAGCTGGCTTGCGTCTGAAGCTGGGCGTTGACGTGGAATGCGTGAACCCTGAAGACGATCCACGCTTTCGCCAATACTGGGAAACTTACCATCGCATCATGGGCCGCGATGGCGTGACGCAAGAAGCCGCCAAGGCCATGGTGCGCCGCTCGAACACGCTGATTGGCAGTTTGATGCTGCACTTAGGAGACGCCGATGCGATGCTCTGCGGCTTGGTTGGTCAGTTTGATGCGCACCTAAAGCATGTGCAAGACGTGATTGGACGAGCCCGTGGCTCCACCGGCCTCGCTACGCTCAATGCCGTCATGACGGACAAGCAAACCTTGTTCATTGCGGACACCTATGTCAATGACAACCCGGACGCGGAGCTGCTCGCCAACATCGCCGTGATGGCAGCTGACGAAGTGCGCCGCTTTGGTTTACCACCCAAAGTAGCGTTTTTGTCGCATTCCAACTACGGCTCCAGCAGCCGCATTAGTGCTAAAAAAATGCGATTGGCCCGCGACCTGTTCGCCCGCATGGCACCAGATGTGGAATGCGATGGCGAGCTGCAAGGTGACGCGGCCTTGTCCGAACAGGTGCGCAGCGCCAGCCTGATGGACAGTACTTTGACCGGTGAGGCCAACATCCTGATCTGTCCCAACCTAGACAGCGCTAATATCCTGTTTAATGTGCTCAAAATCACCGTTGGTAATGGCGTGACTATTGGCCCTGTTCTGCTCGGTGCTGCGGCTTCTGCGCATATCCTGACGCCAACAGCAACGGTACGGCGGGTGGTGAACATGACCGCTCTGGCAGTGGCCGATGCGGCCGCTAAGCGGAAGTGAGTTTGTACTGAATTTAGCTGCTACTGCTTATTCAATAAGCAATATTTAATATTAAATTGCAGCTATTTTTTTAATATCAAATCAGAAACCAAATGTGGCTGGACTACTCGGGTCACAAACTCCCGATCTAGCCACAGCCACAGTGCGATCGGTACCACCGTAGGCAGCACCAACACACCCAGCTGGTAGCCCAAAGCAATCGCTTCAAGCTGCCACTGTGCAATCCCCAACAAGCGTGCACCACCCGGCATGGCCACGGCCATTTGCTTGAGTAAATCCAGACTCAAACTGAATGTCTGAAACGGCAGCAGTAGTACATAGCCCCCAAGCGCTTTGGCCCAGCAACTCAGCCCACCTGCGGCCAACAACAAGGCCCATAAAATCGGTAAGCCATAGGCATAGTGCGCAGGATCAGCGTCTACGAGGATGTCGCCCATTCCACCTCGCACCGGCACAGCCAACTGAGTCTGTACCTCAATCAGGCGCGATTGTGTACGCACCGATACAACCCAATCCGAAGTCATCAAAACCAACTTAGCCAGCGTAGCCACTGGGCTAGAAGTCCAGGGCGCAGCTTGTGACCACAGTCCCGTCAGCAGCACTAAGAGCAGCACAGCCCGACAAAAAAAGATTGTTAAGTTTTGGGGTGCAGAAAGCAGATTTTTCAACAGTTTCATGGTGAATCTATCGCTCAGACAGGTACGGTAGCAATGGGCTCTTGCTCTACCTTCGGCGTCCCTGCTCGCACCCAAATCAACCAGACCGCCAATACATCCAGCATGATGAGCGCTTGCCACAGGTAGCTGTGGGCAAACTCAAATGCCGGCATGCTCCACTGCCCTAAGTAAAACAGGCTGATGATTCGCAACACGTTCAGCAATTGAATTGCTGCAAAGCCCGTCACCAAACCCAGCGCCTTGTGCCGCCAGCTGGCAGGAAAGGCCAGTACCGCTGCACACAACACCACAAAGGCTTCTACGCCATTGCAGCCCGGCTCAATTGACACGCCAAACCCATTGACAGGGTTCCACAGCACCTTGCCCTGCGCAATGGCCGAACCATCAAATACCCCCACCAGCGCTACGCAGGCCCGGGCGAGCACTGCCGTCCAGGGCAACACCACATGGGTTTGCACGGGCTGTAGAAGCTCTAGGCCAAACAGAAGCAGCAGCACTGCAAGGAAAATAAACAGGAATCGAATCATCGTTTGGGCACACTCGCTTATTCAGCAGTAACAAAATTGAATTCAAACAGGCCATAAGCCTGCTATGAAGCATCCCGCTCAGCGCTGAAAAGCAAGGGGAGTAAAGTGGCCAAAAATTAGGAAAGCAGAGATTCGCACAGCAATAAAAACTGGGAACGGAGGCTGGCGAGGTAGAGAAGCGCACTGCACGTGAACACGGCTGTGGACAAGTGATATTTCGTAATAATTTGTGAAATATAAAGTTATTTTATGATGAAAATTTCAATTTGTAACTTATTTACCAAACTAGGTGCATCCACCTAAGTGCGCTCATCTAAGGACACAAAATATGGCACGAAAATGGTGCATTTATTGAGGTAATAGGCACCAATATTGCTGAGTTGATAGCCACGCTCCAGATCCAGTTCTTTGCTTCAGTTCTTTGCCTTGGAATATCCCCATGAATAAACGCCATTGCCTCAAGGTCGCCACCGCTGCCTTACTCGTCCTGCAAGCCACCACTTACGGCATCGCCGCACATGCCCAAACAACGCCCCTCAAGTTCCAGCTCGACTGGCGCTTTGAAGGTCCCGCCGCCCTCTTTTTGGTCCCTGCCGCCAAAGGCTATTTTAAAGACGCTAAGCTGGACGTGACGATTGACGCAGGCAACGGTTCTGGTGGCACTGTTACCCGGGTGGCCTCGGGTAGCTACGACATGGGGTTCGCCGATTTGGCCGCGCTGATGGAGTTCCACGCCAACAACCCCGACGCACCCAACAAGCCCGTGGCGGTGATGATGGTCTACAACAACACACCCGCCTCGGTAATGGCGCTCAAAAAATCCGGCATCAAAACCCCTGCGGATTTGAGTGGTAAAAAACTCGGTGCACCAGTGTTTGACGCGGGTCGCCGCGCCTTCCCGATCTTTGCCAAAGCCAACGCGATTACCGGCGTGCAGTGGACGGCTATGGATCCGCCCTTGCGCGAAACCATGCTGGCACGCGGTGATGTGGACGCTATCACAGGCTTCACGTTCACCTCGCTGTTGAACCTGGAAGCACGCGGTGTGAAGGCAGAGGACGTGGTGGTACTACCTTACCCGGATTTCGGCGTCAAGCTGTATGGCAACGTCATCATCGCCTCACCCAAACTCATCAAAGAAAACCCAGCCGCTGTGAAAGCTTTTCTAAAAGCGTTCGCCAAGGGAATGAAAGACGTGATCGCCAAACCTGAAGAGGCTGTTCAGTCGGTGAAGGCCCGCGATGGCATCATCAACGTACCAATGGAAACCCGCCGCTTGCAGCTGGCGATTGATACCGCAATCAACAGCAACAGCGCTCGTGCCGAGGGTTTTGGCCAAATCAACGCGCCACGCCTCTCGCTGATGGCCTCACAAGTGTCTGACGCCTTCGCCACCAAAACCCGGGTGAATGCCGATATGGTGTGGAACGGCAGCTTTTTACCCACGGCTGCAGAGTTGAACGTGTTGCCGGTTAAAAAGTAACCCTCCATGCAGACCCCAACTGATGCCAATTTTGTAGATTTCAGTGACGTTTGGCTTGCTTACAACGACGAGCTACTGGACCAAAATCACTTTGCAGTGGAGGCCATTGATCTGAAGGTTAGTCAAGGTGAGTTCATCGCCATTGTTGGCCCTTCGGGATGTGGAAAATCCACCTTCATGAAGCTGACCACCGGGCTGCGCATGCCCTCCAAAGGACGGATTTTGATTGATGGCCAACCGGTGACAGGCCCGCTCAAGATCAGCGGTATGGCGTTCCAGTCACCTTCACTACTCCCTTGGCGCACCACGGTGGACAACGTGCTGCTGCCGTTAGAAATAGTGGAGCCGTTTCGCAGCCAGTTCAAAGCTAAGCGCAAAGAATACGTGGAGCGCGCACGCCAATTGCTACAAAAAGTAGGTTTGGGTGGCTACGAGGACAAGTTCCCCTGGCAGCTCTCAGGCGGGATGCAGCAGAGAGCAAGTATTTGTCGAGCGCTGATTCATGAACCCAAAATGCTTTTGCTCGACGAGCCTTTCGGTGCGCTTGACGCCTTCACCCGCGAAGAACTGTGGTGCATCCTGCGGGATCTGTGGACGGAGCAAAAATTCAACGTCATCTTGGTCACGCACGACCTGCGTGAATCGGTATTCCTAGCCGATACGGTGTACGTGATGAGCAAAAGCCCGGGTCGCTTCGTCGTTAAACGTGAGATTGATTTACCGCGTCCGAGGGACTTGGAAGTCACTTACACACCTGCCTTTACCGACATCGTGCATGAGCTACGCGGGCATATTGGGGCTGTGCGCATGACAGGTAAGCCTGCCAGTGCGGCCACGGCTTAAAGAATCCCATCATGAATAAAAAATCTATTGAGCAATGGTCGCCCTGGGTGCTTCTGGTGATTTGTCTGCTCATCTGGCAAGCGGTGTGTAGCCTGTTTGAGGTGTCGGAATTCATTTTTCCCAGCCCCTGGCGTATCTGGACGCAGTTTTGGGAGTTCAAAGCCATCATTGCGGGCCATGCATGGCGCACGTTTTGGGTAACCATCGTGGGCTTTGGTATCGCCATTGTGGTGGGCGTTTTGTTGGGTTTTGTGATTGGAAGCTCACGCCTCGCTTACGCAGCGGTCTATCCGCTGATGACGGCCTTTAACGCGCTGCCCAAGGCCGCGTTTGTGCCGATTTTGGTGGTGTGGTTCGGCATTGGCGCGGGACCGGCGATTCTGACGGCCTTTCTCATCAGCTTCTTCCCCATCATGGTCAATATCGCTACTGGGCTGGCGACGCTGGAACCCGAGCTGGAAGACGTGCTGCGCGTGCTAGGTGCCAAGCGTTGGGATGTGCTGATGAAAGTCGGTCTACCTCGCTCGATGCCGTACTTTTACGGCTCACTCAAAGTTGCGATCACTCTGGCGTTTGTCGGTACTACTGTGTCGGAAATGACTGCTGCCAACGAGGGCATTGGCTACCTGCTTATCTCTGCAGGTTCAGCCATGCAGATGGGCTTGGCCTTTGCGGGCTTGCTGGTGGTGGGTGCTATGGCCATGCTTATGTATGAGCTATTCAGCGCCATTGAAAAACGTACTACGGGCTGGGCTCACCGGGGATCGCAGGGGGACTAGGGGAAACAAGGGAAATAGGCAAGGAATAGCGAGCAAAGCAATCGCATGTCCGGGTTATGCTGGGAACCTGCATAAAAGCACGCAGTTACTTGCTTTACAAACGCGTGAATTTGCCTGTTTTGCAAGATTTTTTGATATCTACACCTTGTCTGATTCATTGCCTGCCCCCGCTTCAGCAACAGCCCCCCTACCCCGCTGGTCCGTTATAGCCCCGCTCATTGGCTGGCTGTTGCTGGGCACCACTCAGCTGAATTTAAACCTGAGCGGCGGTCTTGACCTGCTGTATTCCATGCTGCTGGCTGCAGGTTTGTTTGCCAGCGTACTGGCTGCCGTCCATCATGCCGAGGTGGTTGCCCACCGAGTGGGAGAGCCTTATGGCACGCTGGTGCTGGCGTTGGCGGTCACAGTCATTGAAGTGGCGCTGATCGTCTCGCTGATGCTCGCAGGCGGCCCCAGCACTTCCGCGCTGGCAAGGGACACGGTCTTCGCCGCAGTGATGATTATTTTGAACGGTATGGTGGGCTTGTGCCTGTTGATGGGCGCCAGCCGGTTTAAAGAGCAAACTTTTGGACTTTATGGCGTGAGTGCCTCATTGGCCACGCTGGCAGCCATTGCGGTACTAACGCTGGTGCTGCCCAACTACACCACCAGCGTGCCTGGCCCGGCTTACAGCGCCAGCCAACTCGCCTTTATTGCCGTGGTGGCGCTTGTGCTTTACGGCATGTTTGTCCTAGTGCAAACGGTACGTCACCGTGATTACTTTTTACCGTCTCATGCCGTTGGCGATGAAGAAGTGCACGCGGCGCCACCCAGCAACAAGGCGGCAGGCATAAGCGCCCTGCTGCTGCTGCTGTGTTTGGTGGCCGTGGTTCTGCTGGCCAAAGGCTTGGCACCGGTGATTGAAGCCACAGTGGCCGCTATGGGTGCACCCAAAGCCCTAGTGGGCGTGATCATCGCAGCGGTAGTATTGCTGCCTGAAGCCCTGGCTGCATTGCGTGCAGCCAGGGCCAACCGCTTGCAAACCAGCTTGAATCTAGCACTTGGCTCGGCGCTGGCCAGCATTGGTTTGACGATACCGGCAGTGGCTATCGTCTCACTGCTCACGGGCTGGACGCTGACACTGGGGCTGGACACCAAATCCAGCGTGCTGTTACTGCTGTCGCTGTTTGTCGCCAGCTTATCGCTGGGTACCGGACGCACCACGGTGCTGCAAGGCACAGTGCATCTGGTGATTTTTGCGGTTTACTTGTTCACGACCATCGTGCCGTAAAAACTACGGGGTTATGGAACCCCATCACCGCGCAGACCACACGCCACGCCGCACACCCGCTGCAGCGAACACCCCATAGGCGGTAATACCTAAAGCTACCCCCACAAAATGCCCCACCATACCCATGCCTGCCTGGTGGGCCAATAAGCTGCCCACGCCAACCGCCAAGCTGATACGGGCCAGCGCGGCAAAAATCGGCCACCGCATACGCTGTGCGCCCATGGCTGCAAAGTACATCGCCATACCCAGCCCAAAACCGCCAAACGCCGGGCCAATATAAGTAAGCGCTGACGCTGCGATGCTCGCTACAGCTTGATCTTTGGTGAACAGCGACACAAAAGCCAGAGGTGCAGACGCCACACTCAGCCCCACCACGCCCGTCACACCAAAGGCCAGCAAGCCCCCTATCCATGCGGTACGACGTGCAGTACGCCAGTCGCCTGCACCCACTGCGCGACCCACCAGAGCCGTCAAGGCGGCGCCAATGCCGAATGACAGCGGGATCATCATGAACTCCAGTCGTGCCGAAATGCCATAAGCCGCCACAGCCACCGTGCCATAGCTGCGCAGCTGCGCCGTAACCAGCACAGTCGTCAGATTTGCGATGGTTGCCAGCACACATGCCACGGCTCCTACTGACAAAATTTGCTTGAATAACCGCCATGAAGTTTCACCGCGCAACGTCGGCATAAAGCCCGCACCACCGCGCAGCACGATGACCGCCATCGCCAGCGCCGCCACCCAGGACACCACCGCGAACGCCGCACCCACACCGGTCAGCCCAAGGCCTGCAGGCTCGGTCAGCGCCCAGGCTAACACCGGAAACGTTAGCCACATCAGCGTCAACGCTCGTGCCGCCAACCCATGCTGTCCACCACCACGCAGCACCGAGGCCAGCGTGTTGGTCAACCACACCGGCACCGCACCCACGCCAAACAGCCACAGCGCGTAACCGGTAGCAGCTTTGGCCGATTCAGGCCCAGCCACCGCCGTCAGCATCCATCCTCCAAAAAACGACAGACCTACCGCGAACACCAGCCCACCCACCACCGCGATGATGAGCGCATGCCGCACCAAGGCAGCCGCCTCGTCCCGTCTGGACGCCCCGAGCGAGCGCGCAATCGCCGCGACCACCCCGCCGCCCATTGCGCCGGTGGACATTTGTTGCATAAGCAGCGCAAACGGTAGCACCACCGCCCAGCCCGCTAATGCCGCCGTACCTTGGCGCGCAGCCAGCGCGGTTTCGATCAACTGGGCAACGAGCTGCAACGACGCAAGTAACGTGGTGGGAGCAGCCAAAGCAAGCACCTGTCGCAAAAGCACAGAAGCCGTTGGATCTGAGGCCAATGAGAGTGGAGATAAGGAGGGCGGTAATGAAGAAGATAAGGAAGGAGCTAAGGAAGAAGTCGAAGCAGCTGTAGTCATCCTGTTATCTTGCCTGAAAACGACTCCAGGGGCAGTTATGCTGGGCCTATGACCTGGAAAGCTACCCTCAACCTTGATTACCTACTCGCCAGCAGCGGCGAAGAAGCTGGCGCTGACCCGCAGCCACGCAGCGTCGCCCGCTACCTCCACAACGGCCCATTACGCATCCTGCAAAGCCTCTACCCCGAGGGTGATGCCATCTGCCACAACGTGCTGGTTCACCCGCCTGGTGGCTTGGTGGGTGGTGACACACTGGACATACATGTCACCGTTGGGCCCGGTGCCCATGGTTTGGTGACAACACCCGGCGCGACACGGTTTTACAGATCGCTGGGCTCGCCGGCTTTGCAATCCGTGACGGCCACACTGGCTGAAGGTGCGCGGCTGGAATGGCTGCCACTGGAGGCGCTGGCGTACAGCGGCTGTTTGGCCGAAAACCGCGCAGTATTTGATCTGGCACCCGAATCAGAAATGATCGGCTGGGATGTAACGGCACTGGGTCTGCCCGCTGCTAATTTGCCGTTTGTGCTGGGCCGCTTTTCGCAGCATCTGGAAGTGCCCGGTGTGTGGTTGGAGCGGGGCCGTATCGACGCCCTAGACGACCGCCTGATGAACAGCCCACTTGGGCTGGCAGGCCACCGCTGTCTAGGGACGCTGTTTTTCGTCTGCGGAAGCGACATCCCCCGCACCCGGCGTGAGCAAGCGCTGGACGCCGTACGCGCCGTGATGGACACCCACCCGCTGCGCGAAACCGCTGGGGCAACCGCGCCTAACTCGCGCGTGCTGGTGGTGCGAATACTCAGCCCCGTCGTGGAGCCAGCGATGGACCTGCTGAAACGCCTATGGGCCGTGTGGCGGGCCGAGTTATGGGGCCTCAGCGCCCAACGCCCGCGTACTTGGGGTTTGTAGCGGCATATTGACCTGTGAAAAATCAAAATTGATAGCAAATTATCATTGAAAATATTGGGAAAACGGCTTAAAACCCTCAAAATAACTTGCTAGAACCCATCAGAATCCACCACTATCGCCTGTCACTTAGACCTGGGCCGGTAGACTCAGAACCCATTTCTGTATTTTTCCAAATCTCCGCAATTCCCCCTAACCACAAGGCAAACCCGTGTTCAAAAACGTGATGGTGTACCGCATCGGCTCCGCTTGGAGCACGACTGTTGAGCAGATTGAAGAGAATTTGACCAAGCTGCGCTTTGTGCCGTGCAGCGCCAGCCAAGAGCAGTCCATCGGCTGGGTGGAGCCCCGCGGACAGGCCAACGGCGCGCTGATTGAAGCAATTGGTGGGCATTGGATGCTTAAGCTTCAAATTGAAAACAAAGTGCTGCCCGCGTCCGTGGTCAAGCGCAAGGTCGAAGAACTTGCAGCTCACATCGAACAGTCTGAAGGCCGCAAACCCGGCAAAAAAGAACGCAAGGAGATCCGCGACAACGCACTTTTAGAGCTGCTGCCTATGGCCTTCACCAAGCAAGGCTCAGTGCTGGTCTGGATTGACCCCGGCGAGCGCCTGTTGACGCTGGACGCAGGCAGCCAAGGCCGCGCTGATGCCGTGATGACCTGCTTGATGGAGTGCGTACCCGGCCTGACGGTGGAGCTGATTCAAACGGCCCAATCGCCGGCCGTGTGCATGGCAGGCTGGCTGGTCAGTCGTGAAGCGCCTCCAGGCTTTAGCATTGACCGCGAGTGCGAACTCAAATCCACAGACGAAAATAAAGCCACTGTGCGATACGCTAAGCACGCCCTGGACATTGACGAGGTTCGCCAGCACATCGAGGGTGGCAAAGTGCCAACCAAACTGGCAATGACCTGGGAAGGCCGCGTGTCCTTCTTGCTAACCGAGACCATGCAAGTCAAAAAACTGACGTTTCTGGAAGGCGTGTTTGAGAACACGTCTGGCGAGAAGGAAGATAAGTTTGACGCCGATGTCGCTATCAGCACTGGGGAATTGAGCCAGTTAATACCCGATTTGCTGCTCGCGCTGGGCGGGGAACAGGGAATCGAAACGTTCAGTACACCCGCAGGAACTGAAGCGCAGAAGCTGGTCAAAAACTCAGAACAAGCACCCGTTAAGACCTCACCCAAGGCCGCTAAGACCGAAGTCGAAAACCTAGATTTTTAAACGCTCGATACTTAAGCCTGCAAATTCAGCAGGCTGCCCATCATCTGGTTGCTGGAACGGAACACGGTCAAGTTGGCCAGGAAGGAATTCTTGGCCTGCAATTGCTGCACGATATCGGTCTCTATGGACTGCTGCTGCATACTGGCCGACACCAGCGAGGTACTGACGCCGCCACTGGGATCCGCCTCTTGCACCACCTCTTGCCGAGTGAAGCCCGCCGTCATACCGTTCGCGATATTGTGCGCAGACGCATTCAACTGCGTTTGCGCGGCTTGCATACCGGAAAGAGAAATGGCGGACAGGGCATTCATAGCAAAAAAATAGGGGTGTATTTACCCCTACTTTAGCGCTTTACCGAGGTTTCGTCACGCAGCAGTTTTGTCCAGCAAGCCATCAGCCTTGAACATCGCCCGAATGCCACGCACCGCTTGCCGGATACGGGCTTCGTTTTCAATCAACGCAAAGCGCACGTGGTCGTCGCCATGGTCGCCAAAACCAATGCCTGGCGAAACCGATACACGGGCTTTGGCCAGCAACTGTTTGGCGAATTCGAGCGAGCCCAAAGCGCGGTAATACTCCGGGATTCGGGCCCAGATGTACATGCTGGCCTTGGGGCATTCGACCTGCCACCCAGCCTCCATCAGCCCTTTATAAAGCACATCACGACGGCTTTGGTAGGTGGCGGTGATTTCAGCCACACAAGTTTGGTCGCCTTCCAAGGCGGCGATGGCCGCGACTTGCAGCGGAGTGAAAGTGCCGTAGTCATGGTAGCTTTTGATACGGGCCAGCGCGGCAACCAAATCCGGGTTGCCCACCATGAAACCAATTCGCCAACCAGCCATGTTGTAGCTTTTGGAGAGGGTAAAGAACTCCACGGCAATGTCTTTGGCACCGGGCACCTGCATGATGGACGGCGCTTTCCAGCCGTCGAACACAATATCGGCATAAGCCAAATCATGCACTACAAAGATGTCATGTTTTTTGGCCAGGGCAATAACTTTCTCAAAAAACTCCAGCTCTACGCACTGCGCAGTGGGGT
The DNA here is from genome assembly GCA_043739385.1 of Betaproteobacteria bacterium. Classification (GTDB taxonomy): domain Bacteria; phylum Pseudomonadota; class Gammaproteobacteria; order Burkholderiales; family Burkholderiaceae_C; genus Defluviibacillus. The sequence continues at coordinate 44,797 of JAYUED010000050.1, read as the reverse complement.
TACTGGGGAAGCCCAAAATCATCATCTTGGGTTTGGGATAGCTTCCGCGGATAGCTTTTTCCAGCTCAGCAAAAAAATCCACGCCTTCGGTCAAAGGTACGGAACGGATGTCAGCTCCGGCAATCACCGCACCGTAAATATGGATCGGGTAACTGGGGTCGGGCACCAGCACGGTGTCGCCCCGGTCAAGGGTGGCGAGCATCAAATGCGCCAAACCTTCTTTGGAACCGATGGTGACAATGGCTTCGCTGTCTGGGTCAATGTCCACCGCGTACCGGGTTTTGTACCAGTGTGTAATAGCGCGGCGCAGGCGTGGAATCCCTTTGCTAGCCGAATAGCCATGTGTATCGGGCCGCTGTGCGACCTCAGTCAACTTAGCAACGATGTGCGCTGGCGTGGCACCGTCAGGGTTACCCATGCTCATGTCAATAATGTCTTCGCCACGGCGGCGTGCCGCTAGTTTCAGCTCGGCGGTGATATTGAAAACATAAGGAGGAAGGCGGTCAATGCGCGCAAAGCGGCGCTTGCCTGCGGAGGATGCAGTCATGTTGAAAATCTCACGTAAGCGCCCGGAACCGTCCGAGCGACGCGGCCTGCAATGGGGCGGGCCAATGCAGATAATAGCGGAATGAACACCCTCCTTTGTCCCTTCATTTGCCCAACCACCTGCCCATGAATACGCTCACCAGTAACGTCAAAATCCTCGCCTTCGACATCTTTGGCACCGTCGTAGATTGGCACGGCAGCATCCAGCGCGAAGTCGAGGCGCTCTACCCAGGCGTAGATGGCGCTGCCTTTGCACTGGCATGGCGTAAAGGCTACGTGCCAGCCATGGCCCGAGTGATGCGTGGCGAATTGGGCTGGACGCTGATTGATGACCTGCATCGAATGATCCTGGACCAAATCCTGCCAGATTTTGGCTTGACCCATTTAGACGAAACACAGCGCCAGCATTTGAACCGCGTGTGGCACCGGCTTGATGCGTGGCCAGATTCGGTCGCAGGCCTGACACGGCTGAAAACCAGGTTCACCCTCACCACCTTATCGAACGGCAACATTGGCCTGCTCACCAACATGGCCAAGCGCGCCGGTTTGCCATGGGACTGCATTTTGTCGGCAGAGGTCTTCCGCGCCTACAAACCCAACCCGGCAACTTACCTGGGTGTCGCCAAAGTATTTGACCTGAAACCGGAAGAAGTAATGCTCGTCGCAGCCCACCATGACGATTTGGCCGGCGCCCGCGCCTGCGGCCTGCGCACCACTTATATAGAACGCCCGTTAGAGTTTGGCGCAGCGAATGTAAAGGATGTGTCACCGAAGGCAGGTAACGACCTGCATAGCAGCAGTTTGGTGGACTTGGCGGCGCAATTAGGATGCTGATTCGCAGTTTGTGAGCACCTCGCTCTTGAAACTGTCACCAAACGCCCTTATCATTAGCACTCATTGGGGTAGAGTGCTAACAACTTAGCCTTTACCCCATAAGTTAACGGGCACTAACTGTTTAGCACCCTGTAATTTCAACCCTGTTTCTATTCAAGGATAAACAATGAACCTCCGTCCTCTCGGCGATCGCGTGATCGTAAAGCGCGTTGACAGCGAAACCAAAACCGCTTCCGGCATCGTGATTCCTGAAGCAGCTGCTGAAAAGCCAGATCAAGGCGAAGTCTTGGCTGTTGGCCCAGGCAAGCGCAATGACAAGGGCGAAATCCAGGCTCTGACCGTCAAGGTCGGCGACCGTGTTTTGTTCGGCAAGTACAGCGGCCAAACGGTCAAGGTTTCTGGTGACGAATTGCTCGTCATGAAAGAAGACGACCTGTTTGCAGTGGTTGAGAAGTAATTTCTTCTCCCTCTGATCCATCCCCTAATTAACTGATTCCGGAGAAATTCTCATGGCAGCAAAAGACGTAATTTTCGGCGGCGAAGCCCGCGCACGCATGGTTGAAGGCGTGAACATTTTGGCTAACGCAGTCAAAGTGACCCTGGGCCCTAAAGGCCGTAACGTGGTTCTGGAGCGCTCTTTCGGCGCCCCTACCGTGACTAAAGACGGCGTGTCCGTTGCTAAAGAAATCGAACTCAAAGACAAGCTGCAAAACATGGGTGCGCAGATGGTCAAGGAAGTTGCTTCCAAGACTTCTGACATCGCGGGCGACGGCACCACCACGGCTACCGTGCTGGCGCAGGCCATCGTGCACGAAGGCATGAAGTACGTCGCTGCGGGCATGAACCCAATGGACCTGAAGCGCGGCATCGACAAAGCAGTGTCTGCTTTGGTTGCTGAGCTGAAGAAGGCTTCCAAAGCCACCACCACTTCCAAAGAAATCGCCCAAGTTGGCTCCATTTCTGCCAACTCTGACGAAGCTATCGGCAAGATCATTGCTGACGCAATGGACAAAGTCGGTAAAGAAGGCGTGATCACTGTAGAAGACGGCAAGTCTTTGGACAGCGAACTCGAAGTCGTTGAAGGCATGCAGTTTGACCGTGGCTACCTGTCACCTTACTTCATCAACAACCCAGAAAAGCAATCCGCTTTGTTGGACAACCCGTTTGTTTTGCTGTTCGACAAAAAGATCAGCAACATCCGTGACCTGCTGCCTACGCTGGAACAAGTCGCTAAGTCGGGTCGTCCATTGCTCATCGTTGCTGAAGAAGTTGACGGCGAAGCGCTGGCTACTTTGGTCGTGAACACGATCCGTGGCATCCTGAAGGTTGTGGCTGTCAAGGCTCCAGGCTTTGGCGATCGTCGCAAAGCCATGTTGGAAGACATCGCCATCCTGACCGGCGGCAAAGTTATCGCTGAAGAAGTTGGCCTGACACTCGAAAAAGTGACTTTGGCTGACCTCGGCCAAGCCAAGCGCATCGAAGTGGGCAAAGAAAACACCATCATCATCGACGGTGCTGGTGCTGCTGCCGACATCGAAGCCCGCGTGAAGCAAGTTCGCGTGCAAATCGAAGAAGCTACTTCTGACTACGACCGTGAAAAATTGCAAGAGCGCGTGGCCAAGTTGGCTGGCGGTGTTGCCGTTATCAAGGTTGGCGCGGCTACCGAAGTCGAAATGAAAGAAAAGAAAGCCCGCGTTGAAGACGCCCTGCACGCTACCCGCGCTGCTGTGGAAGAAGGCATCGTGGCTGGCGGAGGCGTTGCATTGCTCCGTGCCAAGCAAACTGCTGGTGTCATCAAAGGCGACAACGCTGACCAAGATGCCGGTATCAAGCTGGTGATGAAGGCCATCGAAGCGCCTCTGCGCGAAATCGTGTTCAACGGCGGCGGCGAAGCCTCTGTCGTGGTCGCAGCTGTGATGGCTGGCAAGGGCAACTACGGCTACAACGCAGCCAACGAAACCTACGGCGACATGATCGAAATGGGTATCTTGGACCCAACCAAAGTGACCCGTACCGCACTGCAAAACGCAGCGTCTGTCGCGTCCCTGATGTTGACCACCGAGTGCATGGTTGCTGAGGCCCCTAAGGCTGAAAGCGGCGGCGGCATGGGCGGCGGCGATATGGGTGGCATGGGCGGCATGGGCGGCATGGGGATGTAAAAATCCTGGCCATCAGCTTGTCTGATGGCTTTGCTTGCTATCAAAAACCCCGCAGCGCGTAAGTGCTGCGGGGTTTTTTAATGTCCTGTAATGCTTAAAAATAGAACCTATTAATCATTTTTGAATACAGGAACTCACGATGCCATCATGTCCCGCAGTGATTGACTCACAAAACGACTCACAAGAAGCATTCCCCCAGCGTCGCGACGTAACCCCTGCTCCACAGTCGCGGTACAGCACAGAAAATGACACAAGGGGCGCAGCATGACGCACGGCATTGCTATTCTGATTTTCAACAACGTGGAAGTGCTGGATTTTGCCGGGCCGTATGAAGTGTTCACCACGGCCAGCCGGGTTCATGGGCGAGCCAACCCTGGAACAGCACCGTTGTTCCAAGTGCAGTGCGTTGCCAAATCCGCTGAACCGATTCAGGCAAGGGCAGGACTGCGGGTGCTGCCCGATGCCTCGTTCAAGGACGCCAATCCAGCATCGGTTTTACTTGTCCCTGGCGGCGTCGTCGATGCCGTCATGGCCTGTGATACCACGCTAAACTGGATTGCTATCACCGCAAAAGCAGCCCAACTGGTCACATCCGTTTGCACAGGGGCATTTTTATTGGCGCAAAGCGGGGTTATACAAAGCGGCCCCGTCACCACCCACTGGGAAGATGTAGCGGATTTGCGCCGTCAATTCCCTGGATTGGACGTACAAGAAAACCAACGCTGGATTGCGCAGGGCCGCATCACCACCTCGGCTGGGATCAGCGCTGGCATCGACATGAGCCTGCATCTGGTAGCTCAACTGGCTGGCCATGACCTCGCACTGCAAACCGCAAGACAAATGGATTACTTATGGCAACAAACTGCCCTAATTCCATCAACGACGTCCTCATCGTCAACGCTTGGTTATCCGCCCACCTGATAAGCCCGTAACCGCCGCCCTATTCCCTCAAACAGCAACTCGCTAAGCAGCGCTAAGCCTGCTGATGGCAGCGCACCCGCGAGCATCAGTGCGTTGTCATTCAGGGCAAGCCCGGTCACAATGGTATGGCGAGAGGGGGCAGGTCACATGGCCAAGAAGCGTCAGATGCGGTGGACTGATGAAGGCGCATATCTGCTGGCGCAGGTACGGGTTCACGCTATCAATGGCGATTTGCAGAGCATTTGCCTTTCCGTTGCGACCGCCAATTCCCGTTCAAGACTCTATGGAAGACGCGTACAGGATGCGCATGGCAGCTTAGCCCCCACTTTAGTCCAGACTCGTCACCTTGCTACTCCCGATCAGTTGCGAAACACCGCAGCCATGCCGGCGTCTTCGACACTCTCGCCGCCTTCGCGCATGCGGATCTCGTTACGGCCCACCACCAGATGGTGCACTTCATCGGGACCGTCAGCCAGGCGCAACGTGCGTTGCTGGGCATACATGTGGGCGAGGGGCGTGTGCTGCGATACGCCCAATGCACCGTGCATCTGGATGGCCTGGTCGATGATCTGGCACGCCCGCTCGGGCACCAGCGCCTTGACCATATGCACCCAGATCCGTGCCTCGCGGTTGCCCAGCACGTCCATCGCCTTGGCGGCCTTCAACACCATCAGGCGCATGCTTTCGATCTCGATGCGCGCGCGCGAAATGATCTCGATGTTGCCGCCCAGCCAGACCAACTTTTTGCCGAAAGCTTCGCGTGACAGGCCGCGCGTGACCATCAAATCTAGCGCCTTTTCCGCCGCGCCGATCGACCGCATGCAGTGGTGGATACGGCCTGGCCCCAAGCGCACCTGGGAAATTTCGAAGCCGCGGCCTTCGCCGAGCAGCATGCTGTCTTTTGGCACGCGCACGTTGTCGAACCTGATGTGCATGTGGCCGTGCGGTGCGTGGTCTTCGCCGAATACATGCATCGCACCAACGATCGTGACGCCCGGTGTGTCTTTGGGCACGAGGATCATCGACTGCTGCTTGTGCGAAGGCGCGTCCGGGCTGGTGCGCACCATCGTGATGAAAATCTTGCAACGCGGGCTCCCAGCGCCAGAGATGTAATGCTTCTCGCCGTTGATGACCCACTCGTCGCCTTCGAGCACAGCCGTGGTGGCAATGTTCTTGGCGTCCGACGAGGCGTGATGTACCTCCGTCATGACATAGGCCGAACGGATCTCGCCGTTAAGCAAAGGCTTGAGCCAGCGCTCTTTCTGCTCGGGTGTTCCCACGCGCTCCAGCACCTCCATGTTGCCGGTGTCGGGCGCCGAGCAGTTCATGCATTCGCTGGCCAACGGGGTCTTGCCCAGCTCGGACGCGATGTAGGCGTAGTCCAGGTTGGACAGGCCTTCGCCGGTCTCAGCATCGGGCAGAAAAAAGTTCCACAGGCCTTCTTTCTTGGCCTGGTCCTTCGCAGCGGTGAGCAAGTCCAGCTGACCGGGCGCGTACTGCCAACGTTCGTCGCCGACGCGGCCTTTACCCAGCGCTTCGTACTGGGGAGCCATAGGCACCACGGTCTCAGCGATGAAGCGCTTGACGTGCTCGTACAGCGGCAAAGCCTTGGCGGACATGCGCAGGTCGTTCAGTTCGTCGGTCGGGTTCAGCGCGAAGGCCGAGGCGGTGGTCGGGGTGGGCTTGTTCATTCGAAGTTATCTCCAGGTGGTGGCAAAGTGATCGGTTTGACGCTGCGGATAGGAATCGTATCCGGCATGGGTCGGCGGTTTCGGATACAAAATACGGAAACGTGAAAGCCTGGAGCGGTACTTTAAGCAACAGATCGCCAATGGCGTCAACATTCATGGAGCCGTTTTTCCTCAACATCCTGACGGCACCTGCTGCCTGACTCCGAACGCTCAGAGCCGGTACACGCGTTGCGCGGTGCCATAGAACATCGCATGCTGTTCATCGGCAGAATAGGCGGCCGCGATCTTCTTCATCGCGTTCCAATAGCTGACGTAAGGTAGTGACCGTCGGTCCACCGGGAAGTTACTTTCGAACATGCATCGCTCAGGGCCGAAGCATTCGATGGTGTGACGGTAGTAGCGGCCCTGTGCCTTGACCAGTTCGTCCGAATGGGCAGGCAGCGCGCGCAAGTCCCAGCCAAAGCCGTTGTCGGGCATGGCTAGGCCACCCAGCTTGACGATCACGTTGGGGCAACGCGCAATCTCTGCTATGTCGTGTTGCCAGCGGTTGAAAATCGCTTCACGCTGGCCGGCGTAATCGCCCACGCCCAGCGGTGTGCCAAAGTGGTCCAGCACCAGCGTCGTGCCGGGCACTGCCCGCGCTAGCGCGGTGAAGTCGGCGTTCTGGTGGTGGTAGTGCCAGGTGTCGTAGCTGTGCCCCAACTGACCCAGCAACGTCACGCCAGCGCGGAAATCGGCATCGGCATACAAGCCTTCAGCGCCGCGGCCGGGGATGGCCAGCGCCTGTGGGTTGGGGTCGCGTGCGCCTGCATGGCGGATACCGCGGAAGATGCCTTGTGCTGCATCGGCTTGCGCGGCCAGTACCTCTTGCAGTACGGCCGCAGATTGACTCAGATCGGTATGTCCGACGAAGCCGGCAATCTCGGCCCCGCCTCCACCGTCGCGGCTGGCCTTCGCAATGCCGGCAACGAACTCGGCCTCGCCCACGCTGCGCAGATGCTCCGGTCCATTGGTGCGGTAGTTGGCACGGCATTCGATGAACACCGTCTTGCGGATGTTGTGGCCAGCACCGGTGTCGCCCCACAGCTGGCCCAGCAGGTAACCGCCCCAGTCGCCACGCGATTCCCACAGGTGATGGTGCGAATCGATGATGGGGCGATCAGGATCAATCGGTTCTTCTCGCACCTGGTTCAACCAGGCCTGGGATCCGGGGACGGGGAACGTGGCCGCCAGCATGGGGAGCAAGTCGGGGGTGCCAGTATCGATGGGGGTGGCTTCGGGCATGGGGCTTCCTGTGAGGTTCATGCCTGCTGCGCCCACTGCCAGGCACGCTTGGCGCGCGGTGCGGCGCTGGCAGCAGCGGTTTTGGCTTGTGCGCTTGAAGCCGTGCCGGCCTCGACGCGCTTGGCGATGCCCTGCCCGATGGCAGCCAGCCGAAACAGGTTGTAGGCCATATAAAACGCCCAGTCGGCACGCAGCACATCTGGTGTGGTGAGTCCGCTGCGATCGCAGTAGCTTGCGATATAGGCGTCCAGCGCCGGGATGCCGAGTACGTTGAGATCTAGCCCTTCAAGACCGCGGCTCTGTGTCGGCTCCACATGCCACACCATGCAGTGGTAGCTGAAGTCGGCCAGCGGATGGCCCAGCGTGGACAGCTCCCAGTCCAGCACGGCCAGCACGCGCGGCTGCGTCGGATGGAAGATCATGTTGTCGAGCCGGAAGTCGCCATGCACGATGCAGGCCTTGTCGTCGCGCCCGCTTGCTGGAATGTTCGCCGGCAACCACGCCAGCAGCGCGTCCATCTCGGGAATGGGCTGCGTGATCGAGGCGCGGTACTGCTTTTCCCAGCGGCTAATCTGGCGTTCCAGGTAGTTGCCAGGCCTGCCAAAGCTTGTCAAACCGCGCTCGGCGAACGGAACCGAATGCAGATCCGCGATGACGCGGTTCATCTCGTTGTAATGGGCAGTGCGCTCGAAAGGGGTCATGCCGGGCAGGGCAGGGTCCCACAGCACGCGGCCTTCGACGTACTCCATGATGAAGAACACGCGGCCGATGACCGCCTCGTCGCTGCACATCGCCAGCATGCGGGGGACCGGCACATCGCTGCCGTTCAGTGCCTGCATAACGGTGTATTCGCGCTCCACCGCATGGGCGCTCGGCAACAGCTTGGCGCTGGGGCCGGGCTTAGCGCGCATCACATAGCTGCGCCCAGGCGTGCTAATCTTGTAAGTAGGGTTGGACTGGCCACCAGCGAACTTGGTTACCGTCATGGGGCCGGCAAAGCCCTCCACGTGCTGGGTCAACCAGGCTTGCAATGCGCCCTCGTCGAAGCCGTGATCGGTGGCTGCCTCGACCGAGTGTTGGGTTGGTACTTGTGTCATGTCAGTGATGTGCCTCAAGGGTTTTGTCCTGTGTGCGTTTCAGGTCTGCAGCAGTGGCGCAGGGCGGTGAGCTGAAAGTTTTCGGTGTGCTCCCGGGACCAGGTTCAAGCCTCATCCCGGATCTTTGCGGAAAAAGGCTTTTCATCTTGCTACTTCATGGTTCGAATTCTTGAGCAGGCCTCGCAGCGCGAAAGCTGCCAAGGTATGTGCGATGTCGTCTATCGTGTCGGCGCTTTGGAGGCGCCTCTGGCTGTACCAGACGGTGGTCCAGTTGAGTGCACCGAAGAAAGGTTTGGCTAGGAGTTTGGCTGGCATATCGACAATCACGCCTTCGCGCACGCCGTCGTCGATCAGCTCCACAAACATCTTCTCATAGTCGTCGCGCATCTTGACCACCGCGCGCATGCGCTTGGCGGCGGATGAGGCGCCGAGCAAATGCCGCTCCAAACCCTGCACCGCGACCTTCTGCATCGGCAGTTCAGTCAGAAGGATCTGCATGTGGCGCAGTGCCATGGCCGACAGCCGCTCGACCGTGCTGCCACGTCCTCTCGCAATCGGTTCGATCTGGCTATTAATCCGCGTCATGGCAGCAATTTGCACTTCAATGAACAGGTCAGCCTTACTTTTGTAGTGATGGTAGATACGGCCCTTCGTAGCGCCGAGCCGCTGTGCCACGGCATCGATCGATGTCGCGGTGTAGCCGAACTCCATGAACAGTTCTGCCGCCGCCCGCAGGATTTCATCGTGCGATTGGCTGTTGCCGGGCTCTGCTACCTCGTGTTGTGCCATAGCCATTTCTACCTCCAATGTGCTGGTTTATTTCAAGGCGGATGGAATAGATGGAGTGGGCATGCGGGAGGCACGGCTGCGGAACCGTCGACCCAGGGGACGCGCCAGACCCATTAAGCCATGCGGACAAAAGGCCAGGATTATGACCAGCACGCTGCCAAGCACCATCTTGTCGACGTAGCCACCGAACGAGAAAAATTTCTCCTGCACCAGCACGAGGGCTGTTGCAGCAAGCGGTCCGAGCAGTTGGCGTCGCCCCATGAGGACCACAGCCGTCAGCATCAGGATCAGAAAATAGTTTTCGAGAATGTCCGCGCTGACGTAGGCGCGCTGGTACGCGTAGAGCCAGCCCGCAGCCGCGCTGATCGGTGCAGAAAACAAGAAGACCTGCAGCCTGACGCGCGCCGGATCGATGCCACCGATCGTCGCCAGCCGCGGGTTCAGGTGGGTCATGATGGCTGCAGCGCCGAGGCGCGAATGGCGAAAGCGGTCGACCAGATAGATCACGATCGCCAGCAACGCGAACGCATACGGCCACAGTTCGCGATCGGTGCGCGCAGTCAGCGTAAGGCCGGCGAAAGACAGGTCGAACATGGGCAGTCCACGCACGCCATCAGAGCCGCCCAGGAACGCCCAGTTGGCCGCCAGCGACATCGCCACCACCGCAACCGCATAGGTCACAAGTGAGAAGACGAACTCCCGCAGCCGCAATGTGACCAGGCCGATGACTACTGCGAACACCAGCGCCATGGCTATCGAGGCAGCCAGCGTGGTCCACGCGCCAAGTCCGGTGCGGGTCGACAGCAAGGCAGTGGTATAGGCCCCGACTGCGAAGAACACGGTGTGACCGAGGCTGACCTCGCCCAGGTCCGACACGATCACATCGAGCCCATACGACATGACAGCCATAATCGCGATCAGTACCGCAGCGCTGTAGACGGCCGGCCCACCGCCGAGCCACGATGGCGCGAAGAGGACCGCGACTGCAACCAACGGCAGCGCCATGCGAGGCAATAGAAAGCGGGCCATCAGTGCGCCCCTCCGACGGCGCCAGTGCTCAGTCCGCCCGGGCGCAATACCAGCACGGTGATCAACACCAGGAAGGCGGCGGCCGTCGTGTACGCCGGTGACACGAGGGCACTGAACAAGGCCGTGAAGATGCCGAGCGAGACACCCGCGACGTAACTTCCCGTCACGCTGCCAATGCCACCCAGCACGACGACGACGAAGGTCATGATGACTTCCTCGAAGCCCATCGACGTGAGGATCGGCGTGCGTGGGGCGACCATGCCGGCCGCGAACGCGACCGCTGCACCCTCGAACGCAAACACACCGTAGTACACGCGACGCACGTTGATACCGGCGAGCTGCGCCAGCTTGGGATCTTCCGCCACCATGCGCACCAGCCGGCCGATGCGGGTGCGGTCCAGCGTCAGCTTGAGTCCGATGAAGACAACGATGGCCGCGACCACGATGGCCGCGTCCTGCCATGTCAGCCACAGCGGACCGATATCGATTTCCTTTTGCGAGAGCGTGGTCTCCAGGATCTGCCCGGTGGAGCCGAACACCAGCGCCGCCGCGCCATGCAGCACATAGCCGAAGCCCAGCGTCATGATCATGATCGACACGAGGTTCTGCTCGAACGTGGCACGCAGCATCACGCGCTGCATCAGCAGGCCGAAGGCGGCTCCCACAAGCATCGCCAGTGGCAACGCCAAGCCGTAAGGTACACCGGCCTTGGTCACAGCCCACCAGGTGACGAAGGCCCCCAGCATGTAGAGCTGGCCGTGGCCGAAATTCACCAGGCGTGCCACGCCCAGCAGCAGGGTCCAGCCGATCGCGACGAGCGCATAGGCATGTCCGAGCACCAAGCCGTTAATGAGTTGTTGAGCGAGGTTCATGCCGCGTGGGCTCCCAGATAGGCTTGCGCGATGCGCGGGTCGTTGCCAAGCGTCTCTGCAGGTCCTTCGAGCACGACACGTCCGCGCTCCAGCAGCACGAGACGGTCGACCACCTCCATGGCGGCACGCACGTTTTGTTCGACCAGGAGGATCGAAAGGCCTGCTTGCGCCAGCGTGCGCAGCGTCTGCAGCACCTGCGACACCAGCATCGGAGCCAGGCCGATGGAAGGTTCATCGAGCAGCAGCACCTGGGGGCCCATCATCAGTGCACGGCCGATGCCGAGCATCTGGCGCTCGCCGCCCGACAGCTGCGCGCCGAGGTGCGTCTGACGCTCCTTTAGGCGTGGAAAAAGTGCGTAGATTTCGTCACGCGAATAAACACGTCGACCGGGCGCAGCTTGCGGTACGAAGGCAGTCGAGAGGTTTTCTTCGACGCTCATGCGCGAGAACACCAGACGGCCTTCGGGCACCAGCAGCAGGCCGCCGTGCACGCGCTGGTGCGTCGGCCAGTCGTCGATGCGCTGGCCCTCAAGCGAGATCTCGCCACTGACACGCGGCTCGCCGCGCGACCAGCCTGCGAGGGCGTTGACCAGCGTCGACTTGCCGGCGCCATTGGCGCCGATCACACCGACGATCTCACCGCGCGCCACCTGCAACGTATCGAGCGCGAGCGCGCGGTTGCCGGCGTACTCGACCTGCAAGCGGTGTACCTGCAGCGTGACGGTAGTGGGTTTGGTATCGGTCATTGCGGCTTGCCCAGATAGGCCTCGCGCACCCGCGGGTCGCGCTGGATTTCCGCTGGGGTGCCGTAGGCAAGTTGGCGGCCCAGGTCGAGCACGCAGATGCGGTCGGCCACGGCCATGATCAATTCCATGTGATGCTCGATAACGACCAGCGCCACCCCTTCGCGTTTGAGATCTGCTAGCAGGGCTACCAGCGCTGCCATGTCTTCCCCACCGAGGCCGGCAGCAGGCTCGTCGAGCAGCAGCACGGTTGCGCCCTGGCCATAGGCGAGGGCAATCGACAGCATCCGCTGCACGCCATAAGGAATTTCTTTGGGACTCTGTCCGTGATAGACCGCCGGAACGCTGAAGCGCACCAGCTGTTCTGCCGCGAAACGCTCCGCGTTGGTACGCTTTCGTGCCGCACCAACGGGGTTGAGAACGCTGGAAAACAGGCCCGCATGTGCTTGTTTTCCGAGTACGGCGATCAGGTTATCGAGCACGCTCAAGTCATCGAAAAAAGCGTTCTGCTGGAAGGCCCGCTTCATGCCGAGACCGGCCAGCCCGTAAGCCGGGACATCCGTCACGTCACGCCCCTGCAAGCTGACGCAGCCACTGCGCCGCACCATGGCTGTCACCGCGTCGTAGCAGGAACTCTTGCCCGCACCGTTCGGACCGATGATGCCCAGCAGTTCGCCTGCATGCACTTCCCAGCTAATGCCATCGAGCGCGACCAGCGCGCCATAGCGCACGCCCAACCCCTTTACTTGAAGGGCAACGCGGCAGGTGTCCCCCGTATGTCCACTGAGGGGATGACTCAGAAAATCGGTCGTGGAGGAGGCTTGCATTCGACGCACCGACTCAAGGCTTGACTACGATCTTGCGGTCCTGCACGGAGAAGAGGTAATAGTACGAAACCAGCTGTCCGCTGGGCTCGAAAGTGAGGTCGCCCATCACGGTGCCTTTGAACTTTCCGCCACGGATGCGTTTGGCGATCGGCTCGCGATCAAGCGTCTTGAGTTCATTGGCGGCCATCGCCCACACCTGCAGCGAGACAGCGCCGAGCGCCATGAATTTGTCCGGCGTGTACTTGAACATCTCTTGGGACTTGGCGACGAAACGCTGGTTCATCGGATTGGATGCGAAAGGCTCGACCTGAGGAAAGTAGATGTCGGCCCCGACCAGACCATTGGCGGCGTCGCCCGCCACCTCGATCACACTCGGCGCCACCGTACCGACTGCGGCCACCAGTGCACCAGGCAAGCGCGACTGTTTGGCCTGCCGGATGATGGCGGGCATGCCCAGGCCTTCGTTTGCGTTGATGGCAACCGTGAGGTCGGGATTCGCTGCCCGCACGTTGGTCAATGCGATGCGGAAGTCAGCTTGCGCGAAGGGGAACTTCTCTTCGGCCACTTTTTCGTAGGCGTAACCCATCTTCTTGAGTTCGCCCTCGATGGATGCCTGTGCGCCGTTGCCGTAAGCATCGTTCTCGGTCAGGAAGGCGATGCGCTTGGCTTTCGCGACTGTGGCGATGTAATTTGCAATGATCGCGCCGTCCTGCGAGTTCGAGCTGTTCATACGCACGGCCAGCGGATTGCCTTCGCCCGACAGGATCGGGTCTGCCTTGGAGACGGCTGTGATGTCGAGCACACCGGCGCGTGAAATCACCGGCTGCATGGCGAGCGTGACAGGGCTGTTCCAGCCTTCGATGATCACGGCCACGCCGGCGCTGGCCAGCTCGGTGGCACGCGAGACACCGACTGCTGGCGTCGACTCGTCGTCACGCGAGACGAGCTCGATCTTGCGACCCAGCACGCCGCCACTTTCGTTGATGACGGCAGCCATCGCCTGGATGGCATTGGTCACATGCTGGCCCTGTGGTCCGGCGCCGCCCGAGAGCGGAAAGATGGTGCCGACCTTGATGGTGGTCGACGTCTGGGCCTGGGCGAAAGCGCACAGACCCAAGCTTGCAGTGACGATCAGTTTACGGATCAGCTTCATGGTTTGTCTCCAGCTTGTTGAAATCGAAAGCGCCAAACGGCGCATCTGCTTCTGCACGACGATCAATGCGCCGGGCAACATACTGGACGTAACATACCATTAGGTATGTATAAAAGTCAAATCAATTAATTTATCCGAAGAATAAGACGCTTTATAAGGTAAATGTATTTTGACTAGTTTGATTTTGATGGTTACCATAAAGATACCAACTAGTATGTAAAAGTGCTGAAACGCCCCACTCAATGCAAAGCAAGCTCTCATGAACACACAAGGAATTACCGCGCTAGTCACAGGCGGCGCATCGGGTCTCGGGCTCGCCACCGTGCACCGGCTGCTGCGCGGCGGCGCGTGCGTTGTCATCGTCGACTTGCCGTCTTCGACACGCCGATGCTGGCCCGCTTGCTGGAGCTGGTACGCATCGGTCTCGCGGCTGCGGTACCGCATCCGTCACGACTCGGCGCAGCCGACGAATACGCACAACTCGCCATGCACATCGTGAGCAACCCGATGCTCAACGGCGAAACCATCCGGCTCGACGGCGCGCTGCGCATGGCACCGCGCTGAGTCTTTCCCTGTCTGAATTTCAAAGGAATCCGCATGACCTCCGAAGTCCTCCTTGACGTCCGCGACGGCATTCTCACCATCACAATCAATCGCCCCGAAGCACGCAATGCCGCCACGCTGGCTGTTGCGCAGGGGATTGCTGCTGCACTCGACCAGCTTGACGACAGCGACGATCTGCGCATCGGCATCCTGACCGGTGCCGGCGGCAATTTTTGCGCTGGCATGGACTTGAAAGGCTTTCTGTGCGGCGAGCGCCCGAGCATCGAGGGTCGCGGTTTCGGCGGACTCACTGCACGGCCGCCGCGCAAGCCTTTGATCGCGGCAGTCGAAGGCTATGCACTGGCGGGCGGGTTCGAACTGGTGCTGGCCTGCGACCTAGTGGTCGCAGCCGACAACGCACAGTTCGGTGTGCCCGAAGTCAAGCGTGGCCTCGCCGCAACGGCTGGAGGTCTGATACGCCTGCCGCGCCAGTTGCCTTACCGCATTGCGTTGGAGCTCGCACTCACGGGCGACATGTTCCCTGCTGCGCGCGCCCATGCCTATGGCTTGATCAACCGGCTGACGCCGCCCGGATGTGCTCTGGAAGAGGCACACCGCCTGGCACAGACCATCGCCGCCAACGGCCCGTTGTCGGTGGCCGCAAGCAAGCGCGTCATCGTCGAATCGCAAGTGTGGTCAGCCGAAGAGATGTGGGGTCGACAAGCAGCATTGACGGCACACGTCTTCACTTCAGCAGATGCACGCGAAGGCGCTGCTGCATTCGCTGAAAAGCGCAAGCCGGTCTGGCAGGGGAAATAAACGACATGACTGGAATGCTCTCTAAAATTCGCGTGCTGGACCTGACCCGCATACTCTCGGGCCCCTGGGCGACGCAGATGCTGGCCGATTTCGGCGCCGACGTGATCAAGGTCGAACGGCCCCGCGTAGGTGACGACGTGCGACAGCAGGGCGCACGGCTCAAGGACCGCGACGGCATCGACACCGACGAACGCTCCATGTTCCTCGCCGTGAACCGGGGCAAGCGCTCGATCACCATCGACATGGCCACGCCTGGGGGCCAACAACTCATTCGCCAGCTGGCCGCGACTTGCGACGTAGTGGTCGAAAATTTCAAGAGTGGCGACCTGGCACGCTACGGGCTGGATCACAAGTCGCTCGCGAGCGTGAACCCGAAGCTGGTGTACTGCTCCATTAGCGGGTTCGGCCAGTCGGGGCCCTACAGTCACTTGCCCGGCTACGACCTGATCTTCCAGTCCATGAGCGGCGTGATGAGCCTGACCGGCATTCCCGACGGCGAACCTGGCGCAGGGCCGCAGCGTGCGGGTTATCCGGTGTCAGACACCACGGCAGGCTTCTATGCGGTCATCGGCATCCTGGCTGCGCTTCATCACCGCGATACCGTGTCCGGTGTCGGTCAGTACATCGACCTCGCACTGCTCGATGCGCAGGTGGCAGCGACCTCACCGATGGCGATGGGGTACCTGGTTGCAGGCCAATTGCCGCAACGCGTGGGCTTGCGATCGCAAATGACGTGTCCGTACCAGGACTTCGCCTGTGCAGATGGCACGATCATGATCGCCGTGGCCAACGACAAGCAATTTGCCCAACTCGCCGCCGTGCTCGGGCACCCCGAATGGCCCGCCGATACGCGTTTCGCCACCACATCTAATCGGGTCGCGAACCGCGAGTTTCTGGTGCCGCAGATCGCTGCCTTGCTTGCATCAAAACCGATGGCGCACTGGGTTCAGTTGCTGCAAGCGGCCAACGTGCCCAGCGGACCCATCAACGATTTCCGCCAAGTGTTCGACGACCCGCAAATCAGGCATCGCGAAGTGGTGCGCGAGATGGCGCATCCGCTGTCGGGCACGTTGTCGGTGGTGGCGAATCCGCTGAAGTTTTCAGCCACCCCGGTCGAATACAAACGACCGCCACCGTTGCTCGGTCAGCACACTGCCGAAGTATTGCGTGAGCTGCTGGCACTGGACGATGCCGCGATCGAGGCGTTGCGTGCCGAAGGCGTGATCGGCGAAGGAGCCACCGCATGAAGGCCGTACTCTGCCGCAAGTTCGGGCCGCCTTCGGACCTGGTGCTCGAAGACATTGACTCGCCTCGAGCGGGTCCGGGGCAGCTGGTGATATCGGTTGCCGCGTGCGGCGTCAACTTTCCCGACACGCTGATCATTCAGGGACTCTACCAGTACAAACCCGATTTTCCTTTTTCTCCGGGCGGCGAGATCGCAGGTGTCGTCAAGGAAGTGGGTGCGGGCGTATCGATGTTCGCCATCGGCGACCGCGTGATCGCGGCCAACACCTGGGGCGGTTTCGCCGAGGAAGTGGCCGTGGAGGCCGATCGCACCATGGCCATGCCCGAGGGCATGGACTTCGAAACCGCAGCAGCTTTCACCCTGACCTATGGCACTTCACACCATGCCTTGAAAGACCGCGCGGCGTTGCAGCCCGGCGAGACCCTGCTGGTGCTAGGTGCTGCTGGCGGTGTCGGACTGGCGGCGGTCGAGCTGGGCAAGGCCATGGGCGCGCGCGTGATCGCGGCGGCATCGAGCGCGGACAAGCTCGCGGTCTGCCGCACGCATGGGGCCGATGAGCTGATCGACTACACCAGTGAAGACTTGTGCGCCCGCATCAAACTGCTGACCGATGGCCGTGGCGTCGATGTCGTCTACGACCCGGTCGGCGGCGCTTTCAGTGAACCGGCGTTGCGCAGCATGGCGTGGCGCGGGCGATTACTGGTGGTCGGCTTTGCCGCCGGGAAGATTCCCCGTTTGCCGCTCAACCTCGTATTGCTCAAGGGCTGTGCCATCGTCGGTGTGTTCTATGGCGCCTTCACGCGCGCTGAACCGCAACGCAACCAGGCCAATCTGGAGGAGTTGGTCCGTTGGGTCAAGAAGGGTAAATTGCGGCCGCACATCTCGGCACGTTATCCGCTGACACAGGCAGCCGAAGCACTGCAGGAGCTGCTCAATCGCAAGGTGCAGGGCAAGGTGATACTTACCACAGGGTTTCAACCATGACCTGAGGCGGCTTACTCCGTCTTGATATCGAGGCGCTTGATCAAGTCGCCCCACATACGGTTTTGCTGCAAAGTGATTTCGCGCAGCTCGGCCGGTGTGCCCCATTTGGGTTCGTTGCCGACCTTGTGCATGGCATCGCCAAACGCTGGCGAGGTGGTGATGGCACGCAACACAACGTTGAGCTTTTCAACGATGGCCTTGGGCGTGCCGGCCGGTGCGAACACGGCGTACCAGGTTTCTCCGACGATGGACGGATAGCCGAGTTCACGAAATGTAGGCACGTCGGGCAGCAGCGGCATGCGCTCCGGGCTCAACACGGCCAATGCGCGGTACTGACCGGCCTTGACATTGGGCACAACGTTGGTCAGCGCCTCCACGTTGGAATCGACCACCCCACCGATCATGTCCATCATGGCCGGTGCGGCACCCTTGTAATGCACTTGCGTTACCTTGACGTCGAGTCCGGTTGCGACCAGTTCGCCCAGCAAGTGGACCATGCTGCCTTGACCGTTGGTGGCGTTGTTGATCTTGCCCGGATTGGCCTTACCATAGGCCACGTACTCACGCACGGTTTGCGCGGGAAAATCCTTTTTCACAACGAAGGCGAACGGAACAGTGGCCACGGCAGCGACCGGGTCGAAGTCACTCAGCTTGTACTGCAACTTGTCGTTGAAGTGGGGCGTGACTGTGAAAGTGCTGCCCGAAGACAGCAGCAAGGTGTAGCCATCTTTGGGCGCGCGTGCAACATACGTGGCACCGATGGCAGTGGCAGCGCCGGCCTTGTTGTCGATCACCACAGGCGTGCCGAGCGCTTCGCTCAGCCGCTGCGACAGCTGGCGTCCCACGGCATCGCTCGCGCCACCTGGCGGAAACGGAATGACCAGCGTGATCGGTCGTGTCGGCCACGCGGTGGGGGCGGCTTGCGCTATCGCGTCGATGTGGACCATCGACAGGGGCAGACTCAAGGCAAGGGTCAGCGCTTTCAATCGGATTCGCATCGGTGTCTCCATTCTTTTTCTAAGGTGTGATTCTTACACGGTCGCAATGGGTGTCGTCGGCGAACCGACGGCACATGCGGGCTTACTTAAGGGGCATCGCGTCACCACCCACCACCATCACTTGGATGAACTGCGTTCGGTAGAACACCAGTGTGACGTGGTTGCCAACCGGGTGTTTGCGACAGACGCGCCTGTGTACAGCGGCGCAAGCGACCACCATGGTGGTCGCGCTATGGCGTGGCCCCAATGACCCTGAGTTGTCACCTTTTCTAAGTTACCGCAACCGCATGCACCCGGCCCTGCACCGGGTGCAAGATGCCATCAGCCACGACCCCAGCCTGTACTGGAACGTGCCTCGTATGGCTGAGATGGCCTGCACCTCACCGCGCCACCTGACCCGTTTATTTGTAGAACATGCGCAAATTGCACCCCTACAGTACCTGCGCCGTATCCGCTTGGCCGTGGCCCAAACTGCACTGCAATCAGGCCATAACGCGAACCAAGCGGCCGCGTTAGCCGGCTTCAGTTCAGACACCCAGTTGCGCCGGACTTGGCATAACCTGGGTCCAGCAGGCGCGCCTTCACAGGCCAAAGGGCGATAGGCGCTGCAGCTTAGCGGCCCATTAAAACAAGCGGCTAACCGCCCACCTGATAAGCCCGTAACCGCCGCCCTATCCCCTCAAACAGCAACTCGCTAAGCAGCGCTAAGCCTGCTGATGGCAGCGCACCCGCGAGCATCAGTGCGTTGTCATTCAGGGCAAGCCCGGTCACGATGCGCTCACCCAAACCACCCGCCCCAATGAAGGCAGCAATGGTCGCGGTACCAATGGCTATGGCGCTGGCAGTGCGGATACCCAGCACGATGGTGGGCAAAGCGATGGGCAGCTCAACGGCCATCATGCGTTGGCGTGGGGTGAGTCCCAAGGCCATGCTGGCTTGACGCAGACCGGGCGGGACCTCTGCCAGGCCCGCGCAGGTATTGCTCAAAATGGGCAGTAGCGCATACAGCAGCAGTGCCACTAAGGCGGGCCAAAAACCGATCATTCCCATCACCGCAATGAACACGGCCAACAAAGCCAATGATGGCACTGTCTGAAGCACACCAGCCGCGCCCAGCGTCAACGCCCGCAGACGGTGATGCGGGAAAATCCAGATACCCAAAGGCACCGCGATCAGCGTGGCGAGCGCAACAGACAGCAGCACCAGCAACAGATGCTGACCGGTAAGGCGCAGCAGGTCAGGAGCGATCAGGCGTTGCCAGAGTTTGTCGGCATAACCCGTGCGCTCGCTGGTGGACAAATCCACATTTGCTACATTTTTAATAGCTAACACTGATGGTGAATTCTGCGCTACAGCACTGTTTCGCTTTAAAAATGATCGTGCAATGTCTTCAAAGGGTTGATTTTGCAATTCGGCCTGTGCATTCATCCCGATCATTGCGGATTCGCTGATACGGCCCTCCAGCGCTTGCAGCGCCTGCCACGCAACTGGATGCTGTTGGGGCAAATCCAAGCGGTAGAGCAATACGGCGTCGTAACGAGGGAAATAGTGAAGATCGTCTACCAGCACACGCAGGCCCAGGTGGTCAATTTTGGCGTCAGTAGTGTAAATATCCATCACGTCAATTTGCCGCTGCGCAATGGCCTCGTAAGCCAATCCGTGGTCTAGGCCTGTGGGCACTGCCGTCAGTTGGTACTTGGCAGCCAAGCCTTTCCAGCCGTCTGCCCGACCCATGAATTCGTTCGACAGGCCTAACTTCAGTGTGGGGTGAAGCGCCAAATCGCTCAGGGTTCGGATGCCTAATTTTTCAGCGTCATCCGCACGAAGGGCCAAGGCATAGCCGTCGTTGAACCCCAGCGGCACTGCCATGCCGAGACCCAGCAGCGCCAAAGCGCTACGCAGGGCGTCCAGCGTCATCGTGGCATCACCTTTGACGATTTCTAGCGCAATCGTGCCTGTGTATTCGGCATACACATCAATCTGCCCAGACCGCAAGGCTTCATAGACGATGGCGGTGTTGCCCAGGCCTGGCAGCACTTCGGTTTTGCCGCCCACAGCTTCTGCCGTTTGCGCCACGATGTGGGCCAGTATGTAGGACTCGGTGAAACGCTTGGAACCCACACGCAATGGCACAGTTTCAAGACCGAAAGCGGCGCCTGAGCTGCTCAAACCCACGAAAGTCGCAAGCAGTACGGGCCAATAGCAATATATAGCCTTGAGGCTTGCAATAATTTTCATCGCATGATGATACGGTGATGTATGACGGCGATGACCGCAAAATCGGTGCTAAATCGCTACCAGCTGCCTCACGCCCTTGGCTTCCATCTCATAGCCGGGGCCACGGGCAATAAACTCACCGCGCTCCATCACCAGGTAATCATCGGCCAGCTCTTCGGCAAAGTCGTAATACTGCTCGCACAACACAATCGCCATGGTGCCCCGATCCGCCAACATGCGGATGACGCGGCCAATGTCTTTGATGATGCTGGGCTGGATCCCTTCGGTGGGCTCGTCCAGAATCAGTAATTTAGGGCCAGCCGCCAACGCACGGGCAATCGCCAGCTGCTGCTGCTGACCACCCGATAAATCACCACCACGGCGGTGCAGCATCTGTTTCAAGACTGGGAACAGCTCATACAACTCAGGCGGAATAGGCGTGCTGGCCGGTTTGTAAGCCAAGCCCATGCGCAGGTTTTCTTCTACCG
Source organism: Betaproteobacteria bacterium (assembly GCA_043739385.1). Lineage (GTDB taxonomy): Bacteria > Pseudomonadota > Gammaproteobacteria > Burkholderiales > Burkholderiaceae_C > Defluviibacillus. The sequence continues at coordinate 23,557 of JAYUED010000050.1, read as the reverse complement.
TAAGGCGGGCAAAAATCTCGCGGCCTTGAGGCACAAAGCCCACACCAGCGCGGGCGCGCTCATAAGGCGTGGCATTTTGAATTTGCTTGCCATCGAACTCGATGGTGCCAGTTTTGATGGGCACCAAGCCCATCAGCGATTTCAGCAATGTAGTCTTGCCTACACCGTTGCGGCCCAGGAGCACGGTAACTTTGCCCAGGGTGGCCTGCAAACTCACATCGCGCAGGATGTGGGAGCCACCGTAGTATTGGTTGATGTTTTTGACGGTCAGCATAGTTATCTTCCTAAATAGACCTCAATCACTCGCTCATCCGACTGCACCTGGTCCAGCGTGCCCTGTGCCAGCACCGAGCCATCACACAGAACCGTCACGATATCGCTTATCGTGCGGATAAAGCTCATGTCGTGCTCCACCACCATCAACGAGTGTTTGCCTTTGAGGGTCAAAAACAACTCAGCAGTACGCGCCGTTTCTTCATCCGTCATTCCCGCAACAGGCTCATCGAGCAGCAGCAGTTTGGGGTCTTGCATCAGCAGCATCCCGATCTCCAGCCACTGTTTTTGCCCGTGACTGAGGTTGCCCGCCATGCGCGAAACGCTGTCGGCGAGGTGGATCGTGTGCAAAATTTCAGCGAGACGGTCGCTTTGGCGGCTGTCCAACTTGAAGCGCATTGAAGGCACCACGCGCTTGTCGGTTTTGAGCGCCAGTTCCAGGTTTTCAAACACCGTAAGCTGCTCAAACACTGTGGGTTTCTGGAACTTACGGCCAATGCCCAGTTGGGCAATTTCAGCCTCTTTGTAGCGCAGCAAATCTATCGTGCTGCCAAAGAACACCGTGCCGGAATCGGGTCGAGTTTTGCCGGTGATGATGTCCATCATCGTGGTCTTGCCCGCGCCGTTGGGGCCGATGATGCACCGCAACTCACCGGGCGCGATATCCAGACTGAGCTTATTGATGGCTTTAAAGCCGTCGAAGCTGACGCACACGTCTTCCAGGTACAAAATTCGGCCATGCGACACGTCTACTTCGCCGGGCGTGGCAACACGCGAGAAACCAGCTTCTCGGCCACCAGATTCGGTTTTTCCTTGCTCTTCTTTTTGAGTAATCTTCGCCAAGCGACGGGCGCCTTCTTCCAATAAATCCGGTGTCATGGCGATATCCCCACGCTTGTCGCTTCGCATACTGCGCTGCCCCCCGAGGGGGCCCTCGTCACTTGGGACGGCCCTGCGTTCCTCATTACTTATCTCCCCGGAGTTTTTTAACCAGACCCACAATGCCGTTGGGCAGATACAAGGTCACGCCAATGAACAGCGCGCCCAAAAAGTACAACCAGTATTCAGGGGCCGCCACCGTCAACCAACTCTTCGCACCGTTCACGATGAACGCGCCAATAATCGGCCCAATCAGCGTCGCCCGGCCTCCCACAGCCGCCCAGATGGCGATCTCAATCGAATTCGCCGTGCTCATCTCACTCGGGTTGATGATGCCGACCTGCGGCACGTACAGCGCCCCGGCAACGCCGCACATGATGGCGGAAATCACCCAGATACTGAGCTTGTAGCCCAGCGGGTTGTAGCCCGAGAACATGACCCTCGTTTCCGCGTCGCGAATCGCTTGCAGCACGCGGCCATACTTGCTGGCGATCAGCCATTTAGCGAACAGATAGCAGCCCAGCAGCATCACGCCAGTCAGCACAAACAGCGTCATGCGCATGGAGGGTGTGGCAATCGGCAAGCCCAGAATCCGCTTGAAATCGGTGAAACCGTTGTTGCCGCCAAAACCTGTCTCATTGCGGAAGAACAGCAGCATGGCGGCGAAGGTCATCGCCTGGGTGATGATAGAAAAGTACACGCCTTTGATCCGCGAGCGGAAGGCGAAGAAACCAAAGATGAAGGCCACCACACCCGGCACCGCGACGATCAAGATCAGCGTGGCGATGAAGCTGTCGCTGAACGTCCATTGCCAGGGCAGCGTCTTCCAGTCCAGAAAAACCATGAAGTCGGGCAAGTTGCTTTTGTAATTGCCATCCGTGCCAATCTGGCGCATCAGGTACATGCCCATCACATAACCACCGATGGCAAAAAATACGCCGTGGCCCAGGCTCAAAATGCCCGTATAGCCCCAGATCAAATCCATCGCCAGCGCACAAATCGCGTAGCACATGAACTTGCCAATCAAGCCCACGGCGTAGTCGCTGAGATGGAACGCACTGTCGCTCGGCACCAGTAAATTCAGTGAGGGTGCGACGGCGCAGACCACGATCAACGCAACGATGAAGGCGCTCCAGCCGGTACCGGTCATCAAGGGGGCTTTGGGGGGCAATATCACAGTAGTGGTTGTAGTCGTCGAAGAGGTTGAAGGAGTTGAAGGAGTTGAAGGAGTTGAAGAATTTAAAGAAGGATTAGAGGTTGTGTTCATAGCTCAAGCCTCCGCAGAACGGCCCTTCATCGCGAAGATGCCTTGAGGCCGCTTTTGGATGAAGATGATGATGAATACGAGCACGGCAATCTTGGCCAGCACTGCGCCAGTGAAACCTTCGAGCAGCTTGTTGAGCACACCCAAACCCATCGCGGCGTACACAGTGCCCGCCAACTGACCCACACCGCCCAGCACCACCACCATGAACGAATCCACGATATAGCCTTGGCCCAAATCTGGCCCCACATTACCCACTTGGCTCAAGGCGCAACCGGCTAACCCTGCTATGCCTGAGCCCAACGCAAAAGCGTAGGTGTCTATGCGGGCGGTGTTGACACCCATGCATGAAGCAATCGGCCGGTTTTGCGTAACGCCGCGCACGAACAGGCCAAGGCGCGTTCTACCAATCAGCCAGCCCATACCCAGCAACACTGCCACCGCAAAGGCGATGATGATGATGCGGTTCCAAGGCAGTTGCAGGTTGCCCATCAGTTGAATACCACCGCTCATCCAACTTGGGTTTTCGACACCCACGTTTTGCGCGCCAAAAATTGTGCGTACCAACTGTTGCAGCATCAAACTGATACCCCAAGTGGCCAGCAGCGTCTCCAGCGGACGACCATACAGAAAGCGAATCACGCTGCGCTCCAGAGCCGCGCCTACCAAGGCAGAAGCCAGGAAGGCAACGGGCACCGAAACCAGTAAATACCAGTCAAACAGCCCCGGCAGGTACTTTTGAAACAGACCTTGCACCACGTAAGTCGCATAGGCTCCGATCATCATCAACTCGCCATGGGCCATGTTGATGACGCCCATCAGCCCGTAGGTGATGGCCAAGCCCAGCGCAACCAGCAGCAGAATGCTGCCCAAGCTGATGCCGCTGAAAATAGCCGCAATTTTGTCGCCCCAGGCCAGCGAGGTCTCCACAGTGCGCAATGAATTTTGAAGCGCAGACTTCACGTCTGGCGAGGACTCTATTTTGATTCGCTCAATCAAAGCCGTTTTAGCGTTGGTTGTGGTGCTCTCGGACAGCAGCTTGGCAGCTGTCAAGCGTTTGGCGTTATCGGGGCTGTTGAGAAGCACAGCGGCACGCACTAAGCCCAGCGCTTCCTTGATCTTCGCGTCTTGCTCAGCGGCGAATGCTTTTTCGATCAACGGCAGCTTGGTGTCGTCGGTTTCACTTTGCAGGGACTTGACTGCTTCGGCGCGTACTTTCGCGTCTTTAGAGAACAGCTTCAACGCCGCCATCGCCGAATCCAACTCACCGTGCATACGGTTGTTGTTCATCACGTCTTCGGCGGACTCGGGCACCGGCAGTTCAGCGCCCGTCACCGGATCAAAACCTTTGCCGTCTTTGATGACAAATACTTTGTCGCCCTCTACTTTGACGGCATCGTCGCTCAGGGCTTGCAAAAAAGCAGCCGTCTTGTCGTCTGCCGTGGCAACGGCCTTGTTCAGCGCCTCGATGCGTACATCAGGTTCACCAGATGCGATGGATTTTGCCTCGTTAGCGCTTAATGCATGCGCATTAGCAGCTATGCAAAGAGTAGCAGTAAAGAGCAATTTTCTTATCAGCATGAAGGCATCTTTAAAGTAGGCACGGCCCACAACGGGCCGTGCAGTAACTGTTAACTTCGGGTGCTTACTTCTTGACTGGCTCGTCAGGCTTCACTGAATTGCCTTCGATGTACGGGCTCCATGGCTTGGCCTTTACAGGGCCAGGAGTCTTCCACACTACGTTGAACTGACCATCTGCCTTGATTTCGCCGATGAACACCGACTTGTGCAGGTGGTGGTTCTTCTCGTCCATCTTGGACATGATGCCGCTTGGCGCCTTGAAGGTCTGGCCTGCCATCGCCGCAATCACCTTGTCAACGTCAGTAGACTTGGCTTTGGTCACAGCCTGAGCCCACATGTTGATACCAATGTAGGTGGCTTCCATCGGGTCATTGGTCAGTGGCTTGTCCATGTGTCCAGGAATCTTCTTGGCTTTGGCGTAAGCAGACCATTTGGCGATGAACTCGGTGTTGGTGGGGTTCTTGATCGACATGAAGTAATTCCATGCAGCCAAGTGACCAACCAACGGCTTGGTGTCCACGCCGCGCAGCTCTTCTTCGCCAACTGAGAACGCCACCACGGGCACGTCTTTGGCCTTCAAACCGGCATTGCCCAGTTCTTTGTAGAACGGTACGTTGGAGTCGCCATTGATGGTGGAGACAACTGCAGTCTTGCCGCTAGCTGCAAACTTCTTGATGTCAGCTACGATGGTTTGATAGTCTGAGTGACCAAATGGGGTGTACTTTTCGTCGATGTCTGAATCTTTCACGCCCTTGCTCTTAAGGTAAGCGCGCAAAATTTTGTTGGTGGTGCGGGGGTACACATAGTCCGTGCCCAGCAATACCCAACGCTTGGCGCCGCCGCCTTCTTTGCTCATCAAATAGTCCACAGCGGGGATAGCTTGCTGGTTAGGCGCAGCACCGGTGTAAAACACGTTCTTGGACAGCTCCTCGCCTTCGTACTGTACGGGGTAGAACAGCAGGCCGTTCAACTCTTCCAGCACTGGCAGTGCTGACTTGCGGGACACCGAAGTCCAGCAGCCAAAAATCACGTCCACTTTGTCTTGCGTCAGCAGCTGCTTGGTTTTCTCAGCAAACAGCGGCCAGTTGGAAGCCGGGTCAACAACCACTGGCTCCAACTTCTTGCCGAGCAAGCCACCCTTGGCATTGATCTCGTCAATGGCCATCAGCACGGTGTCTTTCAACACTGTTTCTGAGATAGCCATAGTGCCTGAGAGGCTGTGCAAGACACCAACTTTGATGGTGTCCGCCGCGAAAGCTGGCATGACCGACAGGCCCGTCAGCGCGACGGCGGCGGTGATCGCCTTAAGGGTAAAACGACGTGAGGCGGTACGTGATGGGATGCGTTGCATGTGTGCTTCTCCGGGTGGTGAAAGTGAACTTGTCGCTACACAAGAGGCCTTGGGAGACCCGAAATGTGTGGCGATGGGTAGACTTTAGGGAGAAGCGGGGGATTGGGAAATACGCCTTGTGGCGTATGCGGGCACCCCACCCGGTTTTCTGAGCTCAGCCTAAGGGATTTTTAGCACGTTTTTAGCGGAGTGACAGGCTGGCGAGCAGTTTGTACAAGCTGAGTAGTTCAGCAGCTCAGTAGTGCGGAGGCAGTTCATCACGCGGGTTGCGCGTTGCACTCACCCCGGTTTCGGAGACTGGCTGGCGCAGACGGGTTATTTCGCTGATTAGCAGGTCAATTTGCTGCTGTTGCCGCACGATGACGGCATCGAGCTGATCAAGCAGGTCTTCGGTGTAGCTGGCCTTGATTTCCAGGTTGATAAGACGTTGATCGGTATGGTCGCTGGCGGTTGAGTTGAGGTTGGGATGTTCCATGCTTCGATTGGACACGATTTTTATGCCTCGCACCCTCAACCAAGTCCTCTTAAGCAGCCCCTAAATCGGGGCATTCTTAAAGCTTTCTACGCAAAGTCTGCTGTGCTCCAACCACCCCAGCCAACAACAAGATTAGCGAGACAATCATCCACGGTTCATTCATCGGAACGCCTGTGAGCGATACCGCTGGGTTGCTGACCGTTGCTCTTGCTGTGTTGTTTGTCAGGTCTGGATCTGGCGTGTTACTGCCCGCCGTCGCCGTCGCCGTCACCGGGGTTGAGGGCATCGTGAAACTCACGCTGCAGACTATCGAATTGCCCGAGGCTAGGTTGGCCACCGGTACTGGTGGTGCGCAATTAACTGTTGCAGCAGCCGGCAAGCCAGTAATACTGCAGGTCGCCGCTGAGGCGTCAGATACGCCTCCATTGGTACAGGTAAAGCTGCCGTTCACCGTGCTCCCAGCTGCCACATTTTGGGGCAGGTTGATAGTGGTACTCATGTTTGCAAACGGGGCATCAGCAAACGTGACCGATGCGCTTCCAGGCGGAGTGAGACCCACAGAAGACGTGATATTCGACGCATTGTTGGTGAAAGTGCCTCGAATATTCGATGTGACCGCTACCGTTACCGTGCAGCTCGCCAACCCTGCTGTGAGATTCCCTGAACCGGCAACCGTATTGCCACCGCTCACCGCCGTGACAGCGCCAGACGGACAGTTGGTTGATGCGGAAACCGGGGCAGCCACTATGAGCCCGACCGGCAAAGTATCGGTGAACGACCATCCGTTCTTAGATGCCAGGTCGGTAGTATTAGTGATCGTCAATGTCAGGGTTGAGGTCAGCCCAAACACTTGGTTGGCCGGAGAAAACGATTTATCGAGCTGCGGTGTCGCATCCAGCGCCTTGATGTCATCGAAGGCGGCGTCGTTGCCACTGCCACTGCCGTTACCGTTGCGCATGCGGATTTTGAGCGAGGCACCGCTGAACAGTATGGCGCTATTCGATGCATAGCTACCGGAGAGTATGGGGTTTGGGCCTGCGGGCACGGGTGGCTGTGGACTCGTGCAAGGGTTGATTGGCGCCGTGAACGTCGCGGTCTCGGTGCCTGAGCTTGGGTCAACGAGATAGAACTTATACAACGGTCCACCGGCATAGCAGTTGATCGCAGCGGCGTTGACCGAGAATGTAACAAAGCGGCTGTTGGGAAAAGACAGCGGAATCCGATTGACTGTTTCAAACTCCACCGTGTCCATTCCGGGTGTGCCTGGAGTAGAGCTGTTGGTATAGCCTGCGACAACATGATTATCCCCGGGTATAGCAGAACCATTACGCCCGCCCAGCGTGTTCGCCAAGGATTGAAGCTGAGGAAAGGCCCCACAAGCAATGCCGTTGGTATTGTTCATGTTGGAGGAAAGGACGATGCCATTACAGGAGTTATTGGCGCTCAGCCAGACCGGATCTGCCGTATAGGTCTCGCTAAGTGGGGCTGCGCCTGTGTAACTCTCTAGCGCCTGGGCTGTAGTAGAAACGGGAACGTTCTCAAAGTTCTCGGTGTACACCGTAATAGGCGCCTGCGGCGTCCCAGGGGTTCCGGGGGCCGCTAAGGCGCTGGTGCTAGCAAGGCCGCCGAGCATCAACAAGGCCGGTAGCGAAAAAGCTATTACAGACCTTTGAAATAATCTCTTGGCAAACGAAACCGGAGGTCGGCTGTGGATCAAGCCGCTAAGGTTAGAGATGAGAAACATACGGTTACTTACCTCAAGAGGAGGGCGCCTCAGCAGACCATTTATCCATTACTAAATGAACTAAATAATTTAACTAGAGACAAAAAAGACGGGATTGGCATGGTCAACAAACCATGCCAATCCCGTCTAAATGTAACTTAATTCACATAAATTAATTAATCTAAATCATTTTGTAAATTAACCTGTATCTTCAATTTAGCTTGCGACACCTGCATCTGGACATTCTTAACGCTTTCTGCGTACCCCCTGCTTGGAGCCAACCACGCCTGCCAACAACAAAATCAGCGAGACAATCATCCATGGTTCATCAATTGGAACCGCGGTGGCAGCAGCTGCTGCTGCTGCAGAAATCGCTGCAGAGCTGCTACTGACCGTCGCTGTTGCGCTGTTGTTTGTCAGATCTGGGTCTGGCGTGGCACTGCCTCCCGTCGCCACAGCTGACACCGTGGTGGGCATAATGAATCTCACGTTGCAGACCACCGAGCTACTTGAAGCCAGCGGGGCCGCGGTGGGCACTGCGGGTGTACAACTGATAACTGCGGCTGGAGGCAAACCGGCGATGCTGCAAGTCGCTGCTGAAGCGCTATCGGGTCCGCGATTGGTACAGGTGAAGCTGCCGTTAACCGCACTCCCAACTGCCGCCCCCTGAGGAAGGTTGACCGTCGTGCCGATATCCGCACCATTTACGAACGTAACCGAGGCACTACCGGGCGGGGTGATGCCTACGGAAGAAGTGATGTTCGACGCATTGTTAGTGAAAGTACCCAGTGCGTTCGACGTGACAGCCACTGTCACTGTGCAGCTCGCCATCCCTGCAGTGAGATTACCCGAAACAGCAACTGTATTGCTGCCATTCGCCGCAGTCACGACGCCAGACGGACAGGTGGTTGTCGCGGCCGGGCTGGTCACCTTGAGCCCTGCCGGCAAGGTGTCGGTGAACGACCAACCATTCTTCGAAGCGAGGTCGGTGGTGTTAGTGATCGTCAATGTCAGGGTGGATGCCTTCCCAACTACTTGGTTTACCGTAGAGAACGACTTGTCGAGCTGCGGTGTCGCGTCCAGCGCCTTAATGTCATCAAACGCGGAGTCGTTGCCGTTGCCACTCCCGTTGCCGTTCCTCATGCGGATTTTGAGCGCGGTGCCGCTGAACAATATGGCACCGTTCGATGAATAACTACCGCTCCCTGTGTTCGCACCGCTGGCGCATGGGTTGATCGGGGTCGTAAACGTTGGGGTCTCGGTTCCCGTAACTGGGTTGAGGAGGTAGAACTTGTACAGCGGTGACCCACTTGGGCCCGAGGGAGAACCGCCCCCAGGGGCATTGCAGCTGATCGCTGCAGCGTTGACTGAGAAGGTAATGAACCGGCTGTTGGTCGTCAGCAGTGGAATCGGAGAAACTGTTTCAAACTCCACTTTGTCTGGACCGGGGTTGTTATTCGAAAAGCCTGCGACAACGTGATTGTCCCCCCGCCACCCCAGAACCATTGATTCCGCCCAGCAGCAACGCTAGAGACTGGAGCTGAGGATAGTAGGGACAGGCGACACCGCCGTTATTGCTCGTGTTGGAGGAAAGGACGATGCCATTGCAGGAGTTGTTGGCGCTCAGCCAAACCGGGTCTGCCGTATAGGTCTCGCGCAGTGGGGCCACACCCGAGTAATTCTCTAGCGCCTGGGCTGTTTGAGAAACGGGAACATTCTCAAAATTCTCGGTGTACAACGTGATGGGCGCTTGTGGCGTACCTGGGGTTCCAGGTGCTGCGAAAGCACTGGTGCCGGCGAGGCCCCCTAATACCAGCAAGGCAGGTAGCGCAAGAACTACTGCAGATTTTTTAAAAAGCCGCTCGGCACAAGAAACCGAGAGGTGGCTGTGGGTCAAGCCGCTAGGGTGGGAGATGCGATACATATTTACTAACCTCAATCGGGTGCACTGATAAGCCATTTGCCCATTCCCAGCGAGGCCAAAAAACCAGCTGAAGGTAAAGAGAAACGCGAATAACGTTGTTTTTAAACAACGAATTCAATTCGCATCTAAATGTAACTTAACCATAATCCTAAAGAGGCTTAGTAAATTTGTACTACTTTCTAATTTGTGACATTTACCCTGCATGGATGTAAAACTCAACCACCCAGGCTCATTTTCATTGCTTCAACCGGACGTAAATCAATACCCTTCCCCCCAGCGGCAAGCACCAGGGAGAACGGGTCGCCCGTTAAATTGGAATAAATTAATGGTGCTCAGCGCACCCTATTGCCTTGCAGGCAATAGAAGGGCAAGCGTTACCGCCCTGTTTCCTCACGCCGAATTTCGCGCAGCATGAAGAGGTACAGCCCCTCAACTTTCTCTCGCGCCCAAGGCGTTTTACGCAGGAATTTCAGGCTGGATGCAACGCTCGGATCGTGGGTAAAGCAGCGCACAGGGATGCGCTCGCCGAGGCTTTCCCAGCCGTAATGCGCAGCCAACGCGGTAACGATGGCTTCCAACGTCAAGCCGTGCAGTGGGTTACGGACTTGGGTGATGGGCTGGGCTTGAGGTTGAGATTCTTGAGATCCAGATTCCGATTCTGGGTTTGGCAGAACGGGGGATGTAGGGGGCGATGTAGAGGACATTTGCATGGGTGGATTTTGGCGCGATTCCAACTGAATGTGGTGCACAAGCATCGAACGAGTAGCGAACAAACTGCGAGATTAGTTTTAATCCAGCTAACTTAGGACTCTATCAAGCCCTTACACCAAGCGTGCCACCACCGCTGCAGTCTTCTGCGCCGCCCCTCGGTGTTGCATCACAAATGTCGACGCAGCCAACCTAGCAAGCGTCAGTTGCTTTTCTTCGGACAGCAAATCAACGGCTTGGGTAACAGCGGCGGGAATATCTGCGACTGCAAAGGCTGCACCGGCACTAGCGCTGTTGGCGGCTGCATCGGCAAAGTTAAAGGTGTGCGGCCCCATGACGACAGGACAACCGCAGGCAGCGGCTTCAATGAGGTTTTGACCGCCAAAGGGAAGAAAGCTGCCGCCCAGCAGCGCCACTTCACTCAGGGCGTAGTACAAAGGCATTTCACCGAGGGAGTCACCCAGCCAGACCACCGGGGCCGCGTCCGTAGCGTCTCCAATCAGGTCAACAGGGCCGTTGCTCCCCCAGTCGCTGCGGCGCGAGACGCTGAAGCCTTGGGCTTGAACCAACGCCGCCACATCGTCAAATCGTTGCGGATGGCGGGGCACGATCAGCCATTGCACGGCTTGGCGCTGAGCCATGGGCAGTGCGCTGAGGCAGGCCAATAGCAAGGCCTCTTCGCCTTCACGTGAGCTGGCAAATAGGATGATGGGTTTTGATCGTTTAGACCGTTTAGACCGCGCTTGCTTTGCGTTCCAAGCGGCCCGCCACTGCTGGCCTTGCAACAACAACCCAGGGCTGGGCTGGGCATCGAACTTCACATTGCCAAAGACGCCCTGCACATTGGCCTCGAGTTGGCGCAAGCGCTGGGCATCGGCGTAGGTTTGGGCATAGACGGCGGACAGCGCACGGTAGGCTGGACGGGCAAGCCAAGCCACGCGCTGCGCTTTGAAAAGCGACTTTTCGCTGAGGCGGGCGTTCACCATCAACAACGGCAGATCACGCTTTTGGCAAGCGGCGGTGAGGCTTGGCCAGACTTCGGTTTCGATCAGCACACCAACGCGGGGTTGAAAGTGATCTAAAAAGCGGTTGACCGGGCCAGGCGCATCCCACGGTTGCCAGACTTGGATGTCACCTTCGCGCAGCAACGCCCGCCCCTCTGCACGACCTGTGGCGGTGCCATGGGTCAGCAGCAGGCGAAGCTGGGGGGCTTGCTGACGCAACTCATCCAGCAGCACGGCGGCGGCGCGGGTTTCACCCAGCGAAACGGCGTGGAGCCAGACCCAATCGACAGATGCAGCAGAAGCGGGCTGGTCGGCTGGTGGATAGCGACCAAAGCGCTCACCTATGGCCTTTAAATAGCCAGGTTCTCGGCGACCACGCTGGTGCAGTTTGAGCCACAGCAGCGGCTGAACCAGCGTCATCAGTAGCGCGTAGAGGAGGCGAATCATGCTTTGACGGCGACCGTTTTCACTGACTGCACCGACCGCACCGTTTGCCACGCCTGCCAGACTTGCTCGACCGATGGGCATGGCTTAGCAAACACGCTTTGCTGGCGTGGTGTGTGCGGCCCAGTGCGCCACGCCGTGTCGAAGTTGTAAAGCTGAACATGGGGCAAATCCAGCGCCACAGCAATGTGAGACAGGCCGCTGTCCACGCCAATTACCCCGGCAGTGCGGGCCAGTTGGTCGGTCAGGGAATCGACGCTGAGGCGAGGCCAAATATGGACACGTCCGTCATGCAATGCCTGCGCTAGCCTCACGCTGCGGCCATGCTCTTCGTCGCTGCCGTGCAGCAAAGCAATGCTGTGGCCTGACAGCATCAGGCGTTGTGCCAGTGCCACCCAATGGGCTTCGGGCCACAGCTTGTCAGCGCGGGAAGTGCCATGTACCAACGCAACGACCGGCACTACGGCGGAGTGGCAATAGGCGTCAAATACTATTGAATTAATAGCTACTGATGAATACGCCTCCTGGGCGTTCAGCCCATAGTGCTCAAAACTTGCAGGCAAGGCATACCCCAACGCTTGAGCACACAGCATGCGCGAACGCTGTACGGCGCTGCTGTGTGGCGGAATGTGAATCGCCACATCCGCCACCCAGCGCGTGGGTGCCTCGTAGCTGGAACCGTCAGTACAGTTGGCCAAGGCGTAGCGTTGACCTTGAGGGGTTAAGCGAGCCAGCCGGGCAATCAACGCAGATTTGGTAAGTCCTTGCAGGTCAATTACCGCGTCGTAACTTTCTGCTTGCAAAGTCGTTTTAAAGTCTGCCCATGCGTAGCGTGTGGTGGCCGAGAAAAGGGATTTTCGCCAAGCCCGCAGATTGCAAGCGATGACGCGACGAACCCCTGCGCAACGGCGCACCAAAGGGGCAAATCCAGGCTCGACCACCCAGTCGATTTGCGCAAGGGGGAAAGCTCGGCGAATGTCCTGTACGGCAGGCATGGCGTGAACGACATCGCCCAAGGACGAGAGTTTCACAATAAGCACTTTCACGGGCTAAACCCGGTCAGTGCGCACTGGCCTCAAAGCTGGCATTCGGCTTGACTGTTCGCAGTAGCGCCAACATATCGGCCTGAATACGCTGCAGTGCAGCGTCAGTGTGGCCTTCAAAGCGCAGCACCAGCACGGGCGTGGTGTTAGAGGCACGGATCAACCCAAAACCATCGGGCCAATCAACGCGCAGACCGTCAATATCAGAGATCACCGCTGGCGAGGCGAACGTGGCCGCCGCAATGGCCTGCAGCGCGGCAGTGACGCTGTGCGGCTCGCCCTCAGCGCAAGGCACGTTCAACTCAGGCGTGGAAAAGCTGGTGGGCAACGCGTTCAGCACGGCGTTCGCATCAGGGGATTTACTCAGAATTTCCAGCAAACGCGCGCCAGCGTAGGTGCCATCGTCAAAGCCAAACCAACGTTCTTTAAAGAAGATATGACCGCTCATCTCACCGCCCAACGGGGAGTCGATTTCTTTCATCTTGGCTTTGATGAGCGAATGGCCGGTCTTGCACATCAGCGGCTTGCCACCTGCGGCAGTGATGGTGGGCGCGAGGCGCTGCGAGCACTTCACATCAAACAAAATCGTGCCTCCGGGCACGCGGCTCAGCACGTCTTGCGCAAAAAGGCCCATTTGGCGGTCGGGGTAGATGTTGTTACCGTCTTTGGTGACGATGCCCAGACGGTCACCGTCACCGTCGAATGCGAGACCCAGTTCGGCGTCCCCAGATTGCAGCGCAGCAATCAAATCTTTCAGGTTCTCGGGCTTGCTGGGGTCAGGGTGATGATTGGGAAAATTGCCGTCAACTTCGCTGAACAGCTCAGTGACTTCGCAGCCTAGGGCCCGGAAGATAGCGGGTGCAGAAGCGCCAGCGATGCCGTTGCCGCAATCCATCACGATGCGCATGGGGCGGGCAAGCTTCACGTCGCTGACGATGCGCGCGCGGTAAGGGGCTTCGAGGTTGATGTTTTTGACAGAGCCACCGGCTTGCAGCGCCCAGCTTTCAGCTTCCATCATCTGGCGCAGGGCCTGGATTTCGTCACCGTAGATAGCGCGTCCTCCCATCACCATTTTGAAGCCGTTGTAGTCTTTCGGGTTGTGGCTGCCTGTGACCTGAATACCGCTTTGACAAAGGGTATGGGCCGCAAAGTAGACCATGGGGGTAGTGACGGTGCCGATATCGATGACTTCGATACCGGCCGCGACCAGGCCGCGCACCAAGGCAGCGCTTAAGCTGGGGCCGCTCAATCGGCCATCACGACCCACAGCCACTGTCTTTTGACCTTCGGCGAGTGCTTGCGTGCCAAAAGCGCGGCCCAAGCCTTCAGCCACCGCTTCAGTCAATGTGGAAGGGACAACACCACGGATATCGTAGGCTTTGAAGATGGTGACTGAAATTTTCATGAACAAAGGTACCGGTGGAGGGGTCTAACGCCAGTGCATTTTAGACGTGCAGGGTAGTTTGTTGGATCGAATGGACGGTATGAAGACGCCAAATTCACCGCATGAGCCACTTTTTATAAAGCTGCGGTAAAGCAATGTAAATAAGCCTATTTATGCCTCTTTAACGCTCATTTAACGAAAGTTGAAGTCGATGTTCAATAGGTCTTCTCCATTTCCTCAAAGGCCGGCCATGAATATCTCGTCTAGCTCCTCTGTTACCAACTATATTGCCCCATCCACGGCACTTCAACAGACCTCTAGCAGCCAAATCGGCACAACATCAGATTCTGATGGTGATGGTGATGGCGGCGGTGGTAAGGTTAAAAAGAGCCATGGGCATGGGCATCATGGCGGCGGGGGTCAGGTGCAACAAGCGATGCAGCAAGCTTTGAGCAGCCTGGGTCTGTCAGCCACGACGGCGACCAGCGCCACCGCCGTTACAGCGACTACGGCGAACAGCACCACCAGTACAGCTACCAGCGACAGCAGTGTGAGCGCCACAGGTGGCAACGTCAAACAAGATATGCGGTCCTTCATGGGCGCACTGTTTCAAGCGGTGAAGGGCGAAAACACTGCGGGTACGGCCAGTACATCAAGTACCTCCAGCACCAGTAGAACGACCAACGATCCGAAAGCCAGTTTTTCAGCGGGTTTGTTTGCCTTGATTACCCAAGTCAGCAACGGTTCAGCGCCAGCCGACTTGCAATCAGCCTTTTCCAAGCTGGCTGCTGATTTGGGTCAAGTAACCCCAGCAACGGGCAGCTCAAGCACTGCCAGTTCAGGCAGTTCAAGTTCGCAACCCGCAGTTACGCTGCAAGCCTTGCTCTCACAATTGCAGCAAAATTTGGGCTACGGAAATGGCAACAGTAGTGGCAGCACAAGCACCTTCGCCGTGGGTACCCTGCTAAGCACCCAGGCGTAGGCATGATTTACATGAAGTGGTAGCGCAACCCCAGATTGAAGGCATTCAAGCCGGTACGCCCAGTAGTGCCTGCATCGCCCACACCGGTGTAATGCACCAGCTCGGCAGTGGCATCTACATTGCGGTTGATGGCGTAGGCGGCACCGGCACCCAAGGCAAAGCCCAGGTGATTGCTGCTGGTGGACACGTTGGTCGCACCGCCTGCATTCGATGCCGTGTTGAACTTGGTGTTCCACTGCTCAAGACCTAAGCGGCCCGTGACCGACCATTGCTTATCAATGGGCAGAATTCCCAAAGCATGCAGACCGTAGCCCTGTGCTTTCCAGCTGCCCGCAGCCGTATCAGCAGATGGGGCAGAAATATTGGACTGCACGTTCAGCGCGCCTACCCGGTCGTAAGTGGCTTCAACCGCAAAATTCGGATTGACACGGTAGCCCAGCTTGAGATCACCGCTAGTGCTGCGGCTGTCGGCGCTGCTCGCACTCGTGATGCCTTGGTTGGCCAGTGCACCATCCACTTGGCCACCCAAGCCAGACGCGCGTAGTACCGAGAGCCCACCGCCAACATACACGTCGGTACCGGTGTCGGCAGCATGGGCATGCGACATGGCCAGGCTGAACATGACGGGACCAAACCAGCGGATTGAAAAACGGACTGAAGATGTAAGGTTAGCTTTCATACGGACTCCTACAAAAAGACATACAAAGAGGAAATACAGGAGAGATACAGGGGAAGTTCACCCCACTCAGCGCAGACCCAGTTGAAAGCTGTGCTGCTAAGGTCATTGAAGCGCGGTAAGGTGTCTGCGGGGTACGTGAGGGGTAAACGCGCCGTAAATCAGCGCCGTTTTACAAAAGGTGAGATGTGGGGTGGGGTGGGGTGGGGTGTGAAGCGCACCATGCATATGTCCGAAAACGGCCAGTTAATACTCGGCTAGTCGCTACCATATCCCCATGCCCACCTCATCCATTGCCCTTGCCGCCATCAGCGACGACGCCTGCTACCTCGCCATGCAGGCGCGGGATGCACGGTTTGATGGGCGGTTTTTCACCGCCGTCACGTCCACTGGCATCTATTGCCGACCAGTCTGCAAGGTGCGTTGCCCCAAGCGTGAGAACTGTCGCTTTTTTGGCCATGCAGCGCAGGCGGAGCAGGCGGGATTTCGGCCCTGCTTGCGCTGCCGGCCTGAGTTGGCGCCGCATTCGGTGGTGTGGTCGATTCAGGATGCGTCGTACATCTTGGCGCACCAAGCGGCGCGGTTGCTTGATGAACCGGACGCTTGGACTGAGGCACAGCCATCGGTGGCCGCATTGGCAGCACGTCTGGGTGTCAGCGACCGGCATGTGCGGCGGATTTTTGAAGCGCAGTTTGGCGTGTCGCCTCTGCAATACTTGCAAACACGGCGCTTGCTGACAGCGAAACAGCTGCTGGCAGACACGGCATTGCCCGTCACGCAGGTGGCGCTCAGCAGCGGGTTTGGCAGTTTGCGGCGGTTTAACGCAGCATTTGTAGAGCACTACGGGCTGAACCCAACGGCGCTGCGCCGCTCAGGTCGGATGCAAGACAAAAAGCCTGAGATCGTTAGCACCAGCATTGCGGTAAATACCGGTATCGCTGTCAAGCTGGCCTACCGCCCCCCTTATGACGTGAACGCGATGTTGGCGTTCATGGCCAAGCGCAGTATCAGCACTATTGAATTTGTAGCTAACAATGAACAGCAAAAAAGCACAGGGCGAACTTTTTGCGTAGAAACAGGTGGCAAGCGGCATGCAGGGTGGTTACTGGCAAGTTTTGACGAATCCCGCTGCCAAGTCACCTTACAAATCAGCGATTCACTGCACGAGGTGCTGCCTTTGCTGATCCGACGTGTAAGGGCAGTGCTAGATTTGG
Organism: Betaproteobacteria bacterium; assembly: GCA_043739385.1. Classification (GTDB taxonomy): domain Bacteria; phylum Pseudomonadota; class Gammaproteobacteria; order Burkholderiales; family Burkholderiaceae_C; genus Defluviibacillus. The sequence continues at coordinate 6,632 of JAYUED010000050.1, read as the reverse complement.
ACGCTGACCCTAGCGCCATCAACCCGGTGCTACACGGCAGCTTTCCCGAGGGGGACGGTCTGCGTGTGCCAGGAGCCATGGAAGGTTTCGAGCTGGCGGTGCGCGCCGTGCTGGGTCAGCAAATCACCGTGGCTGCGGCCCGCACGCTGGCACAGCGCTTGGTGGACAGGTTTGGTGAGCCCATTGAGACGCCCTTCCCTGCGCTGTCCCGGCTCTTCCCTACGGCGGGCGTGATGGCGCGGGCCAGTGGCGATGCACTGGGACAATTAGGTATCGTCAAACAACGCCAAGCGGCGATAGTGGCCATCGCGCAAGCGGTGGTGGACAAACGCCTGCAACTGCACAGTGGCTCGGACGTGCCCCAAACCATTGCCGCCCTCAAAACCTTACCTGGTATTGGCGACTGGACAGCGCAGTACATCGCCATGCGGGCGCTGCGTTGGCCTGATGCCTTCCCAGCGGGCGATGTAGCCTTGCATAAGGCACTGGGCGTTCAGGGCAGCAAGCACGCAGCACGCGAAGCTGAAGCGGCGTCGCAGGCCTGGAAGCCATGGCGCAGCTACGCGGTAATTCGGGCGTGGACGACGCTTTGAGGGCATCGTTATTCACCTTTTATGCACAACAAGGTCATTTAATATGAAATTCGATACCACTGTCGTTCAAGCCCACTTCACCAGCCCACTGGGGCCTGTGACCGTGGCCGCCACAGACATGGGCTTGGCGGGTGTCTGGTTTGACAACCAACGGCACTTGCCTGAATTTTCCGATTGGCCCTGTGTGCCTACCCACCCGGTTCTACTGGAAAGCATCGCCCAATTACAGGCTTACTTCGCAGGCGCGCGTGTGCATTTCGACTTGCCTTTGGATTTGCGCAGCGGCACTGCTTTTCAGCAGGCGGTGTGGCGGGCCTTGCTGGAGATAGAACCCGGCACAACCACCAGCTATGGCGCGTTAAGCGCATCGATTGGCAAACCAAAAGCGGTGCGCGCATTAGGGGCGGCTGTGGGGCGCAACCCCATCAGCATCATCGTGCCCTGCCACCGGGTGCTGGGTGGGGATGGCTCACTGACAGGTTATGCAGGGGGGCTCGATCGCAAGGTGGCGTTACTTAAACTCGAAGGCGTCGGGTCGGTCATGGCGGGCATGGCGATAACGGCAGCGCCATCAGCTACCCTCATCGCTACACCCATAACCGGAAGTTTGTTTTGACCTTACCTTATTCGCCGCCTACTGCCCTGCCATCGCAAGCTGCCAGCCCACCGTGGTTGATTGATTTTTTCCTGTTATCGGCCATTTGGGGCGCTTCATTTTTATTTACTCGGCTTGGTGCTTTGGAGTTTGGCGTACTGCCAACAGCTGCCGTACGGGTAACGATTGCAGCGATGTTTTTGTTACCCCTGCTGGTCTGGCGGGGTTTAGGCGACGAATTAGTGGCGAACTGGAAGCCAGTATTTTTCGTCGGGCTGTTGAATTCAGCTATCCCGTTTGCCTGCTTTGCGTTCGCATTGCTGTCCATTTCCACGGGTTTATCGTCTATTTTGAATGCCACGGTGCCTTTGTTTGGAGCCATCGTGGCTTGGGTATGGCTGAAAGACACGTTGAACGGCTCGCGCGCACTGGGTTTATTGGTAGGGTTTTCAGGTGTCGCAATGCTGGCCTGGGACAAAGCCAGCTTCAAACCGGACGCCTCGGGCATCGCACCGGGCTGGGCCGTCCTGGCCTGTTTACTGGCGACCTTGTGCTACGCCCTTTCGGCCAGTTTTGCTAAACGCTACCTGACGGGCTTGCGTCCTTTGGTCACAGCGACAGGCAGCCAGCTGGGCGCTACGTTGGGGCTGGCCTTGCCCGCGTGGTGGCTCTGGCCCGCCCACACACCCAGTGCAAAAGCCTGGTTGGCGTTACTGGCGCTTGGGGTAGTGTGTACTGGGCTGGCCTATGTGCTGTTTTTTCGACTGATAGAGCGCGCTGGGCCTGCGCGGGCCTTGACGGTGCCATTCATGGTGCCCGTTTTTGCCGTGGCTTATGGCATGGTGTTTGCTGGTGAAGCCGTCACGTCGCAGATGCTGGTGTGCGGCGCGGTGATTTTGTTGGGTACAGGGCTGTCAACGGGCTTAGTTCGTTTGCCGTTCAAGAAGTCATCGAGTTAATGCGTCATTAAGATCTATCAGCAGGGGCGGCTGAGAGCGCCGACCAGCACGTTGTAGGACTAGTGCCCGCCCCCACGTAGTCATACATCGCAACTATCAAAAGCATTGAACTTATTCGTTAGCACTCTCTCGAACAGAGTGCTAATATTTAGTTATATGACTGGAGTTCTGGCATGAGTAGTTTTTCTGGTGTTATTTCTACCCCCTCAACCGCTATGGCGGTTGCCAATCCTTGGAGCGTGATTCCTGCGCTTGGGAATTTGGATGCGTACATTTCAGCGGTCAACCGCCTGCCCTTGCTTACTTTAGAGCAGGAGCAAGAATTTTCCCGTAAATTTCGTGCGGAAGACAATCTGGAAGCCGCTGGCAAGCTGGTGCTTTCACACTTGCGCTTGGTCGTGTCGGTGTCTCGCCAGTACCTGGGATATGGTCTGCCGCATGGCGATTTGATTCAAGAAGGCAATGTCGGCCTAATGAAGGCGGTGAAGCGCTTTGATCCTGACCAAGGTGTGCGCTTGGTAAGCTACGCTTTGCATTGGATCAAGGCTGAAATTCACGAATATGTGCTGAAAAACTGGCGCATGGTGAAGGTGGCGACCACAAAGTCCCAGCGCAAGCTGTTTTTCAACCTGCGCTCGATGAAGCAAGGGTTTAAGGCCGATGCAGGGTCGACCGATGCGGCAACTCACCGTGGCACCCTCAGCGAGCTAGAGATTGACCTGATGGCCAGCAAGCTCAACGTCGCGCGCTCGGATGTGATTGAAATGGAAACCCGTCTCTCGGGTGGCGATGTGATGCTGGATCCCGGCCCGAGTGACGACGGTGAAGAGAGCTTTGGCCCCATCACCTACCTGACGGATGCCACCCAGGAGCCTACTGCTCTGATGGAGTCCCATCAGCGAGACGTGCTGGCCAGTGACGGCATTGCCACTGCGCTGGAAGCATTGGACGAGCGCAGCCGCCGCATCGTGGAAGAGCGGTGGTTGAAGGTCAACGATGACGGCTCTGGCGGCATGACGCTGCACGAACTGGCAGCGGTATATGGCGTCAGCGCAGAACGTATTCGCCAGGTTGAAGTGGCAGCCATGAAAAAGATGAGGACGACGTTGGCGGCTTACGCCTGACCGAGCCCAAAATCCCAATGAAGTAAAGCGGAACGTGGCTGTCGCCACGTTCCGCTTTTTTATTTCAACAGCTGCTGTAAATCTGACACCAATGCCGGCGCACCGCTGCCGTAGCGGGTGAATAAGCGCACACGGCCTTGTGGGTCATACACATAGCTGCCCGCAGAATGGTCCATGGTGTAGCTGGTGGGCGTTTTGCCATCTACCTTTTTGTAGTACATCTTGAAGCTCTTTGCCAGCTCAGGCAGTTGCTCTGGCGTGGGGCGCAGGGCGAGGAAGCTGGGGTCAAAGTTGGCCATATAGGCTTTAAGCAGTGTGGGCGTGTCACGCTCGGGATCAACCGAGACGAACAGGGCTTGCAATTTGTCGCCGTCTTTGCCCAGTTGCTTTTTAACCTCGGCCAGCTCGGCCATGGTGGTGGGGCAGACATCGGGGCACTGGGTATAACCAAAGAACAGTACAACTACCTTGCCTTTGAAATCTGCCAGCGTGCGGGCTTGGCCGTTGTGGTCAGTCAATGCAAAATCTTTAGCGTAGTCCGCACCGGTAACGTCTACGGCGTTGAACTCAGGCTTTTTTTCGGAGCAGGCTGAAATCGAACCTAATACACCAATAGCGCATGTCAATATTGCACCTTTAGCTATAGATTGAATAGCAATCCGACGGGTAGAAAGATAAGTCATGGCGTATAAGGTATGGGGTTTCGGCTGGAGGAGCAACTCACAAGACGTAGTGATCGACCAGCAGCGCAGCAAACAACGCACTGAGGTGAATCAAGGAAAAGCGGAAGGTTTTACGGGCTAGCGCGTCCGAGTAATTTCGCCACAGAGCAAAACCATACCCACAAAAACCCAGACTCAAAACGACTGCAGCAATCAGGTAAATCCACGAACTCATGCCATACACAAAAGGCATCAGGCAGGCGGCAAACAGCACAAAGGTGTAGAGCAGTACTTGCAGGCGAGTAAATTCGTTGCCGTGGGTCACGGGCAACATCGGTAAGCCAGATTTACGGTAGTCTTCCACCCGGTACAGCGCCAACGCCCAGAAATGAGGTGGCGTCCACAGGAAAATGATGAGGAACAAAATCAACGCTTCAGGGCCGACATCGCCAGTCACAGCGGCCCAGCCCAATACCGGCGGCATGGCCCCTGATGCACCACCGATGACGATATTTTGCGGTGTCAGCGGCTTCAAAATTACGGTGTAGATGACGGCATAGCCGACGAAGGTGGCAAACGTCAGCCACATCGTGAGTGGGTTAACCCACAAATACAGCACGCTAGAGCCGGCGATGCACAGCGTGGCTGAAAAAAGCAGGGTTTGCCAATCGCTCAGCTGACCTTTGGCAGTGGCACGCCATTCGGTTCGCTTCATTTTGGCGTCAATACCTTTTTCAACAATGCAGTTGAACGCGGCGGCGGCACCGGCAACAAGCCAGATACCGGCGCAAGCGATAGCAATGGTTTGCCATTCTGTAAATGTAGGAGCACCGGGGATGGCAAGCACCATGCCGATAAAGGCGCAAAACACAATCAGCTGCACCACACGAGGTTTAGTGAGGTGATAAAACTGTTTGAACACTGACGGCGGTGGCGCAAGGGTTTGGGCTGTACCGGGGAGGTTATTGGAGAGGCTATCGGGAAGATTTTTGGGAGCGTTCATAGGGGCGCATTCATGCAGTGACGCCTCGCGCCGGGTTGCGCCGCACAGTTGTGGCCTTCGCAAACTGAGGCTGGCAAGATGTAACGACCCAGACCAGCGCCATGACCATAGCGGCAGCACCACCGGTATGGGCCAAAGCAGCGACCAGAGGCCAGCCAAGTACGACATTGCTAAGGCCAGTTAACAACTGCAGAACAGTCAAGGCAGCTAGCATTCGTGCCTGGCGACGCAGGCCTGGCAGGCGGTGGAGCCGCCATGCGAGCGCAGCCAAGGCGGTCAATACGAGATAGGCCATCAGGCGATGGGTGTAGTGAATAGCCGTTAAGGCGGTGAAGTTAATGGGGTTGCCTTCGCCCGTTAGTCCTAATTCACGCCAAACTGTGAAGCCTTGCTGAAAATCCATTGCGGGCCACCAGCTGCTCTGGCAAGCGGGAAAATCTTGGCACGCAAGCACCGCGTAATTGGTACTGACCCATCCACCCAGCGTAATTTGCAGCGTAAGTAAAAGTCCCACCAGCAGAGTCACCGCATAAAGCCCACGGCTGATATGAGCCTTGGCTTGCGTTTGCAAAGTCAGATCGTAGCGACTGGCTTGAGCCGTCAAAAAGGCCAGCAAAAGCAACGCGCCCAGCAAGTGCAAGGTGACGATTGCAGGAAACAGTTTCATGGTAACGGTCAGCGCCCCAAAGGCGCCTTGTAGGCAAACCAGCAGCAGCGTCAGAGCGGGCCACCACAGGCTAGGTAAACTTTGCGCTTGCGCGGGAGCGTTCTTCAACGCCTTACTGCGCCACCCCTCCCACCAACGGGCCGCCAGCAACGTCACGATCAAGACGCCAACCCCAGTCGCCATGTAGCGGTGCAGCATCTCTATCCAGGCCTTGCCATGAGTGACAGGGCCTGTCGGCATCGCCTCTTGGGCCAAAGTTATCGCAGACTGTGCGCCTATCGGACTGGCGTGACCATAACATCCGGGCCAGTCGGGGCACCCCAGACCGGAGTCGGTCAAACGGGTAAAGGCACCGAACAACACTAAATCAAAAGTCACAAACAAGGTTAGCAAAGTCAAGGCTCGCAAACGCTGAGCAGGGGACAAATTACGGCTGCGCAGCCACACCCAGAATAAGGGGCCGAGCGCAATAGCCAATCCCATCAGCATGATGTGGAGCAGCGGTGAAAAATCAAACCCTGAAGAGGATGACATTACTTATCCCCTCGACCAGCCTGATCCCACGAGTCTGAGGCACGCAGCAAGCGCTCTAAATCACGCTTGGCTTTGGTCGCACCTTCTGCGTCAAGCTTGGCTGGAAAGCGCATCATCCAGTTGCCCATAGGGTCCACTACGTACAAATGGTCGCTCAGCACGTTGTCTTTGGCGGGCATAAGCCAGTTTGAAACCTGATCAAGTTTAAGGCGGAACACGGTTGCGTCTTTCAATGCAGGCAGCAAAGACGACCGTACGGGCTGTTCATCCGTAATTAACCACACCCAGTCAAAACGGTCCCGCTCCTTGCCTAGGCTAGTAAGCACTTGGCGTTGCAGGTAGAGGTGCTTTTCGCACTGCTCATCACAAGCACCGGACGCCACACTGACCAAGAGCCATTGGCCTTTAAGGTCAGTGAGATTGTGTGGTGCGCCGTCAAGACTGGCTACCGACAGATCTGGCAGAGGCCGCTGCGGGTCAATCAGCTCACCAAAA
>JAYUED010000049.1:0-2079 GCA_043739385.1 Betaproteobacteria bacterium | reverse complement strand
GCCAGCCGATGCGAGAGTGAAACTACCTGGTCTGGCGTTGCACCGCTGCCTAAATGCTTCATAAAGTTAAACCGGATACCGCGAAAGCCAGCAGTTTTCAAGCGCAGTAGCTCTGCATCGGCCACATCATGCGGCGCAAGGGCCACGCCCAGGTAATGCCCCGACCCAGCAGCAATAGCGTCCTCAACTGCATTGTTGTCAAAGCCGTGGATGACCGATTGAACAATCACGCAGCGTGAAACACCCAGATGCTTGTGCAGCGCAAACAGTGTTTCTTTGGGCGCATCAACCGGGGTGAAGTTACGGCTGACTGCGTACGGAAAAATGGCCGCTGGCCCGAACACGTGAACGTGCGCGTCGCATGCGCCCACAGGCAGTTGCAGCGCAGGGCGTGATGGCTTGGGGTTGAAGGTGTGAAGGGGTTCTGTCATTGCAGCCGTTGTGATGATGCTCAGTCTACACCGTAGGTATGCTAACTTTTCGTGGAACCGCCGCCTTCTGCGCTTGTCGGTGGGGCAGAAAGCGTTGCCTCGGCTGAAGCCCGATGTTGGGCCAGTGCTTCAGCTTCACGCGCTTTGATGACCTTACGCCTGGCAGGGGTACGCATCAGGTAAATCACCAATACCACAGGCGCTACGCCGTAGAGTAAAAATGTGATGATGGCACCCAATACCGTGCCTGTGCTGTTGGTGGCTTCTGCCACGCTCATCATCAGCACCACATAAATCCACGCAATAACAACAAGGTACATAGGAGTTTTAGCGCACGAGCGCTTTAGAATGAAGGTGATTCGATCACACGCAAGCATACGCTGGAGACATGCATGAATTCTGACGCAAACTGGGCTGGTGCAGCCCAACAAATGCAAGAGACCTTCACTGCGGGCTTGCAGCAGGCCAAGGGCGGTTTGGGCGGTGGAAGTCCTTTTGCTGGTGCGGGTTTTCCGTCCGGAGGCCTGCCAGCCATCAACTTTGATGCTGCGCAGCTACAGCAAATCCAGCAGCGTTACCTGGCAGACGCAGCAGCGCTCTGGAACCAGGGTATGCAGGCTGGCTCTGCCATACCTGAGGCATTGTCTGCTGCGTCTGACAGGCGGTTTTCAAATCAAGCCTGGGCTGACAGCCCGGTTGCCAAATTTGCTGCTGCCAACTACCTGCTCAACGCCCGTACCCTGATGAGCATGGCGGAGGCCGTTGAAGGCGACGAAAAAACCAAAGCCCGTGTGCGCTTTGCGGTTGAGCAAGCCGTTGCAGCCTCTGCGCCCAGCAACTTTATGGCAATGAACGCCGAGGCCATCCATAAAGCGATTGCCACGCAGGGCCAAAGCATAGGCAAGGGCATTGAAAACATGCTGCACGACATGAAGCAGGGGCATGTGTCGATGACCGACGAGAGCCTGTTTGAAGTTGGTAAAAACGTCGCCACCACTGAGGGTGCTGTGGTGTTTGAAAACGAATTTTTCCAGTTGCTTGAGTACAAGCCCTTGACATCCAAGGTATACGAAAAGCCCTTTTTGCTGGTGCCACCCTGTATCAACAAGTTTTATATTCTTGATTTACAGCCCGAAAACTCGCTGATTCGCCATGCGGTTAGCGAGGGACATCGCACCTTCGTAGTGAGCTGGCGCAACCCTGACCAGTCAATGGCCATGAAAAAATGGGATGACTACATCGAGCATGCCGCCATCAAGGCGATTGCCGTGGTGCGGGAGATCACCGGCGCCAAAACTATTAACACGCTGGGCTTTTGCGTAGGCGGCACCATACTGGCTACCGCGCTGGCCGTGCTGGCGGCCAAGGGCGAAAAACCTGCTGCCAGCATGACGCTGCTGACCTCTCTGCTCGACTTCACCGACACCGGTATTCTCGATATCTTTATCGACGAAACCTCGGTCAAATACCGCGAGCATGAGATGGGGCAGGGTGGTTTGCTCAAGGGCCAAGACCTGGCATCGACCTTCAGCTTTTTGCGCCCCAACGATCTGGTGTGGAACTACGTGGTCGGCAATTACCTGAAGGGCGAAACCCCACCGCCGTTCGATTTGCTCTACTGGAACAGCGATTCAACCAACCTGCCTGG
>JAYUED010000048.1:0-2098 GCA_043739385.1 Betaproteobacteria bacterium | reverse complement strand
AATACGCCAGGCTCAAAGGCTTTGATTTTTACAACGTCCGATTCCATGACTTATGTCCTTTCAAGATTCGTCTTTGGGTTATTGCTGCGCTCGACGGGCTTTTGTGTTTTGCCCTCTCTCACGCTGTCTTCAAGCGTTTTCGCAAGGACCCTGTCGGCTGCATCGTCAGAGCGACGCAAAGCTTCGATCAGATGGTCGTACGTGCTGGCTGCTTGTGCTTCCGTTTCTTTCCAGCGCTGGATGCGCTCAGCATTTACTTTTGCTGGTGCCGGGTTGCTTGCACTTCCGCGTTGCTCGATGCGTGTCGCTGCCCACGGCTTGTTGATTCGCTCCTGGTGCATGCGAGATGACCGGCGCGTGGCTTCAGCCTCTACACCGCGCGTTCTGAGTTCGTGCGCAAAGCGTTCGCGCCATCTTTGGAGATCTGCTTTGCGTGGATTCAGGCGCAAGCCGTCTTCCCCTTCGGCTTTAACACACACATGGCAATGCACTTGTGGCTCATCGAAGTGCTGGGCCATCACCCACTGATGCCCGGCAAACTCGATAGCCGCTGTTGCCCTCACTGCCGCATAAAGCGCCTTTTCATCCGTACCCTCCGGCATCGAAAACATGATGTTGAATGCCAGCTTGTGTTGCGCCTCGTCTTCCATGCGCGGGCCCGCATGCTGCCAAGCCCATGAAACATCTTTCAATGCCTCTTTACCCGCATGCTCCTGGCCATCCTGATCTAGCAGCGTTTCCTCGCCGTCACGCGCGATGTACGCCAGGTGATCGCGCACGGATTTCATGGTTTTGTTCTTGCCCGGCGTGATCTTGACCATCACCTGGGTGGTTTTCCTTGCCACCCCGTGCAAGCGCGCACGAATATCAGCCTTGCTGCCCTTGTCTGCATAGTCTGCGACCGCCTGCGTCGATGCCCGTGCGCCCGTCCAGACCGACTTGCTGGCGGGTGCCCTGCGTGGTTTTTTGAATTTACGCCCAAGGTTCAACCCGTCCGTCCAGTCGTAGAAGACATCATCCCAAGCCCGTCCGAACTTTAGATTTTCAGTTGCCACCGCTGCGCCCCTTTTGCCATGACCAGGCTCGCTTGCTCGATGTGTTTGCGTATCTCGTTTTCCAATTTTTTGAGCTGCTTTTGCTGCTCTTCTGCCAATCCAGCTGCGCGTAAATCGCGCAGCTCCCGCACTATTTGCGTTAAACCCCGGTTGCCTTGCGTGAGGGCTTCGATTTCGAGCTGGCCATAACTCGGCGCATTTGCCAGCGCTGCGCGTACTGCCGCAATCACCCACTCCTGAAAACCAAATCCTTGCTGGCCAGCGACGGCCTCAATAGCGGCGTTCTCTGTGGGTGTGAACTGGATTTCTCTGCCGACTTTTGCGCCGTGATCGGGTTGGGTGGCTACCGCCACGTGGATCGCCCTGGCTTCGCGGCTTGTGGGTTGTTCTGGGCCTTCTGCCAGGGCTTGCTCTACCAGGCTGCGCACTGCTTTGCTGGGGACTAGACCACGGGCTGTGCACTGTTGCATCCAAGCGCGTTTTGTTTCTACACCCAGGTCTACCTTGATTTGGCCAGCGGCGCGGGATGGGGATGGCTCCGGTTGATCGGTCATGGTGTAATTGTACCCACAATTACCGGCGTCAGCCTATCCTGCAAATACTTATTTTGTGTTTTGTTTTTGAATTTTTGTAGTTTTCTCCCAAATAGGTGGGTATTAGGTGGGTAGGCACCGGATAAAAAGTGAGTGTTTTCTGAGTGTTTGGCGGGTAACATCAGCGCATGGAGCTTCGACCAACCGTTCCGCCAGGCAATGCGCAGCGCAAGCTGCGCGGCTTTGAAGATGAGATTGCGCGTTTAAGGTCTGAGGGCTACACCATTGCGGCTATTCGGCAGGCCCTGGAAGATGCAGGCATCAAGGTGGGTTGGGCCACGGTGCAGCGCGAAGCGACGCGCCTGGCCAAGCCATCCATCGCAGCTCCCGTGCTTGCACCTCAACCTCCTCCGGACAAGCCAGCACCGGCGCCGGTGGACGTGGACAGCTTTTTTGCCACACACACGGCCAATCCACTATTCAGAAAGAAGGGTAAAAAATGAAGATTGC
>JAYUED010000047.1:0-6357 GCA_043739385.1 Betaproteobacteria bacterium | reverse complement strand
GCCATCGAGAACGGCTTGACGGCCCAGTTGACGAACAAGGTCACGCCAATGCCGCGCCAATGGCTCTTGACCTGTTGCAAGGCGCCGAAGTCCACCTTGAGCAGCATCGGAATGACCATCACCCAGATCAGCAGGCCTACCGGCAAGTTGACTTTGGCAATTTCCATCCGGCCGATGGCCTGGACGGGAGCGGGGAACATCTGGCCCAGCGCGACGCCCGCCACGATGCACAGGAAGACCCAGACCGTCAGGTAGCGCTCGAAAACGCTCATGGCCAGTGGCGGCGCTATCGGCGCGCGCAAGACAGAGGTGTGTTCATGGGGTCGAACGTGCCGCCGGCTTCAGCCATTGCTACAACCGGGAACGGTCGCGATTTCGCAGGCCGCGCCGTGGCAGCAATGCGCGGTCAGGTAGGCCATCAGCTCGTTCATCTGCGCGATGGAGGCCCGGTAGATAAGGCTGCGCCCGTCACGCTCCTGCGAAACCAGGTGCGCGTGCATCAACTCCTTGAGATGGAACGACAGCGTAGACGCGGGCACATCCAGCGTCGCGGACAAAATGCCTGGCGTCATCCCCTGCGGCGCAGAACCGATCAGAGCGCGGAAAATACGAAGGCGCATGCCCTGGGCCAGGGCAGCAAGGGATTTGACGGCAGTTTTTTCTTCCATATTTCCACTTTAATGGAAATATGGAATAACTTCAAGAAAAAGTACAACGGCTTCAAGTATGTTATGTCGCATTCCCATATTTGACATATCTCTACATCTCTGGAATCATACTGAGTAAATTTACTCAGTATGATTTATGCCCTTCTATCGAAGTCAAGTTCAGGCATTGTGTGAGCGCTTGGAAGAACCACCACGGTTCATCACGATTGTGGCCGGGCCAAGGCAGGTTGGTAAAACCACTTTGGTACGTCAAGCGCTGGAGAAATGCGCACACTATTTTCTAGCGGTTGACCAGCCTATTGAGTCCCGCCCCTTTGCTCAAGGTAGCTCTATCGCGTCCACAGGCGAGGTTGACGGCTCTCGCCGAGATACCGCTTGGCTGATACGCAGTTGGCAAAACGCAAGGCAGCAGTTCAACGCATTCAAGCTCAACTACCCGCAGCAGCCATTCGCCTTTGTAGTAGACGAAATCCAGAAAATTGCGCGCTGGTCCGAAACAGTGAAGGGCCTATGGGATGCTGATCGCGCACAAGGCTTGGAAATGCATGTGGTACTGCTGGGCAGCTCACCGCTGCTGATGCAAAAGGGCATGGCAGAAAGCCTGGCGGGCCGTTACGAACTGATTCGAGTTAGCCATTGGTCATTCCTTGAAATGCACCAAGCTTTTGATCTCACACTCAACGAGTACATGTATTTCGGCGGCTATCCGGGTAGCGCGCCGCTGATACGGGAAGAAGATCGTTGGCGCAACTATGTACTCGCGAGTCTGGTGCAACCCAGCATCGACACCGACATTCTTCAAATGACCCGGGTAGACAAACCCGCGCTTCTCAAGCAGCTTTTTGCACTGGGAGCGAGCTACTCAGGTCAAATTCTCGCGTTAGGCAAAGTCAAGGGGCAAATGCTGGAGGCAGGGAACGAAACCACCTTGGCCGGATATCTTGATCTACTGGGAAACGCAGGCCTGCTGACAGGGCTACAGAAATATCATGTTGGTGTGGCTCGCCGCCGTGCGTCAGCCCCCAAATTCAACGTACTCAACGCCGCGCTGATGTCGAGCGCAACACCGTACACATTTGTACAAGCACAAGCAGACCGCAGCTATTGGGGGCGTCTGGTCGAAAGCACCGTAGGAGCACATCTCTGCAACACAGGCACCACAAACGAGGAGGTAAGTTACTGGCGTGAAAGCCCGCACGAAGTGGACTTTGTCATTTCCAACGCCATACGACTTGTTGCCATTGAGGTGAAGAGCGGCTCGTCAACTGGCAAGCTACACGGCCTTGATGCGTTTGCAAAACAGCATCCGACGAGCAAACAGTTGCTGGTGGGTACTGGCGGCATCGCACTCACGGAGTTTTTGTCATATCCGCTGGCGCATTGGCTCGACACGGAATGAATTCTGAAACGAACTCTTCACAAGATCGCCTGCCACTCAAGCGGTACGCTCGGGCGCGCTCAGAAGACGATTCCCTTGCAAATACTGAGCCCCTTAGCTATTACCGCGAAGTACATGCATGGGTGTTGCTCGCCGACCCAGGTGCGGGCAAATCAGACGCATTCGAGGCGCTCAGTAGGGCAGAAGGCGGTCATTACATCCGCGCGCGCGATTTTGTAGAACTGGACTTGCCATCGGGCTGGAGTCCACCAGTCTTTATTGATGGACTGGACGAAATTGCTGCCGGCAACGCAACGGGACTTACGGTCCTGGGGCAGATTCGCACGAAACTGCAACAACTGGGTGTACCGCGGTTTCGCATCTCCTGCCGAGAGGCCGATTGGCGCGGCAACGCCGACAGCGACGCCCTAAAGCGTCTGCTGGGGGACGGCCGCTTTTTGGAGCTACACCTCGATCCTCTGGACATTTCACAAACCAAGGCCCTAATCGCGCACTGGCAGGGATCCGATGAAATTGAAGCGGAAAAATTCATTCACGAGGCCGAGAACCGGGATCTCGAAGGTTTACTTGATAACCCTCAAACCTTACGGATGTTGGTTAAGGCCATGGCAATCACGGGAAGTGGATGGCCAGACAGCAAGACCAAGACTTATGAAATGGCTTGCGCTCAATTAGTCAAAGAACACAACGATGAGCACATTGCAGCGAAGCGCCTAAGCTCGCTGCCTCATGACAAAGTACTCCAAGCTGCGGGCTACTTGGGCGCCATCATGCTTCTTTCTGGCAGTGAGTCGATAACTTCGCAGAGTCACGATGCAAAAACCGGCGCAGTCCCATTACCCGAACTTCTTTGCGACAGGACGGCACCTGACCCGATAGCTTGTCAAGTCGCACTGCAAACCAGACTCTTCCGAGGCAATGGCCGCCGCAATTTTTTTCCCATTCATAGAACAGTTGCGGAGTACCTAGGTGCGCAATACCTCATCTCCCGATTTCACAATGGTCTACCGCCAAATCGGGCTCTGATGTTGATGCTGGGTCTGGATGCCGGTGTAGTACCAGCACTGCGAGGCCTGCACGCTTGGTTGGCCGCAATCGCGCCAACGGACCTGCGTCGAGAGTTGATCGATCACGACCCCCTCGGTTTGGTGCTCAACGGTGATGTGCACAACTTCACCCACGCCGAGAAACTACATGTGCTTAGTGCCCTACACGATGAAGCTAAGCGCTATGCCTACTTCCGTAGTCAAAACTGGGCAAGCAAACCTTTTGGCGCGTTGGCAACGATAGACATGATGGAGGACTTTCGGGAGAGGCTCCGCTCTTCAGACAGGAGTCCAGCGCACCTAGCAATGATCGATTGCGTGTTGGACGCGGTTGCAAATGGGCATCCCATGCCGGGTTTGACGCCAGAGTTGGAACAGGTTGTTCGCGACAAGACCTACTGGCCAAGCTTGCGAACAGATGCTTTGAACGTCTTAATTGCCTACACGCGCGAAGCAAGCACCGATTGGTCAACACTTACGCAGGTTTTGACCGACATTCAAGACGACGCTGTGGAGGATCTGGAGGATGAACTCTTGGGATCGCTGCTACAGGCGCTCTATCCTACTCACCTCTCGCCGACAATAATTTGGAAGTATTTCAGAAGGCCCAAGTCGGATCAATTATTGGGTGCCTATTGGACGTTTTGGCACGACTTGGCAAAAACCTCGCTGCAAGACGTTCCCGTTCTTCTCGACGCCTTGACTTCGACAGGATTTCAGCTGAGCGATCAACATGACCATTTAGGTTCGCCAGAGATTGTGGGGGCGCTGCTGGTGCGCTGTGTGGAAAATTACGGCGCTCAAGCGGAAGTACCGCGACTCTATGCATGGCTTTCGCTGGGCATGGGTCCCCACTACCACAGCTATTTGGAAGAAGAACACAAAGCGGCGCTCAGCCAATGGTTGAAAGATCACCCTGCGGCATATAAGCACCTGTTCGAGCATTGGCTGAGCAAGCAGGCCGACGATAGTCAAAATAGCGGCTATAGGCTGTGGCAGATTCGTGCTCAACTCTACTTTGCCCAAGCGCCGGATGACGCCACGTTTTGGTATCTATCTTTGGCCGAAACAGTCGTCAGTGACGAAATGCGACGGCAATTGGTGATGGAATCATTCCAACAAATTGAAAAAGAAAAAGGACCTGATGCGGCGATTCGCATGCTTGAAAAATGGTCCACCGATCACGTTGGAGACGCAGATTGGACGGCGACTTATTTGACATGCCCGTATCCGCCTCCATCGGCCGATCAGGAGTACATAGATTCCGAAATCAAGCGTAAAAAAAACGTCGCGCATGAGTCCCAGCAGAGGATCGATTTCTTTCGCAAAGCATTACCAAGTTTCGAGACTGGTCCAGCACATTTGGGTGCGTTAGTGCAGGTGGCGTATGCGTACCTCGACTTCTTCCGGCGATCAAACGACAAGACGCCGGAAAGCCGGCTGGTTGAGTTGCTTGACAACAACGAAGTGTGGGCCCAACTTGCGTTGAGAGGTTTGCGTCAAAGCCTTTTCCGTACTGATCTTCCCTCAGCGAAGGAAATAATTGACCTCAGCATACAGAGCCAACGCTACAACCTTTCTGCGCCGTGCATGGCAGCTATGGACCTGCGCTACAGAGACCACCCATCTTTGGCACTTGACCTTCCGATCTCGATTATCGAATCAGTTTCGGCATTTCATCTGACAAACAACTACCAAAAAGCGCCAGCATGGTTCAAGCATTTGCTCGGCACACACACTGGTGTCCTGACGAAGGTATTGCTGCAACTGATAAGCAGGCAAATTGCCGCAAAAGCGGAGCATGTGGAGGGTTTGTACTCACTGGCACGCGATGGAGATTACGCAAAAATTGCCACGCAAATTACACCCGTGCTCATCAGAGCGTTTCCAATCAAAGCAAGCAAAGGACAACTTAAGAATCTACGCCTGCTGATCGTCGCAATGTTTGGTCGCTTGGACCGCAACACGCAGTTCGATTTGGTCGCTGAGAAATTGGGCGTCAAGCTTATGGATGTTGCACAACGGGTTTATTGGCTAACGGCCGGCATGCAATTGGCTCCCGATCTGTATCTGGACCGCGCCAAAACTTTTGTGCAGAAGACACAGGCTCGAGCCGCTCACGTTTTCGCAATGATCAATGAGCGGCAAGAGAGAGGCAATCTGCATGTTGCCCTACCCATCGCAGCCCAGGAATTCTTGATCGAGTTATTGGGGCCAAGCTCCAGTCCCAAATGGCCGATGCGGTCGGGTCCAGTGGCCCAAGAAATGGAGATGGGACGCTTCGTTGAGGGACTCATTTCAGGGCTAGCGGGCAACCCGGACAACGATGCCACAAAAGCACTAACAGCGCTGCTGCAGCTTCAGAACTTGAAGCACTGGGAAGACGCCATCCGGCGCGCGCTTTACGACCAGCGCACTACAAAACGAAAAGCTCTGTTCAAACCCGCGTCAGTGGCGCAAGTTTGCGCCACCCTGGCGAACCTAAAACCCGCCAGCGCTGCCGATCTTTGGGCTCTTACGGTCGATCATCTAACGCAACTTGTTCGTGAAATTCGGCACGGCAACACCAATGACTATCGCCAATACTGGGCGGCTGATAACCCCAGGTTGGAGGACGAATGCCGCGACACGCTGTTGTCCGACTTAAAGGTACGTCTCGCCCCCTTAAGCGTGTTGGCGGAGCCCGAAGGTCGCTACGCAGATGAGAAACGGGCGGACGTTAAAGTGATGTCTTCGCCTTACCAGATTCCGATTGAAATCAAATGTGAATGGCACCCTCAAGTTTGGAACGCCATCCGCGAGCAATTGGTTGGCAAATACAGTAGGGAGACTGCGAGCGATGGATATGGAATCTTCCTGGTCTTCTGGTTCACGGGTAACTTGAAAGCAGCCCCGAGTGATGGCGGCCAAAAGCCAAAAACACCTAAGGAGTTGCAGCAGCGGTTGGCCGCCACTCTGCCGGAAGAGTTGCGGCATAAGATCGCGGTGCTTATTGTCGATTGTTCAAAAAAATAGACTTTTCTCAAGAGCCACGTCGCACACTCAAACCGGCCGACTATCGCGCCAGCGGTAATACGCCACCGAGGGCGCCAGGAACCAGGGGTTGCCGGTGTAGAACGGGCGCGTCTGGAAGGCCAGGCCATCAAGCGCGGTGCGGCCGTCCGGCAGGCCCAGCACCTGCTGGCCGACCCGCATGCCAAAGTAGCTGGCCGTGCCCACGCCGGCACCGCAGTAACCCATGGCG
>JAYUED010000046.1:0-6391 GCA_043739385.1 Betaproteobacteria bacterium | reverse complement strand
GCCACCTCAGAATTGGCAGTAGCGTTCAAATAGTCTGCCCAATCCTGCATCAGGTGGCGGCGTTGCTCGACGAAAGTTGTCCGGGCATATGCCGCCTCCACGCTGTCCATGATGTTGTGTGCAAGTGCGTGTTCGCAAACCTCACGCGGGTACTTGGTTTGTTCGCCCGCCCAAGTTCGGAACGTGGAACGAAAACCATGTGCCGTATAAGTCACATTTAGGTTTTCACGCAGGACCACCTTGGTAAAGGCTTGATCGCTCAGAGCCTGATCACTGTTCAAATTCGGGAAAACCAACGTGCTTTCCGGTGCCCGTTTGTAGGCCAGCTTCAACACTTCAACGGCGCGGTCTGAAAGTGGCACTGAGTGTGCCTTGTCCATTTTCATGCGGTTGTCCGGGATGATCCACATTGCTAATCTTTTTGAGTGGCCATAGTGAGGGCTGCCGCACCACCTACCACTGGAGCCGTGGCGACCCGCAGGTCAAGGGTGGCATTTGCCACAAGCAGAGCGTCAATCGCCAGTATGAACACCTCTGGAAATGGGACACTCGGCTACCAATGTGGTCTTCCATTGAAGACGAAGACCCATGGGCCGGTGGCACGAAAGACCGTCCAGCGGTGGGGTTCCAAGACAAGTTCAAAGACAACCCGCAGAATCTTACAGAGTTCCGTTTTCCCGGCAACAGCCATTATCCCCTCGTGCGACAAGGCGAAGGACAAAGCTTGCGTGATTGGTTGAGCCGACAAGTGGTACTGCCACCGCTGAAAGGGCAAAACGGCTTTAACTATGAAGATGTGCTGCCAGCGATTCAAGAAGTTCTGCGCAAAGCCACCCCTTAAGCCCTTCACGATATTCATGAAGTTGATGAGCTTGCCAAGGACTGGAACCGCTTGGTCAAATAGGCTCAGCAATGTAATCAGCTTTCCGAAGTGGTAAACAGTGGCTTGTAACAGCAGTCTCTGGCACTCAGTGGCATCGGCTGAAACCATCAATGTTGGTAACTGCAAACATTCGGAGTTGATGGTGGTGGCTGACCACTGCGATCAGTCGCTGAATCACCATCAAAAACCAGTGCCAGACACCGAAATCAGCCGTTTTGGCGGCTTTTGGTGGCGGCGACATACCAATGTGGCTTCGATGCAGAAAACGCTCTAAATCGCCAACCACAACGAATCCACATTGTGAAATTGGCGGTTTGAACACGTCTGTTTGTGCGCGATTACCACGGCGGCTTGCACGGCACCGAATACCAGAAGTTTTCGCTGCACAAGTTGTCGTGGACCCTCGCCTATTCACTTTGAGTGTTCGATCCTGTTGTCCCACTTGCATTCATACGAGCGGTAGCCTGATCCTGCGTCAAACATCTCGCGGATAGTCAGCGTGGCTTTGCGTTGCTCCTGCGGAGTAAGGTGGTTGCCGACATCAACGCCCGTTTTATCGTACACGCGACGGCGGCTTTCACGGTAGGTTTCGTGCGTGACACCACGAGTGAATGCGGTCGCATCGCCCAGCACCCAAGCACGGAACTTCTGTTGCAACGTTGGGGTAAGTTCATCCACTGCGGCCACATCAGGCACTATTCCATCGGTTAGGCGCAAACGGTTATCCCATGCCGCCAGCAACGAACGCACCTTTTTTGCAGTCCAATCCACCGGGCTGTCAAGATTGTGCTCGGTCAGTTCTTCGCGGCGTAACGTTAATTCGGTGCGAACAAGCCCAACTGCCTCGCGCATCAGTGCATGACGACGGTAAACATTTACTGGCATGGGACGGGCTTGAAGCTCAACGTCTTTGCGGTAAATTTTGAGGCTGCGGCGTTTGGAATGTTGGCCGACATAAAACGTGTTGTCATCGTAAAACGCAATGTCTTTGGCCTTTCCCACCAAGTGGTTGCGGATGGCAAACATCATTGCTGCTGCACGATCTTCTGTTCCGCAATCAATGTGCTTGGCCAGGTCCACACGGGTAAGACGATAGCAACCCCATTCAATCACATTACGCTCTGCGGCGGATGGACGAATACCCATCAAGCTGCAAATAGCTTTGATGCCTTGCAGGCAACCATGGTGCATGTTTTCAATGCCGACAAGATTCTGCCCAGTCAGGAACTTAGGGATGCTGAACTCGAACACCAGCTTTGTACCCTTGTTGAAGCTGAACACTTGCGCCACTGCCTGCGTGTGCGGTGAGCGAACATAGAATTTGAAGCCGTCCCGGCTCATGAGCGGATTGCCCGCCATGACACAGGCTAGCGGCTCATGCCGAATATCCAGCACCAAACGGACAGTATCAATCAGGGAAGAATGAAAAGGCTTCCAGTTTTCAGGCAATTCTGGAAGAGTGCGGAATACTTGTAGCGCAGGCAGTTGCTGCGTCTTGAACTCGTTAGCAATGTCCTGCGCGAACTTCGCGTCGAATACATGATGCTGGCCGAGGCTAGTTGCAGCAGCGTTTGCGCCATCGCGTTTGTTGGAAATGAATGTTCTCATAATGATCTTTCAATACGGTTAAACAGGTGCCCTGTGAAGGTTGTAGGACACGATCTGTTTGATTAATACTTGTTACAGTGGTCTGGCATGTCAGCGGTAAAAGTGGCGTATTACAGTCAGCAAAGAAGTGCTTGGAGCGCTGTGCCCTGGCATCACTGCCGCACTTACCACTTTGCTAATATGTCTCCCCAAATGGACGTGACAACGTGACAACGTGACAAATGGGTTTAGGCGCTGCTTTCCTCCGTTTCATAGCAAATGGATGCTTTGATTGCATAAAACCGTTTGCGCGGACCACTTTGGTCTCCGTCGCCAGGCAAACGAAATTGACGCTGCGAACCTTCCGAGTCGGTGCTGAGATACCCTGCGGCCTTCAACTGTCGAAGCGCCGCATCGATCCCAAATGTCGCGCCAATTAGTTCTTCAAAGACAGATGGGAGGAACAAGAACAGCGTCTCGTCCCGCGTAGTCTTGCGATAGCCGTAGATACCCATCTGCGAGGTTGATTTGATGGTCGCAAAACTTGGAAAGCGCCCGGCGTGACGGTCTAGCACGTCACGGAGGGCGCTGATGACTTTCTCGCCAACGGGCGTCGTATTGTGTTTTTGACGCGCAAGATGCTCGCGCAAAACCAAACGCAGGGCATTGACAATGGTGGCGCGGTCCACCCCAGCGGGCAGAAGTTTCAGCTTGCACGCAATGACACCTGCACACGCCCAGCCTGCCATTCCGTTAACCATGCGCTTTGTGACCGGATCATTGATGTCCATGTCCTCGCACAATTCGGCCATTAACTTGGGTAGGTTCAAAGGCACTTGCACACGGAACTTGCCGATACTGCCAGCAACTCCGTCTACCCAAGCATCCCAGAACGCACCGTAATACTTGGAACTTGCGTCTTTGAGCATGTCGGAAAACTCCGCCGCTGTCACGCCTTCTGGGAGGCTGTGAAACATGCCATGCGGGGCGTTGGCGTGCAATTCGAGAAAGCGCGCTGCAAGTCCTTCATTTATGGTCTCACGTCCCGCCATCTCCATCAGAGTATTTTCATTCGAGATGATCAGGCCGCATGTCAACGCCATAGAACGCATCAACTGCTGGTCTGCCGTGCTGGTCTTGCGGCTCGCGCCACTGGCCAGGTCAAATATCAGGCGCAGGATGCCTTCAAAGTTCTCGGCCTGACGCAACTCTTCCATCATCTTGGGCATGTCGTGAACAACTCGCAACAGAGCTTGGATGCCCTTTTCTGTGCCTGAAAAGTTGTCGATAGCTGTACTGTTTGACATCCAGCTGGACTGCGTGACTTCCTGTGCTGTATTTTTGCCGGTGCTACTGCCACCCACAAGCATCAAAATCAGGCGAGGCAAGTGAAAAACTTGGACAAGCAACGCTGAGATCGCCGCAAGAAATGTCACAAACATGTATGGGTTGGCCACAATGTGGATGCCAACATGTTTATTCCAATCTTCCAGGCTGCATGAAGCAGGTGGAACCGGTGCAGTATTGACCAACGGAATAACTGGAATGGGGCATAACGGCCCGAGCGGAAAGACCTTGCCACGCCAGACAAAGAAGTCGAAATGGTGACCATTGATCTGCACCAAATGGTAACCCTCATGTTCTGCGATGTTGATCAGCTTGTCCGCCGCTTGCAGCAGGATGTCCGTCAACTCGCGCATGCCTTTGGGGGTCTTGTAGGGCAACAAATTGAGCTTGATCACCATCTTGGCCAGCTCGTTGTATTGACCACTGATGAGCGCTGTTTCCGTCAGCACAAAACGCCCTGCGCGACCATCCCCAGTGGTGGTGAGCACAACGATTTTTTCAGATGGTTCGCCGTAGCTGTCGATAGCTCGCGCTACTTTGGTTATGGGGTACGGCAAATCACTGTCAGGATCGCTCTTCTTACGCTTGGTCGGCCTTCCCACTGCAATGGCTGTCGCCGTCGATCTGGTCTTAGCTTGTTTGTCAGGCTTGGAGGGCGCGCTGCGACGCGGTTTTTTGGCTTTCGCCGCAATCGGATCACGCACGTCGTCCTCCGCTTCTGGTTTGATTTCACTGAATGTAGACACGAGTTTTCCTTAGCCATGCCATAGACGGCATAGCGAAATTCATTGATGTTGAAAGAATTGAAGTCTTGGTCACTGTTGTGCTGCCCGGTCATTGCGTTGAAGCATCGACGGTGACACGCAGTGCCATGTTTCTCGCCATATTTCCGACATGGCGTATCCCGACTAAGCGGGTAATCAGAGGGCGACTAAATCGCGCAAGTGGAGTTGGCCGTGCTAGCTGGTATCAAAGGTGTCACCCCCTTGATTCGACACGTCTTCTATTAGCGCCTTGATAGAAGCATTTGACCAAGCGACGGAACGCTTCCCGATCTGTATGCCGGACGGGTAGCGCCCTTCTGCGATGCCTGCATACCATGCGGCACGCGATACCGGGAAGATTGTCAGGACGCTGTCGAGGCGTTGGAAACCGGGCATATCAAGGTTGATGACCACCGTTTTTCCTGAGGCATCCGTCTTCTTTTTCTTTACAGCTTTGCGGACGCGGACGAGAACCGAAGGGTTCTTTACCTTCGTGTACGGCTTCGCCAAAAATGAAGCTGTGCGTGTACCCGAGTTAATCCCATTGAAACAAATGGTTTGATGCATGGCTGACCTTTCATGTCGATTGCAAGTTGTATCGACTGTAGGCAGCTCACCATTATCTGAATAGAGGGGTTTGAGCACAAAAGGGGCGGCGGTTTTGAAAACCGGCTAGGCACCTATTCGGTCTCAGTAGGTTTTTCTCCAAGTGTTTTTTTGTAAAGCTCAACCGCGCTTTTCAACTCATCCTCGCCCACCAAAATGCTAGCTTTAGTAAGCGCGTTCTTGACCGTCTCCCATTCACTTGGGCGATGAAATCCCATTTGCCTACACAGCTGATAGATCGGGCCATAGGTGCCCGCCTTCGGCTTCTCCAAGTCGTTCACGTCCTGACTTGAAAAGGGGCGATAGTCGTAGTGTTTGATGGCGAGCGCCAGTAGCATTCGAGCCATAGTTCCAGCCTGCAAGGTGCTCAGCTTTTTCTTTGCATCCGAAGAACTAGGTTCAGCGTCACTCCCGGCCATCGGAACAACTGAATTGCCTTCCTTGGCATGAGATTCAACGGGGTAAGGCGGTTCGAGCTTGAAGAACTCCTCTGGCGGCTTGAAGTCACCGAACCAGTCCCCGTTTTTTACCCACGCAATGAAGTCTTTCAGGAAAATCTTCGTCTCGTCGCTGACCAGTTTGGGTTGATCAAGAATGGCCGACTTCAACAATTCCTGAAATGGCTGGTTGAGTTTGAGCGTGTTCAAGTGATTCATGAAGCGTTTAGTGCGAGGGTCCTTCTTTTTCTTCAACGCCTCGACGGTCGGTTTATGAGTGTGAATGTTATGAACAAGGCAAATCGCGTGATACAGGCTTATGGTGGGACGCGCCTTCCAGTCGGACCAAACTGGCGTGGACTTTATTTGTTTAACGGGTGTCTCTGGATTTTCCAATTTCGCATGGGCTTCGCCTGTCTCTGAAAGAACGGCGGCTTTTGCCGCTTCACCACTTGAGATGTTCGCAGCCAGCTTTTCTGGAAGTTTTGTTTTGCCAGGTTTTGCCATGTTCCTCCGCCTCGAAATTTGAATTGAGGCTCATCATAGTTTGGCAACCGTGAGGAAACGGCACATGAAAGATTGGACAATCGGGGGCGGGGAACGATGGCGTGCGGCTAACTCAAGTCCAGAAGCGTCCAATGCCGCTCCATGACTGCCAGCGGTTAACGGTGACCGAACGGTGACCAGACAGCATGAACTCACAAAAACCAAACGCACAAAGAAAAACAGCCTAGAGACTTTTGATCTCTAAGCTGTTGTTCTATAAC
>JAYUED010000045.1:0-19367 GCA_043739385.1 Betaproteobacteria bacterium | reverse complement strand
TGCGCACAACGATCTTGCCTGTCTGACGGCCGATGTCGCTGTAGTTCAAGCCCAGTGCCGCTACGGCGCCGCGCTCGACTGTGGCAGTGTCGGCGGCCACTATGGGAAGCTTGGCTTGCTGCGCCACCTTGACTATGCTTTCGAAAGCTGAAACCACGTTGTTATCGGTGGGTGTGTAGATCACATCGACCTTACCCACAAGGCTCTGGGCGGCGGTAGGCACGTCCACGGTGCGCGCGGCTGCAGCCTCAACAACTGTCATACCAGCGTCGGCTGCAGCCTTTTTCATTGCAGTGAGAATGGACACAGAATTGGCTTCGCCAGGGCTGTAAATCACACCGATGCGCTTGGCATTCGGCACGACCTGCTTAATCAAGTCGATGTGCTTTTCGAGTGGCGAAATGTCTGATACCCCGGTCACATTCGTACCCGATGCCTGCCAATTCTTCACCAGCTTGGCTGCCACCGGATCGGTAATGGCTGAGTACACGACAGGAATGCTCTTAGTGGCGGCGACTACAGCCTGCGCCGAGGGCGTAGCAATGGCGACGATCACATCGGGCTGGTCGCCCACGTACTTCCGAGCAATCTGTGCCGCCGTAGCTACATTGCCCTGCGCGCTCTGGTAGATGAACTTTAGGTTCTTTCCCTCTACATAGCCTGCAGCCTTTAGCTCAGCCTTCACGCCGTCGCGCACAGCGTCGAGGGCTGGGTGTTCAACGATGGCAGTTACGGCCACAAACTTGATTTCGTCGGCGAAAGATGGTGCAGCGGTCATCAGGCCGAGGGCCAAGGCTACAGCGCTGATGGGGAAACGAAGCAAAGAGTTTTTCATGCAAGGGGCTCTACATAAGATGGACGCGTCTAACGACACAGATGCTCGTTGGGGAGTCTTCGGAATTGCGTCAGGTCATTCCGGCTGCTTTTAAGTTTAGAGGCTGGATCGCACAATTATGGTGCGCACATTTATCAGGCTTACCCTACTCCTAGAAATATAATTGTGCATATATAAATATATGAGAAATAAAATTGCACAAAATTGAACTCGATAGGATTGATCGAAGTATTCTCGACCACTTACAAGCGCATGGGCGTGCATCAAACCTTGAGTTGGCAGAGATCGCCAATCTGTCGCCTGCACAGTGCCTACGGCGCCACCGGCGGCTGGAAAAATTGGGGTTAATCAGCGGCTACGCAGCCCACCTGAATGCAAGCCATATCGGTCTGGGCGTGGTTGCCTTCATCCATGTGACCATGACGCGCGGTCATGTCGACGAGCTGCCCAAATTCCAAGCCTTGATAGCCGACCTTAAGCAGGTTCTCGAATGCTATTCGGTTGCAGGTGACTTCGACTATGAGCTCAAGGTGGTCGCACGCGACCTCGAATCGCTATCGCATTTCCTGTTACACACGCTGATGCACTTACCCGGCGTATCGGCGGTACGTTCGAGTGTGTGTCTCAGCGAAATTAAATGCTCCCGAGCCTTGCCGCTGGAGTAGTTTGGCCGTGAACTGACTCCCACATACCTGTATGCGAATTAATTCAATCAAGACTGTCAACTGGTGGGCGCGTCAGTCGTTGTAGTAGTACCTTCCAAATAATCGAAGGAAATTTCTCTCACTTAATTTTTCTTCTAAGGAACACCCCATGAACAAGCTCCTCGCTACCCTGATCGCTGGTTTTATCACTCTTGGCGCTTCCTTCGGCGTATCGGCACAAACTGCAGCGCCTATGGCACCTGCTGCAACCACCCCCGCCATGGCCAGTGCTATGCCCGCCACTCACGCTGGCATGAAGAAGCACTCCCACAAGCATGGCCACAAAAAATCCTCCATGAAGGCTCCTGCAGCAAAGTAAATTTGCAGTGAGCGTGGCTCACCCCCGTCAAAATGCCCGATTTATCGGGCATTTTTTTGCAGGATACTTAACCCCATGACACCCTTAAACTCCAAAACTTCTTTGAAGACTTTATTGCTCAACGCTGCGCTGGCTGGCAGTACCCTGCTGTTTGCCACCCTACCGGCCTGGGGCCAAGATGCGCCCCAAACCGATCTGCCTCGAGTCACACTGGAAGCCGGTATGTTCCGCATTGACACCCAAGTGGCAATGACACCCGAGCAGCGTGGCATTGGCTTGATGTTTCGCAAAGACATGCCACAGCAAGAAGGCATGATTTTTGTATTTGAACAGCCAGCGATGCAGTGCTTTTGGATGAAAAACACACTTCTTCCACTCACCGCTGCTTTTGTAGCGGACGACGGCACGATCGTGAATTTGGTCGATATGAAGCCTCAAACTACAGCCTCGCATTGCTCAACTAAACCCGTACGCTACGTACTGGAAATGAACCAGGGCTGGTTCGCTAAAAAAGGCATCAAGGCAGGCTTCAAATTGGGTGGCAAGGCGTTTGAAATGGCACGATAAGCTTTAGACAGGAAAGGGGTATGCAGTTGGTGATCGTGACTATGCGGTAAGTGGCTCGCTACGAAGGGGGTACATAATCAGTCTGAAGACAACATGTATTCATCAATACTGACTGACAGGTACCTGACCCTTGAAAAAAAAATTGTGCCGCCGCTCCATTTTTCTCACCGCTGCCCTGGCCGCAGTTACAGCATTTACCAGCTCGGTTTGGGCTGACACCTACCCCAGCAAGCCAATAAAGATCATCGTCCCGTATGCACCAGGCGGCGCAACGGACGTGGTAGCCAGGCTGGTATCACAAAAGTTAGGCGTCGCACTAGGCCAATCCATCGTAGTAGAAAATCGTGCGGGTGCCAACGGCATGATTGGCACAGAAGCTGTGGCACGCGCAGCACCCGACGGCTACACACTGCTGATGAACACCTCTGGTGCGCAAACGCTCAACCCCTTGCTGTACAAAACCAATTACGAGTCGCTCAAAAGTTTTGAGCCTATCTCGCTGATCGCAAAAATTGGTTTTGTTATGGTGGTTAACCCCTCGCTGCCTGTCAAGACGGTGCAGGAGTACCTCGCACTGGTCAACTCCAAAGCCAAGCCCATGAGCTATTCGTCGGGAACTGCGTTGATCGAGTTGGTGACAGAGAGTTTCAAGTCTGCCGCTAAAACGCCTGACATCGCCCACATACCTTACAAAGGCACAGGGCCCCAAATGACGGCAGCAGTAGCGGGTGAGGTTGGCATGACGGTCGATCCTTTTGTGTCCATCCCCATGATAAAGGCGGGCAAACTGAGGCCGCTGGCAGTCTTCTCCGCTACCCGATCCCCTGCGTTACCCGATGTGCCCACCATGCAAGAGTCGGGCGTACCAGGTCTGAACTTCAACTCATGGGCCGCACTACTGGCCCCAGCAGGAACACCCAAAGAGATAGTCACACGCCTGCATACTGAGCTGTCACGCATTGTGGCAACGCCAGAAATGCGAGATCGCTTGGCCGGACTTGACTATGAGGTGGTGAACAGCACACCCGAGCAATTGGCCACGACCATCAGCGAAGATGTGGCGCGCTGGCAAAAGATCATCAAAGAGACGAACTACAAAGTGTCTCAATGAGTGCAATGCAATGCGTGCAATGCGTAGAAGGCGTGTTGCAATGACATGGTCTGCATCAAGCACACTACGGGCCGTGTCGGCCTGACGCCGACTATTCCCCCTATATCCTCACTCCATAAAAAAACCGACCCTCAGGTCGGTTTTTTTATGGAGCTAACGCTTTAATTTTTGAAAATTAAGCGAAGTTGCTTTCCGCAAAGTTCCAGTTCACCAAGCTGCTGAGGAAAGTCTCAACGAACTTGGGACGCATGTTGCGATAGTCGATGTAGTAAGCATGCTCCCACACGTCCACGGTCAACAAGGCCTTGTCAGCGGTGGTGAGAGGTGTACCTGCAGCGCCGGTGTTGACGATGTCTACCGTGCCATCAGGCTTCTTAACCAGCCACGTCCATCCAGAACCGAAGTTACCGACAGCGGACTTGACGAAGGCTTCTTTGAATGCGGCGTAAGAACCAAACTTGGCGTTAATAGCCGTTGCCAGCGCGCCAGTGGGTTCACCACCACCTGCGGGCTTCATGCAGCTCCAGAAAAAGGTGTGGTTCCAAATTTGGGCCGAGTTGTTGTAGATACCACCGGTTGAGGTCTTGATGATCTCTTCAAGCGTCTTGGTTTCAAACTCAGTACCTTTTTGCAGGTTGTTCAGATTGACCACATACGCGTTGTGGTGCTTACCGTGGTGAAACTCCAGGGTTTCCTGGCTGTAGTTCGGGGCAAGTGCGTCGATGGCGTAAGGCAAGGCGGGCAGGGTATGTTCCATGGGAGCTTTCTTAAGATCGTGAGTTGTAGTTGGGAAGGGAAATCATGAAAACGTATTCAATCTTTATAGATCAATCTGTGGATCAATTTCTAAATCATTTTCTACAGTGCATTGTAGAAAGGTATTCAGACTTTGGGCGTTGACACCGTCACCCGCAACGGGCCATCGGCAAGCCGGAGCTGCAAGGCTTGGCGGGGTTTAACGTCCCCTACACGCGTGACAGGCTGGCCTTTGGCGTCCGTCACCCATGCGTAGCCGCGCTGTAGGACCAATTGCGGGTCGAGCAGCCCTAAGCGCTGACCAATCTGCGTCAGCCGCTGTGCCGATTGGGCCAGGTGGCTACGCCGTGCGCGACCAAGACCGTCCTCAAGGCGCGCCAAAGCTTCTCTTTTTTGCTTTAAATTTAACAACACACTATGACGCTGAGATAAAGCGAGCGACGCAATACGCATGGATTGTCGGGCGACCAAGGCCGATGGACGTCCCAAGCGGGCGCTAAGAGTGTCCAACCGCTGCTGCTGGCGGTCAATCGGGCGCAATGCGGCAGTCAACAGCTTGTCTTGCAGTGTGTCAAGCGCAGACATCCACACCGTCCGGTCCTGCGTGACCAGCTCAGCAGCGGCTGTTGGTGTGGGTGCACGCACATCGGCACAAAAATCAACCAGGCTGAAATCGGTCTCATGACCAATACCCGCGATGAGGGGCACTGGACTTTGCGCTACCGTGCGTACCAGCTGCTCATCATTAAAGGCCCACAGGTCTTCCAGCGAACCGCCGCCACGAACAAGCAAGATGCCGTCTAAAGCAGGGACACCAGAATCGAATATCAATGATTTGCCCTCTGCCCCTGAGCAGTACGGATACAGGCTCTGCAAGGCCCGAATCAAGTCAGCAGGGGCCTGTACGCCCTGCACCGCTGCAGGGGCCAGCACTACGCGCACATGCGGTGCACGGCGCTGCAAGGCCGTCACCACGTCATGCAAGGCCGCAGCCCCCAAAGACGTGACCAATCCAATCGCGCGCGGTAGCAGTGGGAAGGCACGCTTACGGGCAACGTCGAACAGCCCTTCGGCCTCCAGTTTGGCCTTGAGGCGCAAAAACTGCTCAAACAAAGCCCCCTGCCCAGCCCGTGACATGGACTCAATTACCAGCTGCAAATCCCCTCGAGGCTCGTACACCCCTAGGCGCCCGCGCACTTGCACCATCTCGCCATCACGCGGTGAGAAATCCAGCAAACTTGCAGCGCGGCGAAACATGGCACAGCGAATTTGTCCCTGCTCATCCTTCAGAGAAAGATAGCAGTGCCCGCTGGATGCACGCGAGAAGCCAGAGATTTCACCCTGTACGGTAACGGGATTGAAGCGGGCTTCCAGTGAGTCGGCTACTGCACGGCATAAAGCCCCAACAGGCCATACCTGCTGGCTCACGACGCCAGCGCCTGGCAAATCGTCCACAGTCCGTCAATAAGTGTCCAGCGGCCGCTGCCGCACTCTGCAAAGCACCGGCCCTCGGTAAAAGCAATTGATTTCATTAGAGATTTTTCCGCCTAAAAATACATCAAATAGCCACAATGCTGTGCTGGCGCGGCTTTGCGGCGGTTGATGCTCCCGTTATTCACAAAGTTATCCACAGATTTTGTGCACTAAGGATCCCAACTAATATGGAGCAACATGAAGAAAACCGCGTGCAGCCATCGTCGATAATCCAGAGCTTAATACTTCCCCGCACTGTCAGGAGAAACTTTTGCTATCCATCCTACAAGCCGCCGGCTGGCCCATTTTGCCACTGGTGGTCTGCTCTATTTTGATGCTGGCGCTGATTATTGAGCGCTTCACCAGCCTCAAAACAGCCAAAATCATGCCCGCCAAACTGCTAGATGAAGCAATCGCGGTGTCCCGTGCTGCCTTGCCTTCGCCGGACGTGGTCGCTCAGCTGGAAAACAATTCGGCGTTGGGTGCCGTACTGGCCAGCGGCTTTCGTACGTTGAATCGCAACCCACGCTGCACCGAAGACGATTTGCGCTCGGCCATTGAATCCGCTGGACGCACCGTGGCGCACAGTCTAGAGCGTTACTTAGTGGCGCTGGCAACCATCGCCTCAGCAGCACCACTGCTGGGTTTGCTAGGAACCGTAATCGGGATGATTGAAATTTTTGGCGCTCAGGCACCTACAGGTGGTGCAGGCAATCCAGCGCAGTTGGCCCATGGCATATCCGTGGCGCTGTACAACACCGCATTTGGGCTGATGGTGGCGATCCCTGCATTGATCTTCTGGCGCTACTTCCGCACGACTGTGGACGGTCATTTGCTGGCATTGGAATTGGCTGGTGAGCGTTTTTTCAGGCATTTGAACGCCATGCGCACAACTGGCGTGGCCCATGAGGCCTGGGACGCTACGCGTGCTGGACAGCTCAAATGAAGCACTGTTCATGAACTTCCGCCCCCGTGGGCGCAGTGACGAGCCCGAAATAAACCTCATCCCCTTCATTGACGTGCTGCTGGTGGTGCTCATCTTTTTGATGCTGTCCACCACCTATAGCAAATTCACCGAGCTTCAAGTCAAATTGCCTGTAGCCGATGTCAATGCCCAGCGTGATTACCCCAAAGAAGTGATTGTGGCAGTTAGCAGCGATGGCCGTTACGCAGTCAACAAAACTACGGTACAAGGCCGTACCGTGGACGAGTTGGCCCGCGCGTTGACCCAAGCCAGCACCGACAACAAAGCCGGTAAAGACGCTGTAGTCATCATTAGCGCGGACGCCATGGTTGCGCACCAGTCCGTCATCACCGTGATGGAAGCGGCACGGCGTGCGGGCTTGTCACAAATTACTTTTGCGACCCAGACCGCCGCAGGCGCCAAATAAGCCATGACAGGTAGCGCACAGTCCAGGCTCGCCGCAGGACTGCTAGTGGCATGGACGCATCGCGGTCTGATCCCCAGGGCGCTGTGGCCAATCTCTCTGCTCTACACGCTGCTCATCGCGCTGCGTCGGCAGCTTTATCGCTTGAGGTTGCTGAAGTCACAAGCCTTGCCGGTGCCCGTGATCGTCGTTGGCAACGTGGTGGCGGGTGGTGTAGGCAAAACCCCTGTGGTGATCGCGCTTGTGCAGCAGCTACAAGCCCTGGGCTGGGTGGTAGGCGTGGTGTCGCGCGGTCACGGTCGCCAAACAGCCAAAGGTAGCCCAGACTGCCGAGAAGTTCACTCTGGTAGCCCTGTCACCGAGGTAGGCGATGAACCGCTGCTGATCCATCTGCGTACCCGTGCCCCGCTGTTTGTAGCCCGCCAGCGTGTGGAGGCCGCGCTGGCCCTGCTGGCAGCGCACCCCAGCGTTAACCTCATCATCACCGACGACGGCTTGCAGCATTTAGCTTTGCAGCGGAACATAGAAATCTGCGTTTTCGATGACCGAGGTATTGGCAACGGCTTTGCCCTGCCAGCTGGCCCGCTACGTGAGCCTTGGCCACGGCAGCCAATTACCCTTCAAGGCTTAACATCCGTGCAATGGGTGCTGCATACTGGTGAGCAGCCTCGTTTTGACGGATTTCGCGCTATCAGACGTTTGGCAAATGAAGCACTGCGGGCAGACGGTTCACAGGTCATATTGGCGGACCTGGTTGCAGCCCAGACACCTCTTTTCGCACTGGCAGGTATTGCCCAACCCATGCTGTTCTTCGCACAGCTCAAAGCGCTTGGCCTGAACATAGTGCAAACCCAAGCGCTGCCAGATCACTATAATTATGATAGCTGGAAACAATCGCCTGATAAGCATATCCAGCTTATTTGTACTGAAAAAGATGCAGTCAAGCTGTGGCAACGTGTGCCAGACGCTCTGGCCGTACCCTTGGTGGTTACGCTGGACACCATGCTGGTGGCTGCGGTAGCCGAGGCATCGACCAAAGCACAGGCAAAGCTATCATCGCCAGATTAATTCCGCACTCTTACTGCGCCCTCCAAGCTTCCCAACACTTCAACTCTAACCTCGACGCCACCTCATGGACAGCAAACTTCTCGCCCTCTTGGTCTGCCCTGTCACCAAAGGCCCACTGGACTACGACCGCGCTGCCCTTGAGTTGATCTCGCGCAGCGCACGCCTAGCCTACCCAGTGCGCGACGGCATTCCCATCCTGATGGAAAACGAGGCCCGTGCCATGACCCCTGAAGAAGTCGAGCAACTGCCTGCCCGTACGCCCCTGGTCTAACTTCAAGGACGCAAGGCCACCATGCTTGATTTCACGGCTTTAATCCCCGCCCGACTAGCCTCCACACGTCTGCCGAACAAACCTCTGGCGGACATTGGCGGTATTCCCATGGTAGTGCGTGTGGCGCAGCAAGCGAGTCTCTCCGGCGCGCAACGGGTCGTGGTGGCAGCCGATAGCACCAGTATTGTGTCGGCCTGTGCCGACTTTGGTATCGAAGCCATACTGACCCGGACTGACCATGCCTCAGGCAGCGACCGCTTGGCAGAAGCTAGCGCCATTTTGGGTTTGGGTGACGACGCTATCGTGGTCAATGTGCAAGGTGATGAGCCGCTAATAGACCCCCAGCTGCTGCACGCCGTGGCTGCCCTCTTAGTTAAGTACCCAGAAGCCAGCATGAGCACCGCAGCCCACGCGATTGACAACGAGGCTGACTTTCTCAATCCGAATGTGGTTAAAGTCGTCTTGAATGCGCGTCAACACGCGCTCTACTTCAGTCGCGCAGCCATCGCGTTTGCTCGCGATGCCAGCCACGGCTGGCCTGGCAATCTACAGCTCTCGACCAACCTGACTGCTCAACCACTGCGTCATATCGGCCTGTACGGCTACCGAGTGGGATTTTTGAAGCTCTTCCCCACACTCGCACCTGCCCCAATCGAAGTTACCGAGGCTTTGGAGCAACTGCGCGCCTTGTGGCACTGCCACACGATTGCGGTGCATGTGACGGACAGCGCACCGGCGCCGGGCGTGGATACGCCCGAAGACTTAGCCCGGGTGCGTGCGTTGGTGTTGTAATTGTCGCGCTAGTCCTCAAGGCAGTCGTCAGCCGAATACGGTGATGCCCATGCTATCCTCGAAAAAACGGGTAAATGACACCCAAACCCGAGAAATTCAGCTTTAAAAGGATTCGCATGAGACTCATTTTGTTGGGCGCACCTGGTGCCGGTAAAGGAACGCAAGCCACGTTCATTTGTAAAAAATACGGCATTCCGCAGATCTCCACTGGCGACATGCTGCGGGCGGCGGTCAAGGCGGGTACGCCTCTAGGTCTAAAAGCGGACGCAGTGATGAAGTCCGGCGGACTGGTCAGCGACGACCTCATCATCAATTTGGTCAAAGAGCGCATCACGCAGGACGATTGCACCAACGGCTTCTTGTTCGATGGCTTCCCCCGCACCATCCCGCAAGCCGACGCGATGAAGGCCGCTGGCGTCAAGCTGGATTTCGTGCTTGAAATCGACGTGCCTTTTGACGCCATCATTGAGCGAATGAGCGGGCGCAGGCAGCACCCCCCATCTGGCCGAACCTACCATGTCAAATTTAATCCACCGAAAGTGGATGGCGTGGATGACGTGACCGGTGAGCCACTAATCCAGCGTGATGACGACAAAGAAGACACCGTGAAAAAGCGCCTAGAGGTCTATAGCGCGCAAACCCGTCCGCTGGTGAGCTACTACTCGGCTTGGGCTAAAAGCGAGCCCGCTATAGCGCCCAAGTACCGTGCCATTGCAGGCTTGGGCTCAGTGGATGACATCACCGTCCGAGCCATGGCGGCACTTTCCAGCTGAACGATGACTGCGGCTAGGCCGCCTCGTTCAGCAGCGCTAAAGCCATGGCAATTCGCGCCTTGACGGGCGATAAACTGCTCGCACAGAGCAGGTTATCGCCCTCTGTTACTTTTGGCTCTTGCGGCTCCCTTGGCGTGTTTATGGCAGGTATTATTTGCGAGCCCACAATCTGCCCAAATGCACAGCGGCTAGTGCGCCACACTCGCACGCCCGCCGCCTCTGCTCGACTTAAGGCGGCCAGCAAATCTGCATGCACCGTTCCGTTACCCGTACCTGCGACCACAAGACCCTGAAGTAGATCGTGGTGTGTCACACCTGGGGTAATGGTAAATCCAAGGGCACGCTCCTTAAGTAACAAATCAACCAACCAACCATCGGCTCCCGTATGGTTAAGCACAATCTCTACACGGGGCCAGTTCACCATAGCGACTATTTTTTCAATAGCGCTAGATGAGTACCCAAAATGCACCGTTGGCTGATTTGGTGAGACTTCTCTGGCCCAGCGCACCTGCCCCTCTTCCACCCACCCCAAAGTCCCCGTTTCGCCTGAGCTGAAAGCGTCCAGCCTATAGTTATGCATTTTTTGCACCGCTACCGCACCATGTACAACGCCCGCACAGACCACCGTCACACCAGAACGGGCCGGGTTGCGTGCCACAGCCACCGCATCCAGTAAATTTTGGGGGCCATCAGGAGATTGCGAGGTCGCGGGGCGCATGGCGCAAGTCAGCACCACAGGCTTGGTCAGTAAACCCGAGTCCACCAGCGCAGCATGTAAAAAAAAGGCGGTTTCTTCCAGCGTATCAGTGCCGTGGGTAATAACGATGGAATCGACATCGTCTTGTTCCAGAAAATGCACCACGCGGCCGAGTAAGTCCTGCCAGACAGCAAACGTCATGTCTTTACTGTCAAGCTGGGCTACTTGCTCTGTGTGCAGCGCCAAGCCTTGCAAGCCCGGTACATCGGCGATCAGCTGAGCCACCGTGACTTGGGCGGCGGTGTAGCCGATGTTGTCATTGGCGCTGGTTGCGCGACCTGCAATGGTGCCGCCAGTACCCAAAATCACCATGTGGGAAGCACCTTGACGGGAAAAGGTTTGCGCGGTCACTTGCATAATTTTAAAAACTGGTTAAAAATACAGTTACTGGATATGAAAACAGTGCATTAAGCAGCTAGTTTTCTTGCGCTTACTTTTTTCTGTCCAACCTACCGACCCTTCTTCTGCGCTAGGAGCCACGATGATTGACCTGCCCACCTACAAGCTCACCGCACGCCAGCAGCAAATTTTGGAGTTGATCCAAAACGCCATCGCCAATACCGGTGCGCCGCCCACACGCGCAGAAATTGCTACAGAGCTAGGGTTTAAATCCGCCAACGCTGCCGAAGAGCATCTGCAAGCCCTGGCCCGTAAAGGCGCCATTGAGCTGGTCAGCGGCACCTCACGCGGTATCCGACTCAGAGGCGATGCACTGCGCAACCTCAACGAATCTCGCCTCAAACAATTCACGCAAACTTTCGGGCAGCAAATTAACCAGCAGTTTGCACAGCCGCTGTCACAGCACCTGCAAAACATCTCACAGCTCGTGTTGCCGCTGATTGGTCGCGTTGCCGCTGGCTCGCCCATTCTCGCGCAAGAGCATGTTGACCAAACTTACCACTTAGAAAGCAGCCTGTTCCAACACCGCCCAGATTACTTGCTCAAGGTGCGTGGTATGTCAATGCGTGACGCCGGCATCATGGACGGTGATTTGTTAGCTGTGCAATCTGCCAAGGAAGCCAAAAATGGCCAAATCGTAGTGGCTCGCTTGGGTGAAGACGTGACGGTAAAACGCTTTCGTCGCACCAAAGACCACATCGAGCTGCATGCCGAAAACCCAGACTATAAAACCATCGTGGTGGAACCCGGTGAACCCTTTGAGATTGAAGGTTTGGCGGTTGGATTGATCCGTAACACCATGCTGATTTAACCCTTCAACTTGGCTGCCACTGTGGGTGGCGGGCGTTAACAGCGTGCCGCTGTTAAACCCCGCAGGGGTAGCTTTGTTTAAATCCTGCTGATTTTTGATTCAGGAGTCTCTATGGGAAACCTTGGCATTTCGCTTCACTCGAGTCTGCTTAGCCGTAACACTAAGGTCAGCCTGCTGTTGACGCCCCTTTACGCTGTAATAGGATTTTTCGCACCTTGGCACAGCCAACGCCAACTGCTGCAAAACCCGCTACCTGCGGAGTCGAAAAACATGGGTCACAGTTTCAGTGCTAAAGCGGCTAACAGTGGGCAATTCAACCCCATGCATCCGAGACCATCGCAACCGGAGCATTGCCCTCACCGTCTGCGTGTGCTGCGCGTCACAGACGCAAGCTGCAACGCCCACAGCGCAGGTCGCATGATGATTTCTGGTCGATTTTCGGAGGTCTGCGCAGAGCTAGACAGGCTTAGCCAGCAAGACGTCGCCTAAGTAACCGACACCAAGTCATGCCAATGAGTGTGAGGGGTTTCTGTGCCCCTCATATTCGCAGGCACAATCGTGGGATGAACATTGTGATTCTTGACGATTATCAAGATGCAGTACGCAAACTGCACTGCGCCACCAAGCTGGAGAACTACCCTGCCAAGGTCTACACCAACACCGTCAAAGGTTTAGGTCAACTGTCGGTTCGGCTTAAGGATGCTGAGGTTATCGTGCTCATTCGAGAACGCACGCACTTGTCGCGGCAACTGATTGAAAAGCTACCCAAGCTCAAACTGATTGTCCAAACTGGGCGCGTTGGCAGCCACCTTGATATTGCTGCATGTACCGAACGCGGCATTGCCGTGGCCGAGGGCACAGGCTCTCCGGTTGCACCAGCGGAGTTGACTTGGGCACTCATCATGGCGGCCACACGGCGACTGCCGCAGTACATCACCCACCTCAAGCACGGTGTTTGGCAGCAATCAGGGCTTAAAACAGCATCTATGCCTGTTAATTTTGGTATGGGCTCTGTGCTCAGGGGAAAAACACTGGGTATTTGGGGCTATGGGAAGATTGGCCAAATAGTGGCAGGTTTTGGTAGGGCCTTTGGGATGGAGATACTGGTGTGGGGTCGTGAAGCCTCCCAGCAGAAAGCTCAAATTGACGGCGCTGAAATCGCGCTGAGCAAAGCTGAGTTCTTTGAACGCAGCGATGTGCTTTCATTGCATTTGCGCTTGAATGATGACACTCGCCATATTGTCAAGGCCGAAGACTTGGCCCGTATGAAAACCACGGCCCTGTTGGTCAACACCTCCCGAGCAGAGTTGATAGAGCCTGATACTTTGATTGCCGGGCTCAACCGAGGGCGTCCTGGCATAGCCGCAGTAGACGTTTTCGAGAGTGAACCGATTCTGCAAGGTCATGCCCTGCTCCGCTTGGAAAACTGCATTTGTACGCCCCATATTGGCTATGTAGAGCAAGACAGCTACGAGCTTTATTTTGGTAGCGCTTTTGACAATGTGGTGAATTACATCAAAGGCACTCCCACCAATATTGTTAATCCAGAGGCCTTGCTCGTAAGGCGCTAGCGCTGCATCAAGCTTCTGCGGATTAGCACACAGCTCTGGTCTCGCAAAGCGCAGTGAATCACATCTCTCTGCGCAAAAATCAAATTTAGTTTTGATTTCGTAGGCTTTACTCGTCTATTTAACTTTTTGATAACGAACGAGACTGAGCACCGGGCTAGTAATGACTTCTACAGTGAATACCGTAAAAAAATCAATGCCCCCCGTGTTGTGGGCACTCCTGTTTGGTAATTTTGTTATCGGCACAGGCGTTATGGCGGTGCCAGGCACGCTCAACGAATTAAGCACATCACTTCAGGTGCCCGTAGCCACCGTAGGACAGTTAATTTCTGTCGGAGCCTTGTTGATCTGCCTGGGCGCACCTCTGTTTGCAAGCCTTGTTGCTGGATGGGATCGCCGCCGTTTACTGGCACTGTCGATGCTTTGGTATGCCTTGCTCCATATGGTTTGCGCTGCCATGCCGACGTTTGGTAGCCTTTTCTTCGTGCGGGTTTTAGCCATGATCTCCCCAGCAGTATTCACGCCACAGGCTGCAGCCTGTGTTGGGCTGCTGGTAGCCGCAGACCAGCGAGGCAAAGCAATCACAATGGTATTTTTAGGCTGGTCTGTTGCCTCAGTTCTCGGTATGCCTATTGCCGCGTGGATAGGCGGCACATTGGGTTGGCGCTGCACCTTCATTGCGATAGGTGTCTTAGGCCTGATCAGTACCGCATGGGTTTGGCGCGCGATGCCCAACGGCATTAAGCCCCCTGTCCTCTCGTGGAGCGACTGGCAACGTGTTTTGAGCTCTAAAGCCTTGATGCTGTGTGTAGCGGTGACCGCTTTGTATTCGGCAGGACAATTTGTGCTGTTTGCCTACTTTGCGCCTTATTTCAAAACCACCTTGGCCCTGTCCCCTACTCAGCTCAGCCTGCTATTTGCATGGTTCGGCTTGTTTGGTTTTATCGGTAATCTGTGGATGTCCAACAGCATCGACCGCATAGGTGCCCCGAAAGCTGTGTTTCTTGCAATCAGTGGTATGGCCGTCAGTTTTCTGCTCTGGCCAATTGGTAACACCGTCATGCTAGCGGCAGTCACCATGGTACCGTGGGCGTTGGGCTGCTTTTCATCAAATTCAGCACAACAATCGCGCTTGGTAGCACTAGGGCCAATATTGGCCTCAGCCTCAATTTCTCTAAATACATCCGCCATGTATGTCGGCCAAGCCGTGGGCGCTGCCAGTGGCGGCTGGATGATTTCGCATGACCGCATGAACCAGCTGCACTGGATAGGTTTCGTAGGACTTGTCTTGTCGCTTGCGGTCAGCGTAGCTGCTACAAGATCAAAGTGAAGTGCTAGAACAATAATTCACGAACTACATGTCATGCAGGCCATGGCATGGCATGGCATGGCATGGCAAGGCACTACGGCAGATTAGGCTTCTTCTGCGTATTTTCTTCAGCAAAGAAATTATGTAAATCCAGATCCAGAGACGGTTCTTCAAGCGTCTCTGGCGGTGGTACAGCGGAAGAAGCCAGCGGCGTCATCGCAGCGGGTAGAGAGATTGAGAAGTTCAGCGAAGACAACTCGTGGACCGGCTGTAACAATTCTGGCAATGTTGTCATGGTGTGTAGAGACATTACGCTTTCCAGCTCAAACAGGTCAACGTCTAGTCCCAGGTTCTTTGAGGGCATGGGCAAGTCCACATTGAGTTGTTGTGCGCCTGGCGGCACAGATGCCAAAGGTGCCGGCGTGGCAGCTGCATCTGCATCTGCATCTGCCACCATGGCTGAGGGCACGCCCAAAAAGGCACTGGGCTTCACCAACTTGGCCTTATCCGAAGCGAGTGGTGTTGGCACGTTGGAACTCGCGAACTGTGAAGGTACTCTGCCAAAATCTGGCAAAGGATCGAGGTTCGCTCGCAATGAATGAAAACCTGAAGCCGTAACGCCAGCGCCGTCTTCTGCCACTGCGTTAGCAATAGAAAACAAAAGCAACAACTCACGGTAAGCCTCTAGATCAAAGGCCTCAGAGTCGTCAAGATCGGGCTTGCGGAAGATGCAATCGTGCAGTACCTGCGCAATACTTGGCGTCTTCCAGGCTGACTCAATACGAGACATTGCCGACGGGTACCGCTCGATACCCCGGTTTTGTTGGTTGAACTGCTCAAAGGGAGGTACTTTGGCATTGAAAGAGTGGTTGAACTCGTCACGCAGCTGATCGTATTCCTGGCGGCGGTTGAACTTGTGATAAAGCTGCAGCAAATCCAGGTAAGCCAAGCCGCTGGTACTGGTCACGCCATAAATATGCTGGCGCAGTAACTCAATAGCCTGATCATGCTGCCCCAGCGACACAAAGAATTCAGCCTGTTGCTGAATGTCAAACAACTCTTCGACGTTGACCGCACGAGACCCCATGCTGCTGTTGAAGAAGCCGCTTCTAGGGGATGAAAGTATGGAGTCAGGTGGTGGCTGTGTTGGGCGGGATGCTTTACGCACAACGGTAGATGATTTGGGTTTGAGGCTATCAAACATCGACTCATCCACACCCAGATCGACATCCAGTGAGCGGTTTTGTTTACCACCTACCGACGCATTACCTCGAATACTGGTCCGGGCTACGGTGCTAACAGGTGCAAGATCGCTCAAAATACTGGACTCAACACTCTCACTTCGCCACCAGTCTTTGCCAGCACTGGAACCCAAACGGCGCATACGAAGCCACAGGTAAGTAGCACCGGCCAGTGCACACACCAGCAGCGCAGCGAGAACACCAACTACACCATTGGTGTAGCGCTCTTCTTCGGCCTTGAGCAACTGCTCTTTCAACGCATTTTGCACAGTTTGATTTTTGGCTGTTGTAATTTGCAGGGTTTTAACCTGGGTTTCGAGGGCAAGCGCGCGCTGAGCGTCTTCTGCTTGCGGATTCAAACTACGCCACAGTGCCTTAGCCTCTGTTCGGGCCTGGTCGTTGTCTGCCGGTACCGTAATCAACTCCCACGAGGATTTGAGCCCAGCATTAACTACATTCGCAGCAGGCAAAGACTCTAAAGTTAGCCGTGGTTTAGGTTGAGCAGATTCGATGGAAAGCCTTACTGCAGAGGCCACTGGTTTTCCTGTAGGTACAGAGGAAGCAGCAGCAGGTACGGCAACAGGCACAACCTTCTTAACTGCGGCCTTGAGCGAGGTCGATGATGGCACTTTCGGTGGAACCTTGGCGACAGAAGCGTTACCCACTAATAGAGAAGGGGATGTAACTGTGCTCTTGACAGCAGCTTCGACAGCTCTTGCAGTTTTTTTTATTGGAATACTGCTCGTGCTCAATACGCTTGGCAAGACGACCGCATAGCTATTGATAGAGTCAATAGGTAGATCGGCCAACAACACATAGCGGCGTTCTGTTTTACGGTTGCAACCCACGCGAATCGTAATGCTCACCATAGGCTCATCCACGCCCACCGTGGACTGAATGCGCAGAACAGCCTCACCTTTTGCATCCGGGGCATCCCAGCGAGTAAGAACGCGAGAATTATCAACCCGGTTGTCTGCGTAATAAAGCTCTGCCTCGGCACACACCGAAGACGCCACCTCGCCAGTATCCAGCTGGACAGGTAACGTCACATTGACAGACTTACCTATCAATACTGCGCCCCGTATGTTGCCGATAGTCAAAGAATGAGCTGCCGTAGCCGCGGAACCAAAGCAAATAATGGCAAATATAGTTCTAAGAATGGGCAAAATGGACAGTATTAGTTGATTCGATGTCATGTCGCTATTGATTTTCGCATACCAAATTACAACTCTTCACACAGCATAATGAAATTCATGAACACCACTTACACGACTGTTGGAATAGTAGGAACTGGCGCCATGGGCCGGGGTATTGCACAACTGGCAGCGCAAGCTGGCAGTACGGTGAAACTGTACGACACTCAGCCGCAAGCGGCCAGCAAGGCCCAAGAAGCCCTTTACTCTCAGTGGGAAAAATTACTAGAGAAGGGTCGACTTGATGACCAGCAGGTTGAGCAGTACAAAGCCCGTTTGGTGATCGCCAAAGATTTGAGTGAATTGGCCGATTGCGATTTGATCGTTGAGGCCGTTGTAGAAAAGCTGGAGGTTAAAAAAGGACTGTTTGCCGAACTTGAGACACTCATCAAGCCCCACACCGTGCTGGCGACCAACACATCGTCACTGTCCATCACAGCCATAGCTGCGGGCCTGAAGCGCCCCGAGCAGGTGGCAGGCTTTCACTTCTTTAACCCCGTCCCGTTAATGAAGGTGGTTGAGGTCATCGCCGGCCTGAAGACCAACCCAGACGTCTGCACCGGCCTGACCCAGTACGCACGCCAAATGGGCCACACGCCCGTGATGGCGCAAGACACGCCGGGGTTTATCGTTAACCACGCCGGCCGTGGCTACGGCACCGAGGCGCTGCGCATCATCAGTGAAGGTATTACCGATTTCGTCACTATTGACCGCATTTTGCGGGATCAAGTCGGGTTCAAACTCGGTCCTTTCGAGTTGATGGACTTGACCGCACTGGACGTATCCCATCCAGTGATGGAATCCATTTACCACCAGTATTTTGAAGAAGCCCGCTACCGACCCAGTGTCATCACCGCCCAGCGTTTGGCCGGCGGCGTGGTTGGAAAAAAGGTAGGTGAAGGTTTTTACAAGTACGTGAACGGTGTCGCCCAGATCGCTCCTGAGCCCGCAGCGCCCATCGTAGAGAACATGCCCCCGGTTTGGCTATCGCCACGGGCTGCGCGTCGGGCTGAATTGTTACAGCTGCTCAAAGACCTTGGTGCCACCATCGAAACGGGTGCCAGCCCTTCGCTGCATGCATTAACTTTGGTTGCGCCTTTGGGATTCGATATCACCACTGTGGCCGTAGTGGAGCGTCTAGACCCAGCACGCACCGTCGGTATCGATATGTTGATCGACGATGTATCCACCAAACGTCGCGTGTTGGCCACTAACCCGGCCACTCGTATCGACATGCGAGACGCTGCGCACGCGTTGTTTGCGCGTGACGGCAAACCCGTCAGCGTGGTACGTGACAGCGGCGGCTTTGTTACTCAACGCGTAGTAGCTACTATCGTTAATATAGCATCAGACATATGTCAGCAGCGCGTTTGTAGCCCAAAAGATCTCGAAGTGGCTGTCACGTTAGGCCTAGGCTATCCACTGGGGCCATTGGCCATGGGTGACCGCTACGGCCCCACTAACGTGCTGGAAGTGCTGTTCAATATGCAAACTGTGTATGGTGATCAGCGCTACCGCCCTAGTCCTTGGCTGCGCCGTCGCGGAGCCATTGGGCTGAGTCTGATGCACACCGAAGACTGATCCTGCATCCTCACGCAACTCCTCACGTAACAAAACGACACCCCACTACAACCAGCACCATGCCAGCTGAACTTCTTAGCCACAGCCAAGGCCAGACCATGGTGTTGACAATCTCCAACCCCGAACAACGCAACGCTCTGGGGCCAGCCATCTACGCGGCTGGCATCGAGGCGATGAGCGTGGCAGAGAGTAGCGCCGAGGTGCGCAGCGTTGTCATCACTGGCTCGGGCACGCAGTTTTGTGCGGGAGGCAATTTGCAACGTCTGCTCAGCAACCGCGAGCACCCGCCGTCCGTGCAGGCGCAAAGCATTGAGGGTTTTCACAACTGGATAGAGTGCATCCGAACATTTTCTAAGCCAGTGATTGCCGCCGTAGAAGGCGCAGCGGCAGGTGCAGGATTTTCCGTGGCGCTAGCCTGTGATTTGATCGTCGCCGCCAGCGATGCCGTATT
>JAYUED010000044.1:0-6471 GCA_043739385.1 Betaproteobacteria bacterium | reverse complement strand
AATTTGATAGCAAAAAACTCAAGAGGCAGTTCACGTAAGTGCGCGTAAACATTGAGGATTTCCCAAAAGAAAAGCCCAACTGAAAACAGTTGGGCTTTCTATATATGGTGGAGCTGGGGGGATTTGAACCCCCGTCCGCAAGCCTTCTTCGAACAGTTCTACATGTGTAGCCGTCTGGTTTGAGTCTCGCCATTTGCATCGCGCAGTGGCACGCTATGCAAAACGCCAGTAACCTATTTTCTCGGTTCTCGCTAAGTTACCCAGCGAGAACCCAGCCAAATGAAGTTACCCCGTAGCCTGGACTGTGGCACCTTGCGGCACTACAACCCTTGCCCAGCCTATTGGCTTGCTGTTACGAGGCTCACGTG
This sequence comes from Betaproteobacteria bacterium, assembly GCA_043739385.1. Lineage (GTDB taxonomy): Bacteria > Pseudomonadota > Gammaproteobacteria > Burkholderiales > Burkholderiaceae_C > Defluviibacillus. Next base: position 6,103 of record JAYUED010000044.1, on the reverse strand, counting down.
CAATTAAGCAGCGAGTGCGAAACGTTCGTCGTTTGCAGTTAGGTTTTTTCTGTTGTTTAACGAGGTGACAGAACCTCGACATGCCCTGCTGCGCGTCCGAACCCACGTCGAAACCAGTGCAGCCCCAAGGTTCCTATTTTAGTCGCTTTCTGGCGATTACAAGAGAAGTAGTAAATCCAGTGCGCAATTGATTTGAGCGTGGGCACCCCACTGGGCCGCATTGCCTTGGCGTCCGAGGTAGCCATAGGTAGCGGCAACAGTGCCCATACCGGCAGCCAAGCCAGCCACGATATCGCGCTCATCGTCACCCACATAGAGGCATCGCGCAGGCGCGATACCGACGCGGCGGGCAGCTTCAAACAACGGTTCAGGGTGAGGCTTGGCGTGCGGCGTAGTGTCGCCGCTGATGACGGTGACAGCGTTGGCAAACAGCGGCATGGATTGGGTCAAAGGGTCGGTAAAGCGTTTGGATTTGTTCGTCACCACGCCCCAAGGCAGACCTTGAGCGGACAAACGAACCAGTAACTCAGCCACGCCATCGAACGCATAAGTACGCGCTGTCATGCTGCGTTCGTAGTTTTGAAAGAACTCCTCTTTCATTACGGCGTAGTCAGCATGCTCAGGGCTCATTCCAAAGGCAATGTCCAACATGCCGCGCGCACCAGCACCGGCCATGTGGCGGTAGTTTTCCAGCGGCAATGCAGACATTCCACGGTCGGTACGCATTTTGTCGGCGGCAGCGCCTAAATCGGGGGCACTGTCGATCAATGTGCCATCCAGATCGAACAGCACCAGTTCAATATTCTCGAATTTCGTCACGGAGGAAGCGCTCATACCCATATCGTTCAATGCAGTCACAACACAGCCTTTTGCGTGGCCAACAAGTAGTTCACGCTGGTGTCCGTACCCATCGCATAGTGGCGGGTGATCGGGTTGTAACCCATGCTACGGGAGTGCTGTAAATCCAGATCGGCCTGGCGTGCCCAGCCCACCAGCTCACTGGGACGGATGAATTTAGCGTACTCGTGGGTGCCGCGTGGCAGCAGGTTAAGGATGTATTCCGCACCCAAAATCGCAAACGCAAAGGCCTTGGGACTGCGGTTAATCGTAGAAAAGAACACCCAACCACCCGGCTTTACCAGCGCAGAACAGGCACGCACAATGGATGCAGGATCCGGCACATGCTCCAACATTTCCATGCAGGTCACCACATCAAAACTGCCGGGCTGCTCAGCGGCCAAGGCCTCAGCGCTGATTTCGCGGTACTGCACGCGGGGGGTTTGGGCCTCCAGCGCGTGCAGTTGCGCTACTTTCAGCGATTTGGTAGCCAGATCAATGCCCAACGCAGTGGCTCCGGCGCGGGCCATGGCATCCGTCAAAATACCGCCGCCGCAGCCGATATCCAGTACGCGCTGGCCAGAAAGCGGAGCGATGCTGTTGATCCAATCCATCCGCAGTGGGTTGATCTGGTGCAACGGTCGGAATTCGCTCTCAAGATCCCACCAGCGGTGGGCCAAATCAGAAAATTTGGCCAACTCAGCAGGGTCAACATTGGAGTTTTCTGTCATTGGAGAAGTTGAAGTGCTCATGGCTTGAGATTATGAGTGTTATCCGCAGGACTTTCGTTGATACGAAGTTCCTGCCTATGAAACCCCCAATGGATAACTTTTGAAGCGATGCTAAACTTTTAATGAACAATCGAGATCGGCGAGGGAACGCGCACCCTCATCATGAAAAAACCGCATGCAACTCTTTCAGGCCGTCCAGCAATTTCAAGGCGAAGACCTGAAGCCTAATGACGAGGCTTGAAAGCGGCGGTAAGCAAAAGTCAAATTTAACGATAACGATAACGAATAACTGGACCGAGACAATGTCAAAACTTTTTAAATTAAAAAATCCAAATATTCGGGCAACGGTTATAGCGTTGCTGATGTGCAGCATCGGCACCCTGGCTGCTGCGCAGTCAGTGAACGAGGACAAACCAAAGCGTTTTCCTCAACTGACCATGGAGACCATACCACCCCAATCGCGCGCCTTGGCTCAGGAGATAGTTGCCATTTCAAGCGTTGGGCTGGCTGGCCCTTACAACATTATGTTGCGCAGTCCGATTTTTGCGGACCGCATGAAAAGACTGCTGGATTATTTGCGGTTTGAATCATCGTTGCCCAAAAGGCTCAACGAGTTCGCAATCCTGATCCAGGGCCGTCTTTGGACTTCACAGGTCGAGTGGTATGCCCACTATCCTCTGGCCTTAAAAGCGGGATTACGCGCATCCGTGGCCGATGACCTGAAAGCGAATATTCGACCCCGTGATATGCAGCCTGATGAGGCTGCGGTCTACGACGTCGGCATGACGATGAGTACGCAGCATGAAATCAGTGATGATTTATTTAACCGTGCCAAATCCGTGCTTGGCGAACAGCAACTGGTTGACTTGATTGCCATCAGCGGAACCTACGTCACTGTCGCCATGCTATTAAGCCTGGGGCAAGAATCTTCGCCCGCAGATAAGCCCCTTCCTTTTCCCGAAAAAGGGCGGTGATCTGGTCGAGTCAATCAGCTTTATTCGGGCAGTCGTTTAAGACCCACTTGACCCTTGGGAAGTTTGTATTGCGCCGAATTCAGTTGCATCGCCAAAAGCGTGTAATAGCCAGCGATGCCCGTCAAGTCCACCACGCCTTTGGTCCCAAATCGCGCCTTAACGCGATCGAAGGTGATGTCAGACACACGCTTATTCTTCGCAAGCTCAGTGGTGTAGCTGTAAATCATGTCTTCATCGTCACTCATGCCAACAGGGTGGCGTCCATCAGCAATGGCGTCAGCAATATCCTTGGAGATACCCGCTTTTAAAGCCAGTGGGTAGTGGTACCACCATTCAAAGTCTTGCGTCCATTCGCGAGCAATGATGAGAATTACCAGCTCACTCATCGTGTTGCCAATCGCTGATTTAAAGCGCAAATAATCCCCCATTGATCGCGAAAGCGTCATCACCTGTGGGCTGTGCAGCAGCGGTTCAAAGGGACCAAACACAGGGCCCTTGCGCGCGGCCTCAAATTCAGCGGAGGCCTGCGTTTGTTCCGGTGTGTACTGTGCTGGAGGAACAGTGGGAAGGCGTTCTTCAGCATGGGTTCCACTGCTAAGCAGCATTGCACTTGCTGCAATCAACTGAACTAGACGGTTCATGAATTTTCCAAATAAGGTTAGTAGATTGTGAGATGGTGTTTACGTAGAACGACGACTGGCGGCATCAGACATCTCTGTTGAGGATTCAAAGTACGTACTCCGAACTGCCTCGTCGAATGTAATGTATTCACCTTCGCCTGTGCGGTCATGCGCGACTAGCAAAATATCAAATTGACGCTGATCCCGTACCATGTGGTTGTAACCTTGTCCCCGCATACTTCAATCACCACAAACTGACTACTTCATGGACAATTCATCTGCTTACACGCCGCCCAAAATCTGGTCTGCCATCAAGGAAAACGGTGGTCACTTCGCTAATATCAACCGCCCGACATCAGGGCCGACCCATGAAAAAGAACTTCCAGTGGGACGCCATCCACTCCAGCTCTATTCACTGGGCACGCCCAACGGTGTCAAGGTCACGGTTATGCTGGAAGAGTTGTTGGCGGCAGGCCATACAGGTGCTGAGTACGACGCCTGGTTAATCCGGATTCACGATGGTGACCAGTTCGGTAGCGGCTTCGTCTCAATCAACCCTAATTCCAAGATCCCCGCGTTGGTGGATCGCAGCGGCGCGACACCCATCAGGGTGTTTGAGTCAGGTGCAATCCTGATCCATTTGGCCGAGAAGTTCGGCGCCTTTCTTCCTACCGATGCCGCCAAACGTGCCGAATGCTTGTCGTGGCTGTTCTGGCAGATGGGCAGTGCACCTTTTCTTGGCGGCGGGTTCGGTCACTTCTACGCTTACGCACCGATCAAAATCGAATACGCCATTGATCGGTACGCGATGGAGGTTAAGCGCCAACTTGATGTACTTGACCAACGGCTGGCGCAAAGTCCGTACTTGGCGGGAGACGAGTACACCATTGCCGACATGGCAGTCTGGGCCTGGTATGGCGTGCTGGTCATGGGTAAGCTGTATGAGGCCGCTGAATTCCTGCAAGTTCATACCTACACCAACGTGTTGCGCTGGGCGAACCAGATTGCCCAGCGTCCAGCCGTCCAGCGTGGTCGCATGGTCAACCGTGCATTTGGCGAACTCAACATGCAATTGCACGAGCGTCACGATGCCAGTGACTTCGACACCAAGACACAGGACAAATTAGTCCCGCCAGTCTGAAGCATGGCGCCAGGACGCGCCAACGTGACGGATCCTTGAATGTAGGGAAGTTCTTTAGTGCAGTCCGGCCGGCATACGGTGGCCGACGTTGCACGTACTGTGCACTGCTCAATCCTCTAGGCTCACCCCCAGGGCATTCAGTTTTTTTGCAAACGAATCCCTGCGTTGCGCTGCCTTTGTAGCTGTTTCGATGGCCGTCTGAATGGCCTTCGGCCCCTTTTTTTCAACAGTTTTGATCAATCCAAATTTGTGAGCGGCATCTGCCTCCGCCCTCCTGAAAGTGGCTATGAGCTCGGCATGGACAACGGATTGATTCACAAGGACCTTATTTTCTAAAACGCTATTTTCTGCGCTTTTTAGCGCTGATAGCCTTTCAAGGCGAGGTGACACCAAAGGATTGCGAGTGTCGGGTTTGAGAAGGCAACTAGGCAAACTCTGAAGCTGCCATTAGTTTGAAACCGCCATCTGCATTGGGCAAAGCCCCGACGCTCGCTAGCGCCCGCTTCCAAGCAGTCAACTAATCGAGGTCTTTCCGTCCGGCAACCCGCCTTTGAGCAGGTCACGAAGGCCAGCATCAGGCCGATTGCGGAAATTGAACTGTACGATCTGTTTACCCGAGCCTGCAGCTCGCTTCAGCAATGACAATTTGCTTCATAATAAATTGAACAGATTGACAAAGGAGCTGCTATGACCACATTCGTCCTTGTGCATGGAGCGTGGAGCGGGGCACACGGCTTTCGCCATGTCCGCAAAATCTTGCAAAAACATGGCCACGATGTGTTTACGCCAAGTTTGACGGGACTCGGTGAGCGCGTGCACCTGATCCACCCCATGGTGAATCTGACCACCCATATCCAGGACGTTGTCAACCATGTACTCTACGAAGATCTGCAAAACATTGTGCTTGTTGGCTTTTCTTATGGCGGCATGGTGGTGACCGGCGCTGTAGAGCATTTGTCGGAGCGAATCAGCCACCTTGTATATCTCGACGCATTTGTACCGGCCAATGGCGAGTCGGTCTCCAGCAGCATCAATGGTGGGCCAGCGCGCGCACCCATTAACCTCGGTGGCGATTGGCTGGTGCCAAGCGCACCTCGTCAGTTCGACGACCCAACCGAAGGCCAATGGGTAATCGCAAGACGAACGCCACATCCAAGTGCCTGCTTCAGCGAGCCAGTGTATTTAGCCAAACCGCTCGAAGAATATCCATTTACACGGACATACATTAAGGCGACGGCCAAGGTAGAAGGCGAACCTGCAGGAGAGGCTTTTTGGAAGGCGGCCAGACATGCCCAGTCGTCAGCTTCATGGCAATATTTCGAGATTGACACAAACCACATGGTCGCAAGTAATAAGCCGCAAGAATTGGCCAACCTGCTTTTAGAGAAACTGTGAATCGCCTCAAAAATCACCTGCGCTAGGCGAGCGCCAGATATTCTGGTCACGAATGCTGCTCGCTAGAAACTACGTGGGCTTATGGGTAGGGCGCATGACAGCTTCTTGGAGACCAATTCGAACCTTTGTACTGCCACTTTGGGCCATATTCAGACATCGGCAACTGACCGCTGTCGGGCGTTGGCGGGACATCAAAGGTGCCGTAGCCCACTGACGTGATGTGGTTTTTGCCGCCGACAAACGGCTGTCATCGTCATCGTCCGCATCGGATTCTTTGTGAATGCTTTGCGCATGGGTCTTGTTGTGTCATTAAGTCGGCTTGAGCCAAGAAGCACCCGGGGCGCGGCCCAGCAGGGCCACTAGGTCGGACTGGGTAACAATGCCGACAAGACGCTGATTGTCGCC
>JAYUED010000043.1:0-6474 GCA_043739385.1 Betaproteobacteria bacterium | reverse complement strand
TTTAGCCAGACAATGAAACTAACATTGCTCGTACAACTGGAAAACCATCTTTTAGACCAATTAATACAACGTCATGATTATAACGATAATCATGACGCTATTAAATCAAATTAAATTCTCAAAAACTGCCAACATCGCTGAAAACTGGTTTTTGAGAGCAACAGGGGCCACGTTAAGGCAAACGGTGGGCCTCTAATAGACGACCCCTAATAGGGCTCGGCCACTGCTTGACTGCTGCTTGGGTTTATGGCCCCACAGTGCGCGTAGCCGCCCTGCACTGCTCCCCGGCGGAGCCGTCACCTCACCATCTTGGGGTCGATTTCCCCACGAAACTTTCGCTTCGTTTTGACGCTGGCTTCTGCAACGCCTCAAAAGTACCTGCAATACAGTTATTTGACTTTTACCTGTTAAACAGATATATTAGAAATACCAGTATCACTGATATCGTCATACCACGCACGATTCGCCATGAGATCACTTTTATGAAGCAAATCCTCTCACTGTCTGAGCAACTTGCGCCGCTCCTGCAAGCAGCCCGTAAGTCCGCTGGACTGTCCCAAACCGATCTGGCCAAGCGGCTGGACTTGAGCCAGAGCCGGATGTCGGCCATGGAACTCGCGCCCGCCTCTATCCGTCTGGACCAACTACTGGCCATTTGCTCCAGCCTGCAATTGGAGCTCGTGGTGCAAACCAAAGAAACTCTTGATCAGAGCCAAGCCAACCAATCCCCACCGGAGTGGTAAACCATGGGTCGCCCCTCCCATTCACGCGCCCTTTCCGTTTGGACCAATGGCCAACGGGTCGCAACCTGGACCTTTAACCGCAGCGGTGAGCACATCCTTCAGTATGACTCCGAGTGGATGGATTCCGCCTCCGGGCGCCCTCTTTCGCTGTCCTTGCCATTCACTGGAAAAGCAGGTCTCAAGGGGGAACGTGTTCGCAACTTTTTCGACAACTTGCTCCCCGATAGCGAAGCCATCCGTCTACGGATTGCCACCCGATTCAAGACCGAAAGTGCGGAGTCGTTTGACCTGCTCCAGGCTATCGGTCGGGATTGCGTGGGTGCCGTACAGTTGCTCGGCATTGATGAAGAACCGACGGATGTTCAGCGCATCTCGGGCACGCCTATGTCCGAATCGGAGATAGAGACCTTGCTGATTCAGACCACGCGCAGCGGCCCCTTAAGCAATCTGGAAGATCAGGAAGACCTGCGAATTTCACTTGCCGGCGCACAGGAGAAAACTGCCCTGCTCTGGCATGACGGTCAATGGATGCGACCCCATGGCTCAACACCCACGACCCATATTCTGAAGTTACCCATTGGAATGGTCGGACACCGACAGGCGGACTTCAGCACGTCGGTGGAGAACGAATGGTTCTGCATGAATCTGCTCGCAGAGTTTGGCCTGCCCGTCGCCAAGACGGAAATCTTGACGTTTGGCAGGCAGAAGGTTCTCAGCGTGGCACGGTTCGATCGGCAACTGCATTCCAGCGGCCACTGGATCATGCGCCTGCCCCAGGAAGACTTCTGCCAGGTCAAGGGAGTGCCGTCGCACTTGAAATACGAAAGCGATGGTGGCCCAGGGCTGGCTGACCTCGCTGGCGTGCTCAAAGGATCCGTGCAAGCCGAGAAAGACCTCACCACCCTGCTGAAGACAGAGCTCTTGTTTTGGATGCTGGCAGCTCCGGACGGCCACGCCAAGAACTTCAGCATCCGGGTTTTACCCCAGGGCCGCTATGCGCTCACACCGTTGTATGACGTGATGTCGATCTGGCCCGTAGAAGGCAATGGACCCAACCAGTTCTCGATGTTCAAGGCCAAGATGGCAATGGCCGTTCTGGGCAAGAACAAGCACTACCTTTTTAAGGACATCCAGCGCCGACACTTCAACAGCATGGCAGCCAAATGCTTTGACCGGATCGATGCGGAGGATGTGATTGAGCAGGTATTGCAATCGGCCCCAGTTGCTATCGAAGCCATGAAGCGCAAGCTTCCCAATGGGTTTCCGAGTTGGATTGCGGAATCCATTTCCACCGGATTAAGATTATCTACTGATATTCTGGAGCGAATGCCCAAGTCTTGAACGCGCAGCCAAGCATTCTGTACATCCAGAAGGTGCGGATCTGGTAGGTTTTTGAGCCTGACTGGGGGTGTTGTTTCAAACAACACCCCCCAACTGGTCAGCTCAGCAAAGTCTTTACGACCTTCTCAATGGTCTGCATTTGGCTTGCATCCAAGCCGGCAAGGCTGATCTCAAACCGTTTTGTTTTGGGATTGAAGCCAATTTTTCCCGACTTCCCACCACTTCCCTTAATAACCGTATGCGCTTCGGTGGGGGTGTTGTTTGAAACAACGCCCACCCCCACCAACTCATTAAAGACTTTGAGTGAAGGGGATTTGGTGGTTCTCTCAGCCAATGCACGGGCCCTGCTCAAAACCAATTCAGGGTTCTTTTGCAAAGCCGCACCCAGCGGGGTTGCCCAGGCTTGTTGTAGATCCATGGGGGACGCAAAGGCAGCGAGCACATCCGCTGGCAATTTTGCTAGGTTTATGGCCTTGCTCGCATTGCCAACATCAACACCCAACGCTTCAGCCATTTTGCGCAGTGACGGAAATAAGCCGTCATCAAGGGCCATAGAATAGCTAAGGCCCTGCTCGTAAGGACGCAAATCTGCTCTTTGTCGGTTCTCTCTATCCATCTGAACAAACAGCTCGGCATCACTAATATCCTCAATCAGCGCGTGAACGGGAATTCCGAGCTCAAGGCATGCACGGTGACGGCGATGACCAAAGACGATTTCGAACTCACCGGCCAAGTCGCGCAATGGACGAATCTTGATGGGCTGAATATTGCCACCCGCATTTGCTATTTCCAACTTCAAATTCTCAAAATCTTTTGACTTCAGAGAAGCTTCGCTGCGATTAGCCCAATGACTGGCCCTGATGCAGTGGGGGTCTAGCGCTCGAACAATTTCTGCGCCTGCGAACCTTTCGACTTCCTTATTTGCCTCGGCCAGCTGGCCCTGAACCTGCGCCAACTCTTTAGCCAGTTCATCTTTGCCCGTAATCGCAGCCATGAAAATTCCAGCGCCAGTGAATGACTTGGGTTCACGCTGCGCCAACTCGTCAGCAGCGGCGGTTTGCGCAACTGCCGCATGTCGCGGCTGAAATCCAGCAAGGCTGATGCCGGAAGTTTTTTCATTAATTTTTTTAGTCATGAGTGCCCCTTAATTGGCGAGTTGACGACGCCAGCTCGCCCGGATGATTTCTTCCATCAGCTCAGCCACTCGCTCATAGGCATCCCTCGCCCGTTTGTATGTCTTCGGGCTTCCTTCGTATTTGGCGACGTCGTAAACGGTACCAAACTCGGCGGAACTCGAACTCGCCACCGTGGTTTTTGGAATGTCTGCGGGCAGTACTTTACCTTCGTAAGTTTTAGTGATCCAGTCGCGAATTGTCGTGGTGGTCGAATCCTGGCTATCAACACGGGTTAGCACGACGCGCACAAAATCAAAACTCTTAGTGACACCCCGCTGCTCAACCAGTTGACCCGCCAGGTCAGAAAATAGACGCCAGAATTGGGCAGCTGATGCCGCATCGAGGGCGTTCGGCGGCAGCGGCATCAAAATGCCATCACTTGCCATAAGCGCGTTGATAGTCACATAAGAGAGGGCAGGGGGGGTGTCGATGATGATTACGTCGTATTGGTCTCGCACATCGTCCAGCGCAAGGTTCAATACATTCCAGAATTCGAATTTATCTTCGCGCATTTGTCGGGCGGGTAATCCGAACTCGGCGGCAAAGAGTAGGGGAGCGGCGCACACCAAATCAAGGCCGTCCCAATACGTTTTTTGGATGGCTGGTTCTATGCTGGACTCCTGTCCGAGACAGACAGGCAAAATGGTCTGGTCCTCATCTACCTCGGTATCCGGGAGGATGCCAAAAAGTGTAGTCAAGGACCCCTGCGGATCGCAGTCCAGCACAAGCACCTTGTGGCCCTTGAGCGCTAATCCTTGCGCAAGCGTCATCGCTGTGGTGGTCTTGCCAACACCCCCTTTGAAATTTGCAACAGAAATACAGACAGCTCGTGCTCCCGTGGGCCGCAGGTATTTGGATCGGAATTCACGAACCCACGGCATGGCGTCCGTGAGCGTGAAGCTGCGACGATTTCCACTGGGATTGATTGTCCCGGCAGGCAAGTCTGCCTTGGAAGACCGGTAGACTATTTGCGAACGGTCGGCATCGCACAAGGCCGCCAACTCGGTGATGTTAAAGCTTGGTGATGTCTTCCTGTTTTCTGGGGCAAGTAAAGCGCCACGGACCGCATTCATCATGTAGCCAGCCTTGTCGGCCTGGGTCATGATGTCTGCCAGACTTTCAGGGACTAGCACGAGCTCTTGGGGATTTGACATTGTTTAATTCTTCTGCGTAGATATGGAAAATTCAACTAAGTGAAATTATGCTGCCTTTATTTAGCTTAATCAATGGAAATCAGCTTTTATGATTGTATTTTTGCTTAAACGTGAGCTAATTCCAGGAATCCAATCGTCAGCCGCTCGAAACATTGACTAACTGGCGACGGCTGTTCTGTATTGGGGAAATTTTGGAACCATATTACGGTTTTTTCAAAATTCATTAAAACCATTCAATACCCTTTAATACCTTTACGTTACTAAAAGTTCAATGGTGACAACAGCTTAGGTTCAAATAGGTGAGGTCTTTCAGGGCTGTAGGTGAGAGGAAGTAGGGGTGAAGCGGAGAACATACCGGGCTATGGGTGAGAACTTCTAGGGGCCAGGGTGAGTGGAAACAAGGCTGTCCAAAATTACCGGAATGAGCCCTATATCCACTCACGTATGCGGTCGAGATGATGAAAATTGGCAGCGCAACTCTTCGTACAAGATCTGCGGTCCATTAATTGAAGGCAGGCGTTAAAGCGCCATCATTGGAACCGTGCATAGGTGAGACATTTCAGGGGCCGACTTCTGCGGAATATGCGTGAGGTAGATTTATTCTAAATACTCACGTTCACTGTATGATGTGGGCCATGGAGCAACCCAGTCTTTTCCTGGCCGACGATTCGGATGACACACTCTTAAAGCATGTGAACGCGGTAGCGTTGATGCCGGTGCAGGGTGGACGTCGGATTTCGCTGCTCGGGCGACGACTTTTTAACGTACTGCTTCACAGATCCCAAGACGAAGGCGAACAAGAGGAATACGAGGCCAGGCTACACGAAGTAGTTAGTGATGCGGACTACAACAGCAAGGACACCGCACCACTCAAGAAAATACTCAAGGAGCTCATGACTACCACGGTTGAATGGCAGAGCCCATCAAGCGGGGAGATTGAGACCTGGGACGCTTGCAATCTTTTAAGTGGCGCTGGAATCACAAAGGACAAGCGCACAGGTGCCGTCACCATTCGGTGGCGCTTTGATTCCAAGGTGCGGCAACAGCTACTCAGCCCGGATCGGTATGCTCGCTTGTCAATCGAGGCCATCACACAACTCTCATCACACGCAGCGATGGCCCTGTACGAAATCTGCGCCAGGTACGTTGACAATCCTGGCCACAAGACAGCAAGGCAGCACTGGAGGTGGTGGAAGCCGGTGTTGACTGGGTTTTCGGGGGACGACTCAAAATCCGAATATCGCTTTTTTAAGCGGGATGTTTTGAATCGCGCAATAGCGGAGATCAACGAGCGAACCAACATTGAAGTTCGTGGCCCAATCGAGCACAAAGAGCGGGACAACAAGACTATTGCCGAAATCCAATTCGAAGTTTGGGTGAAAGGGCAAAGGACAATGCGCGAAATAAAGAAGCCGTTGCATGACGTCACACCACAGGATCTTCCAATTATTGGGCGAGCAATTTCAGCCGGTGTAAAACAAAGCGATGCTGAAGACCTGCTTCGCAAGCACGGCCGGGATCCGCTGGCATCCGCAGTTGGGGATCTGGAGACGCGATTACAGATGCCAGTTGAGGTTGTTGGCGAGGTAAGAAAACCCGCGAGTTGGATCAAGGAAAATCTGGAACGCAAGGCAAAGAAGGCGAGGGCGGCAGTCCTTCCCGACGCCAAGAAAATTTCTACGGACGACATTAAAAAACGCAAAGCAGCATGGACCGAGTCCTGGTTGCGTACACGCAAGAACGATCTTCAGCTGGGATTTGAAGAGTTAACAAATAACGAACAACAAGAGCTCTTAGATAAATTCAGGCTCGAACTTGCCGAGCGCAACATTCCGCAATTTATAAAACGGCTGGACACCTCGGGCTGGCGACACACGATGATTAAGGACTCGTTTATCAAGTTTATAGGTGTCGAGCTTGTCGGTGCTGATTGGTTTAAGCCAAGCGAAGAAGATATCCTTGTCGTCGCTGCCGAGATGGGCTAGCAGCGGTACCAGTACATGCGCTCTGGGCTCGACAGTTGGCTCACCCGAACATCGGCGGCGTGGCTCACTTTCGAGC
>JAYUED010000042.1:0-54962 GCA_043739385.1 Betaproteobacteria bacterium | reverse complement strand
TCGCGACGCCTTGCCAGGAGATCAGCGGTGGGTAAGAAGCTGTACGTCGGGAACCTCACCTACGGCGTGAACGAGACCGACCTCGAGAACCTGTTCTCCCAGTTCGGGACCGTGCAGAGCGCTCAGATCATCGTGGACCGTGATACGAACCGCTCGAAGGGATTCGGGTTCGTCGAGATGGACACCGACGCGCAGGCGCAGGCGGCCATCCAAGGGTTGAATGATCAGGAGCACGACGGCCGTCGGTTGACGGTCAACGAAGCAAAGCCGCGTGAGCCCCGCACCGGTGGTGGTGGCGGCGGTGGCGGCTATGGCGGCGGCGGCGGCGGGGCTGGCGGCGGCGGCGGCGGCGCTGGGGGTAGCAATGGCGGCAACTTCAATACAACATATGCAGCAGCATCTAATAACGGTGCAGGAGGAGCAAATGGCGGGAATGGCTCGCTCGTGATTACGTGGACGGATCCCGTTGCAGCAACAGGGATTCCCACGCTGAGCGAGTGGGGGATGGCGCTGCTGGTGGCCTTGATGCTGGGGGTGGGCAGCTGGAAAGTCCTCAATCGCCGGGAGTCGTAAGCCGGATACCCTTCGTGGCTTGCGATGAGGGGGCGCAGCCTGCTGCGCTGAAGTAGCTGTACATTGGCCCCCAAAAAAGCGTAACCGCCACCCCGCGTTTACGCTTTTTTTACGCCCCACCACTTCCTTTCAACTCCATTTTTACGCCCTCAAACCTAAGCTACACCTATCGATTTTTCAGAACCTGGAGGTTCATCATGGTCAGCATGGATTTAGCATGGATGGGTTGCGGAGCTTTGCTCTGGGGCATTGTGGTGTTGCTGGTGTGGGGCTTTCAAAAGCTGGAACACACTGACGGAGAAAAATCATGAGCAGCATTGAACTCATGTACGGCCTGGGCGGCCTCTGCGCCGTGGGGCTGCTGGCTTATCTGGTTTACGCGCTGATTTGCGCGGAGGAGTTTTAAATGAGCCCCTCTGCATGGGGCCAATTAGGCCTCTTTCTCGTTATTTTGCTGCTTGCGGCTTGGCCACTGGGTCGCTTCCTCGCAGCCCTGAGTGCGGGGCGTTTACCTGGCTGGATGTTGAAGACCGAAGCGGTGCTGTACCGGCTGGCGGGCACGTCTGCGGACAAACCGATGAACTGGTCACAGTACGCCATCGCCCTGCTGGCCTTCAATGCGCTGGGGGTGTTGGTGGTGTATGCGCTGCAACGGCTGCAAGGCTGGCTACCGCTCAACCCGCAAGGGATGGCAGCGGTGTCGCCCGACTCGGCATTCAACACCGCTGTGTCGTTTGTCACCAATACCAACTGGCAGGGTTACGCGGGCGAAGCCACGATGAGCTACCTGACCCAGATGCTGGCGTTGACAGTTCAAAACTTCTTCTCTGCGGCGACGGGTGTGGCCGTGGTGTTTGCATTGATTCGTGGCTTTGCAGCGCGGTCGACAGGACAAATTGGCAACTTCTGGGTGGACATTACCCGCGTCACGGCTTGGCTGTTGGTGCCGTTGTCGCTGGTGTTCGCAGTGTTTCTGGTCGGCCAAGGCGTGATTCAGAACTTTGACAGATACGAGGAAGTCGCCACGTTGGAAACCCAGAGTTACCAGCAGCCCAAGCTGGGGCAAGATGGTCAACCCGTGAAAGACGCCAAGGGCAACCCAGTGATGGACGACCTGAAAACCGTAACCCAAACCATCGCTATGGGGCCAGTCGCGTCGCAAGAAGCCATCAAGATGATTGGCACCAACGGCGGCGGCTTCTTCAACGCAAATTCGGCCCATCCGTATGAAAACCCCACAGCACTGAGCAACTTCCTGCAAATGTTGTCGATCTTTTTGATTCCGGCTGCGCTGTGCTTTGCCTTTGGACGCGAGGTCGGCGATCTGCGCCAGGGCTGGGCCATCTTGGCGGCGATGACGCTGATTTTCGTGGTGGCTGTGATGGTCATTACGCCCGCAGAACAAACAGGCAATCCGCTGTTGACCTCGCTAGGCGTTGACCAGATGGCCAGCGCCACCCAGGCGGGCGGCAATATGGAGGGCAAAGAAACCCGCTTTGGCATCAACGCGTCCAGCTTGTTTGCGGTCATCACCACCGCTGCATCCTGCGGTGCGGTAAACGCCATGCACGATTCGCTCACGCCCATCGGCGGACTGGTGCCGCTGGTGATGATCCAGTTGGGTGAAGTGGTGTTTGGTGGCGTGGGCAGTGGCCTCTACGGGATGCTGATTTTTGCGATTTTGGCGGTGTTTATTGCGGGCCTGATGATTGGGCGAACGCCAGAATATCTAGGCAAAAAGATAGAGGCGTATGAAATGAAGATGACCTCTATTGCCATCCTCGTCACACCCATCGTGGTGCTGGCTGGCACGGCTATCGCGGTGATGGCTGATGCGGGCAAGGTAGGCATTGCCAACCCCGGCGCGCACGGGTTTTCAGAAATCCTCTATGCCTTCAGCTCGGCAGCCAACAACAACGGCAGTGCCTTTGCAGGCTTATCTGCCAACACGCCGTTTTACAACTTCCTGCTGGGGCTGGCGACGTGGTTTGGCCGGTTTGGCGTGATCGTTCCGGTGCTGGCGATTGCCGGGGCGCTCTCCCGCAAAAAGCGGCTGGCGGTGAGCGCAGGCACCATGCCTACGCACGGCCCGCTGTTTGTAACGCTGCTGATAGGCACTGTGCTGCTGGTGGGGCTGCTGAACTATGTACCCGCCTTGGCCCTAGGGCCCGTGGTTGAGCATTTGATGCTCTGGTCTGCGAAGTAAACGCACAGCAAACCCCAACAAGCCACAAGCCGTAAAGCCGTAAAGCCGTAAAGCCCAAAAAGCATCGGAGAACACTATGTCTACGCAATTAAGTTTTTCACTCCTTGACCCTGTGCTGGTCAAGCCCGCTGTGCTGCAAGCCTTTGCCAAGCTCAACCCGCGTGTGCAGTGGCGCAACCCGGTCATGTTCGTGGTGTTTGTGGGCAGCATCCTCACCACCCTGCTGGGTATCCAGTCACTGGGGGGGCATGGCGAAGCCTCGTCGGTGTTCATCTTCAGTGTGGCCGTGTGGCTGTGGTTTACCGTACTGTTCGCCAACTTTGCCGAAGCACTGGCGGAAGGCCGCAGCAAGGCGCAGGCTGCTTCGTTGCGTGGCCTGAAAAAATCGGCTTGGACCAAGAAGCTTAAAGAGCCTCAATACGGCACCACATGGCTACCCGAGCAGGCAGAAAATCTGCGCAAAGGCGATGTGGTGATCGTCGAAAAGGGCGATGCCATTCCGCTGGATGGCGAAGTCATCGAAGGCGTGGCCTCGGTGGACGAATCCGCGATCACGGGTGAATCGGCACCCGTGATCCGTGAATCAGGGGGAGATTTTTCAGCGGTCACGGGGGGCACAAGGGTGCTTTCGGACTGGCTGGTGGTACGCATTACCGTGAACCCTGGCGAGAGCTTTATCGACCGCATGATCAGCATGGTGGAAGGTGCAAAACGCCAAAAAACGCCAAACGAGATTGCGTTGAACATCCTTTTGGCTGCGCTGACCATTGTGTTTTTGGTCGTCACCGTGACGCTGCTGCCGTACTCGCTGTTCAGCGTAGAGGCCACCAAATCAGGGGGGGCCGTCACCCTCACCGCGCTGGTAGCACTGCTGGTGTGTCTGATTCCAACCACCATCGGCGGTTTGCTGTCGGCTATCGGTGTCGCGGGTATGAGCCGCATGATGCAGGCCAACGTGATTGCCACCTCGGGCCGCGCAGTGGAAGCTGCGGGTGACGTAGACGTGCTGATGCTGGACAAAACGGGCACCATTACCTTTGGTAATCGCCAAGCATCTGCCTTTATCTCAGCCCCAGGCATGACGGAGTTGACCGTGGCACGCGCCGCCATGCTGGCTTCGCTGGCCGATGAAACGCCCGAAGGCCGCAGTATCGTGACGCTGGCTCAACGGGTGGGCGTGACCGAGGCCAAGCCCGTCAATGCGACCTTCATCCCGTTCACCGCGCAAACCCGGATGAGTGGCGTGGATGTGATGGAGAGCGGCAACACCCGCATGGTGCGCAAAGGCGCGATGGACGCCATCCGCCGCCACGTTGAGGCAATGGGCTCCAGCGTGCCGCCTGAACTTCTGCGCGCCGCCGAAGAAGTCGCTCGGCGCGGCAGCACGCCACTAATGGTGGCTGATGGCAACCGTGCGGTCGGCGTGGTGGAGCTTAAAGACATTGTCAAATCCGACATCAAGGAGCGCTTTGCCGAGTTGCGCCGTATGGGCATCAAGACGGTGATGGTTACCGGCGACAACAAACTCACCGCCGCCGCCATCGCCGCGGAAGCAGGTGTGGACGACTTTCTAGCCGAGGCCACGCCGGAAGCCAAGCTCAAACTGATTCGCCAGTACCAAAGCGACGGCCGCCTCGTTGCCATGACAGGTGACGGCACCAACGACGCGCCCGCTTTGGCCCAAGCCGATGTGGCAGTAGCTATGGGCAGCGGCACCCAAGCCGCCAAAGAAGCCGCCAACATGGTTGATTTGGATTCCAACCCCACCAAACTGCTTGAGGTGGTTGAAACTGGCAAAGCCTTGTTGATGACACGCGGTTCGCTGACCACGTTCTCCATCGCCAACGATGTGGCCAAGTTCTTCGCCATCATTCCCGCCATGTTTGTGGTGACCTACCCCCAACTGGGGACGCTGAATGTGATGCGCTTGGCCAGCCCGCAATCGGCAATCTTGTCGGCGGTAATTTTCAATGCGCTGGTGATCGTGTTTTTGATTCCACTGGCCTTGAAGGGTGTGCGTTATCGGGCCATAGGTGCGGCAGCCTTGCTGCGCCGCAATCTGTTGATCTACGGCCTAGGCGGGCTGATCGTCCCCTTTATCGGCATCAAGGCCATCGACTTGGTGCTGGTGACTTTGCAACTTGTTTAAAACTAATTTAGCAATGATTCCGCGCTGATTCAGCGTTGAACTCACATTGAAGGAAACTCCATGAGTACCGTATTTCGTCCCGTCGTCACTGTTTTCTTTGTCCTGACCCTGTTGACAGGCGTCGCCTACCCCTTGGCTGTGACCGGCCTTTCTAAAGCCCTTTTCCCAAACCAAGCCGCAGGAAGCCTCGTGGTTCGTGATGGCAAAACAGTCGGTTCAGACCTGATTGGGCAAAGCTTCTCCGAGCCCAAGTACTTTTGGGGTCGCCCTTCCGCCACCAGCCCCATGGCCTACAACGCAGCGGCCTCCAGTGGCTCCAACTTAGGCCCACTGAATCCTGCCCTGACCGAAGCCATCAAAGGCCGTGTCGAAGCCCTGCGCGCCACTGACCCTGGCAACCAGGCACCGGTACCTGTTGATTTGGTCACTGCCTCGGCCAGCGGGCTTGATCCGCACATCAGCGTCGCGGCGGCCTTGTACCAAGTGGGTCGTGTAGCCACGGCGCGCAAGCTGGAGCCCGAGGCGGTGCAGCAACTGGTAACCCAGAAGCAAGAGCAACCCCTGGCAGGCTTGGTCGGTGAAGCGCGTGTCAATGTGCTGCGCTTGAATCTGGCACTGGATGCACTTCGGTAATATGGCTTTCACCGCATCTTCCCTGCGTATTGCGTATTGCTAATTGCTAATTACTAATTACTAGACGACAAAATTACCGTGCACACTCCCGTAGACGCCCGTCCTGACCCTGACCGCTTGCTCGCGCAGATGCGGGAGGATGCCACGCGGGCCGCACGCGGCAAGCTGCGCATCTACTTCGGGGCCAGTGCGGGTGTTGGCAAAACCTATGCCATGCTGAGTGCCGCCCAAGGCGAGTACAAGCTGGGGCACGACGTGGTGGTCGGCGTCATCGAAACCCATGGCCGCAGCGAAACTGCTGCTTTGGTGCTCGATTTACCCTCATTACCGCTGCGCGACTTGCCTTACCGCGACCGCACCTTGAAAGAGTTTGACCTCGACGCGGCTCTGGCTCGCAAACCCGCTGTGCTGCTGGTTGACGAACTGGCCCACACCAACGTTGAAGGCTCCCGCCACGCCAAACGCTGGCAAGATGTTGAAGAGCTTTTGGATGCCGGCATCACCGTGTGGACCGCGCTGAACGTACAGCACCTGGAGAGCCTGAACGGCACAGTAGGGGCCATCACCGGAATCCGCATACATGAGACTGTGCCCGACACCCTGCTGGACCGGGCGGATGAAATCATCCTGGTGGATGTCACGCCGGATGAGCTGCTGGCACGCCTCAAGGCTGGTAAGGTCTACCTGCCACAACAGGCTGAGCGCGCCGCACAAAACTTCTTTCGCAAAGGCAACCTGATCGCACTGCGTGAAATTGCCTTGCGCCGTACCGCTGAACGGGTGGAAGACGATGTCCGCCACTACCGGGTGGCGCAATCGATGGATGCGTCACCCGTCTGGAATACCTCGGGTGCGATGCTGGCGTGTGTGGGTCAACACCCCGGCGCTGAACAAACGGTGCGAACCACCGCACGGCTTGCGGGTCAGCTCAATGTGCGTTGGTACGTCGCCTACGTGGAAACTCCCCGCTTACAGCGGCTGGATATCGCCCAGCGCGACCGCATTCTGGCGGTGCTGAAACTCGCTGAGGACTTGGGTGCAGCCGCCGCTGTTCTGGCTGGCAATGACATTGCCACAGAATTGGTCGCCCATGCCCAAAAATTAAACTGCGCCACGCTGGTCGTGGGTCGCCCGCAAACACACCACTGGTGGAAAGCTACGCTGACCCGCCAACTGGCCACACTCGCCCCCAACGTGGACTTGATTGAGGTTGGTCACGCCACCAGCGCCAGACACTTACCCCGTGCGGTACCCCGCCAAACCGAAGACGACGTAAAAGCCAACGGGACGCAGGCTTGGCAACGCGGCTGGACAAGCTACGGTTTGGCGGCGCTGATTTGCGTGCTGACAGGGCTGCTGGCCACCCCGTTGATTGGTCACTTCGATTTGGCCAATATCGTGATGCTGTTCCTTTTGGGCGTGGTGGTGGTGGCGGTGAAGCTTGGGCGTGGCCCCGCAGCGCTCTCGGCCGTGCTGAGCGTGGCGGTTTTTGATTTCTTTTTTGTACCTCCTCGCTTTTCGTTCGCTGTGAGTGACGTGCAGTACCTGCTGACCTTTGCCGTGATGCTGGCCGTAGGCCTGCTAACGGGTCAATTGACCGCAGGGTTGCGCTTTCAGGCCCGCATCGCCTCCAGTCGGGAGCGCCGAGCACAATCGCTGTTCGAGCTGACACGCGATTTGTCGGCTGCACTGCTCAGCGAGCAAGTGGCCGAACTGGGTGAGGCCGCAGTGCAGCGCAATTTTGGTGGTCAAGCCCTCGTACTGTTAACCGATACCCATGATCATCTGGTGCTGCCTGCAGCGCCGCCTGAGGGCTTCGACGCTGCCGTCGCAGATTGGGCTTTTCGCAACTCACAAGCCGCTGGTCTGGCCACTGCCACTCTGTCGGCAAATGCCTGGCACTACACGCCCTTGCAGGCGCCTATGCGCGTGCGTGGCGTGTTGGCGCTGCAACCCGCACAACCACGTTGGCTGCTGATTCCCGAGCAAATGCAGCAGCTCGATACGCTGGCGCGGCAAATCGCCATTGCGCAAGAGCGGGTGCATTACGTCGAGGTGGCTCAGCAAGCGCTCGTGCAAATGGAGTCTGAGAGCCTGCGCAGCGCCCTGCTGGCCGCCATTTCGCACGACGTGCGCACACCACTGACCGCGCTGATTGGGCTGGCGGAGTCCCTGCAACGCTCGGCCCCACCACTGAGCGTTGACCAAATCCAAATGACCCAGGCGCTGACTGCAGAGGCTCGCCAGTTGCATACCCTGGTCAGCAACCTTCTGGACATGGCACGCCTGCAAAGTGGCACCGTCAACCTGCGCAGTGAATGGCAATCGCTGGAAGAAATTGTGGGGTCAGCCATTCGGCAAGCCCAGCACGCACTGGCGGGCCATAAAGTGACCACCAGTCTCCCTGTCGACCTGCCACTGGTGGAGTTTGACGCGACGCTGATGGAGCGGGTGCTGGTCAATCTGCTGGAAAACGCTGTGAAATACGGTAAAGCGCCCATTGTTATCAGCGCCCTGATCACGCCGGATGCGCTGCTGCTGACCGTACGCGACCATGGCGCAGGCCTGCCGCCTGCACTGCGAGGCCGCGAGCATGATCTGTTTGACAAGTTTACCAGGGGCGAAGCAGAATCCGCAACCCCGGGGATGGGCCTGGGGTTGGCCATTGCCAAAGCCATTGTGGATGCACATCGGGGTCAGATCCATGCTTTGAACGCCACCCCTGGTGCAGAATTCACGGTTAGCCTGCCACGCCGAGCGCCACCGTCTGTAGACTAATTTGCAGTTCGAAATTCACACTCCACAATCCACGTCCACGTCCACGTCCACGTCCATGCCCAGCCCCGTCGCCATCCTCATAGAAGACGAGCCCCAAATCCGCCGCTTCGTACGCGCCGCGCTTGAGGATGAAGGCTGGCAAGTGTTTGAAGCCGACACGCTGCGCAAAGGCTTGGCCGAGGTCGGCACGCGCCAACCCGATTTGCTCGTGCTGGATTTGGGCTTGCCCGATGGCGATGGGCTGGACTTGATTCGCGATGTGCGCGGCTGGTCCAGCGTGCCTATCGTGGTGCTGTCTGCCCGCAGTAACGAAGCCGACAAAATCGCCGCACTCGACGCCGGCGCCGATGATTACCTAGGCAAACCGTTCGGCGTAGGTGAACTTTTGGCCCGCGTACGCGCCAATCTGCGCCGCCCCCGGTCTGCGGCACCTGACAACGGGCAAGGTTCTGACGCAGCTTCTGCTTCCAGGCCAATGCACAGCCACAGCAACAGTCCTGCTGACGCCACCGACCCGGTCTTTCGTTTTGGCAATGTGGTGCTAGACCGCTTAGCCCGCCTGGTGCGTAAAAATGAGGCTGAAGTCCACCTGACCCCCACCGAATACCGGCTACTCCTAGTGCTGGCCAGCAACGCAGGACGGGTGCTGACGCACCGCCAACTTCTGCGCGAGGTGTGGGGCCCATCGCACGCCGACCAAAGCCACTATCTGCGCATCTACATGGGCCATTTGCGCCAAAAACTGGAAGACGACCCCGCGCAGCCGCGCCATTTACTGACCGAAACTGCCGTAGGCTACCGGCTGCTTGTGGATTGACGATAATTTGCGCTTGAAGTTAAGGGCGCTGCCCTCAGATTTCAGCCACCGTTTTTGATTTGTACACCGCTCTGGCGTTCAGCTTGTGGTGCTTTACAGATCAGTTTGTCTGTCCTTTTTTTGTATTTTTCTTAGTATTTTTAAATTCCCACAATGACCAAACAAACCCATGCCTTCCAAGCTGAAGTGTCGCAACTGCTGCACCTCGTCACGCACTCGCTGTACTCCAACAAAGAAATTTTTGTCCGCGAACTGATCTCTAACGCTTCTGACGCCTGCGACAAACTGCGCTTTGAAGGCCTGAACAACAGCGCGCTGTTTGAAGACGCTCCGAACTTGGAAGTACGCGTCAGCTTTGACAAGGACGCCAAAACACTCACCATCACCGACAACGGCATTGGTATGAGCGAGCAAGAGGCGATTGACCACCTCGGCACCATCGCCAAGAGCGGCACCAAAGACTTCATGAACAAACTGGGCACCGATGCCCAAGCCAGCGCCAAAGACCAGGGTTCGCTGATTGGTCAGTTTGGTGTGGGTTTTTACTCCGGCTTCATCGTTGCCGACAAGATCACCGTGGAAACTCGTCGTGCAGGTACCACTCCCGATGCAGGCGTGCGCTGGATCAGCACCGGCACCGGTGATTTCGAGACCGAAAGCATCAACCGCCCCCTGCGCGGCACCAGCGTCACCTTGCATCTGCGTGACGATGCGCTCGAATTCGCAGCCACCTGGAAGCTTAAAGGCATCATCAATAAGTACGCTGACCACATCAGCCTGCCTATCTTGATGGAAAAAGAAGAGTGGAAAGAGGGCGAAAAAATCGAAGGCGACGAATCCGGTGCCACCCAAGGCGGCGGCATGGTCATGACCGGCGAGTGGGAAACCGTCAACAAAGCCAGCGCCCTGTGGAGCCGCTCTAAAAAGGACGTGACCGAAGAACAGCACATCGAGTTCTACAAACAAATCAGCCACGATTTTGAAGCCCCGCTGACCTGGAGCCACAACCGCGTGGAAGGCAGCACCGAGTACACGCAGCTGCTGTACGTGCCCTCCAAAGCACCCCAAGACCTGTGGAACCGCGATAAAAAAGCCGGTGTAAAGCTCTACGTGAAGCGTGTCTTCATCATGGACGATGCCGAAGCCTTGCTGCCCAGCTACCTGCGCTTCATCAAAGGCGTGATCGACTCGGCCGATTTGCCACTGAACGTGTCGCGTGAACTGTTGCAAGAAAGCCGCGATGTGAAAGCCATCCGCGAAGGCAACACCCGCCGCGTGCTGAGCCTGCTGGAAGACTTGGCCAAGCACGATTCGACCCCTGCCCCTAAGGCTGAAGCTAAAGCTGCAGCGGAAGGTGCGGAGGCCTCCGCAGATATTACGGACATTACGAATATCACGGACATCGAAAGTGATGAAGACAAAGCCAAGCACGGCAAATTCACCAGCTTCTACGCTGAATTCGGCTCGGTACTGAAAGAAGGCCTGGGTGAAGACTTCAGCAACCGCGACAAAATCGCCAAGCTCCTGCGCTTTGCCAGCTCCACCAGCGATACCGTGTCAGTCGGCTTCGCAGACTACAAAGCCCGCATGAAAGAAGGCCAGGACGCCATTTACTACATCACTGCGGACACCCTGGCTGCTGCCAAGAACAGCCCTCAGCTCGAAGTATTCAAAAAGAAGGGGATCGAAGTCCTGCTGATGACCGACCGCGTGGACGAATGGGCACTGAACTACTTGAACGAGTTCGACGGCACCCCGTTGCAATCCGTTGCCAAGGGTGCAGTTGACTTGGGCAAGCTGCAAGACGAAGACGAAAAGAAAGCCGCCGAAGCCGCTGCCGAAATCTTCAAACCCCTGCTCGCCAAACTCAAAGAAGCCCTGAAGGACAAAGCCGAAGACGTGCGCGCAACCAGCCGCTTAGTGGACAGCCCTGCCTGCCTGGTAGTGTCTGACCACGGCATGAGCACCCAGCTGGCCCGCATGTTGAAGCAAGCTGGTCAAACCGCCCCAGAAACCAAGCCAATTCTGGAAGTGAACCCTGACCATGCCCTGGTGAAGAAGCTCGAAGGCTCTGTGCATTTCCACGACCTGGCCCACATCCTGTTTGACCAAGCGCTCTTAGCGGAAGGTGGCCTGCCCGCTGACCCTGCTGCGTACGTGAAGCGGGTGAATGCGTTGTTGGTTTAAGAGGTAGGTACGCTACTAAAGCAAATAATCTCTATTAAAAAACCCCAGTCAGCTTGACGCTGCTGGGGTTTTTTGCTTATAGGTAAATAAGCAAATGGGTGAGTGAATCAGTTCGTCCGATTAAATCCGTACCCGCGATCCAAGCTCAATCACAGCATTGTGCGGAATCTTGAAGTAGTCCACAGCTTGCCCGGCGTTACGTGCCATCGCCTCGAACAAGTTTTCACGCCACAGCGACATCTCAGACCCTTTTGTGGGTACTACGGTTTCGCGGCTGAGAAAGAATGACGTACGCATAGCGTCAATCTCCAACCCAAACTCTTCACACAACTCCAGCGCCTTGGGAATATCAGGCTGGTTCATGAAGCCAAAGTTCAGCGTGACTTGCCAAAAGCTGTGTGCCAGCGGCTTGACCTCAACCCGGTTACCGAAGCCAATCCAGGGCTCTTCATGGAACACGGCATTGACGATGATGTTGCGCTCGTGAATCACCAAGTTGTGCTTCATGTTGTGCAGCAGCGCATTGGGAACTACGCCAGGTTCAGACGACAGGTATACCGCTGTACGGCCAACACGGGTGACGTGCGGATCAGCGGCCAGCGCCTCGGCAAAACTTTGCAGCTCTGGCTGGTCGGCACGCAAGGCTGCCGACAGCAGCTCGCGACCATGCTTCCAAGTCGTCATGATGAGCAAAAACAAGGCTGCCAGCGCCAGTGGGAACCAACCACCTTCAAGAATCTTGATCGAGCAAGAGGCGACGAACAGTGCGTCTACTGCGACAAAAACCAGCGTGGAGGCTACCGATACCCAAGTAGGGTAGCCCCAGGCGTGGCGCACAACGAAATACGTCAGTACCGTCGTAATCAGCATGGTGCCCGTCACCGCAATGCCGTAGGCTGAAGCCATGGCGGTAGAGCTGCCAAAGCCAAACACCGCTGCCAGCACCGCCACCAGCAAGAACCAGTTGACACTGGGTACGTAGATCTGCCCCTTCTCATGTGCAGAGGTATGAATGATGTGCATACGTGGCAGGTAGCCCAGCTGAATCGCTTGTTGTGTCAGCGAATAGGCCCCCGAGATCACCGCTTGAGATGCAATGATCGTGGCCAAGGTGGCCACAGCCACAGCAGGCAACAGCACTGCAGCGGGGAACATCAGGTAAAACGGGTTGGCTGCCGCCGTAGGATCAGTTAACAGCAATGCCCCCTGCCCCATATAGTTCAGCGCCAAACATGGCAGCACCATGCCCATCCACGCGATGCGGATGGCATTTTTACCAAAGTGGCCCATGTCGGCGTAAAGCGCTTCCGCACCAGTCAACGCCAGTACCACAGCGCCCATCGCTAAAAACAGACCCCAGCCGCGTGCCATCAAAAACTGAAATGCCACACGGGGATCAAGAGCTTGCAATATTTGGGGTGCATGGGCAATGTGATACAGACCAATACCGCCCAGCAACAGGAACCAAATCACCATCACGGGCCCAAACCAGCGCCCCACCACGGCGGTGCCCACACGCTGCACCAAGAACAAGCCTACCAAAATCACTGCTGAAATCGGCAGCACCCAGGGCTTGAAGGCTGGGGTGACGATTTCTAGCCCCTCCACCGCGCTTAGCACCGAGATAGCTGGCGTCAGCACGCTGTCGCCGTAAAACAGGCAAGCGCCGAAGGTCCCCAGCAGCAGCAGGCGGCGGCGCAATTTGGGGCGGTCTGCCACGGTAATGGAGGCCAAAGCCAGTAGCGCCATGATTCCGCCCTCACCCCGGTTGTCGGCCCTCAAAACCAACATCACATATTTGAGTGTGACGATAAACATCAGCATCCAGAAAATCACTGACACCGCACCAATGATGTTGGCCGGCGTAACAGGTACGTTGCCAGAGCCCGTAAAAATCTCTTTCATGGTGTAAAGCGGGCTCGTGCCAATATCGCCATACACCACGCCCAAAGCGGCGAGGGACAAAGCAGCAGTACCTTGCTTGATGTGGGGGGTTGCCGTACCACTGGCCGGGTTTAGCTGGTTTATTTCCAAGAGGATCTCCATAAATCTTGAGTGTCGCGTTTGTAAAGGCGAGGGTGTAAAAATCGCATAAATGCAGCCTAAACCTCGGCCAACCTGTACCCGACCCCTAATTCCGTCTGTAAATAGCGTGGTTGCGCCGGATCAGCTTCAATCTTGGCGCGTAAGTGGCCCATATAAATGCGCAGGTAGTGCAGCTGATCTATCTGCTCAGCGCCCCAAACATCAGCCAAGAGCTGGCGGTGTGTCAGTACCTGACCAGGTACACGGGCGAGGCGCTCCAACAGACGGTACTCGATGGGCGAAAGATGAACGGCCTCGCCGTTCATCTGCACACTTCGTACAGTGCGGTTAAGTGTCAACGCACCAATCTGCAACACGGTTGCTGGTTGCGGGGAGGCACTCAGCACAGCGCGGCGCAGCATGGCGCGCACGCGGGCGAGGAGCTCACCAGCGCCAAAAGGTTTGGTGAGGTAATCATCTGCCCCTGCGTCAAGGGCAGCAATTTTTTCAAGCTCCTGGACACGGGCAGACAACACGAGGATGGGCACCTGCGGCGGCAAGCAGTAGCCAGAGCCCGGCTCAGGACGCCGTAATTGCGCGATCAGCTCAACGCCATCGGCGTCGGGTAAGCCCAGGTCGGCAATCACCAGTTGAGGCACTGCACGCTGTAATTCCAATCCAGCCTGTGCTGCGGAGTTGGCATGTACAGGGCGTAAACCCACCGCGCTCAGCGATGCGGCAACAAACTGAGCGATCGCGCTATCGTCTTCAATGATAAGGACGGTATTACCGCTCATACGCAATTGCCATATTACTTTTTTGCTATTGTTTTAATCAATGAATCCATCTATCAATAACTCAATGAGTCAATGAAGGGCACGACATCTGGGGAACGCAATGGGAGTTCGATATAAAACTCGGCACCACCACCGGTCTCTGCTGAGCAGCGTCGCGCCACAATGCGCCCACTGTGGGCCTGCACGATAGTTTGGCAGATGGAGAGCCCTAAGCCGGTGCCGTGGTGTTCCGTGCTGCGGTCGCTGGAAGGTGTTTGTCCCTGAAAAAAGCGCCCAAACAGCGCGGCAGGGTCACCGGGAGGCAGACCAGGACCGAAGTCCCGTACGGCGATAAAAACACCTTCGCGGCTGCGACCCGCTTGCAACAGAATGCTTCCACGTGCGGGTTGACCATAGCGGGCGGCGTTGTCCAGCAAATTCGCAATTACCTGTAGCAAAAGTAGCGCCTCGGCTTGCACGGGAGGCAGATCGCGCTCAACATGCAGCTCGATCAATGGAGTTTGCCAACGCCGCCGCGCACGAATGACGGCTTCACCCAAAATTTCTTCCAGCGACTCCCATTGCAGGGTTAACGGGTTTTGCGGACTCAGGCGTGCCCACTGCAGGGTGTTGTCCGTCATTAGCGTCATATCGCGGGCCAGGTCTTCCAAGTTACGCAGCAGGCTGTCTCGCTGAGCAGGGATGAGGCTAGTTTGCTGCTCGCGCAAGGTGCTGGCGCTGCCCAGGATACCGGCCAGTGGCGTACGTAAATCATGGGCCAGAGACGACAGCAAGGCATTTCGCATGTTTTCGCTCTGGGCAAAGGTCTGGGCTACACGGGCCAACGCAGCCGCACGCTCACGCTCTACGCACAGGCCAATTTGTCGCACTAAGGCCAACCAATGAGCCTGTGTGATGTTGTCAGGTACAGGCGTGGGCCAGGGGTGGCTGGGCAGTAAGAGTTGCACCGCCCCGGTAGGGGCATGGCGGGCGAAAGGGGCACACCACAGAGCCAAATCAGGCCAGTCGGTACAGCCTCGGCCTAGCGGACGGCGGTTTTCGAGGGCCCAGTCGGCAGAACGGGGGTGGAAGGGCGTTGTGTCACCCAAGGAGTCGGACGCACCAAAGCATGTGAGAGACGTGTAGCTGGCCCAAGGGGATGGAGCAGCCGAGTTTTCAGGATTAGCATTCGCTGGATGGCCCTTGAGGTCAACGAAAACGGCACAGGGCAGCGCTAAGTTGTCGGACATCCACTGCGCCGCCGTTTGAGCCATACCATCTGCACCGTAATGGCAGTCCGCAAGATGCTCCGACAAATCCAACAGCTGGGCGATATACAGGCTTCGGGTTTCGGCCAATACACCCCGTTGTCGCAAACGGCCGACCAGTCCGCTCAGCGTCAGCGATAAGCCCAGCAAGATGCCCAGAACCAGCAGGTACTCAGCATCCTCCACGTGAAAAGTATGGCGGGGTGGTAGAAAAAAATAGTTCAAGGCAGAGACACAGCACACGGTCGCCAACAAGCCCGCCCAGCGCGGCAATGTGGCTGCAGCCACTACAACCGCTATCAGGTACAGCATGGTAAGTGCGGCAATGGACATATAGGCGTCCAGCCAGACATTGAAAGCGGTCGCGATGGCACTCAGCCCCACCGCAATACCAACCGACTGCAAAGGGGAAAACCGAGCCGAATGAAGAAAGGGAGGGATGAGGGCCACAGCGGCATCGTAACGCGACCCGCCTGTGCCACAAAAACGCCCGGCTGCAGGAGCTTTTGTATTCCGTTATCGTCGGTGGCTACGTTGTTTGAGACTTAGGTGGCCTTGTCAGCCTTGACTATGGAGTTTGTATGCGATTTTCTGCCGTCCTGCCTGCTGTTACCTGCCTGGCTTTGTCATTGGTAGCCTCGGCATCATTAGCTGCGACGCTACAGGTAGACCTGCAAGACAGCAGTGGACAGCCATTGGCCGACGTGGTCGTTTTTCTCGAATCTCGCGAGGCCAAAGCCGCGACCAAACCTGCCATCGGCGTTGAAGTAGCCCAAGTCGCCAAACAGTTTGCCCCTCAAGTCAACGTAATTACAGTGGGTACAGCAGTAGAGTTCCCGAACCGGGATTCGGTACGCCACCATGTGTACTCGTTTTCTGCCATCAAAAATTTTGAACTGAAGCTCTATGTAGGTACACCTGCTGCGCCTGTGGTATTCGACAAACCAGGCATTGCGGTGCTGGGCTGCAATATTCATGATGCTATGACAGCATGGATCGTGGTGGTGGAAACACCCTACTATGGGCGAAGCGCCATCGGCGGGCATATCACCCTAGAAAACGTACCTCCAGGGGCTTACAGGCTGCGTACTTGGCACCGTGGCCTACCCGTTGGCGCGCCAGCACTCGACCAGGCGCTGACTCTAACGTCAGCAGGCGGCAGCACCACAATCAAACTACCTGTCAGTGCGCTGTAACCTGTTTACAACCGGCTACAGCTACCTCTACGCCTCCTCTTGACGATTTTCAAGAAGCACTTAAGTACTTTTAAGTAATCTGAATGCGATTTGTTAAAGCGATTGAAGCTTATGTGAGCAGTCTAAACCTGCATCACCGCTACTGGCGACTGGCGACACGCATTGTTATGTTGTCAATGGCTTTGCTGCTGCTCGTGCAATTGGCTGGTTTTGAAGTCTTGCGGTACAACATTGAACACAATGCACGTGCGCAGGTCACGCAAGATTTGCTATTGGGGGAGCGTGTCTGGCAGCGCATGCTTGATCAAAACGGCCAAAGACTGAGTCTGGGTGCCTCGGTATTGGCAGCAGACTTCGGCTTTCGTGCTGCAGTCACTTCCGGCGACACCGAAACCATCCAGTCTGCGCTTGAAAACCATGGTGCCCGTATCGGAGCAGCGGTGACTGCACTGCTGGACACCCAATTCAAAGTGCTCGCTGTGAGCGGCTCACCTGAAATGGGCGGTAGTAAAGCGATGCTGCCTAAACTGACCGGGCAGTCATGGGATCCATCAGGCAGCAGCTTCGCGTTAATTGGCAAAATTCCCTATCAATTTGTGGTGGTGCCACTGCGCGCACCTTTGGTCATTGGTTGGGTGGTGATGGGGTTCCCAGTCGGACAAAAGCTGGTAGATGAGATGCGTGCGCTGTCAGGCCTGCATGTAAGCCTGCTCAGCCAGCACGGAGCGGATGCCACCACGGAAGTGATGGCAAGCACACTGATGCCTGCTGCCTATGACCGGGTGATGGAGGCCGCCAAAGACGAAAAGGATGTTAGTTACGACGGAGACACGTTGATGGCACGCACACTGCGGATCAAATCCGGTGATGGTGAAATTCAAACCGTGTTGCTGCGCTCAGTGGAAGAGGTCAAAGCACCCTTTAAAGCCGTGCAGGTGGTGCTGGCCGTGATCACCGTGGTTGGCTTGTTGCTGTTTGGCATTGGCAGTGCCTACCTTGCCCGGCGTGTGACCACGCCTTTGCGTTCGCTGGTACGCGCCACTGAGCGCCTAGGCAAGGGCGAACTAGACGCCCCAATCAAACACACTGATCGGCACGATGAGTTTGGTGATCTGGCCAAATCATTTGAGACGATGCGCGTGAACATTGCCGCCCACCAAATCGAAATAAACCAACTCGCGTATTGGGATCGTCTGACTGGCTTACCTAACCGAGTTCGCTTCCACCAAACGCTCACTGCAGCTATCCAGGCGCATAAAGAAACAGGTAAAACTTTGTCGGTTGTGTTTTTAGACATTGATCGCATCAAACATGTGAACGAAGTGTTGGGCTACCACTTTGGCGACCGACTTCTGCAAACCGTCGCAGAGCGCTTACAACAAACGTGCCGGCGTGAAGACGATATCGTAGGCCGGCTGGGTGGCGATGAGTTTGCAGTGCTGCTAATGCACAGCAATCTGGAGCACGCCCTAGCCATCACCCAACGGATTGCCCAGTCGTTCGAAACCCCCATGACATTTGACGACCATACCGTGGACATTGGCGCAGGCATTGGCATCGCCTGCTACCCTGCTCACGCCGAAAACGCCGATCAGCTGCTCGGTCATGCCGAAGTCGCGATGTACGCGGCCAAGCACAAAACCACTGAAGCTGTGGTTTACGACCCTGCACTGGATTCGTCAAGCGCACAGACACTTTCCTTGTTAACTGAATTGCGCCAAGCCGTAGAGCAGGGAGAGTTGCGTCTGTTTTTACAGCCCAAAGTTGCGCTGACCAACAACGCTGTGGTGGGTGCAGAGGCCCTAGTCCGATGGCAGCACCCAGTGCGTGGCCTGGTGCCCCCGATGATGTTCATTCCCTTTGCCGAGCAAACTGGCTTTGTGCGCCACCTCACACTCTGGATGCTGGAAGAAGCGGCACGTCGTTGGAACGAACTACAGGTCGTCGATGCAGCTTCTGGCACCAGCTTGACGATCGCAATCAACCTCTCTACCCGCGATCTGCTAGACCAGGATTTCCCTGCCAAACTGGACGCTATTTTGATGAAGCACAACATCCCCGCCCATGGCCTGTGCTTGGAAATCACGGAAAGCGCAATCATGGAAGACCCACAGCGCGCCGAAAACACGTTGAATCGGCTACACGAACGGGGCTTCAAACTCTCAATTGATGACTTTGGCACTGGCTACTCTTCACTAGCCTATCTGAAGCGTTTGCCAGTGGCGCAACTCAAGATTGACAAATCCTTTGTCATGAACATGCAAAGCGATGCAGACGATGCCACCATCGTACGCTCCACCATCGATCTCGCCCACAACTTAGGCTTGAGCGTGGTGGCAGAGGGTGTGGAAAGTGAAGCCATTTGCGTGCTACTACGCAATCTCAATTGCGACGAAGCTCAAGGCTACCACTTGAGTCGCCCAATGCCAGTGGAGGACTTTATCGCTTGGCACGCTCAGTGGGTGGCCAAGATCGCAGCCACGGAGGCCTTGACCGACACCACAATGCCGGAATTTTTCAACTGACTAGCTTCTATTTAGTTTCTATTCGTTTCTATTTAATATGGCAGCCTGAGCGAAGACCTCACTCTCGTCTTTCAGCCCTACACCCGTCACGCCCAGGTACTGCGCCCGCTGCATCAGCCATGCCAGCTTGAAGGCGGCAGCACCATACGACAGGCCCTGCGGCCGCACGTTGGAGATGCAATTGCGCTCGGCATCGTGCCGCCCGCACTGGGGCGCATAGGTGAGGTAAAGACCCAGACTGTCGGGTGAACTTAAGCCGGGGCGCTCACCAATCAAAATTACCGACAACGCTGCGCCAAAGACTTCACCCACTTCATCGGCCACGGCCACGCGGGCTTGGGGAATCAGCACAACGGGCGTTATCCTGAAGCCCTCCGGCAAGAGCGGACGCAGCGCTTGCAGCAACGGTACGGCGTGGCGAGCGACAGCGAGCGAGGAAAGGCCGTCACCGATGACGATACACAGATCAGCAGCGATCTCATTGCCAGCATCATTCCTAGAACCAGCACGCAGTGAACGCAATGTTTGGGCATCCTCCTCGTCCAACTGGCGCCCCAGATCAGGCCGACGCAGGTAGGTCGTGCGGTCTGCGGCGCGGCTACGGGCTCGGGTACTGGCCCAGCCAGAGTCGGTCAATTGCGCCTCCAGTGCAGTTATGTCCAAGGGTACGTGGACAGCGTCACGGGCCATCGCATGCGACCAGCCAAAACGTAAAGACTCATCCGTGGGTATGGCGTTGCCAGCACGTCCCAAAGCAATGCGGGCAGAGGTCAGGCTACGCCAGTTTGACAAGGGACTTGGGGTGATCTCATCCATCAAACGCTTGTCCTCTTCAAGTCGGTAATGCAAAACCGCCAGAACTGCCAAAACTACGCATACCTTGCAGCAATGGGTGCACAGACGCCGAAATTGCCGGAAGAAGTTCGCCTGCTACACCGCTGATTTGCATCCGCTGCAACCAGGCCTCAAATTCAGGTGCACGTTGCAGCCCCAGGGTTTCGCGCAAAAAAAGCGCATCGTGGAATGAGGTACTTTGGTAATTCAACATGATGTCGTCGGCCCCCGGTACGCCGATCAAAAATGTCAGGCCTGCAGTGGCGAGCAACACCATAAGCGTGTCCATATCATCTTGGTCCGCTTCAGCGTGGTTGGTGTAACAAACATCGCAGCCCATAGGCAGGCCCAACAGCTTGCCGCAAAGGTGGTCTTCCAGCCCTGCGCGAATAATTTGTTTGCCGTCATACAGATATTCAGGGCCAATAAAACCCACCACGGTGTTGATCAGCAGCGGTTTGTAACGTCGCGCTAATGCGTAGGCACGCGCCTCGCAGGTTTGCTGGTCAACGCCAAAATTCGCATTTGCAGAGAGCGCACTGCCCTGGCCAGTTTCAAAGTACATCACGTTCTTGCCCAGCGTACCCCGCTTTTGTGACAGGGCCGCGTCACAGGCTTCATCGAGCAGTTCTGGGGTGACACCAAACGACAGGTTGGTTTTTTCGGTACCCCCGATGGACTGGAACACTAAATCCACTGGCGCGCCAGACTCAATCAATTGCAGCGTATTCGTAACGTGGGTCAGCACGCAACTTTGTGTGGGAATTTCAAAGCGCTGCACCACTTCGTCGAGCAAGCGCAGCAGCTGGCCCAGTACAGGCAGACTGTCCGAGGCCGGGTTAAGTCCGATGACAGCATCGCCGGCGCCCAGCATCAGTCCGTCCAGTGTAGAAGCAGCCACACCGCGCAGATCGTCCGTCGGGTGGTTCGGTTGCAGCCGCACCGCCATATGACCGGGCAGCCCCAACGTGTTGCGAAAGCGGGTAATGATGCTGCATTTGCGTGCCACAGCGATCAAATCCTGGTTACGCATCAGCTTGGACACAGCCGCCACCATCTCGGGCGTGAGGCCAGGAGCCAAAGCGCTCAACACTTCGGGTGTGGCTGCGTCACCAAGCAACCAGTTGCGGAACTGCCCAACCGTCATATGCGCCACTGGCAAGAAGGCTGGGGCGTCGTGGCCGTCCAGGATCAACCGGGTGATGTTGTCGCTCTCATAAGGCACCAAAGCCTCTTGCAAGAACTGATTGAGCGGCAAATCGGCCAGCACATATCGCGCAGCCATCCGTTGCTGGGCAGTGGCAGCAGCCACACCGGCCAGACAGTCACCTGAGCGCAGCGGGCTGGCCATAGCCATGACTTGGCGCAAATCGTCGAACGCGAAACCCTGCGAAGCGATAGTGGTGTGGTAGCGCATGGAATCAGGGTAATTTGTGCAGCATCGCATCCGGTGCGGCAGCATCACGGTTCGCCGCTGTCAGTAAGAAGTAGCCGTAGGCCAGTGCCATCAACCCTGCAAACAGCAGCGCCAACATGGCGTTAAACCACACCATCGCAACCAAGCAAACCCCGCCCAAGCCCAACGCTATCGCTGGAAACACAGGATAAAACGGCGCTTTATAGGTACGCAGCAAATCCGGCTCGCTGTGGCGCAATTTGAACAGCGCGGCCATGGAGACCATGTACATCACGATGGCACCAAGCACAGCCAAGGTGACGATGTTGGCAGTCAGCGTTTGTCCGCCAAACTGCACCAGCTCGTCGCTGAAAATTGCTACCGCACCAATCACTCCGCCTGCCACCAATGCACGGTGCGGGGTGTTAAAGCGCGGACTGAGTTCTGCAAAGTAGCGGGGCAGATAGCCCGCGCGGGCCAGCGCAAAAATCTGCCTCGAATAGCCCATGATGATGCCGTGGAACGAGGCAATCAGCCCGAACAACCCAATCCACACCAGCATATGAAGCCAGCCGCTGGACTCGCCCACTACCATTTTCATCGCCTGGGGCAACGGATCATTGATATTGGCCAGGGTGCGCCAATCCCCCACACCACCGGCAAAAATCATCACCCCAAAGGCTAGGATTACCAGCGTGACGATACCCGTGGTGTAGGCAATAGGGATGGTACGGTGCGGGTCACGCGCTTCCTCTGCCGCCATGGCTGCGCCTTCGATGGCGAGGAAGAACCAGATTGCGAACGGGATGGACGCAAAGATGCCCGTCAGTGCACTGAAACTGAAATGGTCAGCCCCAGACCAGCCGTGTGCCATAAAGTTACCCATAGTCCAGCCGGGACTGACCACACCCATGAACATCAACAGTTCAAAAATCGCTAGCACCGTGACGATCAGCTCAAACGTCGCCGCAATACTCACACCCACCCAATTCAGCGCGATGAAAACCACATAGGCGACCAACGCAATCACTTTAGGGTCGATGCCTGGGAACTGCACATTCAGGTAAGCCCCAATCGCCAACGCAATCGCGGGAGGCGCAAAGACAAACTCAATCAGCGTGGCAAATCCGGCAACGAAGCCCCCTGTTGGCCCAAACGCCCGGCGCGCATAGGCAAACGGCCCTCCAGCGTGTGGGATAGCGGTGGACAGCTCTGTGAAGCTGAAGATAAACGTGGTGTACATCGTCGCCACCAGCACCGTTGCAACCAAAAAACCCAGCGTACCGGCGGTATTCCAGCCATAGCTCCAACCGAAATACTCACCAGAGATCACCAAACCGACAGCAATACCCCAAAGTTGAACCGGGCCGAGCACCTTTTGCAGTCCTGAGGCATGCGGGCTTGGTGCAGAGACAGGCGACAACGCAGACGAAGATTCAAACACGGCCATGAGGAATCCTTTGTGGTGGAAACGACTACCAAGGTTGATTACATCAAACCTCGGCTGTAATAGCTATGGGCGTTTGCAAATTACGTACCACCAAGAGATCAAGGCACCAAAGCGTAGTAGCTTTATTGCCAACCTCTACGTTACCAATCCCTGCGCTTTCGCACCCAAGCCATAGCCACCACCAGTTCAGCCAGCAACCAAAACGGCCACAGCCCCATACGCGACACCCACCACGCGAAAGGCGTTATTCCGTTACGCCCAGATACCTCTGTACGCAAGACGCCCCGGGTAGAGCGGGGCAGCGAGGCCGTCACCACACCTCGGTGGTCAATCACTACGGTGGCGCCAGTGTTGGTGGCGCGTACCATGGGTCGGGCAAACTCAAGTGTCCGCAGTCGGGATATCTGTACGTGCTGATCCATCACTGCGCCATCACCAAACCAGCCCAAGTTGCTGATATTGACGAATACAGTGGGGGCCAAAGCGGGATCGATAAAGCGTGCGCCCAGCTCTTCGCCAAACAAATCTTCATAACAAATGTTGGGAGCGAGACGCTGACCTTGCCACGTGAACGATGGTTGCCCCACATCTCCCCGATTGAAATCGCCCAGCGGGATATTCATCATCGCCGTGAACCAACGAAACATTGGAGGGATGAATTCGCCAAACGGGACAAGGTGGTGCTTGCTGTAAACGTAGCTGTCGTCCTTCGCACCTTCCTTAGGCTGTGCTTGCAAGTTGATGACCGAATTGGTATAGCCCTCAGCCATGTTGCCCAACGGAATACCTATCAACGCAGCCTGAGGAGGCTGGGTGGCAGCGAAGTGCTGCTGCAAGGCCTGTAAATATTCCACAGGCAAATCGCTAGGCAGGAGGGGAACTGCGGTCTCAGGGGCAACGACCAGGGACGTAGTCGCAATTTTGAGTTGCTCACCGTACCACTTCAAGGCCATAGGGACACCGGTGCCCTGCTGAAACTTCTCGTCTTGGGGGATGTTGCCTTGCAGCAGTGTCAAGGACAAACGACCCACACTGTTGGCAGCTTGTGTGTTGCGGCTCTCGTTAAGGGTCTGCAAACCCCAGGGTACAAGGCCCAATAACGCAACGATCAGCAGTACCGGCGTTGCACTGCGCGTCCCTGCGCGAAAAAAACCAAGGCGCCTTACTTGGGCGCCCCACTGAACAAACCACTGCGCGCCCAGCATCGCCAGTACAGCCGCCAAGGCGTTCATGCCATAGACACCGACCCAGGGCGCATACGCAGCCAGTGGTCCATCGACATGGGCATAGCCCACAGCGCCCCAAGGAAAACCGGTGAACCAGACGCCACGGGCCAGTTCAGCAAGTACCCACAGAGCAGCAAAAAGCAGAGCACTCCATGCTGGCCCAGCAGGTGCCAGTGCCCGGTATGCCATACAAATAGCCGCGTAATAGAGCGCCAAGAAGCCTGCTAGTCCCACAATAGCTAAGACCGTTAAGGGTGCAGCTAAGCCGCCATAGGTGTGTATAGAGATGTAGAGCCACCAAAAGGTGCCTACCAACCACGCTGTTGCGAACACCCAGCCGATAGCAAAGGCTTGCCGCGTTGTCAGCTTAGGTACGGACAGCTGCCATGCCAATACACCCAATGCGAGCAGTTGCAGCCACCACAGCGGTTGGCCATCCCAGGGCGTTGCCAGCGACAGCGCCTGCGCAAGGCCTGCAAGCAGGGAAAAAAGTAATGAGCGAAGCAGTGAAGTCCCCACCTCAACCGGCAGCATCGTCTGCGGTCACGGGCGACACTTTGAACCAACGCACCGCGCCACCCTTGGTATGCAGCACCCGAAAGCTCAGTCCAGCAATCATCAAATACTCGCCGCGCTTGGGCACATGGCCCATTTCGTGCGCGATCAACCCACCTATGGTGTCGAAATCTTGGTCGGCATCGGACGGTGTCAGCAGCACGTTGAAGGCTTCGTTAACGCGCTCGATCGCCGTGTCACCGCTCACACGGTAGGTTTTATCAGCCAGCCCAAAGATATCGCCTTTGTTGTCGGCAATGTCGAATTCGTCCTCAATCTCGCCCACGATTTCTTCCAGAACGTCCTCGATGGTGATGAGGCCCGCCACGCGGCCAAACTCATCAATCACGATGGCTTGGTGATTTCGGTTGCCACGAAACTCACGCAGCAAATCGTTCAACTGCTTGCTCTCGGGTACGAAGACTGCCGGTCGCAAGAGCGCGCGGACACTCAACATAGGTGCACGTTGCAGCTTGAGCAGGTCTTTAGCCATCAAGATGCCGATGATGTTTTCGCGCTCGCCGCTATAGACGGGGAAGCGTGAATGGCCGGTTTCGATCACGCCGTGCAGCAACGCGTCAAAGGGGGCGTCAATATCGAGCACGTCCATGCGAGGGGCCGCAACCATCACATCGCCAGCAGTCATGTCCGAGAGGCGAATCACCCCGTCCAGCATGACGCGAGTTTCCGCGTTGATCACGTCGTTGTCTTCGGCATCAGCCAAGGCTTCAGTCAGCTCTTCACGCGAATCCGGACCAGGACGAATAAATTCAATCAGCTTTTGCAACAGGCTGCGCTTGTCTTCCTTTTGAATGCGCGGATCCCCACGGGCAGTACTGGAAAACTCGGGGCGGGGTTCTGAACGGGAAGATGAAGGTTCTGACACAGACCGGAAGCGCAGGACATGCTGTAGTGGATTGACTGCCTAGGATACTGGATATGCCTGACAACCTGGTGAAAAATGCGTCACTAACAAACCACAGTCAATCAACCGCCGACTAAGGCTTGGCCAGTTGGACGGAATCTGGGCCCATCAACGCTCGCAGCAGCGGCTGACGAAAGACCTTGGCCGAGGGGTCATAAACACCAAAACCCGAAGCCAACTCCCAGTAACTCCAGGTAAAGCCCCGACTCTCGGCTTCTTGCCGCATCAGGCGAGTGAAGTTAGCCTGGGAATCCATGTCGCCCACGTTGAACGCACCAAACTCACCCAAGTAAATCGGATAGTTATTTTCTACAGCCCACGCTTTAGCCATGTCCAAAGGGGCAGTTATTTCCAACTGCTGCGCGGCGCTACAGCAAGTCACGCCCTTGGGCAACTCAGGCTTGATCCAAGAAGCACCCTGATGGGTGAAAGTGAAGGGCTCGTAGTTGTGAACAGCGACAATCAGATGCGGATCGTTGGGCAGGCGCAGCGCAGCCAGCGATTTGGCGTTGTTCCAGCCCACAGGCCCAACGATCACTGCCCGCTTGGGGTTGTACTGGCGAACCACGGCTACAGCCCGGGCCATAAGATCGTTCCAACGGGCAGCATCCAAGCGGCCATGCGGTTCGTTGTACAGCTCAAAAATCAAGTGATCGCTCTTGAACATGAAGCGCCGAGCGATTTGTTGCCATAGCGTCAGAAATCGCTCATCGGCCAAACCAGCCTCTGCGGGCAAGTCTCCGGTATCAGGCGCATCGCCGTCCAGCTGGCGGTAATGGTGCATATCGAGCACCACATACAAGCCCTTGGCCAGCAGCGCATCGACCACAATTTCAACGCGCTTGGTGAAGGGCGCGTCCAGCGTATAGGGCTGTAAAGCCAACGCGTGGTTGCTCCAACGCACCGGCAATCGAACGCTGGTGAAGCCTGCAGCGACGGTGGCGTCAATGAACTCTCGGTTGACAATCAGACCCCAATCACCTTCGTTGGGGGCTTCAAGCATGTTGCCGAAATTGATGCCTCGCCCTAAGCCCTTCGCCACGCTGAAAGCTTCAGACGAGGCTCCAGGTGGGTTGTCGCTTGCCATAGGCGCAAAGGGCTGTAAGTTGCTGCGCATAGGGGTGGAACAGCCTGCGATAAAGAGAAGACTCAGCAGGCTGACAGCGCCGCAAAGGGCACGCCAGCGTACCAAGGAAGAGCGTACAAGCGCAAAGAATGTGTTCATACCGCGATGGTAAGCGCAAGCTCCCAGCACGCGCTTGCGTCTTGGGGTCAGCCCACCAAAGCTTGCGATTCAGTCAACAAACGCTCAAACCTGCGCAAAATTTGGCTTACGCTTCTCCATGAACGCAGTGAACGCTTCACGCGCAGCGGGTTCGCTCAGCATCCGGCCAAAGCTGATCGCTTCCTCCTTAATTTGCGCCGTCACGCGGCTTGCTTGGCCACTCTTCATCAACCGCTTGGTTTCGATCAGCGCAGTAATGGGTTTGGCGGCCAATTTCCGGGCTTGTGCTTGGGCCAAGGCGTTGGCTTCAGCGGGCGGGACGATGCGGTTGACCAAGCCAACTTCCAGCGCCGCTTCCACCATGAAAGGCTCACCCAATAGCAGTGCTTCAGCAGCACGGTGGTAGCCCATCATTTGGGGTACGAGCAAACTGGAGCCCGCTTCGGGACACAGGCCCAAGTTCACGAAAGGCATGGAGAAC
Organism: Betaproteobacteria bacterium; assembly: GCA_043739385.1. Classification (GTDB taxonomy): domain Bacteria; phylum Pseudomonadota; class Gammaproteobacteria; order Burkholderiales; family Burkholderiaceae_C; genus Defluviibacillus. Next base: position 27,737 of record JAYUED010000042.1, on the reverse strand, counting down.
GCGGCGTTGTCGCCCGCATAAACCAAATCGCAATGGAACAGCATAGTGGTACCGATACCGACAGCTGGGCCGCATACAGAAGCGATGACAGGCTTGGGGAAATCGGCCAAACCGTGCAAAAAGCGGAACACAGGGGCGTCTTGCGTCGAAGGGGACGCATTCAAAAAGTCGCCAATGTCATTGCCCGCGCTGAAAATCGTCTCATGGCCCTGGAACACCACCACGCGTACGCTGGCGTCAGCGGCTGCAGTGACCAGCGCATCGGCCATGGCGGCATACATGGCGGCAGTGATGGAGTTTTTACGGGCTACACGGTTCAGCGTGATGGTGGTCACACCGGCTTCGGTGTGGGCCAAGATGTCAGTGCTGGGGGCGCTATCGGAGGTGGAGACGGTATTGCTCATGACTTAATTCGCTTTGAAAATAAAAATCGGAAAAAGAAACTCAGGGCTTGCTCAGACTTTGTTTACTTAGGCTTTGTTTACTTAGGCTTTGTAGTAGACCACTTGGTGCGTGGTCGCCACCAACACACCTGCTTCGCTCCATAGCTGAGCGGTTTGGTCGAAAAAGCCCCGTGCATAAGCCTGCGCACGCGCTTGGCCCAGCAGGTAGCCAGTACCAACCTCCACCAGCTCGGCACGGCTGACATGGAAGTACACCGTCATCGAGACAGTACCCACTGGTGTCATGGTGGCACGCTTGAGCAGGATGCGGGGGAAAAACACATCGCACAGTGCAGCAAGCGAACAAAAATCGAGGGGGCGAGACGGCGCATCGCGCATCCAGACCTGCGACAGACTGGCTTGCAACGGGTCATCGCTGGCGGCTTGGCCCTCCCAAACCGTGGGGATAGTGCCAAAAACGGGGCGCAGGTCGTAACGGTTCAGCCATTCCATACGGTGGTTTGTCGCAGGTGGTGTGTCCAGCGGGAGGCTGACAGGCGGCATGGGCAAGTCAGTAGCACCCCAGGTATCGCGGCGAATGGCGGTCATCACCGTAGCCGTCAGTACAACGTCATCCGGTTGGCCGTCGGATGCAGTCGCACCTGGAGCAGGCTGGCGCAATTCCACCGTCCAGTGCTGGGTTGAGCGGTTCGTACGGACGGGACGGGCCGTTGCGGCGAACGGGCCGGGCGCGAGGGCGCCAGCGAAGTTAACGGTGAGCGACACCGGCTCGCCTAAGCGCTTGGGGTGCTGCATCACGGTGTTCAGCACGGCGGCAGCGCTGACACCGCCAAACGGCCCCACCATGTTGTTCCAGGCAGGATGCGTTGCCCCAGAAAACTCGTTTCCGCCTAACGCTTGGAGAGCGATGGCAGCGTCAAACGGATGATTTTGAATAGGTTCTGGGGTCATACGCAGAGTGTGCCAGTAGGTTGGTGTGTTCGCAGTCGTTTGAGAGACCGGAGACCGGAAACGAGAAACGGGTGGCGAGATGGGGTGAGCTATGACCTGGGCCATTGCTTCGTGAGCAAGGCCCCATGAGGTAAGTTGAATGACACCTAAACCCGCTCAAAAATTCCTGCGGCGCCCTGCCCCATGCCTACGCACATCGTCACCATGCCGTATTTCAGCTGCTTGCGACGCAGTGCATGGATGACGGTTGCAGCGCGGATCGCACCTGTCGCACCCAGCGGATGACCCAAAGCAATCGCCCCGCCCATGGGGTTGACCTTGGAGGGGTCCAAGCCCAGCGTATTCATTACTGCCAGCGACTGCGCCGCAAAGGCTTCATTTAACTCGAACCAGTCGATGTCCTGTTGCTTTAACCCGGCATAACGCAACGCAGCAGGAATGGCCTCAATCGGACCAATGCCCATGATGTGCGGCGGTACACCTTTGCTGGCGAAGCTGACGAAGCGGGCCAACGGGGTTAGACCGAATTTTTTGATAGCAGACTCACTAGCCAAAATAAGGGCGCCCGCACCATCCGACGTTTGTGAGCTGTTACCCGCAGTCACCGAGCCGCGTGCCGAAAACACGGTTTTGAGCTTGCCCAGACCTTCGACAGTGGTATCGGGGCGCGCGCCTTCATCGAGACTGACAAAACGCTTGGTAGTAACCACGTCAGCAGACTCCAAATTCACGCTGCGCTCACTCACCTCCACAGGGGTGATTTCGTCGGTGAGCTCACCAGCCTTCATCGCCGCGATAGCTTTCATGTGCGAGTGGTAGGCGAATTCATCTTGTGCATCGCGGCTGATCTTCCACTGCTGCGCGACCTTCTCTGCCGTCAAGCCCATGCCGTAAGCAATGCCGTAGTTGTCCACATCATCGGTGTTGGTAAAGATGCTCGGCGACAGGCTGGGCGAATTGCCCATCATAGGCACCATGCTCATGCTCTCAACACCGGCGGCGATCATCACCTCAGCCTCGCCCACACGGATGCGGTCAGCGGCCATTTGCACCGCACTGAGGCCCGAGGCACAAAAGCGATTGACGGTGATACCACCGACCGATTTAGGCAAGCCCGCCAGCACCGCGCCCATACGGGCCACGTTCAGGCCCTGCTGGGCCTCGGGAATAGAGCAGCCGCAGACGATGTCTTCGATGGCTGTGGGGTCTAAACCGGGCACCTGGGCCAGCGCTGCACGCAAGGTAATGGCCAGCAGATCATCAGGCCGGGTGTTGCGGAAAAATCCCCGGTGCGAACGGCCAATTGGCGTGCGGGTTGCGGCGACGATGTAGGCGTCTTGAAGTTGTTTGCTCATGGTCTTTTACATTTCCCAGTCAGTCATTAATTGCGAACCGGCTTACCGGTGGACAACATTCCCATAATCCGCTCTTGCGTTTTTGGGTGCTCCAGCAGGCTGCAAAACGCTTGCCGCTCCAGCGTCATCAAGTACTCCTCGCTGACCAGCGTGCCGTTGTCCACGTCACCGCCCGTCACCACACCAGCAATCAAGCTGGCGATGTGGAAATCGTGCTGGCTGATGAAGCCACCGTCCCGCATGTTGATGAGCTGTCCTTGGATGGTAGCTTTGCCGTTGCGGCCCGCCACCGGGAACAGGCGCTTGTGCGGAGCGCGGTAACCACTGGCGTACAGGGCTTTGGCTTCATTGATGGCGACGAACAGCAACTCGTCTTTGTTCGGCACAATCACATCGCTGTCCAACAAGTAGCCCAACTTGCGGCTTTCCAGCGCGCTGGTGCCTACCTTGGCCATCGCAGCAGCGGTGAAGCCTTCGGTGACGAAAGGCAATAAATCTTTGTGCGTGGACAAGGCTGCGTTCTCTGCAGCACGGCGGGCGATATAGGTTAGGCCACCAGCACCGGGCACCAGACCAACACCCACTTCCACCAGACCCATGTAGCTTTCCATGTGAACTACACGGCGGGCCGAATGCACCGCCAACTCACACCCACCACCAAGTGCCAAGCCGCGCACAGCGGACACCACGGGGACAGCGGCGTAGCGCAGTTTCAGCATGATGCGTTGCAACTCATGCTCGGCCTCGTTAATGGCAGCCGCGCCGCCCATCATGAAGCCGGGCAGCATGGCTTGCAAATCAGCACCGGCGCTGAAAGGTTCGTCGCCTGACCAGATCACCACGCCTTGGAAATCTTTTTCTGCCAAATCAACGGCCAAGCTCAGGCCTTCGGCCACATCGGGACTTATGGCGTGCATCTTGGTTTTGATGCTGGCGATAAGTACTTCGTCATCCAAAGTCCAGAGGCGGACAGCTGCGTCCTCGTGCAGGGTTTTGCCAGCGGACGCGAATCCCGTACCACCCAAGCCCAAACCTTGAGCATGGCCTGACAATGTCTCAGGAAAAAGCTGTCTTGCGTAGACAGGCAATGAATGTCTTGCCACAAACTTTGAAGTACTGGGATTCCAGGAACCTTCAGCGGTATGCACGCCACCCGCCTCAGCCACCAGGCCGTGTAACACCCATTCGGGCAGCGGCGCATTGCACAGCGTTTTACCGGCAGCGATGTCTTCCTTGATCCAGTTGGCGACGGTTAACCAACCGGCTTCTTGCCACAGCTCAAACGGGCCTTGCTTCAAACCAAAGCCCCAACGCATGGCCAAGTCCACGTCACGGGCAGTTTCGGCAATGCTAGCGAGGTGGATGGCCGCGTAGTGGAAGCTGTTGCGCAGAATGGCCCAGAGGAATTGCCCTTGCGGGCCCTCACTGTTACGCAGCAAGCGAAGGCGTTCGCCCGCGGGCTTCTTGAGCATTCGGCCATAAACCTCATCGGCTTTTTGGCCAGCAGGCACGTAAGACTCAGAAGCCAACTCAAAGCGCGTCACATCGCGTCCCACCTTCTTGAAGAAGCCAGCTTTGGTCTTTTGCCCTAAATTGCCCAGTTCCAATAACTTGGCCAGCACGGGAGGCGTGCAGAAGCTGGGGTAAAACGGATCGGACTCAACGTTCAGGTTGTCCTGCAGCGTCTTGATGACATGGGCCATCGTGTCCAGACCCACCACGTCGGCGGTGCGGAAGGTGCCTGAACTGGCGCGCCCCAAGCGTTTGCCCGTGAGGTCGTCCACCACGTCAAACGCTAGGCCGAATTTCTCTGCCTCGTGCATCGTGGCCAACATGCCCGCAATACCAACGCGGTTGGCGATGAAGTTTGGCGAATCTTTGGCACGCACCACGCCTTTACCCAAGCTGGTCGTCACAAACGCTTCGAGCTGATCAAGCGCTTCGGGCTGGGTGGTAGGCGTGTTGATCAACTCAACCAGGTACATGTAGCGCGGAGGGTTGAAGAAGTGGATGCCACAAAAGCGTGGCTTGAGGGCGTCAGGCAGCGCTTCGCTCAGTTGAGTGATCGACAAGCCCGAGGTGTTCGAAGCCACCAGTGCGTGCGGGGCCACAAACGGGGCAATCTTTTTGTAGAGATCGAGCTTCCAGTCCATGCGCTCAGCGATAGCCTCGATGATGAGGTCACAGTCTTTGAGCTGCTCTAAATGCTCTTCGTAGTTGGCTTGGCCAATCAACGCGGCATCGTCAACCAAGCCCAGCGGCGAAGGCTTAAGCTTTTTCAGCCCTTCGATGGATTTGGCGACGATGCCATTCTTAGGGCCCACTTTGGCGGGAAGGTCAAACAGCACGACCTGTACTTTGACGTTGACGAGGTGGGCCGCAATTTGCGCGCCCATCACACCTGCGCCCAACACGGCGACTTTTTTAATTACAGCTTTACGCATCATCATTTTCCTGAGAGAGGGTCGGACGCATGAACGGTTCAATCAGGCCAACGCGGCATCGGTGTCCATCAGTACCGCGCTGCCAGCACGGGCGGTGCGCATCAGTGAAGCGGTTTCAGGGAACAGCTTGGCGAAGTAAAACCTGGCGGTTTGCAGCTTGGCCACATAGAACTGATCGGTGTTGCCCGAAGCGATCTCACGCAGCGCCACTTGCGCCATGCGTGCCCAAAAGTAACCAAACACCAAATGCCCGGCAACGCGCAAATAGTCCACCGCCGCCGCGCCCACTTCGTCGGGGTTCTGAAAGCCTTTGAAGCCCAGCTCCGTCGTCAACTTGGTCACTTGCTCACCCAAATAAGCGATTGGGTTGATGAACTCGGCCATTTTCTCGTTCACACCTTCTTCAACGACCAAAGCACCCACTAGCTTGCCAAACTTCTTCAGCGTCGCGCCGTTGTTACCCAGAACCTTACGGCCCAGCAAATCAAGGCTCTGGATGGTGTTGGTACCTTCGTAAATCATGTTGATGCGGTTGTCCCGCACATACTGCTCCATGCCCCATTCTTTGATGAAGCCGTGGCCGCCAAACACCTGCATACAGGCGTTTGTGCTGATGTGGCCGTTGTCGGTCAAAAAGGCTTTGACGATTGGGGTCAGCAAGGAGAGCATCTCGCCACTGTCTTGGCGTACTTTGGCGTCAGGATGGCTGTGTTCTTTGTCCAGCAACACAGCGCAGTAGGTGGCCAACGCACGGCCACCTTCAGCGTACGCCTTCGCAGTCAGAAGCATCTTGCGCACATCGGGGTGAACAATGATGGGGTCCGCGGCTTTGTCTTTGGCTTTGGGGCCAGAGAGCGAGCGCATTTGAATACGGTCTTTGGCATACGCCAATGCGTTTTGGTAGGCTACCTCGGTCAAACCCAGCGACTGATTGCCCACGCCCAAACGGGCAGCGTTCATCATCACGAACATACCTTGCATGCCCTTGTTAGGCTGACCCACCAGGGTGCCGATAGCGCCGTCAATCACCATCTGGGCCGTAGCGTTGCCGTGGATGCCCATTTTGTGCTCCAGGCCACCGCAGTAGATGTTGTTGGCAGCACCCAGAGAGCCGTCTTTATTGACCAAAAACTTGGGCACGATGAACAGGCTCACACCCTTGATGCCGGGAGGTGCATCGGTCAAGCGGGCCAACACCAAATGCACGATGTTGGATGTCATATCGTGTTCGCCAGCACTGATGAATATCTTGTTGCCGGTGATTTTGTAGGTGCCATCGGGCAAGGCTTCTGCCTTGGTGCGCATCAGGCCCAAATCAGTCCCGCAATGGGGTTCGGTGAGGCACATGGAACCCGTCCATTCGCCGCTGGTCATTTTGTGCAGGTAGGTCTGCTTTTGGTCTTCAGTGCCGTGAGTGTGCAAAGCAGCGTGGGCACCGTGGGTCAGTCCAGGATACATCGTCCAAGCTTGGTTAGCGCTGTTGAGCATCTCGTAAAAGCACTGGTTCACGACAAAGGGCAGACCCTGGCCACCAAAGGCCGGATCACTGCTCAGGCCCGGCCAACCACCTTCCACGTACTTGTTGTAGGCGGCTTTGAAACCCTTGGGCGTGGTGACGGCGTGGGTAGTACGATCAAGCGTGCAGCCCTCCTCGTCGCCGCTGATGTTCAGCGGGAAGGCGACTTCAGCGGCGAACTTGCCACCTTCTTCCAGCACCGCGTTGATGGTGTCCACGTCAATGTCAGCATGCTGGGGGCAAGCCTTCAAATCGTCCGTCACTTTGAGCACTTCGTGCATCACAAATTGCATGTCGCGCAGGGGAGGGGTATAGGTAGGCATGGTTACTCCGTTACAGATTTTGAAGAAGATTTAGAGGGATTCGGGGATTTAGAAGACTTAGCGACCCGCAGTACGCGGGCGTTGGGTAATGGGGTAACCAACGCGGCGAGCGCGCCTGCATGGCCCGTCGCAGCAGGGGTGTGGGCGTTCAAAATATTTTCAAAGCCTCGTACCGCCCGTTCGATGGATGCGATCGTTTTCAAGAACCGGGCTTCGTAGTGCAACGCCAAAATCAAGCCATGGATTTCAAACCGCAGTTGATCCACATCCACGTCCGCATTCAGATGGCCGGCTTCTTTGGCCTGCGCCAGCGCACGGTGCATGGCAGCCAACCAGGTGTGTACCGTGCTCACCAGCGCATCACGCACCGGGCCGGGCCGGTCATCAAACTCGACAGCACCGCTGATGTAAATACACCCCGAGTCCAGTTCCACCGAAGTGCGCTTCATCCAGTTATCGAACAAAGCCCGCACTCGCGGCAAGCCACGCTCAACCTTCATGGCAGGATAAAAAACCTCTTGCTCAAACCGGGCGTGGTATTCACGTACTACCGAAATTTGCAGCTCTTCACGCGAGCCAAAATGGGCAAACACGCCCGACTTGCTCATATGCGCGACTTCGGCCAGCGCGCCAATGCTCAGACCTTCTAGACCAATGTGGGTCGCCAGACCCAAGGCTGCATCCACGATGGCCGCCTTGGTTTGCTGGCCTTTTTGAGAGGCGCGCCCGTCCCGTACCGTATCGGCTACGGGGAGGCGGGGCGCTCTGCGAGGCAATGCACTGACAGACATGAGATCCTGAAAAAATAAACGAACGATCGTGCTATTTTGCAACAAATTGAAAGGTGCAATTAAAGAAAGATGCTTTTTAGTTGTTAATTTTCAAAAAATTAACAGGTTTCTTTCCTAAAAATAGACTCAATCTGTATCGGATATACCGCTCTTGCCGCCGTAGAGACGCAATAAGAGATTAGGCGTACTTTATGTTTTCAGACCCCTTGCCTTACGCCATTTCGGCAAGGGGTCTTAATTTCAACAGTTGTAGATTGTTTGATTTCCTACATCTGAGCTACGTGTACTAAAGGCACTACAGCTTGAATCCCACAACCTCCTGGCGCTGCTCCCCTAAGCCCTCAATCCCCAGCGTCACCACGTCGCCCTTCTTCAAGAACACAGCCTCCGGTTTCGCACCCATGCCCACACCCGGCGGCGTGCCTGTGGTGATCACATCGCCCGGCTCCAGCGTCATGAATTGGCTCAGGTAGCTGACAATTTTCGCCACGCTGAAAATCATGGTTTTGGTGTTGCCGGTTTGCCTGCGAACGCCGTTCACGTCCAGCCACATCGCCAGTTTTTGCGGGTTGGTAATTTCGTCGCGTGTCACCAGCCACGGACCTATGGGACCGAAGGTGTCACAGCCTTTGCCCTTGTCCCACTGGCTGCCGCGCTCCAGCTGGAATTCACGCTCGCTCACATCATCGATGGTGCAGTAACCAGCTACATGGCTGAGGGCATCTTTTTGCGAAACGTAGCGGGCACGTCTACCAATGACCACACCCAACTCAACTTCCCAGTCGGTCTTTTTAGAGCCTTTAGGCAGCATCACAGGGTCGTTCGGACCTTGGATGCAGCTGGTGGCCTTCATGAAGACGATAGGTTCTGTCGGAATAGGCATTCCAGCCTCAGCCGCGTGGTCAGAGTAATTCAAACCGATAGCAATGAACTTGCGCACGCCATTGACAGGACAACCCAGACGCGGACTGCCTTTGACGGCAGGGAGTTTGGCAGTGTCTAGCTGGGCGATTTTGGCCAACGCCTCATCGCTCAGTTGATCGGGGCCAATGTCTTTGACGGCTTTGCTCAGGTCACGCAAAACGCCTTGGGCGTCAATGAGTCCGGGTTTTTCTTGACCGGGATTGCCATAGCGAACAAGTTTCATAGTGTGTCCTGGGAGTTAAATTGGAAAGATCATCGAAAAGGTCATCGAAAGCACATCAAATGGTAATGCCACCGTCTACCGCATAGGTCTGACCTGTGACAAAAACGGATTCATCGCTGGCCAAAAATACGACTAGCGGCGAAATCTCTCCCGCCTGCGCCAACCGCCCCATGGGCTGGCGGGCGATGAAGGCATTGCGTGCCGCCACGGGGTCGTCATTGGCGTTAATGCGCTCTGCCAGTGACGGGGTGTCCACTGTGCCAGGGCAAATCGCGTTGCAGCGCACACCCTGCCCCACGTAATCTGCGGCCACGCTTTTGGTAAGGCCAATCACGGCGGCTTTACTCGCGCCATAGATGCAGCGGTTGGGTAAACCTTTGATGCTGCTGCACACACTGGCCATGTTGATGATGGTGCCACCGCCATGGGCGATCATCTTGGGGAGTACCGCCTGAATAGTCCAAAACTGGGCGCGGGCGTTCAAGTTGAAGCTGAAATCCCAGTCTGCATCACTAGCGTTCAGCAGCGAGCCGTTAGCAACGAAGCCAGCGCAGTTGAACAGGATGTCCAACGCGGGCAATTGCGCTGCTAAGGCCTGAATTGCAGTCTTGTCCAGAACGTCCAGCACAGCGGTATGGATGTTGGCTACACCCGCGTAAGCCTCCAGCGTCGCCGGGTTCACATCGGTCGCCCAAACCTGTGCGCCCTCAGCAGCCATGGCAAGCGCGGTGGCGCGGCCTATGCCTTGCCCAGCGGCGGTAATAAGGGCGGTTTTTCCTTGGAGTCGCATAGCGTTTCTTTCAGCTGAGAGAGGCAGAGCAGGATGCATAGGGGTTTAGCCCAATGCAGGTGTTTTGAATTAATGGGATTATCAATTGGCCTTACCACTTAACCAATTCGTGTTATCCCGTAGCCATTTTTTCTGCACGCTATCAGCCTCCATGCCTATTCAGCCCCTAGAACCTCAACGCCTTTACCGCCAGATTGCTGAACAACTGCGCCAATTGATCGTGTCTGGCGAGTTCGTCGTCGGCGCTCGTTTGCCCGCAGAACGCGACTTGGCCAAGCAACTCGGCGTCAGTCGCCCTTCCGTACGTGAAGCGCTAATCGCGATGGAAGTGGAAGGCTGGGTTGAAGTACGTACGGGTTCTGGCGTCTACGTGCTGGAGCGCAGCAATATAGACCGCCCTGACGCTATTGCACCTAGTGAGTGGGGGCCGTTGGAGCTGATTCGTGCCCGCCGTGTGGTTGAAGGAGAGATCGCCGCTTTGGCTGCGGTGCAGGCCAAACGCAAAGACATCAAACAGATCGAGCTCGCTTTGCAAGCCATGCACGACGACGCCACTGCAGGTCGCCTGCCGCTGGAAGGCGACCGCGCGTTTCACACTGCCATCGTGCAAACCTGTGGCAACGTGGTGCTGACCGAGACCGTGCAAAGCTTTTGGGATTCACGCCGTGGCCCGCTTTTTACGCGGCTGGGTGGTTACTTTGAAACCGCGGATTCCTGGCGCGCCGCCATCGCCGAACACGAAGCCGTGCTGGCCGCCATCCGTGCCCACGACGCCCCCGCTGCCCGAGCTGCCATGCACACACACATGGACAACTCACATGCCCGCTTCAGCGTCAGTTGGCACAAGGTGAAAACAACCTGACACCCCGTCCGACCACCGACCAGAACCCACCACCACCCGGAGACAATAATGAAACGAAAAACTATTAAATTCGCAGCTGCTTGTGCAATTGCAGCCTGCACTACAGGTCTTATAAGTACTGCTCAGGCACAAACCAAGCTCAAATGGGCGCATGTGTACGAGACCTCAGAGCCGTTCCACAAACAGTCGGTCTGGGCTGCGGAAGAAATCAAGAAGCGCAGCAACGGTAGGTTTGATATCCAGGTGTTTCCAGCGTCGACCCTCGGCAAGGAAAGCGACCTCAACCAGGGCCTACAGCTGGGCACGGTGGACATCATCATCTCAGGCGCGTCCTTTGCCGCCCGCAGCTATCCCCGCATTGGTGTGGGCTACTATCCTTACACCTTCCGTGATGCAGAGCACCTGCTCAAGTACGCCAAGAGCGATGTTTTCAAGGAGCTGGCTGATGGCTATAAACAGAAAACAGGCATCCAGACGACCGCAGTCACCTATTACGGTGCCCGCCATTCAACCAGCAACAAACCCTTTAAGACTTGCGATGAAATGAAGGGGCTGAAGATGCGGGTACCCGATGTACCCGCCTACATGGCACTGCCACGCGCCTGCGGTGCCAACCCCACACCGATTGCGTTTGCCGAGGTCTATCTCGCTTTGCAAAACGGGACTGTGGACGCCCAGGAAAACCCGCTGACCACCATTGATGCCAAGAAGTTCTACGAGGTACAAAAGAACATCATCCTGACAGGGCATATCAACGACTCACTGATTACCCAGATTGCACCCCACGTCTGGAATGTCCTGAGCGAAGCCGACAGAAAAATGTTTACCGAAGTTATGCAGGAAGCTGCTGCCCGTGCATCCAAAGACATACAGAAGCGCGAAATTGAACTGGTAGATGAATTCAGGAAAAAAGGGCTCAACGTCATTGAGGTGGACAAAAATGCTTTTCGTGACCGTATCGTGAAAGCGGTGGACATGGCCACCATGGGCTACGAGAAAAAAGACTGGGACAGGATTCAAGCCATCAAGTGAGCGCCCTGCGCCCCTAGGCAGCAAGCAGCCAACAGCCTTCGCACCTCCCCGCTACCTCTGCGGGAAAGTGCCCTTCAACGCTACAAAGACCTACCATGCAAGACATTGATATCGCTCCCAAAGTGATGGGAGACGACGGAAAATTCCATGCGCAAGACGAAGCCGTTGACCTCAGTGGCACGACAGTAGAAGCCTGGGCTGCCCTCGTGCTGTTCTGGGCACTAGGCCTCACCGTTTTGCACCAGTTTTTCACCCGCTATGTGCTCAATGATTCAGCCGCCTGGACGGAGGAAATCGCGCGCTACCTGCTGATTGGCGTTGTCTTTGTTGGCGCAGCCATTGGTGTGACGAAGAATAACCATGTCCAAGTTGACTTCTTATTTCGTTATCTGCCCAGCAAAGTTTGCCGGGTTTTGTCCATAGCTGTGGACGTGATGCGTACCGGTTTCTTGGGCACTGCCGTGGTACTGACTTGGCTGATGATGCAAAAGATGGGCAACTACAAGATGACCATCATCGACCTGCCGATGAACATTGTCTATGGCGTGTGTTTGCTCGGATTCGTTGGCATGCTCTACCGCTCCTTACAAGTGACATGGGTGCATTACCAGCGGGGCTACTCCGTTTTGGAACGCCCAGAAACGACTATGGAAAACCGTTGATATGTTGAAGATAATTTTTCTGTTCTTGATGGCCAGCGGTCTGCCTGTGGCCATCGCTATGGCAGGCGCATCGCTGGTCTATATTTGGTTCAGCGGCAACCTCCCCTCGTTTGTGGTGATTCACCGCATGGTCAGCGGCATTGACAGTTTTCCGTTGCTGGCCGTACCGTTCTTCATTTTGGCGGGCAACTTGATGAATAACGCGGGCATTACCAACCGCATTTACAACTTTGCACTGGCGCTAGTCGGTTGGCTCAAAGGTGGTCTTGGGCACGTCAACATCATCGGTTCGGTGATTTTTTCAGGCATGAGCGGTACTGCCATTGCTGATGCCGCTGGCATGGGCACCATCGAAATCCAAGCGATGAAAGACCACGGCTACACCACCGAGTTTGCGGTGGGCGTCACCGCCGCCTCCGCCACTCTCGGCCCCATCATCCCGCCGAGCCTACCGTTCGTGATCTACGGCATGATGGCCAACGTGTCCGTAGGTGCACTCTTCATTGCGGGTTTACTGCCTGGCTTGTTAATGACTGTGCTGATGATGTTGACCGTGACCTACTACGCGCACAAAAATGGCTGGGGCGCAGACATCAAATTCTCGTGGCCTGTGTTTTCCAAAGCCCTGCTGGAACTGGTTTTTGTCAGCGCTTGGCCGTTGGTGCTGTGGCTGCTTATCGCCTATGCCGACATGCCCCCCAGACCCACCGTACTGATTGGTCTGGCTCTGTTGTTCGTGGCAGACAAGCTGTTCAGCTTTGAGGCTGTGCTGCCCATCATGACCCCGGTGCTGCTGATAGGCGGCATGACTTCGGGCTTGTTCACGGCCACCGAAGGGGCCATTGCGGCCTGTGTGTGGTCGCTGGTGCTGGGCCTGTTCTGGTACCGAACACTGAGCTTGAAGACGGCCGTCAAAGTCAGCCTAGAGACGATCGAGACCACGTCTACCGTGCTGTTCATCGTCGCCGCAGCGTCTATTTTTGGCTGGATGCTAACCGCTACGGGCGTCACCGCTGATATCGCCAAATGGGTGCTGGAATTCACCACCAAGCCCTGGGTCTTCTTGCTAATGGCAAACATGCTGATGTTGTTTGTCGGCTGCTTTCTAGAGACCACAGCGGCGATCACGATTCTGGTGCCGATTTTGCTGCCCATTGCTAATCAGCTGGGCATCGACCCAATTCACTTCGGCTTGGTGATGGTTCTGAACCTGATGATTGGCCTGCTGCATCCGCCCATGGGTATGGTGCTGTTTGTACTGGCCCGTATCGCCAAGCTGAGCGTAGAGCAGACCACCATGGCTATTCTGCCCTGGCTGGTGCCGCTGCTGGCCAGCTTGGCCATCATCACCTACTGGCCTGCCATGGTGTTGTGGCTGCCCAAAATGTTTTATTGATATTGCTGCATCCAAATGCCAACATGCCCATGATGACCCCCACCTCTATAGCCCCTTTCATCCGCCTGCACCCTAACGATGACGTGCTGATCGCCCGCAGCCAACTGTTGAGCGGCACCGCGGTTGAACACATTACCGTCAAGGGCCTGATTCCGCCTGGCCACAAAATAGCTACGCGGGCTATTGCCACGGGCGAGCCGGTGCGCCGCTACAACCAGATCATCGGCTTTGCCAGTCGCCCCATCGCGCCCGGCGAGCATGTCCACACGCAAAATTTAAACATGGGGCCAGACAAAGGCGACTTTGCGCGGGACTACGCCTTTGGGGCTGATGTAAAGGCCGAACCCCCTCGGTTAGAAGCGACCTTTATGGGCTACAAACGCGCCGATGGTAGGGTGGCAACACGCAATTACATCGGTATTCTCTCCAGCGTGAACTGCTCTGCCACCGCCGCACGAGCGATTGCTGACCAGTTCTCACGCCAAACCAACCCTGGTGCATTGGCTGACTTTCCCCATGTCGATGGCGTCGTCGCTCTTACTCATGGCACAGGCTGCGGTATGGACGGCGAGGGTTTGGGGATGCACCTTCTGGAGCGTACGCTGGCCGGGTACGCCACACACCCTAATTTCGCTGCTGTGCTGGTGATTGGCTTGGGTTGCGAGGGCAACCAGATCAGCGCGTGGCTGGCGCACAGCAGCCTGACGGACGGCGACACGCTGCGCACCTTCAACATCCAAGACACCGGCGGCACCCGTAAAACGGTCGCCAAAGGCGTCGCCCTGGTTCAAGCCATGCTGCCTAAAGCCAATGAAGCGCGACGTACCCCGTGCAGCGTGGCACACATCACCATTGGGTTGCAGTGCGGTGGCTCGGACGGCTATTCCGGCATCAGCGCCAATCCGGCACTGGGCGCGGCGGTGGATTTGCTGGTAGCCCACGGCGGCACCGCCATCCTTAGCGAGACGCCTGAAATCTACGGTGCAGAGCACCTGTTAACGCGCCGTGCAGTGCAACGCGCCATGGGCGAAAAACTCATCGCCCGCATCAAGTGGTGGGAGCATTACACCCAGATCAACGAGGGTGAGATGAACAACAACCCATCACCCGGCAACAAGGCGGGTGGCCTCACGACCATCCTGGAAAAATCGCTGGGTGCGGTGGCCAAAGGAGGCACCAGCAACCTGCAAGCGGTATACGAGTACGCCGAACCCGTCACCGCCCACGGCTTTGTCTACATGGATACGCCGGGCTACGACCCGGTAAGCGCTACCGGCCAAGTCGCAGGCGGTGCCAACCTCATTTGCTTCACGACTGGAAGAGGCAGCGCCTATGGCTGCGCGCCCAGCCCCTCGCTCAAGCTCGCGACCAACTCGGCGCTGTGGCACAAGCAGGAAGACGACATGGACATCAACTGCGGCGAAATCATTGACGGCACATCCACCGTAGCGGCCATGGGGCAACGCATTTTTGACGCGGTGCTGGCGACGGCTTCGGGCACGCCCAGCAAGAGCGAGCAGCACGGCTATGGACAAAATGAGTTCGTGCCATGGCAAGTGGGGGCAGTAATGTGAATAACCCAAACGAAGTCAAGGAACTTAAGGAAAAACAGATTTACGCGCAAGCGCTGCGTCCACTAATAGCTACGATTTTAGTAGCAACTAGCAGTTCGCAGGCTGAAGCCGATGACGTCGCTGCCAACCTCGTGATGGCCAATCTCAGCGGTCACGATTCGCACGGCGTGGGTATGGTTCCGCGCTACGTAGAAGCGGTGCAAGAAGGTGGGTTAATTCCCAACGCAGGCATCAAGGTTCAACTCGATATCGGCACCCTGCTTAGCCTGGACGCCCAACGCGGCTATGGTCAAGTGACAGGTGTACAAGCCATGGAAATGGGCATGGCGCGGGCCAAGCAGCACGGCAGCTGCATCATGGCGCTGGCGAACTCACACCACCTGGGACGCATTGGGCACTTTGCAGAAATGGCGACAGCGCAAGGGCTGGTGTCGATTCATCTGGTCAACGTGCTGTCCCGCCCTGTGGTCGCACCCTGGGGCGGCGGCGATGGACGGTTTGGGACAAACCCGTGCTGCATTGGCATTCCGTTGCCGGATGCGGCACCGTTTATTCTCGACTTTGCCACCAGCCGGGTCGCCCAGGGCAAGATGCGCGTTGCCTACAACAAGGGCGAAACTGTGGTGCCTGGCCTGCTGATTGATGCTCAGGGTCAGCCCACCAATGACCCTGGTGTGGTGGTCGTTCCGCAAGGCGACGACCCGGCACAAGGTTTGTTCGGCGCACTGCTGACCTTTGGCGAGCACAAGGGTTATGGCCTCGCCGTTGCCTGCGAGCTTTTAGGGGGTGCGTTGACGGGAGGCGGCACATGGCACAAGCCCGCCGACACCACCCGCGCGGTACTGAACAGCATGTTGACGGTGCTGATAGACCCCGCCAAATTAGGCACTCAAGCCAGTTTTGCACAAGAGTCCACTGCCTTCATCGACTGGTTGCGGCGTAGCCCGGCAGGCGCAGGGTTCGAGGGCGTACAGATTGCAGGTGAGCCAGAACGTGCAGCGCGCATTCAGCGCGAACGTGACGGCATCACCATCGACGCCCACACTTGGGCAGACATCCATACAGCTGCCCATAAAGTCGGCATCACACTCCCATGACGATCAACACCCCACCCATCAGCGAACAGGTAGCCCTTGTCACTGGCGCGAATGCAGGCATGGGCCTCGCCACCGCCAAAGCTTTGCTGGCTGCAGGCTACAAAGTCGCTGTCACGGATCTGGACACTACCCAAGCACAAGCCGCCCTCAAGCTAATCCTCTCGCCAGACATCACACAAGAGGAGTGGGAGAAAAGGCTTTTTTTCACCCGCATGGACGTGAGCGACCAGGCCGAAGTCCATGCAGCTTGTGACGCCATTCAGCAGCACTTTGGCCGTATCGACGTGTGCGTCAACAATGCCGGTTTCTTGCAGTACGCCAACTGCGAGGAGACTACGCCCGAGCTGTGGCACAAGACGTTGCGCATCAACCTGGACGGCGTGTTCTACGTCAGCCAACGGGTCGCGCCCGGCATGAAAGCGAGGGGCTTTGGGCGCATCGTCAACGTGGCGTCGTATGGCGCTAAGACGGGTGGCCTCTCGCCACTGCCCGCCTACGCAGCCAGCAAAGGCGGTGTGGTGTCCCTGACGTTCAGCTTCGCCCGTGAGTACGCGGCCTTCGGCGTCACCTGCAATGCCTTGGCGCCCACCTTTGTGAAGACCCAAATGCTGACGGATCAGGTCAGCCCCGAGCGACAAGCCGAGCTGCGCAAAATGATCCCCGTAGGCCGCTTTTGCGAGCTGGAAGAGTTCGCCCACGCAGTACTGTTTTTGGCGCATCCCATGAGCGGGTTCATCACAGGTGAGGTGTTGGATTTGAATGGGGGCTTGCAGTTTGATTAAGTCCACCGTGCTGAATTCCACATCACTGACCGCGCTGGCTGAACGCGGCATCCGTACCCCCAACTACCCACTTAGTGGCGCTATTGGCGTGGTGCATCTGGGTTTGGGGGCATTTCACCGTGCCCACCAGGCCATCGTGTTTGATGCGTTGCTGCAAAGCGGGGACAAGCGCTGGGGCGTGCTGGGTGTCGCCATGCACAACCCCGCAGTGGCGGATGCGTTGAAAACCCAAGACGGCCTGTACGCCGTGCAGATTGCCAGTAGCGCGGGCACCCATTGGCAGGTACCAGGGGCCATTTGGCATACTTGCCTTGCGACCCGCGAAGCACAGCAGGTCATTGACGCTATGGCCGCCCCCACCACACGCTGGGTCACATTGACCGTCACTGAAAAAGGCTATGGCCCGGAACTCGCGGCCTTGCTGGTGCAGGGTCTGGCAGCGCGCCAGGCAGCTGGTCTGGGCGGACTCACCCTCGCCTCATGCGACAACTTGTCTGAAAATGGCCGCAAATTGGAAGCGCTGTGTGTCGCTACAGCCCGAAGCAGCGAACACGCAGGCCTCGCACACTGGATTGCCGAGGCCTGCGCCTTCCCCAACAGCATGGTGGACCGCATCGTGCCCGCCGCCACGCCTGAGCGTTTGCAGTCTGCCGAACAAGCTCTCGGGGTGCACGACAAAGCAGCACTGGGCACCGAAGCATTCTGGGAATGGGTCATCGAGCGACACTTTGTGGATGCCACAGACGGTGACACGCTGGCCGCCGTTGGCGTCACCGTGGTGGATGACGTGCGCCCTTTTGAGACCGCAAAACTTCGCCTGCTCAACGGCAGCCACACCGCCATGGCCTGTCTGGGCGCAGTAGCCGGCTTACCCGTTATCAGCGACTGCATTGCGCAGCCAGCAGTCCGCCAGTTCATCCACAGGCTGATGACGGAAGAAGTCGGCCCCCAGCTCCAGCGCCAAGACTGGCCGCAGTACCGCGACGCCCTGCTAGACCGCTTTGCCAACCCAGTGTTGCAGCACAGTGTCCCCCAGATCGCCACCGACTGCTCACAAAAAATCCCCCAGCGCTGGCCCGCCTCGGCGCTGGGCGTACTGAATGCACATCGGATGCCCGAGTGCCTGGCCTTTGCGGCAGCGGTGTGGCTGCGCTACCTGCGCGCTGTGGACGATCAGGGGAAGCCGTACCCACTGAACGACCCGATGGCGGCTCATCTGCACACGTTAGCAATGACGCATGGCGCAAACACCACAGCAGACGCCACCGCTACTGTGCAAGCACTGTGTACGTTGCCTGCCATTTGGGGAGACGCCTTGCCCCAGCACGCAGTATGGCTGGCTCGCATTGCACACTGGCTGAGCCAGATCAACCAGCATGGCGTCATCCCCGCATTGACCAGCTTCAATGCCTTGCACACCGTTAACAACCTCAGCGCGCCATGAAAATCACCAACGCTCGCGTTATCGTTTGCAGCCCTGGCCGCAATTTCGTGACCCTCAAAATCGAAACTGATGAAGGCTTGACTGGCATCGGCGACGCGACTCTGAATGGCCGCGAGCTGTCCGTCGTCAGCTACCTTACTGAGCACGTCATCCCCTGCCTGATAGGCCGCGATGCGCACCAGATTGAAGACATTTGGCAGTACCTGTACAAAGGCGCGTACTGGCGGCGCGGGCCGGTAGCGATGAGCGCAATAGCTGCCGTGGACACAGCGCTGTGGGACATCAAAGCCAAAGCGGCTGGCCTGCCGCTTTACCAGTTGCTGGGGGGCAAGAGCCGCACCGGCGTGATGGTTTACGGCCATGCCAACGGCACAGACATTACCCAAACCGTGGAAGAAGTGCTGCGGTACAAGGAAATGGGCTACCTCGCCATCCGTGCGCAGTCCGGCGTGCCAGGATTAGAAAAAGTCTACGGAGTCGGCAAAGGCACACTGTTTTATGAGCCTGCTGATGCTGACTTGCCCAGCGAGCACGACTGGAGCACCGAAAAATACCTGCGCCACACGCCTCAGCTGTTCGACGCCGTGCGCGCCGCGGTAGGGCCAGACATCCACCTGCTACACGATGTCCACCACCGCTTAACCCCCATCGAAGCCGGTCGATTGGGCAAAGCGCTGGAGCCTTACCACCTGTTTTGGATGGAAGACGCCACGCCTGCCGAAAACCAAGAAGCCTTCCGCTTGATTCGCCAGCACACGACTACGCCATTGGCAGTTGGTGAAATTTTCAACTCGATTTGGGACTGCAAAGACCTGATTCAAAACCAGCTGATCGACTACATCCGCACCACCGTCGTCCACGCGGGCGGCATCACCCATTTGCGCCGGATTGCTGATTTGGCTGCGATGTACCAGGTGCGCACTGGCTGCCATGGCGCGACCGATTTAAGCCCTGTCTGTATGGGTGCCGCACTGCACTTTGACACTTGGGTGCCTAACTTCGGTATTCAGGAGTACATGCGCCACACTGAAGCAACCGATGAGGTTTTCCCGCACAACTACAGCTTTGCCAAGGGCTTCATGCATTGCGGTGAAACGCCGGGGCATGGCGTGGAGATTGACGAGGCACTGGCGGCAAAGTACCCGTACCAGCGGGCGTACTTACCAGTGAACCGGCTACAGCATGACGGGACGCTGTGGAACTGGTAATTTCAAGCCGAATACAGCGAATACGAAGGCAATGCAACGGCAATACATAAGTAATACGCAGGTAATACCTTCATCATCAGCTGTTAAGTCTGCAGTAATTTCGCCAAACTCGCGTCCAGATGCTCGGTGGGCCGCCGCTTGAACCCCGAGCGTGCAAAGCGCTGCAAGCGCCCCATCACAAACGCCGTCAGCAGTGACGCCAACACCTGCATATCGCCAGCGGGCATGGTGATGGCGGTGGTGGTTGAGGCCTCCTGCGCCCCAGTCACATCACCCCGCAGGTTTTGCTTCAGCGTAGCTTCGATCTTGTCAAAAAACTGATTCATCCGCTGCTGCAAGCGCTCGTTCTCGAACACTAGCGCGTCACCCACCATCACGCGGGTCATACCGGGATTTTTCTCGCCAAATTGCAACAGCATGGTCACGACGCTGCCGGTTTGCTGCGCTGGTGTGCCGGTGCGAGTGGCTATTTGATTGACCAGCGAAAACACGCTTTGCTCGATAAATTCGATCAGACCTTCAAACATTTGCGCTTTGCTGGCGAAATGACGGTACAGCGCAGCTTCACTGACCTCTAGCTTGGCGGCCAAGGCGGCGGTGGTGATGCGCTCAGCTCCAGGTTGTTCCAGCATGGAGGCCAAGGTTTGCAGGATTTGCGCACGGCGCTCACCGGGTTTCGGGCGCTTGCGGGGGGTAATAGCTTCTGCAGTTTTTAGGCTGCTTTCTGACGCAGAAAAAAGGTCCTGAGGCTCAGCCGCTGTAGCTACGACGTCTGCAGCACTAGCAACTAGCTGCTCAGGGTGCAGTTCTAGCTGATCGAAGGCAAAGACGGTAGAAGCAGACGAAGCAGACTCAGGTGATTCAGCGTGGGGCATAGCAAACAGTGAGGGCAAGGGGGGCTGGGAAGGCAGTTTCAAAAGTACACAATCGCAAAAAAATCGCAGAGCAGAATCGCTAATACAAATCGCAAATACTCAATGCGAGCGGATCATGGTGCCATAGGCTTGGTCGGTCAAAATTTCCAACAGCATCGCGTGGGGCACTCGACCATCAATAATGTGCACCGCATTGACGCCGCTCTTGGCGGCATCCAGCGCACCCGCTATTTTGGGCAGCATGCCGCCGCTGATGGTGCCGTCTTCAAACAAGCCATCAATCTCGCGGGCCGTTAGGTCCGTTAACAACTTGCCGGCTTTGTCCAACACGCCGGGGATATTCGTCAACAGCACCAGTTTTTCAGCTTTCAGCACGATGGCGAGCTTGCTGGCAACCACATCGGCGTTGATGTTGTAGCTTTCGTTGTTTTCGCCAAAGCCAATAGGACTGATGACAGGGATGAAAGCGTCGTCTTGCAGCGCTTTCACCACGCTGGGGTCAATCGATACGATATCGCCGACTTGGCCCACGTCGTATTCGATGCTGGCGTCTTTGGGGTCTGTGAGCTTGAGCTTTTGCGCCCGGATCATGCCGCCGTCGCGCCCGGTCAGCCCCACGGCTTTGCCGCCAGCCTGGTTAATGAGACCCACAATATCTTGCTGCACTTCACCGGCCAACACCCATTCAACGACTTCCATGGTCTCGGCATCGGTCACGCGCATACCCTGGATGAATTCGCCTTTCTTGCCCAAGCGGTTCAACGCTGTTTCAATCTGTGGGCCACCGCCGTGGACGACCACAGGGTTCATGCCTACCAATTTCAGCAGCACCACGTCTTCGGCAAAGTCCGCTTGCAGGGCAGGGTCAGTCATGGCGTTGCCGCCGTACTTGATGACCAACGTTTTGCCGTGAAACTTGCGAATGTAGGGCAGCGCCTGGGCCAAAATTTCGGCCTTTTCGCGGGGCATGATGTGGGCCAACGAGGCTTCGGTGCTCACGGCGGCAGAAGAAGGAGGCGTTTGGGTGGTCATGGGCAAAGGAGTGTCAAAAGGGAGGTCAAAAGGAGTGAGTCAGACAATATGGCGGTGATTGTAGAAGCTGGGTGTGACGCCGTTTTCAAGCCTTCATGGCACGCCGTGCAAGAGTACCTATTTCCGTGCGCGCGTGCCAACTTGAGGCCGGACATCACACCGCAAACGGCAAACTGCGTATTCGCTTCCCCGTCAGCCGGAAAAGCGCATTTGCTACAGCAGGGGCTATCGGCGGCACGCCAGGCTCGCCGACACCAGTAGGCGGACCCAAGCTTTCGATAATGTGCGTTTCCACCACCGGAGCCTGGGCCAGCGTCACCATCGGGTAGCTGGGAAAACTAGTTTGCTGTACTACGCCGTCAACAATGTCGATCTGGCCATACAGCGCGGCAGTCAGCCCAAAAATTACCGCGCTTTCCATTTGCTGGGCAACGATACCGGGGTTGATGACAATACCGCAGTCGATGGCGCACACCACACGATGGACGCGGAGTTTTCCGTCTTGGCCATCCACCAAAGACACCTCAGCCACCTGCGCCACGATGGAGCCAAACGATTCGTGCAGCGCGATGCCACGAGCGCGGCCTGCGGGCGGCGGCATGTCCCAATTGGCTTTGGCCGCAGCCAGGTTCAACACAGCCAGATAGCGCGGCGCATGGGCCAGTAGCTGGCGGCGAAAGGCCAGCGGCCCCTGCTTTGCTGTTCGCGCCACCTCGTCCATAAAGCTTTCTGAGAAAAACGCGTTGTGCGAATGCCCGACCGAGCGCCAAAATCCGACTGGCACGCCCATTTTGGTCGCAACGTGGCTCATTTTTTGGTGCGCAATACCGTACGGCAGGTCAAACAGGCCCTCGGCTGTGGTTTTGTCGGGGGCTTCGATGGGACCGGACAGGGCGGGTACAAAACGCGCCATCACGCGCGGTGTGATGGCATCGCCCGCAGACTGGATACGCAGACCTGTCACGTTGTCATCCCCATCGAACGAAGCACGCAGTTGCGCCACGTTCATCGGGCGGTAAAAGTCATGCGTGGTGTCTTCTTCACGCGACCAAATAAGCTGCACGGGCTTACCGCCGCAGTCCATCGCAACACGCACGGCCTGACCAACAAAATCCACCTCCAGACGACGGCCAAAGCCGCCACCGAGCAGGGTTTGATGCAGCGTCACGGCTTCAATCGGTACGCCCGCTACGTTGGCTGCCATCATGCGGGCAAACTGAGGCACCTGGGTGGGCGCCCAAATGTCCACCTTGCCCTCTTTGACTTGGGCTGTGCAGTTCATCGGCTCCATCGTGGCATGGGCAAGATAGGGTGCGGTGTAGAGGGCTTCCAGCTGGTTGGCGGCTTGCTTTTCAGCTTGGTCAATATCGCCCAGGGCGTAAAAACCATGACCTTCAGAAGCTTCTTTGGCACTGGTGCAAGCCAGCACTAACGATTCCGCTATCTTTTTTGAATCTAACTTACCGGTAATGGGCGCTTGCCACGGCGCCTGCACAGCAGATGCGGCAAGATTGGCCTGCCACCAGCTTTTGGCCACTACGGCAAAGCCTTCGGTAGAGCCGCCATAACTGGCCAGCGGCACCACACGCTCAACGCCGGGCATGGCCAGCGCGGCTTGGCTGTCCAGCGGGCCAATATTCACCCCTAAAGTGCCGCCCAGCATCGGGCATTGGCGCAGCGCCGCGTAGACCATGCCAGGCAAGCGAACGTCCAGACCAAATTGCGCCGTTCCATTAATTTTGGCGGGAATATCGGCTCGCGGTGCGGGGGTGCCGATCAGCGTCCAGTCTTTGTGGTCTTTGAGCGCGGCCGTGCGCAGGTTCAACCCCGCAGCATCTTTAGCCAGCTCTCCATAGCCCGCCGATTTGCCTGACGCGTGGGTGACGCGACCGTCTTTCAGCACCAGTTCGGATTCAGGCAACTTCCATTGCACGGCTGCAGTTTGTATCAAACTGGCACGCACAGCGGCAGCAGCGAGGCGCACAGGCCCCCAAGCGTCGGCCACACTGGACGACCCCCCTGTTGCGTTAATACCAAGTTCGCGGGCAATTTTGCCCACCATCCAGCCGCCCAGACGGATTTTGATCGGCACCTCGCCGGGGCCTTCAGACTCCAGCGGGTGAAATGGCAGGCTCGCCACCAGCATCGCCACGTTGCCGTAAATCGCATCAGACCCGGCTTGCTCAATACCCACACGGGTGAGGGGTAAGTTCAGCTCTTCAGCGACCAGCATGGGCAGTGCGGTGTGGACGCCCTGCCCCATCTCAGCGCGAGGCATGGCCATGACAACGCTGCCATCAGCAGTAATTTTGATCCAGCCGTTGAAGGCAATTTCACCGTTTTGCAGTTGCATCAAGCTGGCTTTACCCATGCGGGAACGCTGGGGAACAGCCCCCCAGCCCACAATCAGCGCACCTGCTGCACCGGCAGCGCTCAGCAGCCAAGTTCTACGCTTCATACCGCCACCTTTGCATCAATTTTCATAGCATCTACCGCTGATATCTTATGGACGGAAGGTCTATTTATTGAGGCATTCAGCTCCGCTGCTGCCCGGTGGATGGCGGCACGCACGCGCTGGTAGGTTCCGCAGCGGCAAATATTGGTCATGGCAGCGTCAATATCGGCATCACTGGGTTTGGGGTTGGCGGCAAGCAAGGCACTGGCGGCCATCAACATGCCGCTCTGGCAGTAACCACACTGGGGCACCTGCTCTGCAACCCAAGCTTTTTGCAACGCATGGGGCGCTTCAGCGGTACCCAGGTTTTCAATGGTTTCGATGCATTTACCCGCCACTGCAGAAACCGGCACCACGCACGAGCGCACCGCTTGACCATCTAGCGTCACGGTGCACGCCCCGCAGGACGCAATACCGCAGCCGAATTTGGTGCCGGTCAGGTTGAGCACATCACGTAAAACCCACAGCAAAGGCATGGCTGGGTCAGCTTCGGCCTGCACAACTTGATTATTCAGAGTGAGTTGAAAAGTGGGCACGAGGGTCTCCAGAAATCTTCGTATTGATCTTCGTATTGATCTTCACATTGACTATAACCAGACCTTGTAACGCGCACTGGGGCACCCTCTCCAAGTCATATCCGTAAAGACCCGGATAATCCCCCCCTTACTTCGGCGATTTATGGCACTCATTACTTTACTCAACGCGCAACTGGCCTTTGGCCATGTGCCCCTCCTCGATCACACCGATTTCGCACTGGAATCCACCGAGCGCGTGGGGCTGATTGGCCGCAACGGCGCGGGCAAGTCGTCCATGCTCAAAATTCTGGCCAGTCTGGAAAAAATTGACGATGGGCAACTGCAATTCCAGCAAAACCTGCGCATCGCCTACGTGTCGCAAGAGCCTATTTTGGATGCAAATGCTACTGTTTTTGAAGCAGTTAGTGCTGGCGTAGCAGGCGTCATAGCGCTTATTGATCAGTACTCTCTGGGTGAAGGCGATCTGGATGCGATGCAAGATGCCATTGAAGCCCAAGACGGCTGGACCTGGGAGCAGCGTGTGGAAGAAACACTGCACCGCCTGAATTTAAACCGCGATGCGCTGGTTGGCTCGCTCTCAGGTGGCACCAAAAAGCGCGTGGCCCTGGGCCAAGCGCTGGTCAGCCGCCCCGATGTGCTGCTGCTGGACGAACCGACCAACCACTTGGACATGGATTCCATCGAGTGGTTGGAAGACCTGCTGGTCGCCTTCAAAGGCAGTTTGGTGACCATCACCCATGACCGCTCGTTCCTCGACCGCGTGGCGACGCGCATTGTGGAGCTGGACCGGGGCATCCTGCGAACCTACCCCGGTAACTTCTCCGCATTTGTGTTCCAAAAAGAAGAGCAAATGGCTCAAGAAGCGGTGATTTCGGCCAAGGCCGACAAACTGCTGGCGCAAGAGGAAATTTGGGTGCGCAAAGGCGTGGAAGCACGCCGCACCCGCAGCCAAAGCCGCATCGTGCGCTTGGATGCCCTGCGCGCCAGCCGTACCTCGCGCCGCGACGCTTTAGGCAGCGTGAAGCTGGATGTGGCCTCAGGTGCACCCACCGGCAAAATCGTGGCGGAACTCACCGATGTCAGCAAAGGCTTTGGTGAGGGCGACCAGTACCGCAATATCGTGCGCAACTTCACTGGCACCGTGCTGCGCGGCGACAAAATCGGCCTGATTGGCCCCAATGGCGCGGGCAAAACTACACTGCTCAAGATGATCTTGGGTGAACTGGCCCCCGACAGCGGCAAAGTCCGTCAAGGCTCAAAAATCCAGGTCGCCTACTTCGACCAGATGCGCGACGCGCTGGATTTGGACGCTACGCTGGAAGACTTCATCAGCCCCGGCAGCGAGTGGATCGAGATTGGCGACCAGAAAAAACACGTCAAAAGCTACCTCAGCGACTTCCTTTTCTCCCCCGCGCGCGCCAATTCGCCGGTGCGTTCCCTCTCTGGTGGCGAACGTAACCGCCTGCTCTTAGCCCGCCTGTTCGCCCGCCCCGCCAACGTACTGGTGCTGGACGAGCCCACCAACGACTTGGATATCGACACGCTGGAGCTGCTGGAAGACCTGCTGCAAAACTACGACGGCACGGTTTTCCTGGTCAGCCACGACCGTGCGTTTTTAGATAACGTCGTGACCAGCACCTTGGTCAGCGAAGGCGACGGCGCTTGGCGCGAGTACGAAGGCTCAGTACAAGACTGGCTAATCCAATCTCGTCGAGCACGAGAGATTCGCGCAGCTACAGCTTCTGTAGCTACTCCAGCACAACCAGCAGGTGCCAAAGCCCTAATACCGGCTCTATCACCTGCTGAAAATTCGGGAAAGGCAGCTGTACAGCCCACCACAAGTACCCCACCCGTCAAACTAACCTACAAAGCCCAGCGTGAACTGGAGTTGCTGCCCAAGCAAATTGAGGATTTGGAAGCCGAGCAAGTCACGCTGCGGGTAAAGCTGTCCGACGGCAAGCTGTACCAGACCGACCCTGCACTGGCGGTCAAACTGAATGCGCGGGAAGCGGAAATTGAAGATGCGCTGATGGTGGCGCTGGAGCGGTGGGAGACTCTTTCAGCGGGTGTTTCAGTCGCTTAGTACATAGTCGATAGAAAAGCCAGTTACCGCTGAGACGGGACTTACACCCGGTGGTGTACCCCAGCGCCTTCAGATAGCTTAGCAATCAGCGCTGGGGCAATCTGGTCTAAAGGCAGCACTTCGTTCGCTGCTCCAGCCTGAATTGCCTCTCGCGGCATCCCAAAAACTACACAGGTGGCTTCGTTTTGCACGTAGTTATAGCTACCAGCGTCGCGCATGACCTTCATCGCTGTAGCGCCGTCGTTGCCCATGCCAGTCAGCATGATGCCGAAAGCGTTGCGGCCAGCGAAATGGGCACACGATAGAAACAGCACTTCAACTGAGGGACGGTGGCGGTTCACAGGCTCAGCGTCTTCGACTACCGCCATGTAGTTCGCCCCGCTGCGGTTGATACTGAACTGCTTGCCACCTGGTGCAATGTAGGCGTGTCCAGGCAGGATGCGCTCGCCATCCGAGGCTTCCTTGACGGTGATGCGGCACAGACCATTCAAGCGCGCAGCAAAGCTGGTGGTGAAGCCGGGGGGCATGTGCTGGGTAATGACGATGCCCGGCGAATCGGCTGGGAGACGGGTTAAAACCTCTTTGATCGCCTCTGTCCCGCCGGTGGAAGCGCCGATACAAATCAGCTTTTCGGTGGAAATACGGCCTATTAGCCCACTGGAGGACACGGCGCTGGCTCTGGCCGGTTGCGGCAGTGACGCATGGGCTGCAGATGGCACCACGGCTGTTGGTGTCTGTGTCGGTAATGCAGGCGTACGGCGGATTGTGGCGGAAGCAGCGATACGAATTTTGTCGACAATCTGGGTGGACAATTCCTTCAACCCATCAGCCACGCCAATGCGCGGCTTAGCGACGAAATCTATCGCTCCGAGCTCCAAGGCTTTCATCGTGACTTCAGCGCCACGCTCGGTCAGCGTGGAAATCATCACCACGGGCATGGGGCGCAGACGCATCAGGCGGGAGAGGAAATCCAGACCG
>JAYUED010000041.1:0-6509 GCA_043739385.1 Betaproteobacteria bacterium | reverse complement strand
TGGCGCTACTTTGAAAGATTGCGCGTGAAATCCTGCCATTTGAAAACTACCGACTCGCTACAGCAACTGGCAACGAGTTATTCAGACCATCCCTAAGTCGCGAAAGGCTCAAGTGGCAGAGGCTGCGCATCGGTAAACTTTGCTACGGTTCACAAGCGGACTCGATCGAAGCCTGCTGTGGATCACCGGTGCTGTCCCTGCACTTCACCGCAACACACTACAACGAACCGAGACAACGCCGAATGAGACTCCCCCGCTCCTGCTTCAAACGCCACCTTAGCCTTCGCCAAACATTGCTTGCCATCGCATGTAGCAGTACCTTGCTGCTGTCCGCCTGTGCCAATTTAGGTACCGATAAAGTCGCCCAACACACCATGAACGCGGCGACGCTGCGTAACCTAGACGAGACCCTAACCCGTGATGTTGCGGCAGGTCGCTTGCCCGGTGCCGTCGTGATGATCTACCGAGACGGCCGTATCGTCCACGAGCGCGTATTCGGAATGCGCGATGTGCCCAGCCAATCGCCAATGACGGTGGATTCGATTTTTCGCATCTACTCGATGAGCAAACCTATCGTCACCGTGGGCCTGATGATGCTTGTGGAAGACGGTCGGGTGCAACTGAACGAACCCGTTTCTCGCTACCTGCCTGAGTTCAAAGACGTGCAACTGGGGATAGAGAAAAAAGACGCTGCTGGCAACATGGTGCTGGAGCGTGTGCCCTCCCCTCGCGCACCTACTGTGCAAGACCTGTTGCGCCACACTTCGGGCCTGACCTATGGTGTGTTCGGGAAATCGCTGGTGAAGAGCGAGTATCTGAAGGCAGGCGTCCAAAAAGCCGAGCGGAACAACACCGAGTTTTCGCGAAAACTTGCAACGATGCCGCTGGCGTATGTACCGGGTACTACCTGGGAATACAGCCGTTCCACTGATGTGGTGGGAGCTTTGATTGAGCGTGTTTCAGGCCAAACGCTAGGCGTTTATTTACAAAAGCGCGTTCTGGGGCCGTTGCAAATGAAGGACACTGGCTTTTCAGTACCAGCCGACAAGCTGAACCGATTGGCAGAGCCACTCAAGATCGACCCCGACAGCAAGCAAGCCGTGACACTGCTAGACGTCACCAAGCCACCGGTGTTTGAGTCGGGAGGTGGCGGTATGGTGTCCACCGCCGCAGATTACCTTCGCTTTAGCCGCATGGTGTTGGCCGGTGGTGAGTTGGACGGCGTACGCATCCTGTCCCCAAAAACTATAGAACTGATGACGCATGACCACCTCGGTACCGATGTGATCCGCGCCAGCCGTGCACCCGGCGCAAGCGGCGGGTATCTGCCTGGCCCAGGTTTTGGCTTTGGTCTGGGTTTCGCAGTACGTCTTGCAGCAGGTGAAGCGGTTAACCCCGGCAGCGTAGGTGAAGCCAATTGGGGCGGCTTGGGAGGTACTTATTTCTGGATAGACCCGCGCGAAAATCTGATCGGCATCTGGATGATGCAAGCGCCTGGGCAACGTGAGTACTACCGTCACCTGTTCAAAAACATGGTTTATGGTGCTTTCTAAGCGGCGTTAACTTTGTGGTGGGTCGGCTGGTTCTTCCGGTTCAGACTCACCGCAGTGGTAAGGCTGTCTTGTAACGAACTTGCTTGAGCGCGAAGCTAGAGCGAATCTTTTCCACCTGAGCGATGGGTGCGAGCTGCTCCAGGATGAAGCGTTCCAGCGCGGGCATGTCTGCGATGGCGACACGGATCAGGTAATCCTCATCGCCGGTCATCAAATAACACTCCATCACCTCCTCACGCACACAAATGCGGTCTTCAAACGCCTGGAGTGCTTCACGGCTTTGCTGCTTCAGGCTGATGGAGATGAACACATTCAGGTGCAAGCCCAGCTTTTGCGCATCCAGCAGCGCAACATAGTGGCGGATGACACCCTTCGCCTCCAACGCACGTACTCGCGCTAAACACGGAGACGGCGACAGGTGGACACGCTTCGCCAGTTCCACGTTCGACAGGCTCGCATCTGCCTGCAGTTCGTTCAGTATTTTCAAGTCTGTGGCGTCAATAGTCATTGTGCTTTTAATTCAATATTCATCAGCATAATATGCTTTAAAAATACAAATTAACAAGAAAATTAAGTGGCTTGTGCGCCTGAATTCATTTTACAGTTGTATCAGTACTGCCCGCCATTGCCTGGGCATCCACCAGAAAATTGCGAGACACGCCATGCCCCAATCTGCCGCTGCCCTACCTGTGATACCTGCGATCCCCGCCATTGACACCGACCCCCATGAGAGTGCGGAATGGCGCGATGCACTGACGTCGCTCCTTCAGGCCTCGGGGCCAGAGCGGGCGCGGCAGATTTTGGACATGCTCGAAGCGCTGGGCCGTGACCCCAAAATCGCTTGGCAACCTGCCCGAGGTACGCCATACGTCAACACCATTCCGGTAGACCAGCAACCCGTCTTCCCAGGAGATTTGGCCATGGAAGAGCGCGTGGCCTCTTTGGTGCGCTGGAATGCGTTGGCCATGGTGGTGCGCGCCAACCAAGCCTATGGCGAACTGGGCGGGCATATCGCCAGCTACGCCAGTGCGGCAGATTTATTTGAGACTGGGTACAACCATTTTTTCCGTGCCCGTAATGAAGGACACGACGTGGCAAACGTGGGGGAAAATCTTGGCGATTTGGTGTTCTTTCAGCCCCATAGCTCGCCCGGTGTGTATGCACGGGCCTATTTAGAAGGCCGCTTGAGTGCCGACGACTTGGGCTACTACCGCCAAGAGCTGACTTCTCCTGCAGCCCTCACTGGCGAAGGGGCACGCGGCTTGTGCAGCTACCCGCATCCATACCTGATGCCTGATTTTTGGCAGTTTCCCACCGGCTCCATGGGCATTGGTCCCATCAGCTCGATCTACCACGCCCGCTTTATGCGCTACCTCACGCACCGCCAGTTGCTGGATTGCACAGACAGAAAAGTGTGGGGCGTCTTTGGCGATGGCGAAATGGACGAGCCCGAAAGCATGAGCGCGCTCACCCTGGCCGCCCGCGAGGGGTTAGACAATTTGGTGTGGGTCGTGAACTGCAACCTTCAGCGGCTTGATGGCCCGGTACGCGGCAATGGCCGCATCATCGACGAGCTGGAGCAGCTCTTCGTAGGCGCGGGCTGGAACGTCATCAAGCTGGTCTGGGGCAGCGACTGGGATGGTCTTTTCGCTCGTGATGTGAGCGGTGCATTGGCCAAGGTTTTTTCCAATACGGTGGACGGCCAAATGCAAACCTTTGCGGCCAAAGATGGGCGCTTTAACCGCGAGAACTTCTTCGGCCAGAACGAGGCCTTGGCCCATCTGGCGCAAGGCATGACGGACGAGCAGATTGACCGACTCAAACGCGGCGGACACGATATTGTGAAAATTTACGCCGCCTATAAAGCCGCCTCTCTGCATAAAGGACAACCTACGGTAATCTTGGCGCACACTAAAAAAGGCTACGGCATGGGCAGCGCAGGCCAGGGCAAGATGACCACCCACAGCCAAAAGAAGTTTGACGAAACCGATTTGATCGCGTTCCGTAACCGCTTCCAGTTGCCGATTTCTGACGAGCAAGTCACCTCCCTTAGCTTTTACAAGCCAGCACCCGACAGTCCCGAAATGCAGTACCTGCACGCGCAGCGCCAGAAGTTAGGGGGGTTTTTGCCCAAGCGATACACCACCTGTGCGCCCGTACCCGTGCCAGAAATCACAAGCTACGCCCAGTTTGCGTTGAAGGCCGATGGCAAAGAGATGAGCACCACCATGGCCTTTGTACGCATGTTGGGCAACTTGCTCAAAGACTCCACGCTGGGGCCCCGTGTGGTGCCCATCGTGGCGGACGAGGCGCGTACCTTCGGCATGGCCAATCTGTTCAAACAGGTGGGCATTTACTCCAGCGTGGGTCAACGCTATGCGCCTGAAGACATTGGCTCGGTGCTGAGTTACCGAGAAGCCATGGACGGTCAAATTCTGGAGGAAGGCATCTCCGAAGCTGGTGCCTTGGCCAGCTGGACGGCGGCCAGCACCAGCTACAGCGTGCACGGACTGGCGATGCTCCCGTTCTACATCTACTACTCAATGTTTGGCTTCCAGCGCGTGGGCGACCAAATCTGGGCTGCCGCTGACCAGCGGGCACGCGGCTTTTTGCTCGGAGCCACTTCGGGCCGTACCACATTGGGCGGCGAAGGCTTGCAACACCAGGACGGTACCAGCCACCTGATGGCGGCGACCATCCCCAATTGCAAAGCCTATGACCCAGCCTTTGCAGGCGAATTGGCGGTCATCATCGACCACGGAATGCGTGAGATGCTGGTGGAACAAAAGGATGTTTTCTACTACATCACGATGATGAACGAAAACTACGCACAACCCAGCCTACCCGATGGCGTTGAAGCGGACGTGGTGCGTGGATGCTACAAATTCAATAGCTATAAATCCATACTAGAAAAGGGTACAGAGGATAAAGAATCAAAAGAAGTCACGCTGATGGGCTCCGGAGCTATTCTGCTGGAGGTCATTAAGGCGGCGCAGTCCCTGGCACAGCAAGGTGTGTCTTCTACCGTGTACAGCGTGACCAGCTGGAGCGAGCTGGCACGTGACGGTCAGCGTCACTTGGCCGAAGATGACGCTGGCGCAACTGCGCCGTTTTTGACCGATTTGATGGCTGGTAGCCAAGGGCCTGTCATCGCCGCCACCGACTATGTTTGCGCCGTGCCCGACAGCGTACGTGCCTTCATCCCACAAGGACGCGCTTTCCGCACCCTGGGTACAGATGGTTTTGGCCGGAGCGACACCCGTGCGGCGCTACGGGCTTTCTTCGGTGTCGATGCGCCTAGCATTGAGCGAGCGGCCTTGCAGTTGCTGAACCGAGGCTAAGGATTCGGCAACCATTCATAAACAACAAGGGGGAAACGAGCCCCCCGTATTCGCGGGTTTGACGGCCCTGCTTTAAGGCTGGAAGACTATCTTGACCACGCGGTGCTTGAACTTCCAGCCTTCCGCCATCAATACGTAGTTATCTTGGTATTCCACAACCATGGGTGCAGTTGTGGGCAAAGGCTGCTGAGCATCGCCCAGTGCCTGCCCCTGAAACACCAAGACATAAGAATGGCCCGTTGCAGCCTGAGGCCCCGTCATGTCAATCCGGATATTGGTACAGGCGTGGCGTGTCACCTTGTCGGCTGGGCGGGCATTTAAGAACTGAAGTATTTCAGCCTGCCCGTAGCTGACCTGACCTGCGCGGTCAAACACGCCGTCGGGCGCGAACAAGTCCGCGAACATACCGTACTGGCGGCTGTCCACCGCTGCGGCAAAGTCATGGCACAAGCGGGTGCATTCGCGCTCGCAACGGTGGAGGCCTTTAACTGGCATCAGCAGTGCCATCACCGAAGGCTCAGCGTGTCCAGCCCGCGCGCACCACCGTCTGGGCGCAACTTCAGGGTAGTTTCGTCTTCACCGGCATGAAAACGTCAAGCAAGGTCATCAGGGTTGAAGTCCACGCCAATTGGGTTTTGGGCAAAAGCGGAGCCGTAGAAAAACTTACCAGCTTCTTCTACCGTGTCGTAGTTGTCCACTTGCAGTTCTACCTGATTGCCGTCCGGGTCTGCGTAGTACATCGACGTGGTGGGCCCGTGATTGATGCACAAGACAGGACGGATCGCCACTCTGCCTAGACGCTCATAGGTGGCAACCAGATCGGCCAGCGTGGCATAGGTGAACGCAAAATGGTGCACGCTGGCAATACCCTCTGGCTGGCGCTGCAAGCCAGGGATATTCAAGACCGCAATGCGGTGGTGTTCCTCGTCATAACAAAGGAAGGCAAGCGCACCATTAGAAAAGGCAATTTTTGCACCCAAAACTGTCTGATACCAGTCAACCAACGCACTGAACTGCGAAGTGCGCAGCACGACATGCGCAAGCCGCGCTGGCGAGATCACGGTAGGGGCGACATTCTGGGTATGAGATTCAAGCGTTTGGTTCATGGCGAGCCTCTTTGTTGTCAGCGTTATACAAATCAGTACTGGGGACACTACTGGGAATTCGGCCTGAGACCATGGCCAATACATCACTGTCCTCGATCTTGGGCCATGTGTTACCTGCCCACGCGATGTGCTGATCCGGTCTGATCACCGTGAGGCTGCACGTGTAATGGACTTGAACCGAAGGGTTATCGCAGCGCAAAACCTTCATCGGGATGCCCAGCCGTACCGCATCGCGTTTTGCAGCTTGGAGGCAGGCATCAGCTGTTGATTTCCATGCAAAGTTGACCCCCCCTTTTTCATCGAAAGTTAACCCCACCAATTGCAGTTTAAAGCCCTGCTCAAGAGGCTGTGGATAAGTCTAGGTCAGTTGAATTGTCTGGTGACGCTTCTCCTTTGTTGGTTGCGGACGCCTTACTGCGTGAGCTGATCTTCGCTGGGGTTGCAACGCCAGCAGCGATTTTTGATTTGGCGCTTGATTGTTTAAACCGCCAACTCTGATTGCCCGTCTC
>JAYUED010000040.1:0-56211 GCA_043739385.1 Betaproteobacteria bacterium | reverse complement strand
CAACGTCGAGAGTGATGACATCGGGATTCATCTCGCGGATCATCTCGCGGGCGATCAAAGGGTCGTGCGCCGCACCTATGCAAACCATATCGGGCTGACGGTTGATGATCTCGGTGAGCAGGCTGCGCACCAGAGCAGAGTCGTCCACGACCAACACAGTAATTTTCTTCATACTTGTGCGTCCTGTCAGAACAGATCGACCGACCCGCCTGATGTTTCTTTGACGACCGTGACTGCATTGCCACGGCGCTCTTGCTCCACCAAAGCCTCAGGGTGAGAGTGGGCCAAGCGCTTCACCAAGGCTTTGCCGGTGGAGGGGAAATAGCAGACTTTTCGGGGGTAAATGTCCAAAACATCTTTGGACACAATGGGAATGCGCTCAGTTTGTAAGTAATTGATGACGAACTCGGTATTGCGCTCACCTACGTTCATGGCGGTAAAGGAAGCCATGACTTGTCCCCCACCAAATATTTTGGCCTGCATGGAATCGCGTCGCGCGCCCAGCTTCATCATTTCATTGATCAACAACTCCATCGCATAGGAACCATAGCGTCCAGACCCACCCACCATATCGCCATCGGGCAACATGAAGTGGTTAATACCCCCGACGCGCGCGCGTGTGTCCCAAATGCAGGCAGAGATGCACGAACCCAATACCGTCATGATGACCATGTCATCGCTGGAAACGTAGTACTCGCCTGGCAACACCTTGACGGCGGGAAATTGAAAGTGGTGGTCTACATAAAAAAATGACGCCTCACCGGGATGGCGAGGGCGTGCTTTCATTTTTTGCACCAAAGCCTGCTGGGCAGAATCCCCACCAGGGCTGAGAACACTTCCAAACTGTGCAGCCATCCGCTGTGGTGTGCCAAGGGGAGGAGCGAGCACACTCATATAGAACCTGCCTTCATGAAAAAAATATTGACCTCAGATGATGTGCAATTCAAATATATCCAACCTACATTTTTTGCTTCTTTTTTTATAGCAAAAAAGATTGCACTACAGTCGCATAAGGTTTCAGCAGCGTTCATAGACGGTTTTGCCTCGCAGGGTAAACAGATCACGAGAGTCGTTGAAGTTTTCAGAATGTCCGACAAACAACATACCACCGGGTTTCATGTTGCGGTAAATGCGCTCCAGCACACGGCGCTGAGTGGGAGCATCGAAATAGATCATCACATTGCGGCAAAAGACGATATCAAACTGCTCTCGAAAAGGCCAGTTGTCTTGAATCAAATTGACGCTCAAGAAATCAATCGGCGTTTTCAGCTCCGGCTTAACCCGTACCAAGCCGGCGTTACTGGCTTTACCGCGCAAAAAGAAACGCTGCATGCGCTGTTGATCCAGGCCTTTGATGCTCTCCAGCTTGTAAACACCTTCACTAGCAATAGCGAGCACCTTGGAATCGATGTCGCTGGCGCTGAGCTTGAACGACGCCGTATTGCCTAGCGCCTCGATGGCGGTCATCACTATGGAATAGGGCTCTTCCCCTGTGGACGCAGCGTTGCACCAGACATTCCAGCGGGTGCCAGTGGGCTTGGCGGCCAGCAGAGTATGCAAAATCTCAAAGTGGTGGCTTTCGCGGAAAAACGAGGTGAGATTGGTGGTCAGCGCGTTGATGAATTCTTGCCACTCGGCCCCTTCATGCGACTCTAGCCACGACAGATAGGCACTGAAGCTGCGGTGACCGGTATCGCGCAAGCGACGCGACAGGCGGCTGTAGACCATGGCGTGCTTGCCATCGTGCAAAGAGATGCCTGCACGCTTGTAGATCAACGCCTGTACGCGCTGAAAATCCGCATCAGCCCACTCAAACTCGCGGTCTAGCGGTGCAGCTTCAGCCGTCGCGACCACGTTATTCCCCTGCGCTGACCAGGCCCATGTCTGGGCTGGACATGAGCGTTTCAATGTCCAGCAAAATCAGCATCCGTCCGCCCACAGAACCCAGACCAGTGATGCAACTGCTGTCAATAGTGCTGTCCACGTCGGGGCGAGGCTTAACGCTTTCAGGCGGTATTTCCATCACATCGCTCACTGAGTCCACCACGATGCCCACTACGCGACTCTTCAAATTCAGGATGATGACCACGGTAAAACTGTTGTAGTCAGCCTTGCTGCACTGAAACTTGAGTCGCATGTCCACAATAGGCACGATAGTGCCGCGTAAATTGACTACGCCTTTGATGAAGTTGGGCACATTCGCAATGCGGGTGGGCGGCTCATAGCCTCGGATTTCCTGCACCTTGAGGATATCAATGCCAAACTCTTCATGGTCAAGCCTGAAAGTCAAATACTCGCGCGCGGTAGCTATCGCCATATCGCCGACCTGTTCCATCACACCCATGATGCTCTCCTAATTTCTGTTGCTATGTGCGGGGGAATCAATACCAGCATTCAATAATGGATTCAATATCGACATTCAATGTGCCATGCCATCAATGACGTGAGCGGCGCACTAACGCAGCCGTGTCCAAAATCAACGCTACTTTGCCGTCCCCAAGGATGGTGGCCCCTGACACATTGGGCACTTTTTTGTAGTTGGATTCGAGGTTTTTCACGACCACCTGCTGCTGCCCGAGAAGCTCGTCGACCAGCAAGGCGACCCGGCTGCCGTCAGCTTCCACCACCACCATGATGTCACTCGACTTGTCGGAGTCAAAGCGTGGCACCTGGAAGATTTTCTCCAGACTGATGACCGGCATGTACTCATCGCGCACTTTAACCAACTGAGCGCCCTGCCCTACGGTGCTGACTTCGTCACCCTTGACCTGGAACGATTCGATCACCGACGACAGGGGCAGCAAGTACACCTCTTCACCTACGCCCACAGACATGCCGTCCATGATGGCCAGTGTCAACGGCAGACGCACCGAAACTCGCATGCCGTAGCCCTCCGCCGAATCAATATCGACTGTGCCATTCATAGCTGTGATGTTGCGCTTCACCACATCCATGCCCACACCGCGCCCGGATACATCCGTGACCACATCGGCAGTGGAGAAGCCAGGCGCAAAAATCAGCTGCCAGACTTCGCTATCGGTCATTTGGTCGGACACATCTATTCCCCGTTCACGGGCTTTAGAAAGTATTTTTTCGCGTGACATGCCCTTGCCGTCGTCACGTACCTCAATCACGATAGAGCCGCCCTGGTGCGACGCACTCAGCGTGATGGTGCCGTGCGCTGGTTTGCCTGCTGCTAAGCGCTCTTCTGGCAACTCAATGCCATGATCACAGCTGTTGCGCACCAAGTGGGTCAGCGGATCGGTGATTTTCTCAACAAGGCCTTTGTCCAGCTCAGTGGCTTCGCCTATTGTGACCAGCTCGACTTTTTTACCCAGCTTGGTTGCCAAATCACGCAACATCCGCGGAAAACGGCTAAATACTATCGACATCGGAATCATTCGGATCGACATCACAGACTCTTGCAAGTCACGGGTGTTGCGGTCCAAATCTGCTAAACCGGCCATCAGCTGTTGGTTGACCACCGGGTCTAGTGCACTGCTATTTTGAGACAGCATGGCCTGGGTAATAACCAATTCACCCACCAAATTGATGAGCTGATCTACCTTACTGATGGCAACACGGATGGTGCTGTCCCCACCTGCACCTGCACCTGCTGAGGCTTGCGGGCTGCTGGCTTTGCTCGCGGGGGCCTTGACCTCATTAGCCAAGGCTACTTTGGTGGCGGCTGCAGCAGCTCCGCTGTCCGGCGCACCAGGAGCATCCGCAAAGAAACCAAAACCGGTTTCCACAGAAATTAGTGCTGAGGCTGAAGCGGTTTCGGCATGGCTAGCGCGAGGGGCACCTGGGGCGTCCGGGTAAAAGCCATAGCCAGGTGACATGGGCTTTTCTAGCGTATCCATGTCGCGAATCAGTACCTGCTCTTTATTGACGTGAAAGACAAACAAGTCCAACAAATCTTCATCGCTGGAGGTAGTCTCAACCGCAAAAATTCGTGTGTCCGTGCGGTCCGTGACCAGCACTTTGATGGTCCCCAGTCCGGGAATATCTCGGAATAGCTCTTGCAGCGCATCGGCCTGCTCGGGCTTTTCAAGGGGTCCTATATGGATCTCCAACGACCGTGATTTGGACGATCTAGGCTTCGTAACAACCGAGCTTAGTGTGGGAACAGGCGCATCTACAACTGCAGAAACAGTCGCGGCAACTGGTGCAAATAGTGTGTCGGTGGGCCCCTTACCTTCGGCCAAATCCCGAATGCGGTTTACCAACCCTGTTGTAGAAGGTACTTCACCGCCTTGCCCTTGATGCCGAGCCAACAAACCACGTAGAGCGTCATCGGATTCGAGCAACACATCCACCATAGGCGGCGTGGGCACCAGTTCGTGACGACGCAGTTTGTCCAGCAGCGATTCCATTTGGTGCGTTAACTCAGCCACGTCAGAAAACCCGAACGTGGCCGCGCCACCTTTAATCGAATGCGCACACCGAAAAATAGCGTTTAGCTCTTCGTCATCAGCCTTTTCCAAGTCCAGACTGAGCAGCATTTGCTCCATTTGGTCGAGGTTTTCACCCGCTTCTTCAAAAAATATTTGGTAAAACTGCGACAGGTCAATGTCATCACCAACGCTGTGCTGTTGCGCTTCACTCATAGAGAACTCCTTTAGCCCTGTGACTTAGCGGCCACTCAGGTGAATTTAGCGAATGACCTTTTGAATCACTTCAAGCAGCTTATTCGGGTCAAACGGTTTGACCAACCAACCAGTAGCGCCTGCAGCACGACCGGCCTGCTTCATCTGGTCACTGGATTCGGTGGTCAATATCAAAATGGGGATTGTTTTAAATTGCGTGTTCTCACGCAATTTACGTGTTAAACCTAGGCCATCGAGCCGGGGCATGTTTTGGTCGGTTAGTACCAAGTCAATCGCGTGGGACTGGGCTTTTTCATACCCATCTTGACCATCCACAGCTTCGATGACGTTGTATCCCGCACCAGTCAGCGTGAACGAGACCATCTTTCGCATAGATGCAGAATCATCAACGGCGAGGATTGAATACATACGAAACTCCAACTTAATAATTAATTTACAGATTGCGCATTAAACGCGACCCAGCCAACGTATCAAAAAAGCTCAATAGATCCAGCGTCCATCTCATCTTGCGTCACGGGATTGGGTCGGTCGGGAATCGCCTGAATAACAGCTGGCCCCTCGTCATCATCCTGCTCCATCGCTTCAGCGGCTAAACGGTCAGCACAGCCTTTCAACACCTTAGTGGTGTGAACTATCAGCTGGGAGGCCATGTCTTGAAATTGAAGCTCCGTCACAGCGGCTTGCAAAGTACGTCGAACATCATTTAGGCTGTGGGTACTGCTCGCATTCAACCCTGCCTCTGCGAGGCTATGGTGAATGCCCGCATTAGCAGCGCTAAAGCGACTCAGCAAGTTAGTGGCCGCATGGCTCACCAGCCCCTCAAGACGCTCAAGATCGTTCATCACGATCATCAAGCTGTCTTGAAGCTCGGCAACTGTCATCACCGGAATCTGGACGGTAGGAGAGTAAGGTTGTGAAACGGTTGATTGCATGGTGTTCGAATTGCCCCATCTATCGGCCACTGCACAAAATTTGCGGAATCTTTCTATGCGCAGCGCATAGAATTTATAAGACGTTAGGGTCGCTTGACGCAATGAAAAGCAACACACTGGTGAAGAATACTTCACTCCCTTCAATTTCTAAACGTGCAATTTCAGTGACCCTCATCCTTAGAAGACTAATACGAGTGATACCGGTGACACCTAGGCAAGATCATTGCTTGCAGGCGTCCTGATGAGATCCGATGCCCACAAAAGCCTTGTACGACGCATTTTGCATCTTGAAGACTCGCCAATTGACCATGAACTGGTCAAGTTCGTCTTACAAAAAAGCGATGTCGCTTACACACTCCATCGGGTTGAGACGCTGCCTGAGTTTTTAATTCATGCCCGCAGCGAGCCCATCGACGTGATTTTGGCGGATTTCCGCCTTCCCGGATTTACCGCTATTGACGCTTGGACTGCACTGCTAGCGCAAAGCAGCACGGGCACCCCTCCTCCTTTCATCATTTTGTCTGGGGCTATTGGTGAGCCTGCTGCCGTCGATGCCGTAAAGCGTGGCATCAGCGACTACCTGCTCAAAGACAGCATGGGCAAACTAGACCATGTCATCACCCGAGCGGTCGAAGTGCATGAATCTCGCCGCGCTAAAGCGCGAGCGGACAAAGAACTGGCCGCGTCAGAACGCCGTTTAGCCGAGTTAACTGAATATTTGCAGTCCAGCATCGAACAAGAACGCACCGCCATTGCGCGGGAGGTACATGACGATATTGGCGGATCATTGGCCGCCGTGCGATTTGATCTGGCCTGGGTAGAACGGCACAGCACTGAAGCCACCGTCCTCGCCCATGTGCGAGCTGCCACCGAAATGCTGCAGCATGCCATTGGTGCCAGCCAGCGCATCATGCTCAATCTCCGCCCAGCCATACTCGACCAGGGCCTGCTGGCCGCAGTGCAATGGCTGGCCAGCGATTTTGAGCGACGCACTGGTGTGCGCACTCAGACCCAAGTATCACGTGAAGCCATTACGGTCAGCAAAGAGGTGCAACTTGTCGCCTACCGCACCACCCAAGAAGCGCTAACCAACATCTCAAAATATGCCCAAGCCAGCGAAGTCAAAATTGAGCTATCAGATGCGGAAGGTGTGCTGACCTTAGAGATTACCGACAATGGGGTCGGACTCTCAAAACCTGAGCTAGAGAAGCCCAAGGCATTTGGCATTCGCGGCCTGCACGAGCGCGCCAAAACTGTTGAGGGCTGGCTGGACGTGAGCAGTCGACCCGGAGCGGGTACATCAGTTATCTTAAGCGTTCCCCTCACGGGTGCTGTCATGGGTGATGTCATAAGTGCCATCACCTAGACTCCATTGCCAACCGACAACAATAATAGGCCCCCGCATGATCCATGTCGTCTTATGCGATGACCACGCCGTCGTTCGGCGCGGCATACGCGACACCCTTTCAGAAGCTGTAGACGTGAAAGTCACCGGCGAAGCCAGCGGCTACGCTGAAGTGCGCGAACTGTTGCGCAAAGTCTCCTGCGATGTACTGGTGTTGGACTTGAACATGCCGGGCCGCGATGGCCTGGAAGTGTTGGCCAGTCTGCGTGACAGTGACTCCCCCATTAAAGTGCTGATCGTCTCCATGCACCCTGAAGACCAGTACGCGATTCGATGCCTGCGCGCTGGTGCGCAGGGCTATGTGAGTAAGGCGGGTGACCCCAGTGAACTGGTCACTGCAGTGCGTACCGTCGCCCAAGGGCGCAAGTACGTAACCGCTGACGTGGCACAAATGCTGGTGGAAAGCCTGTCGGCACCTAAATCCGAATTGCTGCATGACGCACTGTCGGAGCGCGAGCTACAAACCGTGCTGAAAATAGCCTCGGGCAAGCGGCTCTCGGACATTGCTGAAGAGCTGATGCTCAGCCCCAAAACCGTCAGTGTCTACCGTGCGAGAGCGTTAGAGAAGCTAAATTTAACCAATAACGCCGAATTAACGGTCTACGCGATTCGCAATAGCTTGGTTTAAAGAGCGGGTAAAAAGAGGTAGGGAGGCAGGAGAGGCAAACAACCTCACGCCCCGGAAAATAACGCCATCGTACGCATCATCAACGACATCATGGGCGCGTCCAGCAGGGGCAGACCAGCGGCGATCCCCATCAAGCCCACCGTCAAAATGACGGGAAATCCCACAGCGTAGATATTTATTTGCGGGGCGATGCGCGAGACAATACCCAGCGTGAGATTAACCATCAGCAGCATGCCCACCAATGGCAGTGAAATCCACAAGGCCGTGGCAAACAGATCCGCTCCCATGGTGTAGAGCTTGAGTTGGCCGTAGGTTTTCAAAATACCGTGGTTCACGGGAAAAGCGTCGTAGCTTTTGATAAC
The DNA here is from genome assembly GCA_043739385.1 of Betaproteobacteria bacterium. Classification (GTDB taxonomy): domain Bacteria; phylum Pseudomonadota; class Gammaproteobacteria; order Burkholderiales; family Burkholderiaceae_C; genus Defluviibacillus. The sequence continues at coordinate 48,274 of JAYUED010000040.1, read as the reverse complement.
AGCCATCATCACCATGAGATGGCCGTTGGACACCACAAACAACAAAATCGCCATATTGCCAAAAAAACGCGATACGGCGCTGGCTTGGCTGTTGGTCATTGCATTAAAAAACATCGCAAAATTCAACCCCATTTGCAACCCCATCAGTTCACCAGCCAGCTCGACTGAAGCAAACACCAACCGCACCGCAAAGCCAATGGCCAAGCCAATCAGCACTTCATGTACCGCTGTTCCCAGAGTGCTGGGGTCGTTCAAACTGACAACAGGCTGATTGGTCAGACTGGCTTGTGCAGCCAAGGCGATAAAGAAAGCAAGACCAATTTTGGTACGGGTGGGAATAGCACGTGCCGACAAGACGGGGGATGCGCCAAACATCCCCAACATGCGAAGAAAAGGCCAGAAGATGGGAGCTATCCAGGCGGTAAGTTGCGCCTCAGTAATCGAAATCATGGGGTGCGATCAGAACGCACTGTTGATATATCTCACGACACCATTGAAGGGATGTTGCCGATCATGCGACGAATATAGTCAACCATCGTAGCCAGCATCCACGGCCCAGAGATGGCAAACACTGCTATAGCCGCAATCAGTTTAGGTACAAACGACAGCGTGGCCTCGTTAATTTGTGTGACGGCCTGGAACAGGCTAATCAGCAGCCCTACTATCAACACCGTACCCAACACGGGGGCAGACACCATCAGCAGCAGCACCAACGCTTCTTGACCCATGGTCAGTACAGTTTGGGGATTCATAGGGCTTTCATTGCATGTGGAAAAGGCTTGGCACTTATGCGCTTACTGCACAAAGCTGGCGGCAAGCGAGCCAATCAAAATATTCCATCCATCAGCCAATACGAACAGCATCAGCTTGAAGGGTAAGGCGACCAGCACAGGTGAAAGCATCATCATGCCAAGCGACATGAGTACGCTCGCTACAACAATGTCGATTACCAAAAACGGGATGAAAATCATGAATCCAATTTGAAAAGCTGACTTCAGTTCGCTGGTAACGAACGCCGGTACCAGCACCCGCATGGGCGCTGCTTCACCTTTGACATTGGAATCCAGCTTGGCGAGTTTGGCGAACAGCGACAAATCAGATTGGCGGGTTTGCTTGAGCATGAACTGACGCATGGGGGCCTCTGCTTTGTCCAGGGACTGCTCAAATGTGGCGGTGCCATTGGAATACGGCAGGTAAGCGTCTTGGTACACCTTGTCGAGCGTAGGCCCCATCACGAAAAAGGTCAGGAACAGCGACAAACCCACGATAACCTGGTTGGGCGGGGCAGACTGGGTACCCAGCGCCTGACGCACCAACGACAGCACGATGACGATGCGGGTGAATCCCGTCATCATCAGCAACATGGCTGGCAAAAATGAGAGCGACGTGAAAAACAGCAGGGTTTGGATAGGCACTGAAAAGCTGGTGCCCCCCGCGCCGCTGCCAATCAGCAAGGGCAATTGTGCAGAGGCCTGATTTGCCGCTTGCGCCATGGCGGGAGTCGTCCCCGCCAACAACAGGGCGAGTACAGCCATACCCACGGTACATTGACGCGTACTAAGCACCCTTTAGTTCCTGTAATTCCGCAGCAAAAGAGGGCGTTGAGACAGATGTTGACGTAGACGTTAACGGCATAGTTTGTGGCGTAGCTTGTGGCATTAGAGGCAATACCGCCATCGCATGCAAGCAGGTAATGGACTGTGCCGACACACCCAATACCAGCTGCGTGCGCGCGTGTTCAGGACCGACTTCAATAGTCATTACGCGTTGTGCAGGCCCCAAGGCGAGCATTGAAACCAATGTGGTGGTGTTTTCTTTCGCACCCAAACCACGGCCAGTGCGTCGCTGCACCCATTTGATCAACCAGGGCAAAGCACACAGTACAGCGATAAAAGACAGCAGCCAAAAAGAAGTGAAGTTCATACACGAATCTTACCCAGCGGGATACAGACCTGGATTGATGCGTCAGCCTCGGCTCACGCGCTTCAGGCGTTCAGACGGCGTCACTACATCGGTGAGGCGAATACCAAACTTCTCATTCACTACCACGACCTCACCTTGTGCAATCAGATAGCCATTCACCAGCACATCCATAGGCTCACCCGCCATGGCATCCAATTCCACGACTGAGCCTTGACCCAGTTGCAGGATGTACTTGATCGGCACTTTGGTACGCCCCAGTTCCACGGAGAGCTGTACAGGAATGTCTAACACCATGTTGATGTCGTTCACTGTGCCGCTACCACCAGCGCTGAAGCCTCCGCCATTGCCAGACAGGGGGCCGCCCTGTACGTCAGTGGGGTCGGCCTTTTTTTGTTCTTCCAGCGCCTCAGCCCAGCCGCTAAGTTCGTCGATTTCGCTGCTGTCCATACCGTCGGTTGCCATGGCTATTCCTCAGTTCAAATAATGTTGAATATTGCTTAGATTTTCGATTCGTGGGTCAGTAGTTTTCGGTCTACTTTGATCGCATACTTCGAATTGTGCGTACCGTACTGGCATTCAAAAACGGGAATACCATCAATGGACGCCTTGATACGTGGCTCACGCTCGAGTTCAATAAAGTCCCCAGGGCGCATAGCAAGCAGCTGCTCAATCGTGGTGTCTGCGCGGGCAAGTTCAGCCACCAGTGTCACTTCAGCGGACTGGATTTCCTGTGTAAGCACGTTGATCCAGCGGCGATCCACCTCCATGGAGTCTCCCTGGGTGGTCGAATACAGCACATCGCGTATCGGCTCCAACGTGGCATAGGGGATACAAAAATGCACTGAACCCGAAATTTCACCAATCTCTAGGTGAAAGCTGGTCGCCACCACAATTTCGCTAGGGGTAGCGATATTGGCAAACTGAGGCTGCATTTCGGAGCGCAGGTAGTCCAGCTGGATGGGGTAAATACCCTTCCAGGCTTTCTCGTACTCAGTACGAATCACATCCACCAAGCGGTTAATTACCCGCTGCTCGGTGAGTGAAAAATCGCGCCCCTCAATACGCGTGTGGTACTTGCCAGCACCGCCGTAGAGCGTATCAATAATGCCAAACACCAGCGTAGGCTCGCACACAATCAGACCGTTCCCACGCAGGGGGCGAACAGCCACAATGTTGAAGTTGGTGGGTACAGCTAATTCGCGCAGGAACGCGCTGTACTTCTGCACAGAAACAGGGCCAATCGAGATTTCCGGGCTGCGACGTATAAAGTTAAAAAGCCCGACTCGAAAGTTACGCGAAAACCTCTCGTTCACGATCTCCATCGTGGGCATCCGACCTCGCACAATGCGCTCTTGGCTAGAAATGTCATAGCTACGCACACCTGAACTGTCAACAGCGTCTGCTTTGTACGACTGACTCTCGCCCGTCACGCCTTCTAGCAGCGCATCAACTTCTTCTTGCGACAAAAAGGATTCACTCATAGTGTGGCCTTAAAGAATGTCGTCATAGGGATCGTTATGGGATGGATAGTCGAGTTTCATCATTGCACGATAAAACTCGAGAACAACACACGCTCTATCGGATTATGTACAGCAGCAGTTTTGGGCTTGGCCTTGCTTTTTTTGGTCGCTGGCGGCTCTTCGGCTTCGGCTTCGGCCTCAGCTTCGTCTTCTTCCACCTCAAAGCCCAAGGGCTTGGAGACCTCACGTCGAATATCACGCGCTAATTTTTCTTTACCCTCTCGCTGGAGCAGCTCTTGCGTAGTGCGCTGTGACACCACCATCAAAATACCACTGCGAATAGCAGGCATAAAGGCTTTTACCAAATCGGCTGCGTGTGTATCGCTGATTTCCAACGTAATGCCAATTTGCGCAAAGCGGTCGCCACCAGCATCAGACAAGTTCACCACCAAACTGTCCATCGGCAAAAAGGTAGGTGGCGGGCCGGGCTTGACATGGGCCGCAGCGGGCGCGGGCGCGCCATCCTCCGCAATCTCGGCTTTTGGTTTGAGCATGAAAAAAGCACCGGCACCACCACCAACCAGCAATACAACGACGGCCAGTACGATGATCATCATTTTTTTGCTTTTCGGTGGCTTGGCACCTTCGGCCGGGGCAGCAGGGGCATCAGACACGTTTGATCCTTGTCAAAACGATCTGCTTTGCACATCGGCTTCAGCAGATCATTGGTAATAAATTCTCTGAATTCGATTATTTGGCGACTTTATCTCTCTGATAAGTCGATGAAGGATAGAAAGCAAGGTTATTACAGGCTATTCACCATCCAGCGTATATCGAGAACATCACACCCGAGCTACACAAACAGGTCTACGGAACCTTGCAAGGCACGCGGCACGACGCTCAGCCTTAGTGCATTAGCAGGCGTATTGTCTCTGGCACGCTGGCCAAACTGTCGAGAAGCCGCACCATTCTCTCCCGGTTCACTGGACTTGTCCTGCCCCTGTGCCGATGTACCAACAGAAACCCCGGATAACACTAAGCCTTCGCGCTGTAGGGAACTGTCCAAATCGGCTACCGCACGGCTCAGCATATCGCGCGTTTCCGCCACATCGCTACGAAACTGCACCTGCGCCTCGCCACCAGAGAGCGATATGCTGACCTCTACTGGGTCAGCGCCCTGGGCATCGAGCTTAAGTTCGGCCGATTGCACGTTTTGACTCACCCACATCGCCACTTGATTGGCGCCCTGCGCCTCTGAGGAGAATCCACTGGAGGAAGGCGAGGCACCTGCACCATCGGAAATTGCTTTCGCGTTAACAGTAGAAGTTGAGAAATCCCACCCTCCTAAAGAGGCTGTCTGGGTACGCTCAGTGGTGGATGAATGGCTGATACTGGTGGTAATTTCTGCAGGCTTATCGCTTTTCGCAATGCCCACCAATTGCCGAAAACTTTCACCCAAAGTGGCAGTCGGACTCCCCCCGGTAGATCCTTCAGCCGATTTTTCGGCACGCGAAACTGCATTTTGAGCAACTGCCATGGTGGCGTTCAAAGTGGCTTGCAAGCTCTGCGTCAGCGGTTGCTTCTCGGCTACTGATGCCAACTTGGCATTAGCTACCCCAGTTTGAGAGATGTCAGTCGACTTTGTCACCTCCGCCTGACCGTCACCTACAACCGTAGATGACGATTTAGGCACGCGCTTTGCCAGTGTGGCACCGGGAGACTCTTGAATGCTTCCTTGAGCAAGTGGTTCGTTTTGCACAGGCAACTTTGAGATAAGGCTCGGGTTCACAGCATGACCCGCCAACCCAATTTGCATCTGCCCTAGCAGCGAAGATGGGTCTAACGCGGGCAGTACTGGCGGTTGCCCTGCTAACAAGCCCCCCGTGGGATCAACAACTTTCTTCTCAGCCACGTCTTGCTCCGCCAACAGTTTGGCATCCGCTACTGTCAAGGGACTGGAAGAATCAAGCTCTTGAATATCAAACTCGGCCAGCAAGGCCATGAATCTATTGGGCGACGATTCGGCGGATTTTTCGGATTTGTCCATTTTATCCGCGTTATCCGCGTTATCCGCCTTATCCATCTGATCCGATTTATCTGTTTTAGTGGTGTTTACCGCGTTCGCTTTATTGCGCTGCGTCACTTTATCCGAAGCCGCTGCTGGCGACTCCATGATGGCGACAGGACCTAGTTCGATTGCCATTTCGACTCCTCTGCGTCTAAGGGACGTCTGCGTTGATGACCCATACGTGAGGCCAGCTCGTCCATTTGTCGCTGTTCCCGGCGATTATGAGCAAGAGTGATTTCAGCCTGCCGCAGGGTCAGAATATGTTTAAACCGAGCCAAGCGTTGCTCCACTTCAATCAAGCCTAGGCGAACCTGCATCACGCGCCCAGAGTGGTTATCAATGACGCGAACTTGAAAAGCGATGGCCTCCTCTAGCTTCGCTATGAACTGGTAATGGTGATGCATAAGTTCAGGCGATGCAGCTACTTGGGCGCGCTGCATCCACTTAACCTCGGTTTCACGGGCATAGGCTTCAAGCTGCTGCATCTGCGCCTGCGCGGCTTGCTGGTTCTGCACCGCCAAGGCCAAGGACGTAGCAACCAAATCACGCTGACGCTCAGCCATCGCCTTGGCCAATTGCAAAGGCTGCAATGCATGCAGGCTCATGCCGCACTCGCCTGGAAGCTGCCAACCATGCCTTCAACACTGGCAGCAAGCGTCGCCCCGGTGTGCATATCCTGCTGCAAAAATGTCGCCATACCGGGATTCAGTTGAATGGCTTTGTCCATGGCGGCATCTGAGCCACTAACGTAGGCCCCAATCTGCACCAAATCCCGCCCTTGTTCGTAGCGGCCATAGATGGCGCGGAAATGTCGGGCCAGCTCGAAATGGTCTTTGGACACCACGTTGTGCATCACCCGCGAGGCGGACTGCTGGATATCAATGGCCGGGTAATGCCCTGCCTCAGCCAGCTTACGGGTTAACACGATATGACCGTCCAAAATAGCCCGTGCCGCATCGGCAATCGGATCTTGCTGGTCGTCTCCTTCCGACAACACGGTATAAAACGCAGTGATGGAACCCACACCATTCAGTCCATTTCCACTGCGCTCCACCAGCTGAGCCAGCCGTGCAAAGCACGAAGGCGGATAACCCTTGGTTGCAGGCGGCTCACCAATGGCAAGGGCTATCTCTCGCTGGGCCATGGCATAACGGGTGAGTGAGTCCATCAGCAGCAGCACATGTTTACCTTCGTTACGGAAGTACTCGGCCACAGCAGACGCGTAAGCCGCACCCTGCATGCGCAGTAGCGGAGGGGCGTCCGCAGGGGCTGCAACCACCACTGAGCGCTCTCGACCCTCGTCGCCCAAAATGTCTTCGATAAATTCCTTCACCTCACGTCCACGCTCACCAATCAGACCCACCACAATCACATCAGCCTGGGTATAGCGGGCCATCATGCCCATAAGCACGCTTTTACCCACGCCCGAACCTGCAAATAGCCCCAGTCGCTGACCACGGCCTACCGTCAACAATGCGTTGATGGTTTTTATGCCGGTGTCCAACGGTACGCGCACGGGATCACGCGCCATGGCGTTCAGCGGCTTGCGGTCTAGCGGTTTGGCGGTAACACCACGCAGCGGCCCCGCGCCGTCTATAGGGAAGCCATGGGCATCCACCACCCGGCCCAGCAGGCCATTGCCTACTGGCAACTGCAATAAGCCAATGTCTGACGAGGCATCTGCGACAGCTGGGTCTGGTCTGTCCCCCAACACCAGCTGCGCACTGTATGGAACCAGTGGCGTGACTCTAGCCCCGCGGGTCAGCCCTTGAATGTCGCCTGCTGGCATCAAAAACGCATTGTTATGGGCAAACCCCACGACCTCGGCCAGTACGCTATCACTGGGCTTGCTACCGATCAAGCACTGGGTTCCCACCGAAGTGCGGATTCCTGAGGCCTCTAATACCAGCCCGGCCACATGGGTCAGCGTACCCTGCACGCTCAGAGAATCTCGACGACCGATGCGCTGCTTGGCCACGCTCAAAAAGTCAATCCACCGCTCAGAATGGAAGCGAGCTTCTTCGGCCAACACAACCTCATCAGCGCCATCGGCGTCGGCATATTCAAGGCCATCCACTACAGCGACATCAGGGTCAGTCAACATCGGACAACTCCTCCGCGATATCCGCCTCAACGGCGTCAACCCTCTCGACTACAGCAGACAAATTCAAAGGCATTTGTGCCACTAACCCCAAGCCACTCACGGCACGTGCCCAACGGCGCTCCAGACTACCGTCGATAACTGCGCCTGCACACTCCACGGTGCAATCGCCCGGCAATACAGATTTATCAGCCATAAAAAGCATAGCTTGCCCCGCAAACTGCTGACCTAATGGCTCCTGCAATAAGACCAAGTCTTGGGGGTTGAACCGTAAAGTGGTAACTTTGCCGTCGGCCGTCAACAGGCCCATAGCCTCAGCTACCACATGGCGCACGGCCAAAGGGTCAACGGTTAACTCATGGCGTAGCACCTGACGGGCCAGCGTGCAGGCCAAGTCCAACACGCCCTGCGCGATTTGCGTCTCAGCGCATTCCAAGCCTCGTTGCACTACCGCCACCACGTTAGCTAAGCGCTGCGCGGTTTGCACAGCGGCGGCTTGACCCTGCGCTTCTATGTAGGCATTGCACAGACGCTCAGCCTCTTGCTGGGCTAACTTACGCCCCTCAGTCACGCCTCGGGCATAAGCATCATCTTGCGCCAATACCAGCTGTTGACGAGTTTGCTCCACCTGCGCGCTACGCATGTCCAGCTCTTCGGGAGAGTGAATGCTGCCCACTGCACCAAAGCGCCATTGGGACACGTCGCCCTGCTCCTCTTTTGGAATAAAGCGAGCGTAGTTGCGGGGATCAGACGAGGGCATCGTCACCTCCACCGCCACCCAGAACAATGCGGCCTTCGTCGGCGAGACGGCGCACGATCTTCAAGATTTCTTTTTGCTGCGCTTCAACTTCTGACAAACGCATTGGCCCACGAGAGGACAGGTCTTCGCCCAGAGTCTCTGCGGCTCGGCTGGACATGTTGCCCAAAATGGCTTCTTTGAGCTCTACCGAGGCCCCTTTGAGGGCAACGATTAATGTCTCGGACGACACCTCTTTCAACATCGACTGGAAACCGGCCTTGTCCAGCTTGAGCAGGTCTTCAAAGACAAACATTTTGTCCATGATCTTTTGCGCCAGATCGGAGTCCATGCCACGGATCGACTCAATGACTGTGCCCTCGATGCTTGCCCCCAGGAAGTTGATTATTTCTGCCGCCGCCTTCACGCCACCCAGTGACGATTTACGAATTTTGTCGCCACCTGCCAGCACTTTAAAGAGCACCTCATTCAGGTCTTTTAATGCGGTAGGCTGAATCCCTTCTAACGTGGCAATGCGCAGCATCACCTCATTGCGCTGACGCTCAGTCAATTGCTTCAAAATCGCGGCGGCCTGCTCAAAGTCCAAGTGAACCAGAATCGCGGCCACAATTTGAGGGTGCTCGTTACGAATCAGTTCTGCGACAGAAATCGGATCCATCCATTTCAGGCTTTCGATGCCCGACACATCACCACCTTGCAAGATACGGTCAATCAGCAGTGAGGCTTTATCGTCCCCCAGAGCACGCTTGAGCACCGCACGCACATAGTTGCTGGTGTCACTGACCAACAAGCTTTGTGACGCGGCAGCCTGCGTAAATTTGTCCATCACCTCATTCACCCGCTCTCGCGATACGGAGCGGGTTTTGGCGATAGTTTCACCTAACTTTTGCACCTCTTTGGGGGAAAGGTGCTTGAACACCTCGGCAGCTTCCTCTTCACCCAGGGACATCAGAAAAATTGCAGCATCAGCACAGCCGTCTTCGTCCATTGCAGCACTCTTAAGGTTAGGAATTGAGATTAAGGTGAACGAGCAGACTCAGCTAAGCTGGAGCTTCACCGTTCACCCAGGTTTTCACGATGTTAGCGACAGCCAGTGGGTTTGACCGAGTCAGCACTCTAGCGTCCTCCAAACGCAGCTCTTCAGCAGTCATTTCAACCGGTTTGTTTGACGTCAAGGCCAGCATATCGGGACGTTGAGGGCTATCCCCCTCAATAGCGTTCAGCTGGGTTCCAGTCACGCCATTAAAACCACCGGCGCCATTGACGCTGTTCGTACTCTCAATCAGCGCAGGCTTGGCGTTCACCACAGTCAGCACCGGTTTCACCATTTTTTGCATCACTAGGAAGGCAAATATAAGTGCCGCCACCGGCCACGCGTAACTTCGCGCGGCGTCAATAACATCAGCTTGCTTCCAGAGCGGTGTTTCGGTTGCCTCTAATTTTTCAACCACAAACGCAGCATTCACCACGTTAACCGAGTCACCCCGGTCTTTGCTGAAACCTATGGATTCACGCACCAGCGCCGTCATTTGCTCCATCTGCTGAGGGCTCATGGGTTTGCTGACCGCTTTGCCCTTTTCCTCGATAGTGAGGTTATTCAGTACTACCGCCGCGTTGACGCGCTTAATGACTGCGGTTGCACCTCGCACCACACGCGTCGTTTTATCCACCTCGTAGTTGGTGATCATTTCTTTCTTACCACCCGTACCCGCAGCACCATTTGCAGCTCCGGCGGTTAGCGTGGGTGTGCCCCCGTTAATGCTTGCAGAAGGCGTAACGGGGGGTTGGTTAGACACAGCCCCTGGCACGCCGGGCAAATTACTGCTGCTGGCACTGGCCCCCGCCTCCAGCACCTGCAAACTGCGCACCGCTGCAGGCTCGACACCCTGGTTGGGCCGGTGAGTCTCAGAGGTAGATTCGGTCTGCGAAAAGTCCACTTCTGCGCTGACCTGAGCCCGCACGTTTTGACGCCCGACCACTGGCTCCAGAATATCCATGATGCGTTTGGCATAGGCCTGCTCAAGCTGCTGCACATACTGCAACTGCTGCACATCGGTAGCGCCACCACTTCCCGCACCATTGCCTGCACCATTAGCCTCATCAGACGACTGCGACAGCAATTTACCCGTATCGTCCAACACACTCACGGCTTCGGGCTTCATTTCCGGCACGCTGGACGAGACCAGGTGCACGATGCCCGCAATCTGCGCACGGTCCAACATACGGCCAGGATGCAGACTTAGCAGCACCGAAGCGGAGGCCTTTTGCTGCTCCCGAAAAAACCCATTTTGATTGGGCAACGCCAAGTGAACGCGGGCGCTTTGCACGGAAGACAAGGCTTGAATAGAGCGGGTCAACTCTCCCTCCAATCCACGCTGAAAAGTCAACCGCTCTTGAAATTGCGTCATACCAAAACGATTGGCCTCCATCATTTCAAAGCCACCGACAGAACCTTTAGGCAGACCTTGCGAGGCAAGGCGCATACGCAAATCGTTGACACGGTCGCTGGGCACCAAGATGGCGCTACCGCCGTCCGAGTGCTTGTAAGGGATGTTCATTTGCGACAACTGAGCCAGGATGGCTCCGCCATCTTTGTCACTCAAATTGGCGTAAAGCACCCGGTAATCGGCCTGACGGCCATAAATAAACCCAGCGATGGCAATGGCAAGAACCAACACCAATCCCATGGCGAGACGCATTTGCTTGGTGCGATCAAGCGCAGCAAGGCCTTGCGCCCAGGTGGGCGGCGCTGCAGGTAGCAGTGGGGTTTCGATTTCGGCGACGGCAGACATCATGTTTCCCGTGTTGTCCAGGAACCAGGAGATTCCTCTATGGTCGTCATTATTTGACGACCCACCGAAAACATGAGCGAGATAAGGCGGGTATTTACCCCTTACTTCGGGCTAAAGAATGCCAAAGGGCAAATTAGCATCCTTATCAACCTCTCCTTATCGACTTCCATTCATTGCCGCGTTATGCCCTTCACAAGCTAAGGCAACATAAAACACAAGGTAGTACAAGGAATTAACACCATGGACTTGAAACTAACCAGTACTTCTTTGGCCAGCGCCACAGTCAAAGCTCTGCGACCCGCTCTTGCGCCCAAAGTGACTGCTGGCGGCGGTATAAGCGAAGCGCAGGCGACGGGGTTTTCTAAAGCTCTGCAAAGTGCACTCAAGTCGGTGAGCGCTTCGCAAAATCAGGCGGAGAGCTTGCAAAAAGAAGTCACACTGGAAAACCCGAAAGTCAGTTTGGAGGAAACCATGCTTGCGATTCAAAAAGCCCAAATTGGATTTCAAGCCACACTGACCGTTCGCAACCGCATGGTTCAAGCGTATTCAGACATCATGAACATGCAGGTTTAACGACCGTTAATGCAACCGCTGCGTTGGCTGTGGGCACAACATATGGTCCAACTCACTCAGCCAAGGCTCAGCCAACAGACGAACCTCAGCATCGTTTCGCAGAATACTCTGCATGATGCGTGCCTTGTCTTTGCGCTGGGCAGGTGAAATTTGCTCGCTGTAAGCGCGATGGCGCAACTGCTCAATCAGTACGGCGCACGCTCCTTCATAGCGCACCACTTGATCCCAGTCTTCCGTTTGAGCTGCTTGCAGCATCTGACGGCTGGCCGCCTCAATAGCTTGGTAGTAGTCGAAAAGAGTTTCAGGCATAGCCATCTTCTTAATGCGCTGCGTATTTCATAGCTGCTGATGCAGGTACATATTTCGCAACAGGTTCTTTTTGTATGCTCTTTTCCGACGGATTGATCTCACGCCATGCTTGAGCAATTGGCTCAATTAACGTGCGTACTTCTTGAAGTAGGGCATCGTCGTTTCGGGCATTTGCACGGGTCAGCTGAACGATGCAATAGTCGTACAGGCGGCTGAGATTGGAAGCCAACTCACCACCCTGCTCTACGTCCAGTGCAGCCTTCAGGCCCTCGTCCAAAATGCGCACCGCCTTGCTGATAGCGGCACCTTTTTCAGCAATTTGGTTGCGGGCCATGGAACCCCGGGCGTTTGAGAGACTTTGCAGCAACTCTTCAAACAGCAGGTGCACCAGATGGTGTGGATTGGCATTTTGCACACTGGTCTCAACGCCAACACGTTTGTAGGCAGAGGAAGCGCGGGCATAAGCTGGGGTAAACATCGAATCGCTCCTTACTTAAGTCTTATAGGAGTTATCGGCAGTTCCTGACGAGGCTGAAGACAATTCAGAATTCATTGAGAACTCTTTTATGAAATAGCTGCCCCTCATTTGCTACTCTTTCAATAGCTTTTTGGCCCTACTGAGACTACGAATAAGCAATCGTCAGGCCAATCAGCAGCTTAAGCCGAGCTCTTATTCCACAAGGTAACCTGCTGGGTCACATAGTTGTTAAGTGCCGTTAAAGAAGCCATCTGAGAGTCCAACGCGGTGTACTGCTTACGCAGGCGGGCTTCCACCGTAGCTGCATTGTCATTCACCACCTGCTGGGCTGTGGTGTTCTTTCTGATATTGGTTTGAATTGCTGCTGTCTTGGAATCCATAGTGCCACCTGTTGACAACAAACCCTGAGTGAAGCTTTTCAGCTTTAGTCCAAAACCATTGGTTACAGCATTGCCATTATTCGCAGTAAAAAACTGTTTCACAGAGGTGATATCTTGCAAAGCGGTATCGAGCTTAGCCCCGGCAACCAAGCTCCCATCGCTTTGAATGGTAATTCCGAGGTCAGATAAACGTGAAAAGGTGCCACCCGTCGTGCCTGAACCTACCAACCGCCTTAGCGCAGTTTGCAAATTCACTGTCGTGGAGTCTCCTTGAAATAACGCCCCTGCTTTGTTGGTAGCGTCGTATTTTGTATCGTCAGTTAGGGTTGAGTTCACCGCGTTGTAAGCGGCGACAAAGTCTGTAATGGTCTTTTTTATGGCTACAGCATCTTGCTTGACCGTGATCGTCACAGGGGTCGTCGTGATCTGCCCCACTTGGAACGTTAAACCAGGAACCAACGATGCGAACGTATTGGTACCCGATGTGACTGCCACGCCATTGAGTGTGGCTTTTGCGTCCTGCGCTTGCACTGCTGCACCGCTGGTGGTGGCACTGGCCATGCCAAAAGAGCCACTGGCAGGGTCGTAGCCCAGTCGCGATAAACCGCTGTTGTCGGTATTGGTGCCATCGGCGTCACTGACTTGCAGCCGAAAACCTGACGCAGCACCGGTTGCGGTTGAACGCAGTGAAAGTCGCTGTCCGGTACTGTCGGTAATGATGGTGGCTGTTACACCCGCATTAGCATCGTTGATTTTGGATGCGATGGAGGTCAGCGAATCTTGCCCAGTCCCGATAGGGATCGTGACCGCAGCAGCCGCTCCAGGTGTAAATGCTGTTGCTCCAGTTGACCATGTGCCGAGCTGCAGCGTGAGCGTGCCTGTGCCCATCGATGTGGCAGATGGAAAAGCATCGCTAGCAACCGATTGCCCCGTCGCAAGTTGCTGTACCGCAACGCTGTAGCTGGTCTGCGCGGGTACGCCGGTGGCTGTAGCGGCCACTGCTGCGCTGTTGCTTGAGGTGACGGTCTGCGGATTCCAAAGGGCGGCGGTACCCAGACTCAGTGCAGCGTTGCTCAGTGTCGCCATTTGCGACTTGATCGTGCCATAGGCGGTTAGCTGGGCGGTGTAAAGGCTCGCCTTGGTCGTGAGCGTTCTTAGCGGCTGCTTCTCCACATCAACAAGCTTGCTGATAATGCTGTTGACATCGAGACCACTGCCAAGGCCAACGGATGAAATACTTGCCATCTGCGCTCTCCTTTCTCCCGCTTGGGGTGTATCACGCAAGAACTACAAAGCGGCCACAGGTAAAACCTGTTGCCGCCTGTTGAAAACTAGACTGAACCAGTTTTCTGCCTAAAACATTACTTAACAGCTACGAATTACCGCAGCAAAGCCAACACCCCTTGTGGCAACTGGTTAGCCTGAGCCACCATCGCCGTACCCGCCTGCTGCAATATCTGCGAACGAGACAGATTAGCTGTTTCTGCTGCAAAGTCAGCATCTTGCACCCGTGAGCGTGCAGTGCTTGCATTTTGCGAAGACGTTTGCAAATTGGACACCGTAACGTCAAAGCGCGATTGCAAAGCACCAAACTTGGCACGTTGACCATCAACTGCTGCTAGTGCGGCATCTACGGTTGTAATAGAGCGCGTAGCGCTGTCAACCGTTGAGACATCAAGGGTATTTGCTGCTTGTAGCTGGCTTGAAGAAGCTCCCGCTGTAAAAAAAGCAACACCAGCAGCGCCACCTGTGTTGCTGATGCCAAACGTTTTTTGCGAGTCCAACGTAACGGATCCTGTCACGAAAGCTGCGGTAGTAATGCTAGCTGCACCGCCAGCTGAGCCAACAGCAGAAAAAGTCCCAATCGACACTGAGTTGATAGCAGCAGACTGGTTAGCAACCAAGATGTTGTTGCCTGAATCGTTGGTTAGCGTGATGCCGTTACCCGCTGCATTGAGTTTTGCAGAAACGCCAGTTTGGGAGGTTTTGTCATTAAATGCGTTAATACCTGCGGCGAGGCCATCAGCATTATTTGCAGCACCCACCGAGAATGACACTGTCACTGCAGTTGTGTTGTCCGATGTGATATTCAAGGAGTAGCTGGCACCTGCGACAAATGTAGTGGCATCAATTTGCGTACGTGCCGTTGCAGAGACACCGGTTGCTGTGGTTTGTGCATTGATATTGGCAGCCAATGATTTTGCGCTGTCTGTGGCGACAATAGCGATGGTAGCTGAACCTGCAGCACCGTTAATCTTAAAGGTTGCATCAGCTGCAATGGTGCTGGATGTACCACCCACTGCGCCAACAGCAAACGATGTATTTGCGTTTGCCGTACCGCCTGTGACCAGATCACCGACCGCTCCCGCCGTAGCAGCCACAACTGAACCAATGCGGTTGTTGCCGTATTTGCTGGTGCTGAAGTTTGCTGTTGTGGCTGTGATGGTCTGGTTTGCGTTTGCGCCTACTTGAAAAGTTGATGAGCCAAAGCTGCCGTCCAACAGATTTTGGCCGTTAAATTGGGTTGTCTTAGCAATGCGATCAAGCTCTGAGGTTAGCTGCCCGACTTCAGCATTCAGTGCGGTGCGATCGCTGGCGGAATTGGTAGCGTTGGAGGACTGCACGGCTAACTCACGCACCCGCTGCAAAATCGTGCTGGCTGCACCCAAGGCTCCCTCACCGGTTTGGGACAATGAAATACCGTCATTTGCATTGCGAGCTGCTTGATCCAAACCACGGATTTGCGACGTGAAACGCTCTGCGATACCCAACCCAGCAGCGTCATCTTTAGCGCTGTTAATACGCAAACCGGATGACAGCCGCGCCATAGAAGTAGCCAGCGACATCTGCGACGATGTCAGGTTGCGCTGAGCGTTCAGCGAATTTACATTGGTGTTGATGGATAAAGTCATTTGAAGCTCCTAAAACTGGACCCTGAAGCATTGCTGCGTCTTAACGCCAGCCCAAACGGGTTGGCTACTTTGGCCAGCTCGACCGGGGGGTCTTTGCTTGGCGGCGAGCTCTGTTTGAAACCCGTTAGTAGCTTTTTCGGACTGTTCAAGACAAAACTTAAGTACTTCCTTCAAATTGACTTAATTCTCCTTGCATCAGCCAGACTTACTGGCGCAGTAAAGCCAGCACACCTTGTGGTAACTGATTCGCCTGTGCCACCATCGCCGTACCCGCTTGTTGCAAAATTTGTGATCGTGACAAATTGGCCGTCTCCATCGCAAAGTCTGCATCCTGAATTCGAGAACGAGAGGCGCTGAAATTTTCAGACGAAGTTTGCAGGTTAGATACGGTAGTCTCAAAACGCGATTGCAAAGCACCGAACTTGGCACGTTGACCGTCAACGGCAGCGAGCGCCGCATCCACCGTGGTGAGGGTTCTAGTAGCAGAATCGACGGTAGACACATCTATGGTGTTCGCGCCTTGCAGTTGGCTCGCGCCCGCAGTTCCAAGAATAAAACTCGTCTTGGTTCCCACTACGCCTGTACCCGTAGTAGTGACGCCAAAAGTTTTGTCAGAATCCAAGGTGACTGAACCTACAACGAAACCACTTGCATTGGCACCACCGGCGATAGTTACAGTGACTGCGGTTGCAGCTGAATCATTGCTGGTGAGCTTGAATGTTGCACCAGCTGTTGTCGTCGCATTGGTCAATAAAATATCGTTACCAGCCTGATTGGTCAAAGTGAGGCCCGATCCTGCCGTGTTGAGCTTTGCGACGACACCAGTCTGCGACGTTTTATCGTTGAATGCACTGATCGCCGCAGCCAAATCGTCTGCATTATTAGTACCGCCACCACTCGAACCTACGGTGAAAGATACAGCAATAGCTGGTGAATTGTCAGAGGTCACATTAAGTGCATAACTCCCACCTGAAAGAAAGGTATCAGCATTGATTACCGTATGCGCAGTGGCCGTAACGCCAGTTGCATTACTTTGCGCATTGATAAGCCCAGCCACTGTTTTGGCACTTTGTGCAGCAGGCACAACAACCGGCGACGTACCCAAAGCACCATTGATCGTGATCGTTTCAGCAGCTGCGGAACTGGTGGCCGACAAGACGGCGGTAGACGCGGTTGTGCCCCGTGTAGTGCCAGCCACCAAATCACCCGCGGCACCAGCCGTAGCAGCCACAACAGACCCCATACGGTTATTGCCATATTTACTGGTACTGAAATTAGCTGTCGTCGCCGTTATAGTTTGATTTGCATTCGCCCCGACTTGGAATGTAGACGAGCCAAAACTGCCATCCAACAAATTCTGACCATTGAACTGCGTAGTTTTAGCAATCCGATCCAGCTCCGAGGTAAGTTGACCCACTTCAGCGTTCAGCGCCGCACGGTCACTGGCTGAATTGGTAGCATTGGCAGACTGCACCGCCAATTCACGTACCCGCTGCAAAATCGTGCTGGCAGCACTCAAGGCGCCTTCACCCGTTTGCGCTAACGAAATACCGTCATTCGCATTGCGAGCAGCCTGGTTAACACCGCGAATTTGCGAGGTAAATCGCTCGGCGATACCCAAACCTGCGGCGTCATCCTTGGCGCTGTTAATGCGCAGACCAGAAGAAAGCCGCTGCATTGACGTAGCGAGTGAGGCTTGTGAACTGGCCAGATTGCGCTGAGCATTCAGCGAGTTGATATTGCTGTTGATTATCGAAGGCATTTGAAAAACTCCTTAAAACTGGATAAATTCGGCACTGCTGCCAATCTCTACGCCAGCCCGAAGGTTGGCCCTTTGCCCAGCTCACCCTTAGAGGGAATTTGCCGGGCCTCAATGCTTTAAATTGCATTGAGGGTCACTTGTTGAATGACACGATGCCAAGATTAAAGAATCTGAAGTTTTTCAATCGATGGATTAAGCGGTTTTTTAAGCCGCAAATCGAACCTCCAGCTATACACCCAAACCGTTATTGAACAGAGAAAGAGCGGCTCTTACCTGTCCTCCATACTGCCACCCTTGTCAGTCTTTACCTGACAACACCACACGGAGGCCCTGACGCTTCAAACGGAATTTTGCTGATTCAAGTTAATTTACACCCGATTAACAATCCATTTCAACGGATCAAGACTTTGATTCACCCCAACCGAATGGAGCTGAAAATGGACCAAACTCAAATATTGACAGAAATCAGGGAAGCCAACCTTACCTACCTGATGCTGGCACAAAGCCTGATTCGTCAAGACCGAGCAGAAGCTCTGTTCCGCTTGGGTTTGTCTGAAGAAGCAGCTGATCTGATTGGCATGCTATCCCCCGCGCAAATCATGAAGATTGCCTCAGGCAATATGCTGTTGTGCCGCTTTCGGGTGGACGATGACATGGTGTGGCAGTTGCTTACTAACCACACCGTGCGCAAAGTAGAGAACGGCGCGACCACCAAGCTGCACGCCAGCATTTTGATGGCCGGAAAATTCTCCGAAACTATCTAAGTACCCCATACCCCCGCACCCGTTATTTTCCGCCCGGAGCAGCACCATGGCCACAACCAAAAGCATACTGAATGAATCCCGTCAAATTGAACGGGCTGTGAGCCTGATTAACCTTGGTGCACGCCTGCAAGTGCTGGAGAGCGAAACGGATTTATCCTATGAGCGCTTGCTGCGACTCTATAAAGAAGTCTCTGGGAAATCGCCATCCAAGGGGCAATTGCCCTTCTCGACCGACTGGTTTTTAACCTGGCAGCCCAATGTGCATGCCTCGCTGTTTTTAAACATTCACCAGTATTTGTCCAAAGCTGCTGAACTCGATGATATTGACGCCATCATTAAGGCCTATCGCCTCTACAGCGAACAAATACAGGTTTGCGGCCTGGAAGAGTTGCTGTCTGTGACGCGTGCATGGCGTTTGGTTAAGTTTGTGAATAACACCATGCTGAGACTGACCCCCTGCTCAACCTGCGGCGGGAACTTTGTGACAGAGCCCTATGAGCGCTCTCGTCATTTTGTATGCGGTTTATGCAATCCTCCTGCCCGCGCCGGTAAGGGCGCATCCGCTAACAGCCTGCACATACACTAAGCGTGCCAAGGTGTGGCTTGATACCTGCCATGCTTTTGCACCGAATACTCCTGCGGTTAAACACCCCTAGCGGGATACTACTGCTTCAATCCTGACAGAATGGCCCTATGTTTGTTGTCATTGGTTATGTTGTTTGTCTAGGCTGTATCTTCGGCGTCTATGTTGCCCACGGTGGCAATATTGGCGTGATCTTGCATGCACTACCGTTTGAGCTCATCACAATTTTGGGAGGGGCATTGGGTGCATTCATTGTGAATAACCAGCCCAAGGTGATGAAAGCAACGCTGAAGGCATTGCCTATGGCGATGAAGGGCTCCAAATACACCAAAGCGCGCTACTTAGAGTTGCTTGCAATGATGTTTGATATTTTGCAAAAAGCCCGCAAAGAAGGCCTGATGGCAATTGAAAAAGACGTGGAAGCGCCACACGAGTCTGCTATTTTCAAAAAATATCCGAATGTCGGCAGTGACCACCACGTAATCGAATTCATGACGGACTACTTGCGCATGATGGTTTCAGGCAATTTGAATGCTCATGAAATTGAGTCCTTGATGGACAGCGAGATTGAAGTCCACCACCAGGAGTCGCATGCCCCCGTAGCCGCTCTGGCACGATTGGCCGGTGCACTTCCCGCTTTTGGTATTGTGGCGGCGGTGCTGGGCGTGGTGAACACCATGGGATCGGTGGGCCAGCCACCGGCCATCTTAGGCGGCATGATTGGCTCTGCGCTGGTTGGTACATTTCTCGGAATTTTGCTGGCTTATGGCGTGATGGAGCCACTAGGTGGGTTGGTAGAGCAAAAAATGGAAGATGCAGGCAAAGAAATCATATGCATCAAGACCACACTTTTGGCCAGCATGCAGGGCTACAACCCCACAACAGCCATTGAATTCGGCCGTAAAGTATTGTTCTCTACAGACCGTCCGACGTTTTCTGAACTGGAAAATCACGTGCGCGGCAAGAAATAAATACGCCGTTATCCATTGAGATTGAAACTGATAGTTTTCTGGCCAATGGGCTGAATGAAGGATCGATATGGCAGGCGACGCCAAAAAACTGCAACCTATCATCGTCAAGAGGATCAAAAAGGCGGGTCACACGGTGCATGGTGGCGCGTGGAAAATTGCCTACGCCGACTTCGTGACGGCCATGATGGCCTTTTTTTTGCTGATGTGGCTTTTGGGTTCAACGGCCAAAGGTGATTTGAATGGTATTGCAGCTCACTTCACCATGCCCATGAAAGTGGCGCTGATGGGCGGTGATGGCGCAGGCAACAGCACTTCCATTATTTCTGGTGGTGGCAAAGATTTATCGATGAGCAGTGGTCAAAAAAACAAATCAGACAGCGATAAACGTGACACGAAAAAAATGACCTACGACGAGCGCAAGGCAGAGAATGCCAAGCAGGATGCCGCGCGTATCGCTGCCTTGGCGCAGAAAATTCAAGAACTGATTGTGCAAAACCCCAAGTTGGCAGAGTTTGGCTCCCAAATCAAGCTGGAAATCACCCCTGATGGACTGCAAATTCAGTTAGTCGATGAGCAAAACAGACCGATGTTTGACTCAGGCAGTGCGTTAGTTAAACCCTACATGCGGGACATTTTGCGCGAGATTGGCACGGCTTTGAACGGCGTCGAAAATCGTGTAAGCCTTTCAGGCCATACTGATGCCTCGCCTTACGGCAATGGCGATCGCGGGTATGGCAACTGGGAGTTGTCCGCCGACCGGGCTAACGCTTCCCGTCGCGAGCTGGTGGTAGCGGGCATGCCCGACGCCAAGCTGGCGCGGGTGGTGGGGTTAGCATCCAGCAGCCTGATGGAACCTAACAATCCTTTGAGCCCGGTTAATCGACGTATTACCATCTTGGTTTTGACGCGTGAGGCAGAATCACGCCTCATGGGCAAACCCGATTTGATCACCCCCAATGATGCTGAGGTGGAAACCGCAAAACCGGCCCGAACCGCGGCATCTAATCCCACCGCCGTGGGTGCAGCCGTGAAGCTCAGCAGCCCCAACAGCCGCACACCTTAGCAATTTATTCGAAAGTAACCCATGGCAAACGATTTGCGCTTTCTCATCGTTGATGATTTTTCTACTATGCGACGGATTATTCGTGGCCTGCTCAAGGAAATCGGCTATACCGATGCCGATGAAGCTGAAGATGGCGTAGCTGCGATGCAAAAGCTTCGCAATGGCAACTTTAATTTCGTCGTGAGTGACATCAACATGCCCAATATGAATGGGTTTCAACTTCTCGGCGAGATTAAAAAGGACGATAAGCTCAAACATTTGCCGGTACTCATGGTGACGGCGGAAGCCCGCAAAGAAGATATCGTTGCTGCAGCCCAAGGCGGTGCAGCGGGCTATATCGTCAAACCTTTCACCAGAGCCACACTGGAAGACAAGGTCGCTCACATTCTGAAGAAGTTAGGGTTGTGAGCCCGTTATGCTATTGAATGGAGTCCATCCCTCAACTACAGACACAGGCGTATCACAGGATGTTTACCGCTTTATTGGCATCCTGACCCGCCAACTTCATGATTCGCTCAACGAGTTAGGTTATGCAGACCAGCTGCGATCCACAGTAAACAGCCTGCCAGACGCGAAGTCCCGCTTGTCGTATATCTCACGCCTGACTGGAGAAGCTGCTGAAAAAGTGCTGACCCGCGTCGATTTGGCAAAGACCGTACACGATAGCGTAGCCAAAGAGACGCAACGTATTGCAGCCCTGATTGTCGAAAACCCGGTCAAGGCTGTCGCGCGTGGTGACTTAATGAATTTCGTTAATTTTGTGAAGCAAAGCAATGAAACTATTGACCAGCATCTAACCGAAATCATGATGGCGCAGGATTTCCATGACCTCACAGGCCAAGTAATTGCACGCGTAGTGAGCCTGGCCAGCACCATTGAAGACCAACTGGTTCAGTTGCTGATTCAAACCGCACCACCTACGGCTGTAGCCGTTGCTTCAGAAAGTATTGAAGCCACACACTTCCACAACACGAAAACCGAAAGCTTAGAAGGTCCCGTAGTCGACGCTGAAAATCGCAGCGACGTGGTCACCGACCAGTCGCAGGTGGACGATTTACTGGCCAGTCTAGGTTTTTGAATTAGCCGTTTATTTCCCCCTTATTGCGCTTTAGTTTCAGCGCTCGCTCCAGACAATGAAGGCAACCTCACACTGCCTTCACCATGGACTCCAGTCAAGACCGCAACCTACCAGCCAGCGAACAGAAAATTCGCAAAGCGCATGACGATGGTCAGGTAGCGCGCTCCAAAGACATGGGGCACCTCGCGGTACTGGGTGCTGGTGGTATGGGTTTGCTGATGCTCATGCCCATGCTGGCCGAGCGTATGAAACTGGCCTTGAGCCACCACCTGGCCTTCAACAGCATCACCTTGCTGACCCCCAGCAGCATGCTAGATCGGCTGCAAGATATGGCCCTCATTGGGTTAGTTGCGTGCATTGCCTTTGCAGCTATTGTGATTGCCGCATCCGTAGCCAGCACGCTAGCGGTGGGGGGCTGGGTATTCAGTACCAAGCCAGTTATGCCAGACTTCAGCCGTATCAGCCCTTTCGCGGGGTTAGGCCGCTTGTTTTCCAAAGACCACCTCTCTGAAATTGTGAAAGTGGTGGTGATTTCATCGGTTGTCATGACTGTGGGTAGCGTGTACTTGCTTAACAGCCTGCAAGAGATTGCCTCCTTGGTGCTGGAGCCCTCCATATCGGCATTGCTGCATTTATCAAACTGGCTAACTACTGGCTTAGGCCTGATGCTGCTGATCGTAGTGGTGGTTGCGGCAATCGACGTGCCGCTACAAATATTTTTGCACAAATCGCGCCTCAAAATGTCGCATGAAGAGGTGAAACAAGAGAACAAGGAAGCCTCTGGCAACCCCCACGTCAAAAGCCGTCAACGCCAGCGCCAGCGCGATATTGCCCAGCGCAACAGCGTGGCCGCAGTTCCCAAAGCCGACTTTGTGCTCATGAACCCAACCCACTTTGCCGTCGCCCTGAAGTATGACGATCAAAATATGGGGGCACCGCAGGTCATCGCTAAAGGGGCCGATTTACTGGCCTTCAAAATTCGAGAGATTGCCAAGAACCATGGCGTTCCGGTACTGGAGTCTCCGGTGCTGGCCCGTGCGCTGTATGCCCATGCGGAGTTAGACCGAGAGATACCCGCGCCGCTGTTCGGTGCCGTTGCTCAAGTCCTAGCGTACGTGTACCGCATGAAGGCGGCCATGCGCGGTGAAGCCACCATGCCTGAAAGGCAGCCTGATCCACTGGTCCCCCCTGAATTGGACCCATTGAATACACCTGCGGGCACCGCGTTCAAAACAAAACCAAAGAACAGGGCGAGAGCATGAATTTTTTGCCACCCCACATCGCAGAATGGTTGAAAAAAAATTCAACCCATCTCAGCGGAGCTGCAGCCCCACTGCTGGTAGTCGCCATTTTGTCGATGATGGTGCTGCCCATGCCCGCATGGCTGCTGGACACCTTCTTCACCATCAACATCGCCGTCGCGCTGATGGTGATGATGGTGGCAGCCTACATGATGAAACCGCTGGACTTCGCCGCCTTCCCCTCTGTACTGTTGCTCACCACGCTGATGCGCCTGTCACTCAACGTAGCGTCCACGCGCGTGGTGCTTCTAGACGGTCACACGGGTGCAGGAGCCGCCGGTGCAGTCATTGAAGCCTTTGGCCATTTCTTGATTGGTGGCAACTTTGTAGTCGGCTTGATTGTGTTTGCGATTTTGGTGGTTATCAACTTTGTGGTCGTCACCAAGGGCTCTGAGCGCATTGCCGAAGTGTCAGCCCGCTTCACGCTGGATGCCATGCCCGGTAAACAGATGGCTATTGATGCCGATTTGAACGCTGGCCTGATTAACGAAAGCGAAGCCAAGCAACGCCGCAGCGAAGTAGGTGAAGAGGCCGATTTCTTTGGCTCTATGGACGGCGCCTCTAAATTTGTGCGCGGCGATGCCATTGCAGGAATTTTGATCTTGGTCATTAACATCGTAGGTGGCTTTGCCATTGGCGTGTTGCAACACGGTTTGACTGCTTCGCAGGCGGCGGATACCTACATTTTGTTGGCGGTAGGTGATGCGCTGGTGGCACAAATCCCCGGCTTGCTGATTTCAGTGGCGGCAGCGATGGTTGTGTCCCGCGTAGGCAAAGACCGCGACATTGGTGGACAGATCGTGCACCAAATGTTTGGTTCAGCCAAGATTTTAGGTATTACCGCAGGTATTTTGGGTCTTCTGGGCTTGATACCTGGCATGCCGCATGTGGTGTTTTTGAGCATGGCTGCCCTGCTGGGTTATGGTGCCTGGGCGCTAGCTCATCGCCCACCGCCAGCGCCACCAGTCGTGGAGGAAGTAAAAGCCAACCCCGATGGCGAAGCCACTTGGGATGACCTGCAACCTGTTGATTTATTGGGCCTGGAGTTAGGCTATCGCCTCATCTCGCTGGTCGATAAAAACCGCCAAGGCGACTTGCTGAACCGTATTAAAGGCGTGCGCCGCAAGTTCGCACAGGACGTGGGCTTCTTACCTCCAGCCGTGCATGTACGCGACAACCTAGAGCTCAAGCCCAGCGCGTATCGCATCACCTTACGCGGCGTCGTCGAAGGCGAAGGCGAAGCATTTCCCGGCATGTTCCTCGCTATCAATCCTGGAGGCGTCTCAACACCGCTGATTGGCACCGCTACCACAGACCCTGCTTTTGGCCTGCCTGCCCACTGGATCGACGAGCGGCAAAAGGAAACCGCACAAATGGCTGGTTATACCGTGGTTGATTCCGAGACTGTCATGGCTACCCATTTGTCACACTTAATGCAAATGAAAGCTGCAAAACTACTCAGCCGCACCGAAACCCAGCAACTGGTGGAGCATGTGAGCCGCCTCGCTCCAAAGCTGATTGAAGAGGTGGTACCCAAGGTGATTTCAATCTCTGTGTTCCAGAAAGTGCTGCAACTGCTGCTGGAAGAATCCGTCAACATCAGAGATATCCGCAGTATTGTGGAAACCTTGGCCGAATTTGGCGATACCGTCACGGACCCAGCTGAGCTAGCCCGTCGCGTTCGTGTAGCGCTCTCGCCCGCCATCGTGCAGCAAATTTACGGCTCCGTACGCGAGCTGAATGTGATCGCTATCGAACCCGGTTTGGAGCGTTTGCTGGTGCAAGCCCTGGGCAGCGCTAACGGTCCTTCGTTGGACCCTGGCGTAGCGGAACTGCTCACCAACAGCGCAGCTCAGGTTGCACAGAAACAAGAAGAAATGGGCTTACCAGCGTGCCTGCTGGTGCCCGACGCGATCCGTACCTCCATTGCCCGCTTGGTGCGCCGTGTTGCCCCTCGCCTGCAAGTACTGTCGCACAGTGAAATTCCAGAAACCCACACGATCCGTATCGGGCCGATCTTAAAAGGTGCTACGCCATGAACGTTCAACGCTTCCACGCCGCAAGCTCCCGCGAAGCCCTTGCCAAGGCCCGTATGGCGTTTGGCGATGCCACGCTAATTTTGTCTAACCGTCCCACCGACACAGGTGTTGAAGTGGTCGCTACAACCGAGGACATGCTGGACAGTCTGACTGAAGGCAGCGCTGGGAGCAGTAGTAGCACCGGATCTGACCTGCAACGAAGAGCGTCCATGGCTGCCAGTCCACGCATCTCAATGGACGGCGCTAGCAACTCGCTCAGCAAACGTCTACCGATGCCACCTGCGTCAGCATCATCCAAGGCCAACAGTTTGGGAGAGTTAACCCACGAGCGCGACGTTGAAGAAGACGTGGGCCAACTGGCCATGAGCACCCTGTCGTTCCAAGACTACGTGCGCGAACGAATGCTGCGACGCCGCCATGCAGCCCTTCATGGTACCCCTGATAACGAACCCGAAAACGAAATTGAACAACGACGCCAGACAGGCACTGCAGCGACCAGAGCCTCCAAACTAGGCATTGAACGCCCCAACTTTCCTCGTATTGCCACCGCAGAGCAAATACAAGTTCAAGCCCCCTCTCAAACGGCGCCCCGGGCTGTCCGCGAAAAAGCTGCAGCGCCAGTACTCAACACCAACGGCATAGTCAGCGAGCTACAAGCCATGCGCGATCTGATTGAAGAGCGCTTCAACACGCTCTCTTGGCTTGGGCAGGCCAAACAAGACCCGATTCAATCAAATTTGATGCTGAAGCTTATTCGTGCTGGTTACTCCCCCGCTGTCGCCCGCACCCTGTTGGAACGCATGCCTGCCGAGCTGAGCGCTGGTAATGCGATTCGCTGGGTAATGGATGTACTCGAACGTAACCTGAAAACGGACGCAGGCAGCCAACCCCTCTAC
Source organism: Betaproteobacteria bacterium (assembly GCA_043739385.1). GTDB lineage: Bacteria > Pseudomonadota > Gammaproteobacteria > Burkholderiales > Burkholderiaceae_C > Defluviibacillus. Next base: position 22,064 of record JAYUED010000040.1, on the reverse strand, counting down.
ATGCAAGGCGGCACCTATGCCCTGGTAGGAGCGACCGGCGTGGGCAAAACCACTACAGCTGCCAAACTCGCTGCACTGTGCGCCAAAGCCCATGGTCAACAAAGCGTGGGCCTCATCACGCTGGATACCTACCGCGTTGCTGCCCATGAGCAGTTACGCACCTATGGCCGCATGCTGGGAGTAGTCGCACATCTCGCACATGATCGCGCTGCACTGCAAGACCTTCTGAACCTGTTATGCAATAAAAAACTGGTGTTGATTGACACCACCGGTCTCGCACCTAAAGACCCACGCACCCCTGAGCTGCTGGAGTTGATTGATTTGCCCAAAGTCAGCCGCCTGCTGGTGCTGAACGCTGGTGGCCATGGTGATACGCAAGATGATGTACTTGGCGCGTTCAAAGCCCAAGGTGAGGGTGGCGTGGTACTCACCAAACTTGATGAAGCGGCCAAACTTGGCCCCTCACTCGACGCACTGATTCGCCACCAGATCACGCTGCGTGGTGTCACCCAAGGCCAGCGCGTGCCTGAAGACTGGGAGCAAGCTGATGCTGCCAGTTTGGTGAGGTTGTCCATGCGCACCAGTGGAAAATCAGCCTACGACCCGGTTAGCGCAGACCTCGGATTCTTTTTTTCACAACCCACCAACAATGTAGGCTTGGGGAGTCCACTCCATGCTTGAATTTGCTGGCTTTGACCAAGGTTCTGGCTTGCGGCAAGTAGCGACGCAGAATGCGCCTCACTTACTGAACGTGGTGCAGCATGGTGATCGCGCTGCCGAAATGTGTCTGCTGTGGCAAGTATGCGGTGCATTGCACAGTACAGGCACCACCCTGGGTGTGCTGGACACCACGGCGACAGAAACCCATGAAAGCCCAGGATTGCAAGATATGCTGGACGGGGCCTACCGCCCACAGGCCAGTGGGGCAGGCAGAGGTTTGGGAGCCCGTTTGTGGACGGTCATTCCTGCCGCGACCGGGATACGCAGCCTTATAAATGCAGTAACCGAGCAGCCCCTAGGCGCAAGCGGATTAACGACCGCCGCTGAAACACTTAACCACCTGTTTCACGGCTTCAGCACTTTGGTGGTTTACGCGGACGCTGAAACGCTGGCGGAAACCTTGCCTTTAGGCCAGAGCAGTACTGTGGTGGCGCTGTCCCCCGACATGGCTTCGCTGCTGTCTGCTTACAAAAGCCTAAAGAAAATGGCCACTGGTGGTGCACTGCAAGCAGTTTCCATCGTAACCGTCAGCCCGCCAGCAAGCCCACTCCACCTCGCTCACAGCATCGCTAAAAGCCTTCAAAAATGTACAATGAATTTCTTGAAGTGTGGTGTTGAGTACTACAGTACAAGCACCCATTTTGACGCGGAACAACAGTCTGATGGCATGCGCAGATTGGTGTTGAACGTGTTGGACAATACCGCATCAATACGCCATGTCTCAAGCCATCTTTCTCGGCAGACACCTGAAATCCCAGCGCAGTTTTTGTGGAGCCATTGATGTATACCTCCAAAGGTCAACTCAACAGAGAAGACATGCTGCGCCAGTATGCTCCCCTGGTGCGGCGCCTGGCACACTACATGATCGCCAAGCTACCCCCCAGTGTGGCGGTAGACGATTTGATTCAGGTCGGCATGATTGGCTTGGCAGATGCGATGAGCCGGTTTGAATCCAGCCAAGGCGTCCAATTTGAAACCTTTGCCACACAACGCATTCGCGGGGCTATGTTGGATGAACTGCGTGAAACCGACTGGATGTCACGCGGCTCACGCAAAAGTCAAAAAGATATAGAGCATGCCGTAACCCGCTTGGAACACCGCTTAGGGCGAAGCCCCATCGAATCAGAAATCGCAGCTGAACTCAAAATGACATTGCCCGATTACCAAAGCCTGCTGGGCAAGGTACGCGGAACGCAGCTTGTCTATATTGAGGACATGACTGACGGGGGTGAAGATGAAAACCACTTCCTGGACCGCCATGCAGGCGCCCCAGAGGCAGATCCCGAACACATGCTGAGCGACCACCGCATGCGCCAAGCGCTGATCCTCGCAATCAAAGGTCTCCCCGAACGCGAGCAGTTCATCATGAGCATGTACTACGAGCAAGACATGAACCTCAAAGAGATCGCCGCCGTACTGAGCGTGACCGAATCTCGCGTATGCCAATTGCATAGCCAATCCATTGCGCGACTGCGGGCAAAGATGCGTACACACTGAAAACTTGCAGCACACCAAAGGCACATCACGCAAAGCAGTACACCTTCGCTTTGGGATTTGACTGGTTAACTGTGTGACCTTACTCCAGAGGTTCTGAGAGCTTAGACAGTTAATTTAAGAAAAAATTAAAGGAAGCTATGCGTGAATTGACGTGTGACGACCTGCACTGCAGCCATTCTGGCCATAGCTGCCAACAGGTCGACCGTAAGTCGTTCCCTGTTTCGAGGGCAAAATCACCTGCAACTCGCGGTCAACAGCGACAGCACGTCGCACCATGTTCTCCCGCTGCTGAGCCAAGCTCTGGCCCAGTACACGCAAACGGTCTTTAAGCGTACGACCAGATGAGGCCTCAGGTGAGACCGATTTGTAAGCTTGAGAAAAATCCAACATCAATGACTGCAGCACGCCACAACTTCCTTCAAAACTAACCGCATCGCCCGAAATCAATACATCGGCCATAGCTAGAAGTTGCTGCTCTACAGCCACCAAGCACTGCATAAAGTCGAGATGATCGATTGCTATCGTAGTGCTGGTGTTCATGACTGGGCCTGCTTTGGCATACCAAGCCGTGGCAGCAAGTGGCGTTTTAAAGCGATAAAACTCAGTGCTGTGGGCTCTGAATCATTTCCTTGGCGTTGGACAACAGCTTGTCGGCAATCGCTTCGGCATTGACTTTGTAAGTTCCGTTCGATATAGCGGCTCGCACACTCTCGACCTTGTTGGTGTCGATATCGGCATCTGCAGACACGGCACTGCGCACGGATTGCGCCAAGCTTGAAACCGTGACCGGCACGCCCTTGGACGCCGATGACTTCCCCGCCGCCGCGCTGGTGGACGTATCTTGAGTTGACTTGGGTAAGCCTAAATTTCCGCCAGCCGGTGGGCTGCCTGGGGTCTGACCAATCTTCATAGGATTCTCCAACGCCACTGTGACCAGAGGCTTCATGGATTATTTCATCGACAGTATTCCCACGTACTTTAATCTTATTTGAGGTGTACATAGTTTTATGACTCCAGTGCTGTGGCGGGAACAGGTATGTAGCGGGGTAATTTACAGGTCTAACTTGACCGTTCGGGCATCAATGACCTGCCCTGTCACCGTACGCCCCCCCTCCATGCGCAAGCGCACAGATTGACCAATCACCCCCGCACCCAATGCCTGCGCATCGGTGCTGATGCTGAAGCCCCCCCCTTGTGCCACCACACGCACCTGCGTGCCTGCGGGGAAAGCCGTGGCTGCTTTCAGCACCGATTGACGTAGGGTTTGACCCGCTGCCAGTGAGCGGGATGCTAGCTGTCCTGCCCACTGTGCAGGGTCTGTGACCACAGGTGACGTGTCTTCGGCCCAATCCACTTCAGCTTCGCTGGCGTCTGCGCTACTAAGCACAGCTCCGGCATTGACGTTGGAACGCAGCACCCAGGCACGGCCCATGGCTTTGACGGTGACAGGCAAAAACACATTCCATTTAGTGACGCCTTCCAGGCAGCGCAGCCCAATTCGCGTTCGGCCCCACAGGCGTGTGCCAGTAGGTAGATACGGCTCGATACGGGCACAAGGTGCAAGGTGCAGGCGACTGTCCAACGCACCTACGATCACCTGCATGCGCAACGGCAACGCATTTGGAACAGGCGGCAACTCAGCTGCAGCCACTGCACTTTCAAGCCAACGCTGCGTGTCTTGTGCAAAGTCGGGTGGAGGAGCCGCCGCCTGCGCATTCACCGACCCTGTGAAGAGCGCAATGCTGACGATACCAGCCAGCTTGGCAAAGATTGAAGCAATTGAAGCAGCCATGACACACACTTTCTGGCGCAATGCCCGTGATTTAACGGCTTCACTATAGAAAACAAAGCGCCACATTAAGCCGGGAACTGCAAGCCTTTGCACCCACTGTTTCGAGGATTGAAAGTTAAAGAAATTCCAATAATCGTTTTCACGCGCTGGTCGATGGTCGGCTGAAGCGCCCAGTCCATAGAAAGAGAAAGTGCGAGGTTCGTCATGCTAGACAAACTCACCAGTAATCTGGACTTCAACGGCAAAGCCTTGATGCTCAGGTCTGAGCGCCAGCGCATTTTGGCCAGCAACATTGCCAACGTCGATACCCCTGGCTATGTAGCCCGGGACTTTAAGTTTGCTGACGCTTTGCTACAAGCCACATCTGGCAGCACTTCTCTTGCTAAGCAGCCACTGCAAACCGGGGATAGAAACAGCCACCCTCAGCATATCGCGCTCAACACCGACACCAGCAGCGAGCTAGACCGGGGAACCTTAGGCTATGCCGTGGCAACCCAGCCCAGTATGGATGGCAACTCGGTTGACCTGGACCGTGAGCGAGCGGCCTTTGCTGACAATTCGATCCGCTACGAAGCCACATTGCGGTTTATCAACGGGTATGCCAAAACCATACTCAGCGCCATCCAAGGGCAGTGAGGTTTGATATGTCCATGTTTTCTATTTTTAACGTATCGGGTAGCGCCATCAGCGCCCAAGCACAGCGGCTCAATGTGGTCGCCAGTAACTTGGCTAATGCCGATGCCGTCGCTGGGCCAAACGGCCAGGGTTACAAGGCGCGGCAAGTCACTTTCCAAACCATTCCTGTAGGTTCAGAAGGTTCTGCTGGTGTGCGGGTTGAATCGGTACGGGAAAGCCAAGATCCATTTCGTAAAACCTATGACCCCAGCCATCCATCTTCGGACGCACAGGGCTACGTGACCCATTCCAACGTGAATCCGGTCGATGAGATGGTGAACATGATTTCCGCCTCACGCTCCTACCAAAACAATGTGGAAGTGATGAATACAGCTAAAACACTGCTGCTCAAAACGCTACAAATGGGCCAGTAAGGCCAATAACTTAAGTCATTGAAAGGCCACACCATGGTTTCCGCCGTTACCAACCCCATCACAAGCACCTCCACCACGCCCGCCTCAAGCAACAGCACTGCGGCGAACATGGACCCGGCGCAGTCGCAAGACCGATTTTTGAAGCTGCTGGTGGCCCAGCTGAACAACCAAGATCCAATGAACCCAATGGATAACGCGCAAATGACGACCCAGCTGGCGCAGATCAACACCGTTAGCGGCATTCAGCAACTGAACCAAACCGTGACCAGCATGGTGAACCAATTTTCTGCCTTGCAGATGCTGCAAGGCGCTAACTTGGTTGGGCATGAGGTGGTAGCTGATGGCTCCACTCTGACCAAAAATGGCACTACTGGCGTGGGAGCATTGTCACTCGCAGAATCTGCTGCCAGCGTAACCGTAGATATCTCAGATGCCAGCGGTGCAGTGGTGAAATCCATCAATCTGGGCTCCTTGACCGCTGGCCGCCATAACTTTGAATCGGATCTGAGCAAATACACCAGCACCGGTAATTTGACTTTCAAAGTCACAGCGGTGAACGGTACGCAAACCGTAGCGGCTACGCCACTGATACGCGACAAAGTGATCTCTGTAAGCACCGGCACCAGTGGCTTGCAGATTGATTTGGCCAACAGCCCTTCGGTGGCCTACAGCACCGTCAAGGCAGTGCTGTAGCACGCCAAAAGTCGCGTAGTTGTACCGATTCCCCGAACTCATCCACCCATTCTATTTTCTTCGCCCATAGCCTCACCCAAGGAAACCATCATGAGCTTTCAACAAGGTTTATCCGGACTCAATGCATCAGCCCGCAATCTGGAGGTGATCGGTAATAACATCGCTAACGCCAACACAGTAGGCGCTAAGGCATCTCGGGCAGAATTTGCCGACCTGTACTCGACATCCTTCAGCGGGGGCAGCACCAACGCCCCTGGCATTGGGGTAAATCCTGGTTTTATTGCCCAGCAGTTCACCCAAGGCAGCATCAGCTCCACCGGCAACGCTACCGATATTGCCATTAACGGCGGGGGGTTCTTCGAGGTCACAGACAACAAAAATCCGACGCAATACACCCGTAATGGCCAGTTCAAACTGGACAAAGACGGCTACCTGGTCAACAACCAGGGCCTGAAGCTCATGGGCTATACAGCTAACGCTGCAGGCAAAATTTTGCCGGGCAGTGCTGCGGCTGTTCAGCTGCCCACAGCGGGCGTTGACCCTGCGCCCTCTACCGCAACGGTAATGGAGCTTAATTTAGATTCACGTGTCGCCATCACGTCGGTTGCCGCTACAGTGCCACCCACTACGCCACCTGCGCCTGCAGCTGCCAAGGTCAACATCCAGGACCCGACGACCTACAACAACGCCACCTCGACAACGGTCTACGACATCAAAGGGCAACCGGTCACGATGACCTACTATTTTCAAAAGGCCGGTGCGGACACTTGGAACGTCTATGCCACAGCAAACGGTCAGTCTATCAACGAAAAGACCGCAGCGCCAAACCCCACCTACCAACCTGTGACGGCCATGTCGCCCTTGGCAACCGTCACCTTTCCCGTTAACGGAGGGAGTCCTGTAGGCACAGCAGGGGCAGGCGATGTGACAGCCTACACCTACGCTGCTGGCGTGCAGACAGCCGTTGCCGCCAACACGACGAATGCAACTGTCAGTGCAATCAAAATTCCCGCAGTCACCTTGACTACAGGAGGACTGTCAGAAATCATTTCCCCCATGTCTCTTAATTTGGCGGCCTTCACCCAGTTTGGTGAAAACTTCGGCGTCACCAAAGCGGATATTGACGGCAACGCCCCCGGGAAGCTAACAGGCGTCACCATCGAGAGCAATGGCATCTTGACGGCCCGCTACTCCAATGGAAAAACCAAAGCGGCTGGCCAGTTGGAGCTCGCCACCTTCCGCAACACCAATGGCCTGCAATCGCTAGGCGGGAACCAGTGGGCGCAAACTAACGCCTCGGGCGATCCGGTACGCAACACCCCGGGTGAAGGTAGCTTGGGCGTGCTGCAGTCTGGTGCGCTAGAAGAATCGAACGTCGATTTGACTGTCGAACTGGTCAACATGATGACAGCGCAGCGGGTCTACCAAGCCAATGCGCAAACCATCAAAACGCAAGACCAGATCATGTCCACGCTGGTGAACTTGCGCTAAGTTTGAATAGCTTTGGTCCTTTACTCACTCTTCACTCTTCATTCATTAGTTAATCTTTAAAGAGACTCCTCCATGGACCGCCTGATCTACACCGCCATGAGCGGCGCCAACGCCGCATCACAGCGTCAGGCAGTGCTCTCTAACAACCTCGCCAACGTCTCGACAAACGGCTTTCGGGCAGAGATGTCAACCTTTCGCGCCGACCCTTTGCAAGGCGATGGTGCCAGCACCCGCGTGCTCGCAGTTGAGGCCACCGCAGGCTATCTGGACAAATCTGGCAGCGTGCAACGCACTAACCGTCCAATGGACGCTATGGCACGCGAGAACGCCTGGTTTGCCGTGCAAGCGCTAGACGGTACCGAAGCCTACACCCGCAATGGCGCAATGGATGTTGCCACTGACGGCACTATCGTTAACAGCAATGGCCTACCCGTGCTGTCCGATGGCGGAGCCCCCTTGGTCGCCCCAGCAGGCTCAGAACTCAGTCTGGGTAACGACGGCGTAGTGTCAGCCAAACAGCCTGGGCAACCGCCCACTACGCTGGGCAAAATCAAGCTGATTAAGCCCACACCTGAAGACCCGCTCAAACGTGGTGCAGACGGCTTGTTCCGCACAAGCAGTGGCGACCCCATGAACGCTGACCCCACAGGCCGTGTCGAGGTAGGGGCACTTGAAGGCTCTAACGTGAATCCGGTGGAAACCATGGTCGGCATGATCCAGGTCGCTCGGCAATTTGAAGCCCAAATGCGTTTAATACAAAGCGCAGAGGCCAACGATAAGTCGGCCAGCCAGCTGCTAGGTAACCGTTAATTACGGTTTTTATATTGCTCTTTATTCAATAGCAAACAATGTAGATATGTCATGCGCAAGCGGCAAAAATGACATGGACAGCATAAACCAAAGGAAATTACCATGATCAACTCCCTCTGGATCTCCAAAACCGGCATGGAAGCCCAGCAAATGCAGCTGGACGTAATCTCTAACAACCTGGCTAACGTATCGACCAACGGGTTCAAGCGCGCCAACGCCGTGTTTGAAGACTTGATTTACCAAAACCTGCGTCAAGTTGGCTCCAACAGCACCGAGCAATCGCAGTTGCCCACCGGCTTGCAAGTGGGCCTGGGCGTGCGCACGGTCGCCACCAGCCGCTCATTCGCACAGGGCAGCTTGCAGCAGTCGGGTAACAAGCTGGATGTGGCCATACAGGGCAACGGTTTCTTCCAGGTACAAATGCCCGATGGCACCTTGGGCTACAGCCGCGATGGGCAGTTTCAGGTGAACGCCGCCGGACAGATGGTCACATCCACGGGTCATGTGGTGAACGGCCCCATAACTATCCCGCAAAACGCCCAGAGTGTGACGATTGGCGCCGACGGCACCGTCAGCGTCACCCTGCCCAGCATAACTGCGCCCCAAACGGTGGGCATTCTGAGCTTGGCGAACTTCATCAATCCGGCTGGATTGGAGCCACGCGGGCAAAACCTCTTTGCTGAAACGGTGGCTTCGGGGACTCCCGTGACCGGTGTGGCGGGCACCAACGGCTTGGGTACGATGCAGCAGGGTTTTTTGGAAACATCCAATGTGAACGTGGTGCAAGAACTGGTAACGATGATCCAGACCCAACGCGCCTATGAGATGAACTCCAAAGCCATCCAGACCTCAGATCAAATGCTGCAAAAACTGGGGCAGCTGTGATGCTGAATCGAAAAACCACAGACAGTAAAGACTGCCAAAACTTCCTGCGCTGGACTATTTCTTTCCTGGCGCTAGCCTGTACCGCCTGCCAAATGTTGCCCCAAGCCCCCAAGGTGGACTTGGTCGAGGCAGTGCCAGCTCGCCCAGCCACGCAGACTTACCCCAGTGCAGCGGCTATAGCAACTCCAAACACAGGCAGTCTGTTCCAAAACGCCAGCTTTCGCCCCGCCTTTGAAGACCGTCGTGCCCGCTTGGTGGGCGACACCGTCACCATCACCATCGTGGAAAACATCAGCGCCACGCAAAAATCTACCTCTACGGTGGGCCGCACCGGCGCCACCTCCGCTGGCATTACCGCCCTGCCCTTCATAAATGCGGGCACGCTGGGCAAACTGGGAGTGGGGGCCACATCGGCCAACACGTTTGAAGGCAAAGGTGGCACCGAAAGCAGCAACACGTTCTCAGGCGCCATCACCGCCACGGTGGTCGAAGTCCTGCCCAACGGTCACCTGGTGGTGGTGGGCGAAAAGCAAGTCGGCGTGAACCAGAACGTAGACGTATTACGCTTCTCCGGTACGGTGAACCCGCGCGACATCCAGCTTGGTAGCCTGATCTCATCGACACAGGTCGCCAACGCCCGTATCCAGTCCCGCGGGCGTGGCCAGCAAGACGAAGCCCAAGCAATTGGCTGGTTGTCACGGTTCTTTTTGAACGTTATGCCGTTTTAAGTTGTCCCAAAATAAGTTTAAGCCACAGGTTTATCGACTAGGTAATTTTTAGCCTATTCCTAAGCTTCTCCTAGGCTTCTCCTAACCTTACTCGCCGTCCTAACCTCTCTAACTTAAGAGCGTCTCCATGAAATCCACCGTATCCCTAAAAAACCTGATTTGGCTGCCCCGCACAGCCAGGCAGGCGTTGGGCATGGCGGTGGTTGCTGTGCAGTGCGCAGCGCTGCTGTGTCCTACCGTCTCTTACGCGGTACGCATCAAAGAAATAGCCGCTGTACAGGGCGTTCGCAGCAACCAGTTGACCGGTTATGGCCTTGTGGTGGGCCTGGACGGCACGGGTGACCAGACAACCCAGATGCCTTACACCTCCCAAAGCTTGAGCAACTATTTGGCGCAGATGGGTATCACCCTGCCCCCAGGCACTACGGCACCTCAATTGAAGAATGTGGCCGCCGTACTGGTCACCGCTCAGCTACCCGCATTTGCACAGCCAGGACAGTTTGTCGATGTGAATGTGTCGTCGATTGGCAATTCCAAATCGCTCAAAGGCGGCACCTTGATTTCTACGCCACTCAAAGGTGTGGACGGACAGATTTATGCACTGGCGCAGGGAAATTTGGTGATTGCTGGCGCAGGGGCTTCTGCGGGAGGCAGCAAAGTTCAAGTTAACCACCTGAGCGCAGGACGTATCCCTGATGGAGCCCAGGTCGAGCGCGGCGTACCGTCGCCCATGCAAGAAGGCACCACTATCAGCCTGGGGCTGAACGCTACGGATTTTCAAACTGCCAAACGCGTAGCAGCAGCAGTGAACCTCAAAATGGGCGAAGGTAAAGCCCGTGCGCTGGATGGCCGTACGGTACAGGTGCAAGCCCCCACCGATGCGGATGCACGGGTGTCATTTTTAGCGGAAATTGAAGAAATCTCACTGGAAGCATCAATTCCCTCAGCCAAGGTGGTCATCAACGCCCGCACCGGCTCTATCGTGCTGAACCAGGCCGTCACACTCAACCCCTGCGCCATTGCGCACGGTAATTTGACGATCAGTATTAGCACGACGCCAGTCATCAGCCAACCTAACGCACTCTCCACTGGCGGACAAACTGTGGTGGCAGAGAAGAGCAATATTCAAATCCGCCAAGAGCCTGGTGGCTTGATCCAACTCCCCGCAGCAGCGCAACTGGCCGATGTGGTTAGAGCGCTCAATGCATTGGGTGCCACGCCGCAAGACATGCTGGCAATTTTGCAAGCCATCAAGGCCGCAGGCGCTTTGAACGCGGAGCTGGAGGTGATTTGAAATGGCGATCTCTGCTTCTTCCTCGTCGCTGTCTTCGCTCTCATCTTCAGTATCGTCCAACGCACTGGCCGCCGATGCACGGTCACTGAACGCGCTGAAGCTGGACGCGGGCAACAGCAGCCCGGCAGCAGTCAAAGAAGCAGCTAAGCAGTTTGAATCGCTGTTCATGCGAGAGCTGATCAAAAGCATGCGCGAAGCCACTATGAAATCCGGCATGCTGGACAGCGCAGGCGGGGACCTGGGTACTGATCTGCTTGACCAGCAAATGGCCGTCAGCATGTCGGGCTTACCCGGCGGTTTGTCAGAGTTGATTGCAAAACAGCTTTCAAAACAAAATGGCGGCGGTGACGGCCAGTCCACGCTGTCCAACCCTACAACCAAGACTGATAAGACATCGGCTGCTGGCGATAGCTCCAACATTCCCAACTACACACCCACCGTGACAGGCAACGCAAGTACAAGGCAAGCTAACTTTGTGCAGCGCCACACCGCAGCGGCCCAAGAGGTTGAAAAAACGAGCGGTCTGCCTGCAGGCTTCATGATTGGGCAAGCTGGGCACGAAACTGGCTGGGGCCGCCAAGAAATTAAAAACGCGGACGGATCCACCTCTTTCAACTTGTTCGGCATCAAAGCGGGCTCAGGCTGGACAGGTAAAGTCGCACAGGTCACCACCACTGAATACGTGAACGGCGAAGCCAAAAAAACTGTGGCTAAGTTCCGCGCCTATGGCTCTTATGAAGAGTCTTTCCGTGACTATGCCAAGTTAATCAACGAAAGCCCTCGCTACGCTCAGGCACGCCAGCAAACCGGCTCAGCCCAGGCCTTCGCCACTGGCCTGCAACGCGCCGGGTATGCCACAGACCCGCAGTACGCCGCCAAATTGAGTCGTGCCATCAACACATCGCTGAATTTGCAGCGGGTGCAGACCTGACATGCCGCACCAAGGGTAAGGAACGGATATGGGCTCATTCAGCTTGATGAACATTGGTACCAGCGCACTGCTGGCCAACCAAGCCGCGATGGCGACGACCGGGCACAACATTGCCAACGTCAATACACCTGGTTACTCGCGTCAAGCGACGGTGCAGACCGAAAGCTTAGCCCAGTTCACTGGAAATGGTTACGTGGGAAGAGGCGTAGACGTGACCACTGTGGCCCGGACCCATAGCGATTTCTTAGCCACCAATGCCACGCTCGCCAAGGCCACCAGCGCGTCAGACAGCATGCGCGCCCAATACCTAAGCCAGATGGAAAAGCTGTTCCCGATTGGGACTACCGGCCTGGGCGCAGCTGTGAGCAATGTGTATAGCGCCTTCACCGATCTGGCAAGTACGCCCAAGGACGTGACCGCCCGAACCGCGCTACTGGCACGCGTCAATGACCTTACGGCGCGCTTCAACGCCACCTCCAGCCAAATGGACGACCTGCAAACCCAGGCGAACGCCCAAATGGACTCCGCCGTGACGAAAATCAACAGCTTGGCGACCCAGATTGCATCAGTCAACCAGCAAATTCTGAGCATGAGCAGCAGCGGTCAAGCCCCCAACGATCTGCTGGACCAACGCGACAACCTCATCAACACAATGAACCAGTACGTGCAAACCAGCACAATTACCGCGAAAGACGGCACAGTTGGCGTGTTCATTGCTGGTGGGCAGCCGATTGTTCTGGGCGGCACCGCATCCAAACTCAAGCTGATCCCCGGCACTACAGACAACAAGCTCAAAAGCTTGGTCATAAGCCAATCAGGACAAGACATTGGATTGAATTTCCAGCAGATCGGAGGCGGTGAGTTGTCTGGGCTTCTGCGATTTCAAGCACAAGATTTGAACGACGCGCGCAATACGGTGGGTCGCATGGCGCTGGGCGTTGCCAATGTGCTGAACAACCAACACAGGCTGGGCCTGGATGCGAATGGCGCACCGGCTGGCGTACTGTTCACCATTCCCACATTCAAAGGCACGGCCAGCCCCTACAACAGCTCAACCGCCCTGGTACAGGCTACCGTAAACGACCCAACAGGCAATGGGTTGCAACCTTCGGACTATGGGGTGGCCTTTACAGGTGCGGCGACAGGCACTATTACCCGAATGTCAGACGGTACACAATTCGCGTTCAGTGCCATTCCAGTCACGGTCGATGGCTTGAACTTCTCTATGGGTTCAGGTACCGCCAATGCAGGTGACAAATTCACCATCAAACCCGGAGCGACTGCGGCTCAATTAAGCACGGCCATCACATCACCTCAAAAACTGGCTGCAACGCCTTTATCAATTGCCTTTGGTACCCAAAACAGCGGCACAACCGCAGTCCCTGGCTTGACGGTAACAGCATTATCAGGCCCCCAACAAGGTGCGACCACCGCAGCCCAGACCAACCCTTATTTAACAAGCCCCGTCACCATTACCTTCACAAGCCCTACCACCTATAACGTGAGCGGCGACGGTACTGGCAATTTGACAGGGCAGGTTTACCCCCCCGTTGGCCCACCTGCTGGCGTCATCAGCTACAACGGCTGGTCTCTTACGCTTGCGGGTACGCCCGCTGCCGGGGATGCAGTGACGCTGCAGTCTTTCCAAGCGAGCGCCGACATCCATACGCCTCTGCTCGGCGGGGTGTCGTTGGGCGACTCCTATGCCACGGCACTGGCCACGGTAGGCACAGCGGTACAGGGGGCCAAATCGGCCTCGGCACTGTCCACGGTGATTGCATCAAATGCACAAACTGCATCGACCAGTGTGTCGGGCGTTAACCTGGACGAAGAAGCGGCCAAGTTGTTGCAGTACCAGCAGTCTTATCAAGCATCGGCCAAAATTCTGCAAGTAGCTCAGGCTATTTTTGACACTCTCTTGCAGACCGTAGCCCGGTAATGACCGCAATGACTGTAACGACGATCAAAACTTAAGGAGTTGAGCCATGCGACTCGCCAGTGCCACCGCTTTTGACAACACCATCTCTACGCTTGCGGCCAAGCAGACTGCTATGAACACGCAGCAAGACGCTGTGTCGGCGGGTCTGCGGGTGCAACAAGCCAGCGACGATCCCATATCTGCAGCTTCAGCCGAGCGCGCCATGAGCCGTATTACCCAGTTGAAGGCCGATCAGCGTGCGCTCAACGTGCAACGCGATTCGCTGGCCACAGCAGAATCCACATTGGGCACCGCAGGCACCTTGATGCAGCGCTTTCGTGAATTGGCGGTGAGTGCAGGCAATGCCAGCAACAACGCTACAGATCGCACGTCGATGGCTAATGAGATGAAATCTATCCGCGAGCAAATGGTGTCTCTGGCGAACACAAAAGATGCAAATGGGGTGTACTTGTTCAGCGGTCTGGAAGCCAAGAGTGTGAACGGCGTCGTCACACCCGCCTTCACCACCACGGGTTCCGGTGCCACGCTGAAGTACGCCTTCAACGGCACAGCGGGGCAAAACTCCCCCACACAAAGCGCTGTTCCCTTCACTATGGACGGCAACGCCACCTGGATGCAAGTACCCAAGGGCAACGGTGTGTACGACGTAACAGTACCTGCGACCAATACAGGTCAACTGTCCACCGATGTAGGACAATTCAGCACCACGCCCAACGGCGGGGCGATGACCAGCCCCTATCAAATCAGCTTCACCGTGACAGGTACCACCGACGCGCCCATCACGACCTACAGCGTGAACACCGTTCCAGCAACAACACCACTCTTAACAGGCACTTATGTCCCGGGGCAGCCCATTGCATTTTCGGATGCAGCCACGTCGCCAGTCGTGAACGTCACCGTCACGGTCAATGGCACCCCTGCGAACGGCGACGCGGTGTCTGTCGCCCCCTACGTCCCCGCAAGTGCAGGCCCACCGCCTGCCGCCGGAAACCCCGCCAGCACCAGCCTGTTCGAGCTGATGGACACCGCCATCAATGGCATCACCAGCGCCGCTAGCGGCAGCTCAACACTGGCCCAGACCATTGCCCAAACTTTGACCCGTATGGACTCAGGGGCTGACAAGCTGCTGGCTGCACGAGGCCAAGCAGGGGTGTGGTTAAACAGGGCCGATTCGATCAACGATAGCAATAGCTCGAAATCGACTCAGTTGGAAACAGACCGTTCCAATGCACAAGATTTGGACTATGTGGCGGGCATTTCAGACTTGGAAAAACTCAAAACAGGCTACCAAGTGGCTATGCAGTCTTACGCACAAATCCAGAAACTTTCGCTATTTGACTACCTCCGTTGAATCGCTACACTGATTTGTCGCCACGCTCTGAACGGTTCCTCCGTTTTTGCAAAACACTTGATTTCACAGCCTCGATATGCATCAAACCTTGCTCGGAAGCCTCGCCCTCGCCTACCAACCCTTGTGGGGGGAAAACCGTGCCTTAACCGGTATCCGGCTGGCAGTCTTCCCGGTACCGGGCGGTATTGTGGACGCACTCCACCTGCTACAGGTATTGCGCAACTTTTGGCCGCACAAAAACTCCACGTTGATCATCAGCCCTTCCACGCCTGCGTTACTTTCCACGCTGTTAGAGCACGCCCCGGCGTATTCACCCTACATTGAAGTACCCAGCGAATGGTTGGAAGACGCGGCTATTGCTTCGCTGGTACAAATCGCCCATTTGCGTGGTTTACCGATGGTGTGGCGTGGGCCGAACGACTGGGTACCCGCACCAGATTTGGTGCCATGCTTTCGCCAACAGCTGCTGTCAATGGACGCACAAGATACCCTGGCAGCACTGCGCTCAGCACAGGTGCAGAGTGGCGGAAACGGAAACGGAAACGGTAGTGGCTCATCTGGGAACCATGCACCTACGCCCCAACCCTCGCCCGTGCAAGCGAACCAAATTTACGAAAACATCCCCAGTCGGGCCTTGGTAGACCACTGCTTGGACCAGCGTCAAGCCGCCGCACTGCTGGCCTGGCCCACCGAAGAAGTGCTTCACTTGTACCGCCATGGTGGTGTGCAGCCGAGCTACCGCTGCTTGCAGCGCGTGATCAACGCGGCCAGTGACGATGCGTCCATGGAGACCATTGAAGCCTTGATCGGCGAAGACCCCGTGCTCGCTTACCGGTTGCTGGCGCACATCAACTCTGCAGCCATGGGCCTGCGCGGCGGTATAGATTCGCTACGCAGAGCACTGATGATGTTGGGCTACACCGCACTCAAGGCTTGGTGCATGCAACAGTTGCCCAACGCCAACGAAGACCATAACCTGAACCCAGTACGCACGGGCATTGTGCTGCGTGCCCACCTCATCGAACATTTGCTCGATGCAGGAGGCGAGACCGATTTGCGCCGCGAAATCTACCTGTGTGGTTTGTTCTCGCAACTCGACCTGGTACTGGGCACCAAAATAGATGAGGCCCTGGGGCGCATACCCATCTCCAGCCGAATCACCGAAGCCATTACCAGCGACGAAGGGCCTTATGCACCTTACCTGCTCGTTGCCAAGGCGCTGGAAGCGCACAGCGCCACGCACCTACCTGAGCTATGCGCTGGGTTTGAGATGGATTTGGACGATGTAAACCGCGCGCTGTTACGCACCTTGGGCGCAACAGCAATCAGCGGCTCAGTGTGATGCATTGCAACCTAGCGCGAACTTAGACTGAGCCCCGCACCCTGGAAAACACCCCCCAAAATGCGGCGTCCTGCGTCGTCGCAAAGTTGATCCGCATCAACGTACTCGGCTTCCTGCCCGCGTGGAATAACGCCCCAGGTGCCAGCAAATAGCCTTCGTCCAACATGCGTTGCGCCAGGGCATCGGTGTCTACGCCGGCGTCCACCCAGCCGAATAAACCCACGGGTTCTGCCGCAAAGGTGCAACCATAGTCCAGCGCGAGTTTTACGCTGCGAGCGCGGGCGGCATCCAGTCGGGTGCGGATACGCTCAGCGTGGCGGCGCAGTTGGCCTTGCTCTATGCACAGCGCGATGGCTTTTTCCAGCAGCGCTGGGGTTGTGAGCGACGCAAGCAACTTGGTGTCAAGCAGGCGCTCGACTAAATCAGCCGGCGCTGCGAGATAGCCCACGCGCCAGTTCGGCGCAAGAATTTTGGCAAAACCACTGACATATATCGTGCGCTGCAAACCATCGAGCGCGCACAGACGGGTGGCGTGCTCGGGCGCGATATGGCTGTAGGTATCGTCTTCAACAATGCGGAAATTGTGCTGGTTCGCCAGTTGCAGCACACGGTGCGCACTGCCGGGGCTTAAGGAGTAGCCGGTGGGGTTGTGGTACACGCTAACGCTGACGAAGAGCTTAGGAGCGTGGATTTCGCAGTAGCGCGCCATCACCTCCAGATCAGGCCCAACAGGGCCGCGGGGCACGGGCAAGATACGCATTCCAAGGGCGGTCAAGCGGGCAAATTCCACAGCCCAGCCGGGCTCTTCCACCATCACGTAGTCCCCGGCCACCAGCAGTGTGCGGCTGACGATGTCCAGCGCGTGGGTAGCGCCTACTGTGGTGATGATGTGCTCAGGCGGAGTATGGATGTTCAAAGTGGTCAGCTTTTGCGACAGGGCGCGGCGCAAGCCCCCGTCGCCCAGCGGCTCACCGTATTGCAAAGAAAATTCGTGCAAAGACCGTGTACTGGTCACTTTACGTACAGCGGCGGACATGAAGCTGGTTTCCAGCCATTCCGGTGGGAGCACGCCCATACCGGGCTGGGGCTTGTTGCTGATTTTGTGGAACATGCCGCGAATCAGCGCTGTAGCGTTGGACGGGTAGGCCACGCTGGGAGGCACTGTAGCTACCGTTGTAAAACCTGTAGCAGTAGACCAAGGGTTGAGCGTCTGCATGCTCAACACTGGAACATGCTTCGCTTGATTAATAACTTGCTGAATTGCTTGCCCAGTCATTTGCTCATTCGCTTCACTATTAATAGCAGTAGCCACCTTCTCAGCATGCACTACAGGCTGATTTTGATTAAATTCACGCACAAAAAAACCCCGGTTTTTGCGCGCTTCCACCAGTCCCTGCGCCAGCAGTTGGTCGTATGCCGCGACGACCGTCGTCGGGCTGACCTGCTGCTGCTCGGCGCACTGGCGCACGGACGGCAGGCGCGCACCAGGGGCCAGCAAGCGGGTGCGGATGCGTTCAGCAAAGCGGCTAGCGAGTTGCTCGGTCAGGGAAAGCGCGGCTGTCTTTATCAACATGAGGGTGTCTGCTCTGGTCTTGTCCGTTAAGGTCTGTACTGTGCTGTGGGCAGCATCAATACAGTTTAACAACTGATCTTTAGAACTGTACTGGTGATGTACTGAATTGCCGCTTACATTGGATGCTCTGTACCCCCTACTGCTATGTCCCCTACTGAACTGACTACCCTGCTGCTGCTCTGTACCGCGATGAGTTTCTCGCCAGGGCCCAACACCACGCTATCGACCGCCTTGGCTGCCAACCACGGCTTGCGGCGCGCATTGCGCTTTTGTGTAGCTGTGCCTGTAGGCTGGACATTGCTTATGTTGGTCTGCGGCCTAGGTTTGGGTGCATTGGTGACAGGCGTACCCGCACTGCGCTGGGCAGTGAAGCTTTGCGGCGTGGCTTACATGCTGTGGCTGGCCTTCAAGCTCAGCCGTGCATCCCAAATGAACAAGGTGGACAGCGATCGTCTTAACGTCACCTTCAGCCAAGGCGTGCTGCTGCAATTCGCGAACATCAAAGCCTGGATGCTGGCACTGACACTCACAGCCGGATGGGTGGTGAACGCACTGGGCCAACCTGCCGCCAACCCCGGCGAGCGCCTCGCCATCGTCTGCGCGGTCATGCTGACATTCGCTTTCGCCAGTAATTTCACTTATGCCTTGTTGGGTGCGCTGCTACGGCAGTGGCTGACACAAGGTCGGCGCCTGTTAATGTTCAACCGCACCCTGGCCACAGTGCTTGTACTCACGGCTGGCTGGATGGTGACGGTATGACGCTCAAAAAAGAAACACTGGGCATGTGGTTAGGCGTGCTGGGTGTAGCGATTTTTGCTGTCACGTTGCCGATGACGCGCCTAGCCATCGGCACCACCGCTGCGCCCCAACTCTCGCCGTGGTTCGTTACTTTTGGCCGCGCTGCGCTGGCGGGGGTGCTGTCACTGGTCGTGCTAATACTGACCCGAGCCCCGCTGCCCACACCGGCACAACGCAAACCTTTAGGCATGGCACTGTTGGGCAACGCCATTGGCTACCCACTGTTGCTGGGTTATGCGTTGCGCAGTGTGACAGCCAGCCACGCCGCCGTAATCACCGCGTTACTGCCATTGGCTACCGCCGCCGTCGCCGCTTGGGTGCTGCACCAGCGGGCACGACTCGGGTTCTGGCTGTGCGCCGGGATTGGGGCATTGCTGGTGATGATGTTTTCGCTGATGCGCACCTACCAGCAAGGTCATGGCTTTGGTTTGGAGTGGGCAGATTTGCTGCTGGTGGGCGCGGTGCTTGCCGCATCTGTGGGCTATGTGTACGGCGCGCAAGTCACCCCCGCGCTAGGGGCCGAGCGGGTGATTTGTTGGGTATGCGTACTGGCTCTGCCCCTCACCTTGCCGGGTGCACTGCTGACGTGGCCCGACCACCCGGTCAACACCACTGCCTGGCTCGGGCTGCTATATGTGGGCCTATTTTCAATGTGGATGGGATTCTTCGCGTGGTACCGGGGCTTGGCCCTCGGCGGCGCACTGCGGGTCAGCCAGACACAGTTGCTACAACCGTTTTTATCGATCCTGGCCAGCATTCCATTGCTTGGAGAGCCTCTGGACACGGTAACACTGGGCTTTGCGCTGGCGGTAGTGGCAACGGTGTTTTTAGGCAAGAACTTGGCGACCAGTCCCGCTCCGGCCAAGGCAAAATCGAGTCAAGCTGAATTTAGGCAAACGTTATAAAAGTGAAAGTGGAGAAAACTAATGACAACAACTAACACGACAAGCCCTCTGAACTGGACGCTGGCCGCCCGCGCCCACAAAATGAACCCCTCGGTGATCCGCGAGATTTTGAAGGTCACCGAAAAGCCCGGCATCATCAGCTTTGCGGGTGGCCTGCCTTCACCCAAGACCTTCCCCATCCCCGAATTCGCTGCTGCCTGCGAGAAAGTGCTGCGTGAAGATGGCCAAGCAGCACTGCAATATGCGGCCAGCGAAGGCTATGGCCCGCTGCGTGAAGCCGTGGCCGAGATGCTGCCGTGGAACGTAGACCCAGCCCAAGTGCTCATCACCACCGGCTCGCAGCAGGCATTAGATTTGATCGCCAAAGTGTTGATCGACACCGGCAGCCGCATTTTGGTCGAAACCCCCACCTACCTGGGCGCGCTGCAAGCCTTCACACCCATGGAGCCCGAAGTGGTGAGCGTGGAAAGCGACGAAGAAGGCGTGATCGTTGACGATCTCCCAGGCAAAGCAGACGGCGCACGTTTCTTGTACGTGTTGCCCAACTTCCAAAACCCTACAGGCCGCACCATGACGGAAGCGCGCCGCGCCGCCTTGTCTGAGCGAGCCGCCGCTATGGGCCTACCCCTGATCGAAGACAACCCCTACGGCGACCTGTGGTTCGACACCCCGCCACCGCTGCCGCTGACCGCACGCAACCCCGACGGTTGCCTTTATATGGGTTCATTCTCCAAAGTGCTGGCCCCTGGCCTGCGCTTAGGCTTTGTGGTCGCGCCGAAAATGCTTTACCCAAAGCTATTGCAAGCCAAGCAAGCCGCCGATTTGCACACCCCAATCTTTACCCAGCGTATGGTGTCCGAAGTCATGAAGGACGGCTTCCTCGACCGCCACGTGCCCACCATTCGCGCTCTGTACAAGAGCCAGCGTGACGCGATGTTAGAAGCCTTGAAAGTCGAAATGGCCGGGTTGGATTTCACTTGGAACGTGCCGGTCGGCGGGATGTTCTTGTGGGCACGTTTGCCCAAAGGCATGAGCGCAGTGGACTTGCTGCCCAAAGCGGTGGAAAAAAACGTGGCGTTCGTGCCGGGTGCAGCGTTCTATGCCGACCATGCCGATCCGCGCACCCTAAGACTGTCGTTTGTGACACCCAGCGTGGCGCAGATTCGGATTGGAGTGGCGGCGCTAGCGCAGGCGGTGTGGGAAGCGGCGAAGGCTGACAGATAGACAAACGTTACAGTGGTCATAAGTCAAAAGTACAACAGATAAGTCGCTAAAGTGAATTTGAGCGCAGCCAGCCATGGCATAGAGCTCAAACTGTAAATAGACACTCAGGCCTGTACCGTTAGGTTACTACTGACGCAGCAACCCATTGAAACTCCCATAGGTACAGCGATTAAGGACTACAGGGGCTGCAAAAGTCAACCGTACCCCATGCCTCGCGATCACGGCCAAGAACTGAACGTGAGCAATACTCCAAAAATTGCACAAAAAATAGCGTTGCTCTGACCCTGCCTTTACTACAATATGTCGATTATTCAAGCAAGATACAAATGAACCAAGAAATACAAGCATTGCGTGCAATTGCAATAATTTTTGTTTTTATATCGCATCTACATGGACTTTTCTTTTGGAATGAAGATTATTGGAACAGTGTAGGGAAAGGCCTATGGATTGGTGTAGATTTATTTTTTTGCATATCTGGATTCGTTATTGGAAAAAGTTTAATTCCACGACTTAAAAAATCAGATGGAATATTATTTTGGCGAGAAGCCATTGCATTTTGGATTCGCCGACTTTACAGAATAACACCCTCAGCTTGGTTGTGGCTAATAATTCCATTCATGATTGGTCCATTTTTAATAACTGTAAAAGCTGCCACTCTTAATTCTGCCAACTTTGCAGACATTGCGTCAGCACTACTGCATGTTGTTAATTTTCACTATTACAGCTGCACGATAGGAGGCGGTTTTTGTGGAATTTTTCCAACTTATTGGTCTCTATCACTAGAAGAACAATTCTATATTTTGCTACCGCTGGTATTTTTACTATTCAAAAAACACTTTAATAGTGCACTAATACTATTAGTTCTAGCTCAAATATTTTTGACACGTCAACATTGGCACGGAATCTCCTCCTTTATTAGAACTGATGCAATTTTACTAGGCGCTTTACTTTCAATATTTTTTTCATCTGAAAATTATATTTTATTTGAACCTAATTTGAATAAATCAAGATTTAGATTCTTCATCACTCCAGTTTTAATTTT